>JACQZN010000046.1 GCA_016213845.1 Candidatus Wallbacteria bacterium
CCGCTCCCGGGAAACCACAAGTCCACTCCCGATTACTTCACAGCCTCTCATCCCTCCCCTGCGGTGTCCTGGCTGGCATGACGATTCGTGGGTTGCGGGCGGGGGCGCCGTACTTGGTGCTCTGCGGAGGGCTGTTGCTGCTGGCGTTTCATGCGACGCTGAGCGCGCTGGCGGTGCGGCACATGCCGTCTCTCGAGCGGCTGGCGCTGGCCCATCTGGCGCGAATGGGGGAGCGCGCACTGCCGTTCGTGATGGAGTTCCTGGGCGCCAATGACCCTCGGCTCAAGCAGGCGGGGGCGTCGCTGTTGAAGGCCGTGGGCGAGTCCTCGGACTGGTCGGAGAGCTCGCCGGAGCTGTTGAAGACGGTGCTCGCCGAGTTTCGCAAGGGTGCGGACCCGGTGCTGAAACGGCAGCTGGCGGCGGCGCTCGGAGCGTCCGGAACGCGTGAGGCGGTGGAAGCGCTCGGTGAAGGGGCGCGAGATCCTGCAATCCGCGACTCCTGCGTCCAGGCGCTCGGAGCCATCGCGGAGCGGGTGCCGAACGCGGCGCTGAAGGAAGCGGCGCGCCAGGCGGGGGCCTATGCGGGCTCGGTCGAAGCGGCGCGGGCCGTGTCGTCCGTCGTCGACACCGCCGGCGCCGTTGCACGTCCGGTGCTGGGAGTCGTCGATGCCGTACTGGGAGTGGCGGGCTCGGCCAAGACGACGGCCACGACTCGATGAAGCCGGTCGGGCCCGCCTGTTCGATCGGGTCGGGCCAGGTCCTGACGCCAGCCGAGAAGCACGCCGCCAAGTGCCGGCGATGTCTGAAGAACCCGCGCGTTTGCTACTGCGCCAGCATCGTGCCCATCGAGACTCGCTGTCGCATCCTCATCCTGCAGCACCCGTCGGAGATGTGGCGCCCTTCGGCCACGGCGAAGATCGCCGACCTGGCGCTCCCGAACGCCCGGCTCTACATCAAGGAGGACGAATCCGACGAGCGCGAGCTAGAGTCGGTGCTGAGCGATCCGGGTGTCCGCACCTTCATCGTGCTGCCTCACGAGGCAGTGCCCGAGCCAGCCGAGCTCCGAGCTTCGGGGGCGCTCGATGGCTCCTTCGTTCCGGCCTTCCTCTTCCTGGACGGAAGCTGGCGGCAGGTTCGCCGGATGCGCCACCGGCGCAAATGGCTGGAGGGGCTGCCCGCGGTGACGCTCAGGCCGCAGAACGACTCGATGTACCGGATTCGGCGGCAGGCCCAGCCGGGCCATTTGTCGACGCTGGAAGCCGTGGCGCTGCTCCTGTCCCAGGTCGAGGACAGGCCGGAGCGATTCGGTCATTTGCTCGACCTGCTCGACCTGATGGTGACGCGCATTCTCGCCCTGCGAGGCATGGATCGCGACGGCGTTCCGCTCAAGACCGGGACGAGGTGGGGGGATCGGGGAGTAGTGAGTAGTGAGTAGTGAGTAGCGAGAGGCTGTGAACAGACTCCCTGGGAGCGATCGCCCCGAGCCTGTCGAGGGACCATAGCCGCTTCGATACTGGGCTTCGACGAGCATGCCCTGAGGTCGCCGAAGGGCTCGGCCCGAGCGGTTTGAGTAGGCGGGGTGAGTGCTGGACCTTCGGGAGGGCCGGAGCAAGACGGGTGTCTGGAAGTGGGATGCAGTTCCGATCGAAGCGCGCGTCGCGCTGATGGCTCGCGTCTTTCTACTCGCTACTCACTACTCGCTACTCACTACTTCTTCTTACGCCCGTCGCCGGCGCCGACGAGCCGGCAGATGGCATCGGGATGCTTGATGCGGGGCAGGACACACTCCAGGACGCGGCACGGGTGGTTCATCCGCTCGGCGCCCAGGTAAGCGACCTGGAAGTCCATCGAGAGGGCCAGGTCCACATTCTCGCGGCCGGTGGAGAGCACAAAGCCCTCGTCGCCGCGGAGGGCGTTGGACTGGAAGACCCCGTCGGTGACGAGCTGGCGAACGTTCTCGATCTCGAGCACGCCCGTCGACTGGTAGATCCGGTGCAGCTGGGCGAAGCGCTTCGGCGGAAGGACCACGGCGTACGGCCCGTAGTGTCCGGACGCCAGCAAGTCCTCGGTGGCCCGGACGACGTCCAGGAAACCGTTGCCCGGGATGTTCCAATCGCGCATCTCGAGCGTGTGATTGCCGGACACGGTCATCAGGCCGGGCTCCTTGAGCTTCGGATCTCCGTAGAAGACCAGGTCGTCTTCCTTGAAGGCGCAGAAGGCCGCGGCGCCCGCAGCAGCCGACGTATCGAGAGGGCTGCCGAGCTGGCGGGCCGTCTCGATGTCCCGCCAGTGGACCATGAAGTCCTTGTAGATGATCGGGATCATCCGCTGCTGGCGCGTGTCGGCGAAGACGGTTCCCGGCTGCTCTTCGCCCAGGACGTCACTGCTGCCCGGCGCGGCGCCCTTGTACGTTTCGACCATCACCGACTGCACGCCCGGCCCCAGGGGGCCGAACACGTCGAGGAATCGACGGCCCACCAGTCTCCGGGTCGCGACGGCCGTGACGGTGTCGACGAAGAGCTTCCACTCCTCCGCGGTGAAGGGGTTCTCAAAGTGGGCGAGGAAGTTCTGTCCTGGGTTCATTCGTCGTCTCCTTCGGGTTGGGGAATGCCTCGAAGGCTTCCCACGGTCAGGCCGATCGGGGGCGTGGCGGAAGCAGCGGCGGCGTGGCTGACGGGCGGCCCGGCGGCAGCCAGGCCGGGCGGCATCGTTGCGGCCGGCGGCGTGGCCGGTGCGGGCGTCGCTGTCGGCCCAGGGCCGCCCAGGTCGTCTTCCGGCGGGACTGGGGCGCCGGTCAGCTCGGCATGGACGCGCGCGGCCTTCAGGGCGTGCCCCGACTCCTCGTCGAGCAGGTGGCGATACAGAACCGAGAGGCTGGCGATCTCGTTCAGGAACATCGCCGTGTGCTGCTCGGTGTAGTCGCGATGGTGCGCCGCCAGCGCCTTTGCCCTGGGCGAATCGAGCGCACTCAGGTCGGGGGCATTGCGCCAGAGCTGTTCGAGCTCGTCGGTGAAGGCTTGCCGCAGTGCCGCTAGAGTCTCTTCGACGGTCATGTGACCGAGATTACCAAGAACGCCGGCGACGAACAACCTCGAGCAAGGAAAATCGGGGACACACGACCTATTTTGAAAAAATAGGTCGTGTGTCCCCGTTTTTCCGATTCAGCGGACGTGGCCGGGCGGGGCGGGAAGGAGGCCCTGGGGTTCGTCCCTGCGGTAGACGTGGATTGTGCAGCTGTGGGACGGGATGAGGGCGAGCCGGTAGAAGGGCACTCGGGTGAGGTTCCCGGGAAGCGGTGAGGGAATCTCGGGGGCGGCCTGGGCCAGTTCGGCAAACGAAGCGACCGGAGGCAGCTCGGGGCCCGCGCGGTGGAGGACCAGACCTTGGAGCTCCTCGGGGTTGTAGGCGGTGGTCTCCTCGAGGCCTACGAATCGCTGGGTGAGGTCGGCCCGGAAGCCGGCCCAGGCGAAGGTCTCCCGGTCGGCGAAGAGCATGGTGTCGCCCTGCAGGCCGACCAGGGCCCCGTCCGGGCAGGCGGCGACGGCATCGAGGACGGCGTCGAGCGGATAGGGGATGCCGGTGTAGCCCCACCAGTCCTCCTTGTAGAACCCGGAGTCCGAGTGCTCCCCGATGCCCAGGACGCGCGCTTTCAGCAATCGCATCGGCCCGAGCATCAAGTTCGACGCCAGCGGCCACGGCTGCCTTTCGGGAGGCAGCTTCAAGTCGATGCCGAAGCCGGTCAGCCACCAGAGCACGGCCCCCAGCATGCAGGCGCCCAGCAGGGCCATCGACTTCCCTGGCGCGCTCGAAATGGACTCGTCGGCGTCGCTGGCTCTGAACACTCTTTCGAATCCAATTGTCGCGAGCAGCGCCAGCGGCCAGAGCGCGGCGAGGAAGTAGTCGCCCCACTTGATCCGGATGAGCGTGAGTGCGAGCCACGGAACGGCCACGAATGCGAGCAAGTGGCCCAGCGCAGGGTGCCGCCGCCTGGCCATCGCCCAAGCGCCCGCCGCAGCGGCGGCCAGGTAGGGGAGCATCCCCGGGTAGGCCGTCACCGCCATGAGGTAGTAGGCCGCCCCGAGCGGATCGCGCCACGAGGTCGGATACGACTGCTCGCCGAGCGACCCGGAACGTCGCAGCCAGTTCCCCCGCTCCTCCCATCGGCTCGCGTACCACCAGGACGAGATGGCCAGCGCGACGAGCCCCGCCAGCGCCAGGTTTCCTGCAAACCGCAGGGCGCGGGATCGCCGGCGGCCGCGGGCGCGGGCGGCGGTCCACGCCGTCATTGCCAGCGGGCTCGCCACGAAGATGGGAAACGTGAACTTCGTCAGCATTCCCAGGCCCGCGACGATTCCGAAGCCGGCCGCTTCGGCGCTTCTCTGCAATCCTCCCGAGCGCACCAGGAAGAGCGTCGCCAGCGCCGCCAGTGCTGCCACTGGCAGCTCCAGCATCGAGTAACGCGTCTGGATGTAGACCATCGGGAAGGACGCCAGAAGGACGGCGGTCGCCGGCCCCGAGCCCCGACCGCCGAGCCGTTCAGCCAGCCCGTAGGCGCCCAGCAGCAGAAGCGCCAGCCAGAAGCAGCCGGCCAGCCCGATCCAATCGCGGCCGATCGGCAGCAGCATGCGGCAGGCCGCCGCCACGAGGTGGGACAACGGCGGATAGGCGACCTCCCGGGCGCTGATTCGCTCGAGAAGCCCCGGGGCGTCGGCAGTCTCGAGCAGCAGCCGCTCGTACTCCAACGCCAGCCGCCGATGGTGGGCGTCATCGGCGGCCGGAATTCCTCGGTCCAGCCGGAACCAGGCGATGTTGCCCGCCAGGTGCAGTGTTGCCAGTCCGAGGCAGATCGCCAGCGCGAAGAACAGGCGGCGGCTGCGATCGGCGTCCACTCCGCGGACTCCTCGGGACGGCCAGGCGAGTGCGGCCGGGCTAAAGCGAGCCTAGCGGCGCTTGCGCAGGAAGCTGGGGATGTCGAGGTCGTCGGCCACGGCTGGGGAGAGCGTCGCGGGCTTCATCTGCTCGGCCTGCTGCTGGTGTCGCGACGGGCCCTGGTGGGAAGAGGGCACGGCGCTGATCGGCGTCACGCTCGACCGGCCGGGCCGGGTCGTTGCGTAGCCGTCCTTGGCGAAGCCGGTGGCGATGACGACGATCTTGATCTCGTCCTTCATCTCCGGGTTGATGGCTGTGCCGAAGATGATCTCTGCGTCCGGGTCGGCCGCTTCGCTGATGATCTCGCTGGCCTGGTTGACCTCCAGGATGCCCAGGTTGGGGCCGCCGGTGATGTTGATGAGCAGGCCCGTGGCACCGCTGATGGTCGCTTCCAGCAGCGGGCTGGAGATGGCCTCCTGCGCGGCGTGGACGGCGCGGTTCTCGCCGCTGGCTCGGCCGATGCCCATCAGGGCAGAGCCGCTACCGGCCATGATGGTCTTCACGTCGGCGAAGTCGAGGTTGATCAGGCCCGGGACCGTGATCAGGTCGGTGATGCCCTGCACGCCCTGGCGCAGCACGTCATCGGCCTTGCGGAAGCCCTCGAGGATGGAGGTGTCGCTGTCGGCGATCTGGAGCAACCGGTCGTTGGGGACGACGATGAGGCTGTCGACCTTCTCCTTGAGGTTCTTGATGCCGATCTCGGCGGTGGACATTCGCTTGCGGCCTTCGAAGCTGAACGGCTTGGTGACGACGGCAACCGTCAGTGCGCCGAGCTCCTTGGCGACTTCGGCGATGATGGGGCCGGCGCCTGTACCGGTGCCGCCGCCCATGCCGGCGGTGATGAAGACCATGTCGGCGCCGCTGAGCGACTCGGCGATCTTGTCGCGATCTTCCTCGGCGGCCTTCTTGCCGATCTCGTGGTTGGCGCCCGCGCCCAGCCCCTTGGTGAGCTTGTCGCCTATCTGGATGCGGATCTTGGCGTCCGAGAGGACCAGCGCCTGCGCGTCGGTGTTCGTCGCGATGAACTCCACACCGGGCAAGCCGGCCTCGATCATCCGGTTGACGGCGTTGGACCCGCCGCCACCGACGCCGATGACCTTGATGTCGGCCACCTGCTCAACCGCGTCGAACTCGAACATCTTCTCTTGAGCCATATGCCCACCGTACTCCTTGCGCTCTTTGACCGGTTTTGCCGCCGGCGCGGATGAAAGCTCTGGAAAGCCCGCGAAGTATACACTGCGCGGGCATGTCAGCGCAACGGCCCACCGCCGGATCGCTGGCCGGATCGAGACCGCGAGCGCCCGACGAGCCGCCGTTCAATCGGCTCGGGCCAACCGGCCGCCGATGCGGCTCTTGACGTCGGCCCAGCTCTCCAGCGACAGCCGGGCGCTCGGGGTCGAGCGGCTGTGGCAGAAGACGCAGTTCTTGGCGATCACCGGCGCGATCTGTGCGCGGAACTGCTGCTCCGAGGCGCCGGCGCGCACCCACTGCCGGAAAAGCCGCGCCTTGTCGGGCGGCAGCGGGCGGGCTAGCGGCATTCCGGGCTGGAGCTTGCCCTCGACTCGGAGGACCAGCGGCGAGCGATCCGGTTCGCCCGGGACGATCAGCGTGCTGGTGCCCGGCGGCGGTGGCGGCGGCGCCGGCGGCGGAGGTCCTGGGGGTGGGGGCGGTGGCTCAGGCGGCGGTGGCGGGTCCGGCGGTGGCGGCGGCTCGGGCGGCGGCGGGTCCGGCGGCGGCTCGGGCGGTGGCGGTGGGGCCGGCGGCTCTCCATCCCCCAGGCCCATCTGGTCCGTGATCCCGATCACGATGCGCGCATTCCAGGACGACATTGCATCCGGCCCGTTCTGGAGCACGAACTTGGCGCGCTGCCGCAGCAGCTTCAGCAGCTCCCGATCGGTCCGCCGGATTCGCCACGCCAGAGTCCCGTCGATGGCCCGGCGGGAGAAGTCGAAGGTCTCCACTTCCTCTTTCGAAAGTCCGAACAGCCCCCGCACCAGACCACCCCTTCGGAGGCCCGCACCCGCTTCGCCCGCCGGCAGCGGCGCGACGGCCGCGCAGGCGAGCACCAGCCCCAGAGCTGCTGCGCCTCGCTTGATCATGGAATTCATGGCCTGAAACGGTCGGCCAGAATTATAGGGACGGCCCAGGGAACGTCAAGTGGGGGGCGTTCAGAACAGCCGGTAGCGAAGCAACGTCCAGAAGGCCTCGATGCCGTCCATCCAGCGGATCTTCTTCCCCTCGTCGACCGTGCGGGGGCGGTAGCGAATCGGCACTTCGACGATGCGCTCGCCACGGCGCAGGACCTTCGCTGTCACTTCGGGGCAGAACTCGAAACGCCGGCACTCGAGCCCGAGCGATCGCAAGAGGTCCGTGCGGACCAGCTTGTAGCAGGTCGCCTCGTCCGTCACTCCGGCGCCGGGGAAGAGCAGGTTGGTGAAGAGCGAGAGCAGCCGGGCCGCGATCTTGAAGCGCGTGTAGGGGATCGTGTTGCCGGGGTGAAAACGGGTGCCGTAAACGACCTTGGCTTTGCCCGCTGCGATCGGCGCCATCAGCTCCGGCAGGTTCTCCGGGTCGTACTCCAGGTCGGCGTCCTGCACCGCCACGACATCTCCCGAGACATGCGGAAGTGCGGCGCGGATGGCGCTGCCCTTGCCCTGGTTCGTCTCCAGGCAGACCACCTTCAGTCCGGGCTGGGCCAGCGACTCGAGGATCTGGCGCGTCCCGTCGGAGGAGCCGTCGTCGACGGCGATCAGCTCCTTGTCGATCGGCAGCCGCATGACGCGGCCGACGATCTCGGCAATGGTGGCCGCCTCGTTGAAGACGGGCATCACAATCGAGAGCTTCACGTCCGGGCCTCCGCATCGGCCGTGGCCTCGGCTCTCGCCAGAAGCCTCCAGCTCCTCGCGAGTCTGGGTAGCCCCAGGCAGACAAGCGCGAGGCAGCCGATGCCCATGGCCGAAAGCGGCGCCGCGGCCTGCCCCGGCTCCATCAGCCGAGGCAAGCTCGCAAACCAGAAGTCGAGGCTCCCCGCGTGCTTGCCGGCCGGCCCCAGGTCGACCAGCGGCAGCAAAACATGACCTTTTTCATCGTTCCACTCCTCGGCGGACGAATGCAGCACGAAGGAGCCGGCGCTTGCCGGGTACAGCGTCGAACGCAGCAGGAACCAATGGCCGCGGAGCGGGGAGAGATCCGGGTTCCAGTGGTGCTGGTGGAGCGGGACGTAGCGCTTGGTGGGATAGCCGGGCAGGTAGTCGCCGAGCTCGCGCTTGTGGGCCTCCAGGTACCGGACCCAGTCGTTCGGATCGACGGCCAGGCCCAGAAACTGCACTGCCAGGCCGGCGGCCAGCGTCAGCCGCCAGAGCAGGGTTCGTGCCCCCGATTCGAGCAGCGCGCCTGCAGCCAGCATCGTGAAGGGGATCGCCGGCAGGAGATAACGCGGGCCCCAGGCCCAGTCGCCGTCCCAGTTCTGCTGGATGCTGAAAAAGGCGACATGCACGGCCGCCAGCAGCCAGATGAAGCGCGAATCGCCCGCTGCCCGGCGGTGGAAAGCCGGGGCGCCGGTCGCCGCGGCCAGGAGGGGCGGGTTGTAGAGAAAGACCGATTTCCCGGCCGAGAGCAGCAATCCGAAGGCTCCGATCCAGAAGGGAATGTGAGTGTTCTGCACCTGGCTCGCGTAGCCCGTCACGAACGGGCTGCCGAAACGATGGAGGTTGTACCACGCGATGGCCGCCGCCGCCACGCCCAGCGGTGTCGAGAAGAGCACAGCGGTTCGCAGCGGCCGGCCGCCCCCGCGCCGCCACGCCTCGAAGACGAAGAGCGGCGCCAGCACGACGACGTAGACCTTCGTCAAGAGCGCCCATCCCAGCGCAGCGCCGGCCGAGACAGCGCAACCCTCCCGGCCGCTCCGCTCCAGGCGAAGCAACTCGTGGTAGGCCAGCAGCAGGAAGCAGGCGACCTGCGGTTCCGTGAAATCGCGCGCCGCGTACGGCCAGAGCATCGTCCCCACCCCTGCGCTACAGGCCACGGCCAGCGCCGTCGTCGGACGCATTCCCAGCAGCCCGGCGCAGGCGAAGACGAGCCCGACAGCGGCCGCGGCGAACGGGATGTTCCAGAGCGCGGCCGGAAGCTGGCGCAAGAGCCGGGTCGATTCCGGCCCGCCCGGCAGCAGGCCGGCCAAAAGCTCGCCCGCGGCCGCGGGCACCAGGCCCGAGAGGACGGCCCCCAGGCCGTACTGGCCGTAGAACTTGCCGTCGGGTCCGTAGGCGCCGCCGTACGCCCGGTCGAAATCGATGGCGAACCCCTGGCCCGAAAGCACCGAGCGCGCGGTCGCCTGCACGGTCGCCGCGTCGCCTGTGTACAGGTGGCCGCCGGCAAAGAGGCCGTACAGCCCCAGAAAAGTGGCGACGAGCCAGGGGAGCGGCCGAGGAGCGGGACGCGTCAATCGAACCGGTCCGATCGTCCGCCCGCGCCGGCGCCCCTGAGCGGGACGTAGACGCAGCTGGTCAGGGACTCCTCGATGAATCGGCCGCCCAGCCGGCGCACCCGCAGGAGTTGCTGCAGTCCGGGGCTGCCCACGGGCAGGACCAGCCGGCCCCCTTCGGCGAGAAGGTCGCAGTAGACGGCCGGGATCTCGGGGGCGGCCGCGGCGACACCGATGCAATCGAAGTGTGTCCTCAGGAAGCCGCAGGTCGAGCCGTCGCCCACGATGCAGGCGACGTTGGCGTAGCCCAGCCGCCGCAGCACGCACGCCGCGCTCGAGGCCAGCCCACCGACCAGCTCCACCGAAACCACCCACGGCGCCATCCGCCCGAGCACGGCACACTGGTAGCCCGAGCCCGTGCCGATGTCGAGCACCCGGTCGCCCGGGCCCGGCCCCAGCGCATCGGCCAGCAGAGCGACCATGTACGGTTGTGAGATGGTCTGGCCGTGCCCGATAGGCAGCGGATGGTCTTCGTAGGCCTGGGCGATGTAGCTCTCGTCGACGAAGAGGTGTCTCGGCACCGCGGCCATCGCCTCGAGCACTGCCGGCGTGCGTAGCCCCCGGGCCCGGATCTGCCGCTCCACCATGGCGCGTCGCCGCTCGGCGAACGGCAGGAAGTCGGAGACTCCCGTTCGGGCTTCGGGTGGATGTCGACCTTCAGGGACCATCGGGAGCAGTCTAGGCGCACCGGCGGCCGCGGTCCAACGGGAGATTGCAGCACCGGCCGGGCTCGGCGCGACCATCCTCACCCGATCGCCGCGGGCAACCGGCCCGTGACCGAGAGCTCTCCCAGCAAGACGCCCGCCGCGACCGCCAGCACTCCCGGACGGAAGCCCAGGGTCGCCAGAGCGGTGTCGCCCGGGCGGGCCAGCCGCAGGTCGTACGGGTTCCGCAGCGCTACCAGCACCAATCGGCGGCTGGCGTCTCGGACGGCAGCGAGCAACGCGGCCTGCTCGGGATCGACGTGGGCGTTGTAGGAAAAGAAGATCGACACCTCCGACTCCGAGGCGAGCTGCCGCGCCCGCGTCAGGTCCGCGGTCCTCTTCGGCGCGAAGCTCATCGTGCCCAGCGCGGGCAGCCGGGCGGCCAGGGTTGCGGCCAGCGCCGGGTCGCTCCCGGAGCTTTCCTCGACGGGACTGAGCTCCGCCAGCACCGGGAAAAAGGCGGCCGCGCTCGCGAAGGCCGTGAGCGGCAGGAGCGCCCCCGGATCGCGCACCAGGCAGACCGATTCCGCCCAGAGCCGCCGTACCGGCGCGTCGTGTCGGGCCACCAGCGCCTCCAGCGGTTCGGAGGTCTTGCGGCTCACGTGCTTGGCCAGCAGCCGCTCCACCCGCGCCACCGATTCGTCCACCCTGGCCTCGGGGATCTCGCCAGTCTCAACGGCCCGCTCCATCAGCTCCAGGGCAGCTTGCTGCTTGGCCGCATCGTGGCAGATGAGAAGGAGATCGGCCCCGGCGAGAAAAGAGGACTTGATCGCGCGCTCGAATCCGAAATGGTCCCGGATGGCGCCCATCTCGAGGTCGTCGGTGATGAGCACCCCGCGGAACCCCATCTCCTCACGTAGCAGCCCCGTCATCACCCGCCGCGACAGCGTCCCTGGCACGTCGTCGCCGAACGCCTGGTAGACGGTGTGGCTGCCCATGAAGCAGTCGATGTCCGCTCGCACCGCCTCGATGAATGGTGGAAAGTCCTGGCGCCTGAGCTCCGGCTCCTTGCGCGAGATGAGCGGCAGATCGAAGTGCGCATCGAGCGAGGCCGAGCCCTTGCCCGGGAAGTGCTTGGCGGTCCCCGAGACGCCCGCCGACTGCAGCCCTTCCAGGTACGGCAGCGCGAATCGCGCCACGGCCTCGGCAGTCTCGCCGAAGCTCCTGAGCCCGATCCCCGGGTTGTCGGGGTTGGAGTTGACGTCCAGGACCGGCGCCAGGTTGATGTCGACCCCGAGCGCCGACAGCTCCAGCCCCGCGATCCGGCCCGCCAGGCGAGCGTTGGCCGGATCGCCCGTCGCTGCCAGGCCCATCGCCGACGGGAGCTGGCTCACGCCCGACGACAGGCGAAGCACCGGGCCGCCCTCGTGGTCGATGGCGACCAGGATGGGGCGAGCAGCGCGCGCCCGAACGTGCTCGATCAGAGTGCGCATCGCGGCTCCCGAGGACGCGTTGCGCGTGAAGACGATGACGCCTGATAGGCCCCACTGGTCGAAGAACCGGCCGAGCGTCTCGGGCGGCTCGCTGCCCTGGAACCCGAACATGAAGATCTTTCCGAGCTTGCGTCTCAGGGCTTCGCTGGACATGACGCTGTCTCCTCTTCGCGGCCGTAGATCAGGCACTCATTGCGTTCCCGGGCGAACCGCGAGGCGGACTCCTCGAACCGTGCGAAGACCTCGCGCACCGGCCGGCCGGCGCCGATAGCCTGCCGCAGCTCGGCGGTGCCCAGGAGTCGATCGATGAAATGAATCCCCGTTCGGGTGTTGGAAGGCCACTCGAGCCGGTCCGGCCAGAGCCGGGCGAGGGCGGCCAGGATGGCAGCGCCGGTGGCCAGCGGGCGGAAGCGGCTTCGGTCCAGCACGCGCAACGTCAGCCCCTCGCATGCCGTCCCGGTATGCTTGGAGCGGGTAGGAACGAAGCGCGCGGGCTCGAACCCGACGCCCTCGAGGCCGGACTCCTCCAGGGCGCCCCGCAGTCGATCGGGCGAGAGCCACGGCGCTCCGAAGAGCTCGAAGGGGCTCTGGGTGCCTCGCCCCTCGGAGACGTTGGTTCCTTCCAGCAGCACGGTGGCGGCGTAGGCCACGGCGCTCTCGAAGCGGGGCAGGTTCGGGCTGGGCGGCCACCATGGCAGTCCCGTCGCGTCGTGCCACATCGGGCGCTGCCAGCCGGTCATTGGCACCTCGTGGACGATGGGCGAGAGCTTGCGGTGCCGGACGATCCAGCGTGCCAGCTCGAGCCAGGTCATCGCGTGGCGGAACGGCACCGGCACCGGCGCCACGTCGGTCGTGGGCGAGAGCACGGCGGCGGGCCCCTCGAGCTCGAGACCGCCGAGCGCGATCGGCCGGTCGAGGATCGCCACCGGGAAGCGCAGTCGATGGGAGAGCTCCAGGGTCTCCACGAGGTTCGCCAGGTAGGTGTGGCATCGGAGGCCGACGTTGGGGAGATCGAAGACGAGCGCGTCGAGCCCCCGCACCGACTCCTCGGTCAGCGCGAGGCCCTCGCCGTAGAAGGCGACGATCGGAATCGCGGGACCTGCTAGCCGGGAATCGCCGAACCGTTCGCCCTCGTGGAAGCTGAGGTCATGGCCATGCTCGGGCGCGAAGATCCGGACGACTTGCGAGCCCGCCTCCAGGAGCGCCCGGGCCGCGGGGCGCCCCGAGCCGTCGGTGGCCGAGAGGTTGGCTGCCAGCCCGAGCCGCGCGCCGGCGAGGGCGGCGGGCGGACGTGCGAGCCAGGCGTCGAGGCCGGTGAGGACGGGCAACCTGGGCCTTCAGCGGTAGAGCCTGCGAATGGCAGTGCCTGTGAAGTAGTGCGTCAGGATCTGCTCGTGACCCTGTCCGGCCAGCGCGCGGCCGCGAGCGCCCATCTGGCACATGCCCACGCCGTGGCCCCAGCCGCCTCCGATGAAGCTGAAGCTGGTCGGGCGATCGGCGCGAGCGCCTGCCGTCTCGACGACGAAGAGGGCGGACCGCAGCCCGCCCAGCAGCTGGCGGATCGGCAGCTCCTTGTCGACGCGTGCCTCTGCCTGGTCGCCGACGATTCTCAGGCTGCGGAGCCGGCCTGAGCGCCCGCGGGCCAGCGGCACCAGTGCCTTCACGCGACCGACCTTGTGGCCCGCCTTGCGGACCAGCTCGTCGAGCGCCGCCGCCGTCAGCGTGACCTTCCAGCGGAACTTGTTGGTCGGCAAGTCGCGCGGATCGCGGCAAAAGGCGTCGGGGGAGCCTTTGAGGTAACTGGCCAGGTCGGCTTCCGTCACCGGGCTGGGGACCGCGCCGGGCGGTCCGTCGGCGACGGCCCTGAGATGCGGGTCGGCGGGCGAAGTCCAGACCGCGTCATTGTCCTCCGTGTGGCCGCCGCAGTTGGCGGCGTAGACCGTCTCGGCGATCTTCTCGCCGCCCTTGAGGACGGCGCCCTTGGTCTCGACCACCGCGCGCGTCGCCAGCGCCGTTTCGCGGCCCAGGCCGGCGTATTGCTGGTCCTTCTGGGAGGCCTCGAAGTCGTAGGGATCGGCAGGGTGGCGGATGCCGTAGCCGGCCAGCGCCTCGCCTCGTGCGGCGACGGCCTGCACCTTCTGCGCCTCCAGCGGCGCGTCGTTTTCGATCTCGCAGGGGACCACGCCCTTCAAGTACTTCTCGAGCTCCACCCGGTTGATGGCGACGAGCTTGCCCCAGCGGTCGACCATCACGACGATCGTGCCGGCGTACTCTCGATCCTCACGCCCATACCATGGGTAACCGATGTCGTGCTCGACCTGGAAAACCCGCACGCGGTCGCCCGAAGGGACGATCTCGAAGGGGCCGCGCCCCAGGACCAGGCGGCCGTCGGGGCCTGCGGCTTCGATGAGGCCCTGGGGCTCCTGGAGCATTTTCTCGAGCATGAACGGGCGCTCGCCCGCGGCGGTCAGCGCGCGCATGGTCGCCTCCGTGACAGCGCGGTCGACCGACGAGGCGACGGCCACGAAGTAACGCCGGTTGTCGTGGACGACCGAGCTGCCGTCGAGCATGCGCGACCCGGCCGCCACGATGCGCGCGCCGGCGTACCCGCGGGCAATCCAGGAGGCCGCATCGCGCTCGGCCGCGTCGCGGTCGGCCCATTCGAAGGTCCTGACCGCCGCGGCGTACTCGACCTCCGCCGCTTGCGCCTCGCGCAGCCGGAAGGTCCACTTCTGGCCGGCGGCCGCGTCGGTGCGCTGGTCGCCCTGACGGATGGCGAACGCTGTCGGCGCCGTGAGCTGGACCGTCTCCTGCTTCTCCATCAAGCCGATGCGCAGCACCAGCGGAAACGCGATCTGTGAAACGCGCTCGGGGCCGCTTCCTGTTCGGGGCCGGGCCGGATCGAAGTACGGCAGCGGCGCCCGGTCGATCGCGCCGAGCGGCCCTGCGACGGCGGCTGCCACGCAAGCAAGGGTGGTGAGTGACCTGAGCATCGTGACCTCCAGACTCAAGATGACTTTCGACTCCGTTTCCGCGCCGCCGGCCGGCCCTTGCCCGGAGAGCTGCCGCGGCTTGCGCCCGAAGAGGCCAGCGCCCGGTGCAGCAGCCCTTCCGACTGTTCCAGCAGCGCCTCGGCCTCCGCCTGCGCGACTCCTCGCCTCTGCATCACGACCGCCACCTTGACCCGGCCTGCGCTGGCGCCGAGCAGCTCGAGGGCGCGTTCCCGGGAGACCTCGGCGAGCTCGCAGACCAGGCGCGTGGCGCGCTCGACCAGCTTGGCACAGGCCGGCTTGACGTCGACCATGCGGTTTCCGAAGACTTTGCCCCAGCGGATCATTGCCGCGGTCGTGATGGTGTTCAGGACCAGCTTCGTCGCGGTGCCTGCCTTCATCCTCGTGGAGCCGGCGATCACCTCCGGGCCAACGGCCGGGGCGATGACCAGGTCGGCCAGGGCCGCGAGCTCTGCCCTCGGGTTGCACGTGACGAGGGCCGCGAAGGCCCCGCGCGCGCGCGCGGCCTGGAGCGCCCCGCGGACGAACGGCGTGCTGCCGCTGGCGGCGATGCCCACGACGACGTCTGCGCCTCCGAGCTTGCGCGACTCGAGCTCCCGGCGGGCCGCGTCGGGATCGTCCTCGGCGCCTTCGACCGAGGTTCTCAGGGCGGTGTCACCGCCTGCGATGATGCCCTGAACCAGGTGGGGCGGCGTGCTGTAGGTGGGCGGGCACTCGCTGGCGTCCAGCACGCCCAGCCGGCCGCTGGTCCCGGCGCCCACGTAGAAGAGCCTGCCGCCGGACCGGAAGGCGGCCACGACGCGGTCGACCAACCGGGCAATGGCGCGGCGCTGGCGGGCGACCGCGGGGATGACGAGGGCGTCTTGCTCCTGGATGCGCTCGACGACGGCCAGGGTTCCCAGCGTGTCGATGCGGGCCGTTCGGGGATTGGAGCGCTCGGTGATGCGCAGGCCAGGTGGGGCCTTCTGGCGCGTGCGGTCAGCCACGGCTGCCTGCCTTGCGGCCAGCGGCTGCCAGCGCCAGCTCGAAGGCGCCGCGCAGCCCGGCGTCCTGCGGAGCCAGCCGCACCTCCGCTCGAGGCCAGAGGAGTCGAACTATCTCCTGGAACCTTTCGGTATAGAACCTGCCGTTGGACATCAGGCCGCCGTAGAGCGCGATCGGGAATCGTGAAGCGCCGAAACCCAGGGGCGAGGCGACGGCGGACACCATCTCGGCCAGGGCGCGAGCGGCGGCGTCGACGATGCCGCGCGCGAAGGGGTCGCGCGCCTCGGCCGCCGAGAGCACCACGGGCGCCAGACGGGCGATGGCCTCGACTTGCCCGATCAGCCCGAGCAGCGCCGCGCGGGCGCCGCTGCCGAGCCCAACGCCCAGGGACTCGAGCACTTTCTCGGCCAGAAGGCTGCGGTGGGCGCGGCCGTCCAGCACGCGGGTCGTGTAGCTGAGCGCCTGACGGCCCAGGTCGTAGCCGCTGCCTTCATCCCCGAAGGCGTGGCCCCAGCCGCCGGCGCGGCGTTCCTGGCCTTCGGAGTTACGGCCGATGGCGATCGAGCCGGTGCCGGCGATCACCAGGACGCCCTCGGCGCCGCAGGCACCCGCGAGCGTGGCGCGCGCGTCGCTGGCTACGATGACGGTGGCGTTCACGCCGGTAGACAGGACCGCCTCGCGGACGCGGGAATCGTCGGAATCGGAATCGGCGCCGGCCACCCCGAGCGAGACGGTTTCGACGCGGTCCAGGAACTCCCGGCCCACCTGCTCGGCCAGGTCGGAGAATAGCTCCCGCAGGACCAGGAAAAGTCCTTCGACTCCCCGCGTCTGGAGATTGCCGGGTCCGCCGCGTGCGCGGGCCAGCACCGTTCCGTCCGGCCTGGCCAGCATCGCCTCGGTCTTGGTGCCGCCGGCTTCGATGGCCAGTATCGGGCGCTCGCCCGTCATCCCTTCAGAGCTCCGGCGGAAAGGCCTCGCACCACGTAGCGCGACATGAAAAGGAAAGCGACGATCATCGGCGCCGCCGTGACGCTGGCCCCCGCCATCAGAAGCCCGTAGTCGACCGTGTGTTTACCCTGGAGCGTGGCGAGCCCGACGGCCAGCGTGTAGTGGTCGGCGCTGAAGAGGACGACCAGCGGCCACATGAAGGCGTTCCAGCTGCTCATGAACACGAAGATGGCCAGCGTCGCCATCGCTGGCGCGGCCAGCGGCGCGACGATTCGCCAGTAGATGCCGAGCTCGCTGGCACCGTCGATCCGCGCAGCGTCGAGCAGGTCCCTGGGAAGCCCCAGCATGAACTGCCGCATCATGAAAATGCCGAACGGGCTCGACAGCGAAGGCAGCGCCACGGCGGCCAGCGTGTCGATCAGCCCCAGGTTCCGCATCAGCAGAAACATCGGGACGATCAGGACCTGCCCCGGGATCATCATCGTGCCCAGGACCAGCCAGAAGAGAAAGCTCCTGCCCGCGAACTCCTTGCGCGCGAAAGCATAGCCGGCCATCGAGTCGAACAGCACGTGCAGCACGGTCGCCACGCCGCACACGGCCACCGTGTTGGCGAACCACCGTCCCATCCGCGCGTGCTTCCAGAGAATCCGGAAGTTCTCCAGGCTCAGATCCGACCAGCTCGAAACCGGAAGAATCGCCGTGGTCCGGACCAGCTCGGGCTTCACGAAGGCCGTCAGGAACATCCAGACCAACGGGAACAGCGAAAGCAGCGCCCAGAGCGCCAACAGCGAATAAACGAAACCGCGTCCCAGCATGGCGAGAATCGAGGCGCAGCATAGCACGGGGGAGGAGTGAGGCTTGAGAAGTGAGGCTTGAGCTTTGAGGGGTCAGGAGTGAAGCGCCGACCGCGGGTCCCACTCCGGTCGGCAAGCTCTGGCCCTACTCACTACTCACTACTCACTACTCACTACTCGCTACTCGCTACTCACTCCCTCCCTCCCCCCCAACGCAGCGCTTGCAGAGTCGCGCGGCCTGTGACGAGCAGGAGGCCGTCCTCGGTGACGCATAGACCGCGCAGAACGGGGGGGTGGTCGTCGGGGTGCAACAAGGGATCGGTGCGGGGGATGGCGGCGGGGAGCGCGGCCAGCCGGCCTCCGAAGTCGTAGCTGTAGATGCGTTCCTCGCCTGGGGCCAGCACCAGCAGCCGCTCGAGCCGGGCGTCGACGGCGATGTCGGCGAAGATGGAGACGGTCGGGCTCATCCATTGCCTCCGGCACTCGCCTTCCGGGCTGTAGATGGCCAGCCGGCCCAATCTGCGGGAGTAGGTCGCCAGGTCACCGCCGGGGAGGACGGCCAGCGCCTGGGCGGTCAGCGACGGAAATGACCGGAGGTGCCGGCCGGCGACCGTGAAGACGTGAATGTGGGAGGTCCCGGGATCGGAGACGTAGAGACGATCTCTCGGCTCGTCGACCGCCAGCGCGCCGGGCGCGACGAAGCCCTGCGGCGGGCTGAGCTCGCCAAAGGGAATCCCCGCGGCGTCGAGCGCCAGCACGACGCGTGAGGTCGGGCTCGAGATACGGAAGCCTCCCGATTTGAGCCAGAGGAAGTCCCGCTGGGCGAAGGTCCTGGGGCCGGCGCGCGCCGAGCCCAGAGCGGGCTGAAGGCGGTCGTCCGCCGGGAGATCGGCGCCTTGCGTCCCGTCGGCCAGCCGCCAGAGCGGTCCGAAGGGGCTTCCGGAGAGGCTGGTTGCCCAGCCGTCCCGCGCGCGCACCCGGCAGCGCCCCTCGCCGCGCCAGTTGGGGCGCGTCCAGATCGACACGAGCGAGTCGCTGGCGGGAGACTCGACTGTCGGCGGCGCGGCGAAGAGCGGTGAGCGGATCGGGAACGGAACGGTGTCGAGCGGCTTCAGCGGCGTTGACGCGGTGTGGCCCGGCTGGCGCCAGCTCAGCTCCAGCATCCGCCGGACGGGATACGCGGGCTCGAGCCAGCTCACGGAGAGCTCATGGTAGCCGCGGTGCAGCAGTCGCTCCGCTTTCCATCGCCCCTCGCCTTCGCGCAGGAGCCGGCCGTCGATATCGACGCGGACCGGAGCGACGCAACCGGACTGCAGCTCGTACCAGCCGGTATCGGGACAGTACAGCGAGCCCGACCATGAGACCTTCTTCGCGTCGGCCGGGATGGGAGCGTCCAGCGGGATCGCGTCCTGGATGTCGACCGCGAATCCGCCTGGAGCCTCGCGGTAGACGGACCTTCGCAGTCCGCGCTGCAGATACTCGTGCCGATCGCCGCCGACATGCCACAAGTGGAACTCGGCCGGCACCTGGGTTCGCTGGGTCCACCGTGAGAGGTTGCCGAGCGAGCGCCGCAGGTCGTCTTCGACCTCCTCGGGGAAGCCCTCGGGGCGATGCCAGGCGATTCTAGAGCCATCTCCCCTGTGCGCCAGCGACGATCCCGGCCGGATTTCCCGCAAGTCGTAGAGGCGCATCAGGAACGAGAGCTCATGGGCCACCGGCTGCACCATGGCGAAGTCCGGGTAGCTGATGGCGAAGAGGGGAACGGCAACCGGGAACTCCCGCGAGAGCCCTGCGCCGTAGCGCAGGATGCGTTCCTGCCAGGTCTGCGTGCGCTGGTCGAGCAAGTGCGCGAGCGGGCCCGAGAGCTGTTCGGCGCTGGTGAAGAACGCGGCCATGCAGGCCAGGAAGGGAGCCAGTCGGGTCAGCAGGCTGGCAGGCGCCGCGGCCGCAGTGGCCGCCACTGCCGCAGCGGCCAGCATCGGCGTCACGGATTCCTGGAACAGGAGCCGTCGAGGCGCGAACGGCTCCTGGACGGCCAGAAACGGAGGCGCCAGGCAGACGATCCAGAGCAGCGGCACGCCCAGCGCGCCGATTCCGACTCGTCGGAGCCGTCGAATCCAGTGCAGCAGTCCGGCCGCTATCCAGGGAAGTGCCCAGGCTGCGCCGTAGCCTGTGTAATCGAGCCTGGGCTGGGGCGAGAAGAAGACGTCGAAGACATCGGCGACTGAGACCTGGGGCGCCGTCGCTCCGAGCACCGAGTTGGCCAGAAGCCTGGTCGAGACGTCCGGGAGCCAGGGCCAAAGCGGAGCCAGACCGAGCAGGAGTCCCAGGGCGGCAGCGCCCGAGAGCAGAGCGGTCCGGCGCAGATCCGGGCGGTCGACGGCGCGCGACACCACGAGACCCAGCGGCAGGAGCGTCCCGGCCAGCAGCAGTCCCGCCAGGTGGACGTGGGCGATCGCGGCCGTCACCAGCCCCGCCGCCAGCGCCAGGAGCACGCTGCGCAGTTTCACCGCCAGGCAGGCCAGCAGGAGCGCCACGGCTGCCAGTCCCGGGATCTCGCCCATCCCGTTGATCAATCTCGCAAAGCAGATGTTCCACCCGGAAAGCGCGAACCAGACCGCGCCGGCCGCCGCCGCGCCCCGGCCGTGCAGCAGCCGCAAGAGCGCGTAGAGCGCCGGGCACCCCAGGCCGTTCGTCAGGGCCACCGGTAGCCGGAAAACCCAGACCTCCTCTCCCAGCATTCGTCCGAAGGCCGCGGCGACGTGCGCGAATCCGATGGTCTCGCCGCGAAAGTTCTCCGTGGCGACGAGCCCCACGGGCTTGCCTTCCAGGATGTCGAGAATCGTGTTGCCGTCGACGCCCTCGTCGGCGTTGACCGTGATCGGCACGCTCTGCAGGCATGGGACTCGCAACAGGAGCGCCAGTGCCAGCAGGTAGGCCGTCAGCGGTCCGTCCAGCCGCCAGTTCCAGGGTTCGGCCGGCATCTCCGCGGATCTCCAGGTCGCCCCGACGAAGGCCGCCAGGGCGAGCGCGACCAGCGTCCCCCACGCCGTGGTACCGGCCAGCGAAGCTAGTGGCGCCGCCGCTGCCAGCACCAGAAATGCGACACCGGCGGCCGTCGCGCGCGCTTCCGCCGTCATGGGTGATGCGAGAGGGGTACCACTGCGCCCACATGATAGCGTGCCCCCGGGCCTCGCCGGGGCGCGCTGTCGCCAGCTCGATGGCCTTTGCGGCGGGCCGCATTTCTGTTGTGTACGGGACGCGGTCGTCGCAAGATCGGCGTGTGGCTGCGGCGGACGTTGCGATCGACGTGCGGGACCTGCGGCGCAGTTTCCGACGGCGGAAGAAGCCGCTTGCGGGCGCGGGCTGGCTGCGCTCGGCGCTGCGAGGATTCGAAGCCGTCGAGGCGCTGGCGGGCGTCACCTTCCAGGTCGCCCGGGGCGAAGTCGTCGCCTACGTGGGTCCCAACGGAAGCGGCAAGTCGACGACCATCAAGTGTCTCACAGGCATCCTCGTCCCCAGCTCCGGACACGTCGAGTGTCTCGGCATGGTCCCGTGGCGCCAGCGCCTGGAGTACACGGCCCGGATTGGGGTCCTCTTCGGGCAGAAGAGCCTGCTCTTCTGGGACCTGCCGGTGCGGGACGCCATCGAGGTCTACCGGCGCATCTACGGCGTCGGGGGCGACCGATTCAGGAACTGGCTCGAGCAATTCGACGCTCTCTTCGGGCTCGGGAAGCTCCTCGACCGGCGGGTCTACACGCTCTCGCTCGGGGAGCGAATGCGCTGCGAGGTAGCCGCCAGCTTCTTGCACCGCCCGTCCGTCCTGTTCCTCGACGAGCCCACCATCGGGCTCGACGCGCAGGCCAAGGACGCGGTGCGCCAGCTCCTCTCCGAGCTTCACCGCTCCGAGGGGCTGACCGTGCTCCTGACGACTCACCAGATGGAAGAGGTCGAGACGCTGGCCACCCGGCTCGTGGTCCTCGCGGCCGGGCGCGTTGCCTTCGACGGCAGTCCGGGCGAGCTGCGGGCGCGATACCTGCCCGTCAAGCGGGCGCGAATCACGTTTTCGGCGGTGCGCGACGCAGAGCGGCTCGGCCAGGCACTGGCCGGTTGCCGGGTGCTGGAGCGCGGCTACGACATGCTGCAGCTGGAGATTCCGTCGGGGCACGAAATCGCCCGGCTCACAGCCTGGCTCCTGGAGGCGCTCGAGGTGATCGATCTCGAGATCTCCGATCCCCCGATGGACCAGGTCATGCTCGCTGTCTACGGCGGGGTGCCGTGAGCGGGTTTGCTCCGCCAGGGCCCCAGCCGTGCGACACGCGGTCGCCCGCGGCGCGCAACCGGGATCTGCTGCTGGCCCACTTTCGCGTCAACCTGGCGCGCCACGCAGCCTATCCCGTGTCGCTCATCCTGGAGCAGCTCTCGTACCTCGTAGGCCTCGTCGTCTCGCTGGTGCTCTGGCGCCATCTCTTCACCCGGCTCCCGAGCTTCGCGGGCTGGAGCTTCGACGACGTGCTCGTTCTTCACCTCTTCGGCAATCTCTTCCTGGCGCTCTTCCATTCGCTCTTCATGGGGTTCCATTCGTTCCACGCCATCGTCCGTAACGGCCGGCTCGACACATGGCTGGCGCGGCCCGTCGACCCCCGCATCGCCCACCTCGCCGCGTCGCTGAAACCCGAGGAGCTGCTGAACCGGTTGCTGGCGCTGGTGCCGCTCATTCTTTACATGAGGGCGCGCGGAATCGAGCTGGACGCCGGGCGCCTGGCGGCGGGGCTGGCGGCGATGCTGGTCGGGCTTGCCGCCTTCGCGTGCATCCAGCTCGTGTGGTGCTACGCGGCCTTCTGGCTCGACAAGAGCGACGCGATCCTGGCCTTCCTGGATCTCTTCTATGGCTTCTACCGTTTTCCGCTCGACGCCCTGCCAGGGGTAGCGCAGCTCGCGTTGACGCTGGCGGCGCCGCTTCTGCTGGCGGTCACCTACCCGGCGCGCTTCGCGGCGGGCGGGGCTTCGTGGACGTCGCTCTTGGCCGTCTGCGCGGCCAGTCTGGCCGTGCTCGCGGGATGGGCCTGGGCGCAGGAGCGGCTCTGGCGCGCGGGGCTCGACGCCTACCAGAGCCCAGGCGGATGATGCGCGGCGCCGTTCTTCGAACCCTGACGAGTTTCACGGCCTACTTGCAGGTCGGGCTGCGGGCGTCGCGCGCGTACCTGTTCGACTGCGTCATCGGGCTGGCGACTTACCCGATCGAGGTGGCGATCACTTACCTCATGTGGCGGCTCTTCCTGACGGAGGGCGCGGGCGCGATGACCCACCGCGAGGCGTTGGCCTACTATGCGCTGGCCTTGCTGGTTGCACGCGTCGGGCCGTCGCGTTTCGTCAGCTTCCGGCTCGAGTCCGAGATTGCGTCGGGGGGGCTCGCGCTCTACCTTGTGCGGCCGGCCGTGCCGTGGGCGGCGATCGCGGGCCGCGAGCTGGCGCCGGCGGTGGTGAACCTGGTCGTACTGACGCCGGTGGCCTTCCTGGTGACGACGGTGGCGCTGGGGAGACTTCCGGGGGTGGGCGGGTTCGCGTTCTTGATGGTGCTGGCCGTGGGCGTGCAGACGCTGCTCAGGTTGATTGTCGGTACGGCCGCGTTCTGGATGCTGCAGATCATGGGGCTGGTCCATGCGGTCGATCTGGTCGTGCGGCTGGCGAGCGGGGGCGTGCTGCCGCTCACCGTTTTCTCTGCCGGCGTCGCGGACGCGCTGGCGTGGACGCCGTTTCCGCTGCTGATCTGGGTGCCGATCCAGGCGATGATGGGGCGGTTGGAGCCGCCGGGCGTGGCCTGGCACGGGGCGATCGGGCTCTTCTGGCTCGTGGCACTGCTGGCGGTGTTTCTGGCGCTCTGGCGGAAGGGAGTTCGGGGCTACGTCGGGTACGGGACGTAGGGGGAGTGGTACGTATCGCAGTCGGGGGTTCCTCCCCCGAACCCCGGCCAAGGGGCCGGAGGCCCCCTGGACCCCCGTTTCTTTGCGGGCTCGATGACAGCCGGAGGATCGAGGACTGTCGAGGAGTCAACGGCTCCGGCGAGTGGCGGAGAAATGCTCGAGGGCCAGCGCGCTGGCTTCGTCCAGGGCGCGGGCGGCGGGGCCGTAGCCCAGGTGGTGGACGGCCCGATGGCGGGCGGCGGCGGCAAGGGTGGCCTGCCGGGCGGGGTCGTCGAGCAGGGCGGCGAGCGCGGCGGCCAGGGCACGAGGGTCGCCGGGCGGGACGACGACGGCGGCGCCGCCGGCGGCGTCGACCTGAGGGGGGAGGTCGGTGAGGATGACGGGCTTGGCGAGCGCGAGGGCGTCGGTGAGCTTGGCGGGGACCTGGCCGGCTGCGCGGACGTCCTGGCGCTGGGGGAGCACCACGACGTGGGCGGCGGCGAGCCAGGCGGGCAGCTCGGAGAAGGGGACGGGGCCGAAGGCGCGGACGAACCCGGGATGGCGTGCGGCCAGGCCGGCGATGAGCGGCGCTTCGGGCGGCGTGCCGACCAGGACGGCGGTCGTGGCAGGCCTGGCGAGGCTCGCGACGGCCTCGACCAGGTCCTCGACGCCCTTGTGGGGATGCGCGGTGCCCAGGAACATCACGACGGTCAGGCCGTCCAGCCCCAGGCGTCGGCGGGCCTCATCGGGGGGGAAGCGCGCGGGGTCGAGCGCGTCGGTGTCGCGTGCGTGCGGGACGATGAGGGCGTCGGGGCGATAGCGGTGCCGCAGGAAGTCGGAGACCGTCGTGCCTGCGTCGGCAAGAGGAGTCAAGCGCTCCATCAGGGCGACCAGCGCCTTCGAGTTTGGATGGCGGCCCGGCAGCAGTCCCTTGACGAACCGCACGGGGCCCGAAAGTCCGCGCTCTTCCTCCTCGGCCTCGTAGAACCCGAGCTCCCAGTCGTCCGTGTCGAGGATCAGCGGTCGCGGGGTCTGGCGGCGCGCCAGCAGCGCCAGGCCATAGCTGGTCGGCATCGCCTTGACCGCCAGCAGGAGCTGGCCTTGCGCCTCGCGGGCGATGCGGTGCGCGGTGGCGCAGAAGCCGGGCCACCGGCCGCCGGGATAGGCGCGGACGGGGAAGGGCGGGTTGGCGCAGGGTGGCCAGAGGCCGTCGCCGAAGGTGGGTCCGACGACCTCGACGTCGTGGGTGCGCCGCAGCACGTCGGCCAGCAGGTAGGCGCGGCCGAAGGCGTTCGACGAGAGATCGTGCGAGAACAGCGTGAGCTTCACCGGCGCACTCCGGGCAGGCGGCCGACCCAGGCCGGCAGGTGGCGCTCCACGAGCTGGCGATCCTGCTCGCCCGGGAACCCGAGCAGCAGGAGAGACGCTCCGTAGGCGGCCGAGTATGCGGGGATGGTCAGCAGGACCTTCGCGAAGCTCGTGGCCCACGCGCTGGCGCCGGCAACGTACATCACGCACGAGGCCAGCGCGCCGGCCGCGGCAGGCAGCCAGACCGCGCTCGAGAGCACCTCCAGCGACGTCACCGAGAGCCGGCGGTGGGCGACCGGGAAGAAGCAGAGCGCCGCCAGCCCGTAGCCCGCCGCCACTCCCAGCACCACCGCCAGGTAGCCGAGCTCGCGCACCGTCGCCACCGTCACGATCAGGTTCAGCGCGAGCGCTCCCATCCCCACCCACATCCCGTACTGCGGCGCGCCCAGTCCCGCGAGCACCTGCGTTCCCGGCCCGGTCAGCACGTTGGCCAGATGGGCCAGCGCCAGGACCTGCAGCGTCATCACCATCTCCGCCTTGCCCGGTCCGATCCAGGCCGTCACGAACGGCGCTGCGAACTGCACCAGCCAGAGAAAGCCCGGTAGGCCGAGGATGAGGGCGTAGCGGAGCCCGCGCAAGTAGAGCTGGCGGACCTTTTCGGTCTCTTCCTTTGCCGCCAGGTGCGACGCCGCCGCCATCAGCGGCCCGATCAAGTTCGACGGGATCGCGCGCGCCTTCGTCACCAGGTCCGACGGCACCTGGTAGTACCCGGCATAGCGGATCTCCAGGAAGTAGCCGATCAGCAGCCGGTCCAGCTGCGCCATCATCAGCCCGGAGAGACTCCCCAGGAATACGTGCACGCTGTAGCGGAGGATCTCCGCCGCATCGGCGGCGCAGAACCGCCACGGCCTCAGGCCCACCGCCGGCAGAATCGACTTCATCAGGAGCCAGCAGATGGCGATCGAGACCAGCATCTGCGCCGCCGAGAACCAGACCAGCCCTTCCAATCCATAGCCCGCGCCCAGCAGCCAGACCGTGCCGCCGAGCGACACCAGCGACCAGGCGATGGCGTTGATGTTGAGCAGATCGAACCGCTGCAGCCCCTGGAAGATGGAGAAGTGGCCCGTGAAGACGAGCACGGCGAAGAAGGCGAGCGTGCTCGCGCGCAGATACAGGACGATCTGCGGGATGCGCGCCGGCGGAACCTGGAAAAAGGTCCGCGCCAGCCAGGGCATCAGCGGCATCAGGACCGCCGAGACCAGCGCTGCAACGATGCAGTAGACCACGAAGGCCGTGTTCACCTTGCGGTCGATGATGTCAGTCTCGCCGCGCGCGTGGTGCGCGGCGACGAAGTGCGTCAAGGCCGTCGAGATGCCCAGGTTGGCCAGCGACGTCAGGCTCGTGAACGTCCCGATCATCGCCCAGACGCCGTAGTCGGCATCGCCCAGGCTGCCGAACACGAACGGCGTCAGGTAGAGCCCGATCGGCAGCGTGATCGCGAAATTGAGAGTGTTCCAGAGGCTGTTGCGAACCACCCTCGACCCCGTCGAAACGGGTGCCTGGGCGGTGGCGGGCGATTCCTCTGGGGCTTCGGGCTGCATGCGGAGTGGCCCCGAGCCGGCCGGCTCGCGCGCAAGCGCGGCCACGGGGTGCGCGGTCAGGCTACAGGCCCGAAGCCCGAGTTTGGAAGCGCGGCGCGCGGAGGAACACTCTGGGCGGTGGCGGCGCCGGTGCTGATCGCCAACCAGGCCCACCTCGGCATTCCGACCGAAACGCTCCTTTCGGTAGACGTCCGCTGGCGCGCTCCGGAGCAGATCTTCCTCAAGGTGGAGTCCATCCGTCTCGAGGCCCCATAGGAGGGGGAGTTTCTGTAACCCATGCTACCATGCCGCAGGCTGGCACGTGTTGGGCGGGTCGGCGGTGCGGGTGCGCGGTACGCCACGGACAAAGCCTTCAAGGAGGTCCCAAATGTCGTGTCGGGAGTTGCAGGGCGGCCTGCTCCTGCTTGTTTTCGTGGGGATCGCAACTCCCGCCGGACACGTTCTGGGAGGGGTGAACGCCGCACTCGAAGTTACGGGGATCACGGCATCGGCAACCACGGTCATTCCGGGGCAGACCGGCATCGGAGTGCAGGTGAGCGTGAGGAACACCAGCACGGGGTTGCCGGGGTTTACCCAACTGCAGCCCGACACCGGGTCGCCGGGGACGAACCAGCCCCCTCAGCGCAGTTACCCCGCCTTGGCCTACGACAGTGTCCGGCAGCGGGTCGTCCTCTTCGGGGGGGAGAATTCAGCCCTCCCGGCGCATCTCCCACGCCATGGCCTTCGACAGCACCCGGCAGCGCACCGTCCTCTTCGGGGGCAGCGCAGGCGCCGCATCCACCAACGACACGTGGGAGTGGGACGGCACGAGCTGGACCCTCTTGCAAGCGGACACGGCCACGCCGGGCGCCAACCAGCCCGTCCAGCGCAACTCGCATGTCATGGCCTGGGACAGCGTCCGCCAGCGGCTCGTGCTCTTCGGAGGCGCCGACAACCTTGCCGCCTCTCTCAACGACACCTGGGAGCGCAGCGGGACGACCTGGACGAACGTGCAGGCAGATACGGCCACGCCGGGCGCCAACCAACCCACGCAGCGCAACAGCCATGGGCTTGCCTACGACAGTGGCCGGCAGCTCACGATTCTCTTCGGCGGCGGCGCGTTCGGCATCCTCAACGACACCTGGGAATGGAATGGCACTTCCTGGACGAAAACTCTGGCCGACACGGCCACGCCGGGCACGAACCAGCCGGCCCAGCGCGTCTTCACGGCCCTGGAGTTCGATGCCGCGCGCCAGCAGGTCCTCCTCTTCGCGGGCCAGGGTGCCTCGGTCTTCAACGACACCTGGGTCTATGCAATTGGCGCCGGCAACGGGGCCTCGGCGTTGACGGCGACTCTCAATTTCGGAAGCGACCAGTCGAGCTATTCGGCCCCGGCCTCCGTCTCCAACACGACGACGCTCGCATCCGGCGCCTCGGCCACGCTGGCGTTCACCGTGGGCGTCGGCTCGAACCCGGTCGCGGGCTCACGCACGATCACCGCGACCGTCAGCGCCAACGACGCCGTCACCAGCAATCCTGCCCCCGTCACCAACACCGCAAGCACGAGCTGGACCGTGCGCATTCCGCCCGCGCTCACCTTCAGCGCGCTCACGGCTCCATCGGTCGTGACGCGCGGACAGACCTTCAGCGCTTCCATGATCGTGACGAACACGGGGGGCACGACGGCAGACATCACCTCCACGGCGCTCACCTTTTCGCCCTCGGGGGATCTCACTTCAACGCAGACGGGCGGGGCCACGGCGCTGGCGGCCGGGGCGACGAGCACCTTCACGTACGCGGTGACGGCCGGGGCCACGGCGAGCGCCGTGGTGCACACGCCGACCTACTCGGTCCTGGCGAAGGACAACATCAGTGGCGCCGACGCCAGCCACACGCAGGGCGTCATGCCGACGGTCACGATCCAGACTCCGCCTGCGCTCACCTTCAGCGCGCTCACGGCTCCCGGCACGGTCAGCCGAGGCCAGACGTTCACGGCTGCGATCACGGTGACGAACACCGGGGGCGCCACGGCGAACATCACGTCGACGGCACTGACATTCGCGCCGGAAGGAGATCTCACGGCGACGCAGACCGGCGGAAGCACCACCATCGCCGGTGGGGCGTCGAGCGTCTTCACCTACTCGGTAACCGTCGGGGCCAGTGCGAGCGCCGTCGCGCACGCGGCGACGCTCACGGTCAGCGCGATGGATGCCAACAGCAGCGCCGACGCGAGCTCGACCCAGGCCGTCACGCCGGTCGTCACCGTGCAGACTCCGCCTGTGCTCACCTTCAGCGCGCTCACGGCTCCCGGCACGGTCAGCCGCGGCCAGACGTTCACGGCCGCGATCACGGTGACGAACACCGGGGGCGCCACGGCGAACATCACGTCGACGGCACTGACATTCGCGCCGCAAGGAGATCTCACGGCGACGCAAACCGGCGGAGGCACCACCATCGCCGGTGGGGCGTCGAGCGTCTTCACCTACAGCGTCGCGGTGGGCACGACGGCGGCCCTGGGTTCGCACGGCGCCAGCTACACGGTGCAGGCAAGCGACGCCTCCAGCGGCGCCGACGCGAGCCTCACGCAACCGCTCGCTGCGACCGTTCTCGTCCAGACTGCGGGTCCGACGGCTAACCTGACCTTCGACCGCGCGGATCGCGCGTACGGCGACGGTGCATTCGCCGTGACGGCCACCTTCTCGATGCCCATCTCTCCGGAAACTCCGGCGATCACCATCGCCGGAGGGAGGCCGGACGCCACCGACAACGATGTGTTCTCGGCAGCCATGCAGCTCGCGAGCTTCGACCGCACCGTCTGGACCTTCGCCCGCACCATCGCCGGCCGGCAGGTCGACGATGGCTCCTTCACGATCTCGCTGGCGGCGAAGGGGGACTCGGGAGAAGTACTTACCGAACAGCCGCTGGAGCGGACCTTCACGGTAGCCACGTCCCCGTCACCTGCACCGGCCGCGCCCGTGGCCAGCATCCGTGTGATCACCGGGTTCCCCGGCAAGAGGGCGGATGGTGTCCCCGAAAGTGCGCCCATAGTTGTCGAGCTGGACGGCAGCGCCTCCACCGCCGGAACCACCGGGGTCGCGAGCTACCGCTGGAGTCTCGAGGAGCGCCCGGCGGGCGCAAGCGACTTCTCCGCCAGTGAGTCCGCAATCGGATACTCCGCCACGCGCCGCGGCACCTACCGGCTGGTGCTGACCGTCGCGGACGCGAGCGAACGCACGGCCAGCGCGTCGTTCCGCTTCGCCATTGCCAATGCTCCCCCCACGGCCGAGGCGATCGAGCCGGCGGCCATCAACCTGCCTCGAACCGACGCGCCGGCGGCGATCGTCACGACAGCGATCGTGGCCCTGGATGGAGGCACTTCATCGGATGCGAACCTGGATGCTCTCTCCTATCGATGGAAGCTGCTGGCCGCCCCTGACCTGTCGGTCGCGTCGACCGGTGCGAGCACGCTGGCCACCGTCGCCGGAGCCGACTCCTCCGTGGCGTCGCTACGCCTGCGAACGGACACCCTGCCCGTAGCCAGGAGCTCCCCACCCCTGGCCGCGGCTGGCCGCTACGTCGTCGGTTTGAACGTGAGCGACGGACAGGCCACCTCCTCGACGTCCACGGTCGAAATCGTTGCCGCCGATCCGAAGAACCTGTTCCCCACCGCAAATGCGGGCGTCGATCTGAGCTACACGGTTCGTTTCGTGTCCGGCGGCATCGAGGCATCCGTCCCGGAGCCGGACGATCCGGATCGGCGCAATGCGTTCATTCGGCTGTCCGGGCATGAGAGCTCCAGCTCGCTCGACGAACCTCTGACCTACCGGTGGACCGTCGCCCGGGATGCCGAACAGCGATTGCTCGTGCCAGCGGGCTCCTCGCTCGCAACTCTTGCCGGTCCCACGACCGTGACGCCGACGTTCGTTCCGGACCGCGCGGGTTCCTACACCTTCGAGCTGATCGTCACGCAGGCGAATGGAGTCGCCAGCCTTCCCGATCGCGTTACCATCGACATCCAGGATGCCGCCAGTCTCGATCCGGTCGCGGACATCGACGTCGAGGATCTGCTCCTGTTCCGGAAGGCGAACCGTTCCGGTGCCATCCTCAGCTTCACTCCCGGCTCCCGCATTGTCCTGAACGGTACGAACTCGTTCGTCGCCGACCCGCAGGATCTGCTCCGGCTTCGATACTCCTGGTCGCAAGTCCGCGGCCCCAGCGTGGTCCTCGAGCCAGGGACCACCGCTCCCGTGGTGAGTCTGGTGCCCACGCGTTCGGGTAACTACGCTTTTGGGCTTCGGGTCACCACCCCGGGTGGCCTCGAGAGCGCCAAAGTCAATGCCATGGTACTCGTCTCTTCCGGGGGGGCTGTCCTGCCGCATGGCGAACTTGTCGTGACGGCCACCGGCACGTCCGAAGTCGGCTCCGCCCGTGTCGACGACAAGCTGAACGTTACCGAGATCCCCCTGCGTGTCACCTTGCCGACCACGGTCACCCTGACAGCCACAGTAGAGCCACTCGAAGTCAGGAAAGAAATCAGGAACCGCTTTGGGTTCATTACAGTCGACACATTGGATCAGTACAGCCTCTTCGCGAGCCTGGCCTATGACAGCCCCCAAGTCCGGGTTGATCGGAGCCTGCAAAGAACCACAGTGCTCTCTACCTCTCAGGTGGGCGACATCATCACCGATAAGGTCCGGCTCACGAGCGTGTTCGCGTTCTCGCCGACCACCTCGAGAGTTCACACTATCAACCTGAATGCTTACAAGAGCAGCTCATCGGGCTGCTCCGGCAGTTCTCGGGATCTGGGCAACCTACGCGCGAATGTCATTGTGGACGGCCTGGCGAACAAGGTCCCCGTCGCAGCGGCCGATCTGTTTCCCGTCAGCATTCCGATAACGGGCACGGCCGAGCAGCGGCGGGTCACGCTCGACGCGACACGGTCGGTCGCTGCCAGCGCCCGCTTCACGAGCCGCCCGCTCAAGTACCTGTGGCGTCAAACCCGCGGGCCAACCGTGGCCATCGACAATCCCCACGCGGTCAAGACCTTCTTCACGGCACCCCGGCTTTCCGACGGCAAACCCCGCCGCTATCAGTTCACGCTCTTCACCGATACGGGTTCGGATCGCAGCCTGCCGGTGGTTGTGGACCTGGAGCAGGGCGCGTCGGCCGCCACCGCTGCCAACACCGGCTCCGCGGTCGACTCCGGAGGAGGGTGCGCCCTGTTCTCCGCCCGCTCGCTCAGTCTCGACCGGCTCCTGAACTGGCTCTTGTCGATGATCCCCGTGTGGTGGCTCCTCTGGCGCCGCAGGACCGCCGAGGGCCCACCCGTCTCGCCCCGGTAGGAAATCCAGGGACACACGACTCATTTCGCCTCGGGCGGAAGGAGTCGTGTGTCCTCACGCATGCACGGATCTTTCGAAAGACCTCTTGAGTCCAGAACTCCCTGGCAAGCGCCGCCAACAGGAAAACTCGCATCAAGTGGGGGTCCAGGGGGACAGGTCCCCTTGGTAGGGGTTCGGGGGCGAAGCCCCTGAGAGGAATGAAGTACATCCAGTACTTGTGCGGGGTCTCAGAGATCCATGAGTGCGTGAGCGTGTGTCCCTGGATTTCTCGGGTTACCTCCTGCAAGCTGTCCCAGACGTGTACCCGGTGCTCCTGACCCTCGGCTCGTGGCGGTTGTACGCCTACGACGCGATGCTCGTCGCCGCCTTCCTGGCCGCCATCGAGCTCGGCAACCGGCGTTGCCGGCAGCGCGGGCTTCCCATGCCGGTCGTCTACAGGGGGGAGATCCTGCTGTTCCTGAGCGGGTACTTCGGCTCGCAACTCCTGGAGCTCGGGATGGCCTGGAGAGGAGGGTACCCGGGCTGGCTGGGAGACGTCCTCGTCGGCTCGGATGCGAAGGCCTTCTACAGCGGCTTCCTGGCTGCCTTTGCGACCTGTTGGCTCTACTGCCTGGTGATGGGACTACCTTTTCCGATGTGTGCCGCCATCGCGGCACCCTCGATCGCCCTGGGCCAGGCGATCGGCCGCCTGGGATGCCTGCTGGCGGGCTGCTGTTATGGGGGGCCCTCCACGCTTCCGTGGGCGGTCGCTTTTCCGTTGACGGCGCCCGACTCTCTTGCGCGACATCCCACCCAGCTCTACGAAGCCGGTCTCTGCCTCCTCCTGTTCGCCGTGCTGACCTGGTACTACGCCAGGGAGTTCCGTCCAACCGGGGGCGTCATTGCCTTGTACTCCTACGGTTACGGGTTCAGCCGATTCGGGCTCGAGTTGCTGCGCGATGACCCGCGCGGTCCGGTTTTCTTCGGCATGTTCTCGGTCTCCCAGGTCATCGCGCTTGTCGTGATCTCGCTCGCGCTGCCGGCCCATCTCTGGCTCCTCTGGCGCCGCAGGGCCCCCTAGGGCCCGCCCGGCTGAGGCACCGCGGAGGACTTCACGCGGCGTGGACGAGCTTCGGTATCACCCTACGAAACTCCTCACAGGAATGCCCGCGTCCCCCTGGGTGGCCCAGGTTCCGGCGCCAGCAGCGGCGCCAACCACCAGGAAGGCGCCTCGAGGCCGGTTCCGACCCGCATCGAGGCGGGGAAGCGCGAGAGCACGGATTCGGCCGCCGCCGCGCGGTGCAGAAGCCGCTCGGGATCGAACCGCTGCAGGCACCGCGTCAAGAAATTCGCCCGCGCTCAGCATCATCACGTCCCGGTGCGCCCAGTCGATCGCCGGGTGCGTCTGCGTGTCTGTGCCCATGAAGTCCGAGTTCATGACGAGCCCGCGCAAGCCGCCCAGGTGTTTCAGCAATCCCAGCCGTTCGCCATTCGACAACTGGGAGCAACTTTGCAGCACGGCACTTCTTCCCGCCCGCAGGCGCGAGACAAGCTCCTCCGTGCGGCTCGGCATTGGTTCCAGGCTTCCCCGGGATGCGGGAAGCGTCCCCACGGAAGAACCTGCTTGCGTTGCACCTACCTGCCCAAGCTCAATACTGGTCTTGAAACCCGTGGCGGGTGTGTCCGTTGAAACAACATCGCCGATGGTCTGGAGGCTCTCCTCCGCTTTCACGATCGGCTTTCCACGCATCAGGAAACGGTCCGTATCCTCGAGCCAAGCTCCCCGTTTCTTGCGAAGAGCCGGCAGCGGACTGGTGCGCTCGAAAGGAGCGGAAATCGTAAGTTATCGCCTGAAGCCTTCTCGAGGCTGATCATGAGATCGGCTAGTGACATTCCACTCTCTTTGCTTCCTGCAATGATGCCAGGGTCTTGCTCTGCTGCCGGCGCGGCTACTGGTGGAACCGTAAACTCGCTGGACTCGAGCAACTGCCCCCCCCGCGCGTGAAGCGATATCGCCCAGCGTGCTCCCGGCAGCCAGCGCAGATTCCGTACCGTCAGAGCCGTGCCCGACTCGTTGGCGGCAACCACTCCCGGAGGAAACACGCGCACCAGGAATTCAGTCCCTGTGGCCGTCCGCTGCGACTTGCCCGACTGCCCCGGCGGCGAACATATGGTGATGTAGAGCCCACCGTCGTACATGACGATGGAGCCCCCGCTCTCGGCACGCAATCGCCCGTTGCTCCCACGAGATTGTAAGCGCACCCTCGGCGAATGTCGTCAACAGGTCTTGATTGGCCATGGGATCTTCAGCAGTCGTTGGAATCTACGAAGTCGTCCGACGGCTCATCGCGGCTCGTAAGCGCTCCGGTTGATCACTGCTTCCGGAAGGGGACTGACCTTCCCCGCTTCCGTAAGCCCCAAACGAGCGGCGCCCTCAGCTCAACAGCGGCGGGACGACCTCGCTGCCCGGCGGATAGATGGGGTACGGGTTCACGCCCTTGGCGCGGGAAACCAGGTTGTAGTAGCACGGCGGAAAGTGCTGCCACTCCAGTTGCGCCATCCACGCGTCGCCGGGCACCGGCTCTTTCATGTTCGCAAAGAAGCTCGAGAGCATCGACGGTGTCCCGATGCTTCCCGTGTAGGGGCCCAGCTTTGCATATGGGATCTGCACGTAAGGCGTCACCGAACCGTTCTTCACGGCTTTATCGAAATGCTCCACGAATCCCCGGACAACCAATCCGAACGTGCTCTTGTCGAGGGGAGGTCCACCGTACGATTGCCCGCCCGGGCTCTCGCCGCCCCAGAGCTGTTTCATCTGGTCCATGTTCCAGAAAGCGTACGGCACCAGGTCCCAGGGGTTCGCCCAGGCGATCGAGCCCGGGAAGTTCGTCGTGTAGAGATTGTAGAACCCCTGCGTACCCGCCGTCGGCGGCGCAAACGGCTGCGGGATGATGGGCGCCACGCAGCCGGACTGCGACTTCATCCAAGTCGCCAGCATCGTCGCCTGGCATGCGCCGAGACTGTGACCGGTGACAACGATCGGCACATTGCTCATGATCTGGGAGCTGAGAAACGTCTGCAGCGTCGTCCCGACGTTCACGGCATCGCCGATCGGCACGAGCTGCAAGATCTTGTTGAAGAGCCCATCGTGGGATCCCTTCGCCACGTATGGCAGCGGATTCGCCGAGGAGCCCGCGGGCCACTGCACCTGGTTCAGAGCGTCGATGTCTTGCCAGACTTGGTTGATGATGCCGGCCTTGATGAGATCCCTCACATCCGTGCCTCGGATCGAAACCACCAAGAACAACGGCTTGCCGCCTTGCGAGTAGGTCGCGACAAAGGCCAGGTTCGAATAGTCCGTCGGGCTCGCGGCAGTGCCGTAGCCCGGTCCCCAGGTCAGAGAAAAGGTGCCGGGATAGTCCGCGATCGCCGGGAGCAGCGGCGTCGCTCCTGCCGGGCCTTCCAGCGCGTTCTTGATGCCGGTGGCGACATCCGGTTGCGGCGGTGCGGGATCGGGGGTCTGCACGTCGGTATACGCCAGCGACGCCAGAGCCAGATAGGTGAGGGCGTACTGCGGCGAGTTGAGAGCCGAAATCAGTGTGGAATCTGCGGGTGTTCCGGACATGCTGGGCTCCTCTCAAGAAGTTCGGGAGGTCGTCGGGGGCTGCTTCGACCGATGGATTCCGTATCCTGGATTACCTGTGCTCGAAGCATACCCGGGTCGTGGCGGGACACGAAGAGAAAACTGGTTCGCTCACTCGAGGTAGCGAGATTCGAGAGCCTCCCCGCCGAGGGGTGTTGCCACCTGTGACCCGCTACGACTTGGTCTCGACCACGCGAATCAGGCCGTGGTGCAGCAACTCGCCGAGGAACTCGAGCGCTTCCCTTCGAATCTCCTCGAGGTCGCCGTCGTACTCGGACGCGAGTTTCGCGCACAACTCGTCGACCGTCACAGGCTGCTCCAGCAGCTCCCAGATGCGCTTTGCCGTTGCGCTGATGCCGTAGTAATCCCCGGCCTCGGGGGCAGCCATGAGAAGGTCGCCGTCGATCTCCTCGACGGCCACGCGGTCGCCACGCTCGACCATGGAGTTGGATGTGAAGCGGTCGAGTTGGATGTGAAGCGGTCGGTTGGTGTCATGTCGGCGGCAGCCTAGTCGAGCCTGGAGAGACTGTCAAATCAAGGGACGCGGGAGATCTCGTACCCGAGCCGGATCATCATCTCCCCGTGCGCCTCCAGCAAGCGCGACACCAGTTCCGGCGGAAGCTCATCTCGCCAGGTGCCCGCCTTTCCGCGCCTGAAGAACGGGGCCGAGGCGACCTCGAGACGCTCATGAAAACCCCGAGCTCTCTCCTGCCCTGCAAGCTCCGTGAACCGGGAGTTGGCAATCGCCACACGCAGTCGCGCCGAGTCATGGGGCAATCCTGCTGCACACACCAGGGCACCGAAAGTCTCTTCCGGATGGTCGAGCAAGTCTTCGTATCGAACCGGGTGCACGGGGAGGGCGGACTCTTCGAGCCAGCTTCTGACGTGTCCGCTCCAGCAGCGCAGAGTGGCCGGCAGCTGGGAACGCACCCCCCGTTCGGAACGCCCGAGCGCGTGGAATCTGTCACACAAGTTGCCCACAGATTCGAGCAGACTGGAGCCATTGTGGTGCGCGGCTGAGACCGCGACATCGAGCGGGTTGCGCACGATGTAAATCGCGCACCGAGTGACATCCGCCGGAAACAAGCTCTCTGCTCTATCCGTGAGGGACCACGCGTCGTGCACCTTCAGGAAGAGTGTCGTCGAAGCGTTGCGCGCCATGGCGCGGTAGACCGCGGGACGAATCCTGTTCACCAGAGGGTCGTCCAGCTCCGCAGCTTCGACGCCCACCCATTCGTCGAAGCAATTGCGGGATGAGGCAATCACCCCGACATCGAGCGAGTCGATAGCAGCCGGCTGGGCATCGCCGGACAGGTAGTTGGTGAGAAAGGCCCGAACCCACGTGTTGCCGGACTTGGGATAGGACGCTAGCCAGACGATCTGGGACATATCTAGGGCTCCAGGGCAGGTCACTTCCGTGCATCGAGGCCCGTGAGTGCGCCAATCAACTTCGCGGATAGCATCTCGAGGCCACGCTCGCCAAGGGGATAGTGGAGCGTCTTACACTCCACCGCCCTGCCCAGGGCCGCAGCACATCGAAAGTACGCGAGCGGCGGTGCCAGCGCCTCGAGAACTCGATAGTTGTAGGTGATGCCGCCCAGCCAGGCGAGACGTCTCCAGCCCTGAATGACATCGACTTTATGCGTGCCATCGGAGCGAGGCTTCAGGCAAATCGCCGCCCGGAGCGGAACGAGAGTGCCAGCCAGCCGATCTCTGAAATCGGCAACCTGACGGTTCGGTCGCCAGGTTGGACGAAGTCGCCAAGGTTCCGGCGACACAGCTCCCAGAATGTCTAGCGACCGTTGCCAGAGAACGACTTCTCCCGAGGTGGGCACAGAGTAAGCCTGGCCGTCATCGTCAATCCGCACCGGGGCCAGGTCGTCCGCGAGTAGGGCCCACCCAGCTGCGAGCAGGGCCGCCAAGATCGTCGACTTGCCGCAGGCCGAGTCCCCGGCTATGAGCACGGCCCCTTGCGGCGTCGCCGCGGCCGCGGCATGGAAAACGAGCATTCCCCGCTGGTAGAGCATCGCGGCCAGGGGCGTCTTGCGCAGAAAGTACTCGACCTGCGTCTCGTCGGCCCCGGGCGCCGATTCGATCGCGATTCGCTTCCCGTCCGATACTAGATAGCGGGCGATGCCCGGGACCTCGAGAAGGAAGCTCCGAGTACCCGCTTGCCACAGAGCACCCTGAACCGTGGCCTCTGGAAGAGAGCTTGCGACCGGAGTTCGAACGATCTCAGCCGGCTCGACAAAACTGGGTAGCACTTACGACCTTTTCCTCAGAGTTCTTGACGAGCCAATCTCGCCCGCGCATACTGTCATCAAACTACACTATTCGTTAGTGGTCGGTCCAACAATCGAAGAGGGCGCCCGCAGCGCCGGGGTGATGCATGGCGGATCCACATCTTGGTGAGATTCGGCTATTCGCATTCGGATTCAACCCGCAGTACTGGCACCTCTGTGATGGCTCGTTGCTTCCTGTCAATCAGAATCAGGCCTTGTTTTCCCTGATTGGAAGTACTTATGGGGGCGACGGGAAGACGACCTTTGCGCTGCCGGACCTTCGAGGGCGCGTCCCGGTGTGTCCGGGTCCGACCTACAGTTACCGGCAAGCACAACAGGCGGGTGCGGAGCAGGTGCAATTGACCGTCGTCAATCTCCCGCAGCACACGCACCAGGCCAGCGGTTCATCGAGCAATGGCACCAAAGTGAATCCGTCCAGCGAGCCGGTCGTTGCGAACGTAGTCCAGATTACCACTCCAACGCCGCCGACCCCAGTGCCCATCTCGCTCTACGGCCCACCGAGCACTCCAACTGTCGCCATGGGCGCGAGTGCCGTGAGTGCCACGGGCGGCAATGAAGGCCACAACAACATGCAACCCAGCCTGGTCTTGAACTTCTGCATTGCAATCCAAGGCAGCTACCCTATGAGGAACTGATCCCATGAGCGAGGCATTCGTCGGCGAAATCCGGATGTTCGCAGGTACTTACGCTCCTGTCAACTGGCTGCTGTGCGACGGCAGTGCCCAGAGCATACAGGCGTATCAGGTGCTTTACAGCCTCATCGGCACGACCTATGGGGGCGATGGAACGACCACTTTCAACCTGCCCGATCTGCGTGGACGGCTTCCCATGGGCCAGGGACAGGGAACCAAACTCACACCCCGTGTTCTGGGACAGTCGACCGGCTCGGAGACCGTGGCCGTTCCAATGGCTGGGCTCCCTTCTCATACGCATGCTCTACAGGCATCATCTGCGAGCGCGACCACGTCCTCCCCGCAAGGGCAGATCCTCGCCCAGGCGACGGGGCTCTACGATACTGTCACCACCAAGCTGGTTCCTTTGGCAGATACCGTGTCCCAGGCCGGGCAGGGACTGCCACACGACAATGTGATGCCGTTTCTGTGTGTCAACTTCATCATCTGCTGTAACGGCCTCTATCCTTCCAGGCCATGAGGCCTCAATAGCGCCGCTGAACGCCTATGTCCGATCAATTCGTTGGAGAAATTCGAATTTTCCCCTACTCCGCCCCTGGCTTCGCTACCGGATTCGTCGGTTGGGTGCCGTGCAATGGGCAATTGCTGCAGATCCAGCAGTACCAGGCACTGGCCGCGCTCCTGGGTACAATCTACGGCGGCGACGGAAAGACCACCTTTGGCGTTCCAGACCTGAGAGATCGGGCGCCCATGGGCTCGGGCCAGGGTCCCATCTTGACGCCGCGCAAGGTTGGTCAAAACGGCGGGGAAGCAAGTGTCTCTTTGACCATGGCACAGTTCCCGAGCCACAACCATGATGTCATGGTCTCGCAGCAGCAGAAGGGAACGACGCCGACGCCGGCCAACAACTACCTGGCGTTCAGACCCAACACGGGTGTCTACTTGCCGTACGCGTCAGGCGATCCCCTCGTGCCCCTGGCCCCCGAGGCTTTGGCAGCCTCGGGCACTCAGACTCCCTCTGCCCATGAGAACCGGCAGCCCTTGCTGACCGTTGCCTTCTTCATCGCGACCGAAGGAGAGTGGCCTCAGAAACCTTGACCACACGCGGTGGTCCGGAGCCTGTCGAACTCGGCCCGATCCGTTGACGAGTTCCGATATGGCCTTCAAGGTCAGTCCACTCAAGGTCTCGCGAGTCAGCCTTCGGCCCGTCGGGTCCGACGACAGAGACTTCTTGGCCCACGTCTACAGTTCGACGCGACTGGACGAGTTATCAGTGACCGGTTGGCCCCAGCAGACGATTGAGGCTTTCTTACGGATGCAATTCGACCTGCAGGACAGGCAGTATCGAGTCAAGTATCCTCAGGCCGACTTCGCGGTGATCCTCGTCGACGATTGCCCGGCCGGTCGCTTGTATGTGGATCGTCAGGGTGAGCGTATCCACATCATCGATATCTCGCTGTTGCCTGAGTTTCGCGGTAAGGGCGTTGGTTCGCGGCTCCTGCAGGATTTGCTCGAGGAAGCCGACGCGAAGGGTGTCGCCATTTCCCTTCACGTCGAGCGCAACAATCCGGCTTCGAGACTGTACTCGAGGCTCGGGTTTCGACACACGGGTGAATCCGAGGTTTACCGTGCAATGCAGCGTTCACCGCGCGGGACGCCCGGGTGACTTTGAACTGGCTGCCTATCCAGAACGCCGAAATGGCACCTGACTCAGCACGGCCTCGGCCAACTCTTCAGCCGACCAGCGCCCCTGGGGCCGCCGGATTGAAATGATGGGCACGGAGGCCGCCAGGGCGGCAAGCTGGGGGAAGCTGCCAGGGGTCATCTCCGCGAGTCTCGGCGTATAGAGGTTCGCATGCAAGGGCAAGAACTTCGCACTACCTTCGAGCCACTCAATCTCGAGTGTGGCACCGGAGTGCGGCCTGAGCAGGTAGAGCGCAGCCAGGGGCGTGGAGTCCTTCGCCATCAGGGTGGAGGCAGGGACGACCGCCTTAGACGGCCGCTGAGGATGAGGCGCGAAGCTCGAGACGTCGTGCGCGAGCTGTTGAGCGGAGTCGAGGGGCAGGTGCAACCGCTGTACGCCGGGCAACACGTCAAAGGACTGATTGACGCCTTTTCTGAGCGCCGTGAGATCGTCCGAAAGCATCGCGCAGCCTCGTGCGAGCAGGGCCCCCAGTAGCGTCGACTTGCCGGCGCCCGAATTACCCGCGACAATGATGGCGCCTGCAGGCGCAACCGCGGCCATCGCGTGCAACGCCAGCAGGCCTCGCTGACGAAGCACGGCGGCCATCACGCTGCCCAGGAACTGGAACTGGAGCATCGGGCTCGCCTTGCCGGGAAGCCGCTGTATGGTGATCCGGGAGCCGTCCTCGACGAGGAATCTCGCCGCGCCCGACAAGTGTGCGAACAGGAATCGGCCGGGAGCCGCCTGCCAGTTGCGAGTTCGGATCTCGGCATTGGCGAGCTGTTCGGGCACGGGACCGTACCGGGCAACAACGTCGGGTGACGCACCCTCCGGGGCCCGCGCGGCCAGGGGGCACGCGAACGGAACGGACAGGACCAGACCGAAGGCGCTGTGCAGATGGATCTTCACGGAGCCCTACGCCTGTGGGGGTCAGTCCGCCGCGAAGCTCGAGGCTGATTGGATGAATTGGTTCGTCATGTGTATTCGGATCGTGCTGGCATGATACCCTTGCCTGGCAGCGCGCCGCCCAAGTGGCGTCAGCAAACGTGAACCCCATTCGATGAACGGGATCTTCGGCATCTTTCTTCGAGATGGCGCTCGCGTCCAGCAGTCGTCGCTCGCGGCCATGCGCTCTGCGATGGCTTACTGGGGCCGCGATGGAGGGGACGTTTGGCTGGAGGGATGCGCTGGCCTGGGGCAGCTTCGCACCTTCGCCACCGTCGAGTCAGTCCATGAAAGACTCCCGGCCTTCGATGCCGCCAGCGGGTGCGCGTTCACGGCACAGGGCAGACTGGACAATCGAGAGGAACTGATCCGGCAGACCGGGTTCGACGGCGATAACAGCCAGCTCTCCGATGCAGAGCTGATGAGGCGAGCTTATCTCTGCTGGGGGGAGGAAGCGCCGAACAGGATCTTCGGTGACTGGTCGCTGGCAGCCTGGCATCCTTCCGAACGCCGTCTCTTCTTGGCGCGCGATCACCTGGGAAGTGCCGGCATCTACTACCACTGCAGTCCGCATTTGTTTGCCTTCGCCTCGGATCGGCGGGCACTGCTCGCCCTGGACCTGAAGCAGACCCAGCTCGACGAACTGTTCCTGGCGAAACTTCTCCTGCCCTGGCGGGACTTTCACGACGAACGCACGGTCCACTCGACCATTCGGCGCCTGCCCCCGGCGCATTGTCTGACGGTCACTTCCGACAGTCAAGCAAGTCGTCTCTACTGGCGGCTGGAAGACGTGCCCGAGATACGGTTCGCCAGGCGCGAAGACTACGTGGAAGCGTTTCGAGAGCTGTTCACGGACGCGGTTCGCCAGCGCTTACGCGAGCCATCGGACTGGGGTCGAGTGGCTTGCATGCTGAGCGGCGGCCTGGATTCCGGCTCTGTCACTGCGACTGCCGCCGGCCTGGTTCGACCCGTTGGGCGACGCATCGCGGCCTTCACCTCGGCACCGGCTCATGACACGACGAGCTTCTTTCGAGACGGACTCGGTGACGAATTGCCCGATGCCCGTGCGACGGCGGAGTTCGCGGGCAACGTGGACCTGGTCCCGATAACCGCCAGCATGAGCAGTCCAATCGCGGCCATCCGCCGGCAACTGGCCACCACGAATGAGCCCATGCGCGCATCAGGGAACGTGTATTGGATGTTGGACTTGTACCGCGAGGCGCAGGAGCGTGGGTACCGAGTGTTGCTCTCGGGACAGGCCGGCAATGCTGGCAGCTCCTGGCAGGGCGATTTTTTCTCACAACCGTTGTCTGTTCAACTGCGTCACCTGGGGGTTCGCGGCGTGCTGGGTAGAGGGTTGCTTCGGGGGCGGCAGCAGTTTCTGGACCTGACGCCACGCCGATGGTTGGCGGCCTGGCTTGATTGGCGCGGTCGTGAGGGGCCGTTCTGGATGCGCTCTCCCATTCACCCGGATCTCGTGCGCCGCCTCGACTTGGTCTCCCTCTGGCTCGAGCAAGGCAAAGGGAAACTCTGGATGCCGCCTCTTCAGACGCGGTACTGGATCGTGCGGCCCGGGAAATCGTTTGCGGCCAGTCAACTCGCGGAGCTCGGCGCTCCCTACGGGCTGGATGTGCGAGATCCAACGGCAGACGTCCGTATGCTCAGTTTCGCGTTCGGCGTGCCGGATGAGTTGTTCACCGAGCCTTCGACAGGGCAGGATCGCTGGCTCATCAGAGAACTCACAAGGGACTTGCTGCCCGATCGAGTTCGGCTCAAGATCCGTCAGGGGTACCAATCCGGCGACATCGTGCAGCGTCTTCGGGCCGACGCGGTCGAGACCGAAACTGCGCTACGAGAGCTTGAGGGAGGGCCTGCAGGCGCTCTGCTGGATGTTCGCTTCATGCGTAAGATCTGGTGCGCCGTTCAGGACGTGGGCCGTACGGATACCGTCGGGGCCGCCATCATGGTGCTGCTCCGAGGCCTTGCAGTGGGCCTCTTCGTCAACGCCTTCCATTCCGTAGGCGAGAAGGGCCTTCCCCCTCCTACTTCACTCTGAACACCGCCGTGCCCCCCCTCTCTCGCTTGGTTCCGCCATCTCGATGTCAGGAATTGTTCCTTGTCGTGCCACCGTCGAGAGTGTACGAACCCTTGGCGTTCGTCCGATCGATGACAATCTTCTCGAGGCGAGGGCGAGTCCAGGGCTTCCGCTGGTCGGGACTAGCCCTTTCGCTCGTCCGAGTTGGCCCGGAAGCCCGGGTATTGCCGGTGTTGTCGCTGTCCACGTGAGTTCTCCTATTCTCCCCGTTCGACGAACTCGCACGCCCTCGTGCGAAGGGACTGAATCGATCCGACTCCTCGTCAGAAGCCTACCCAGTCGCGTGATGGGATGTCAAGTCCGGACGACAGCCGCTGAGCATAACTCCAGGCAAGGTCTCCTCCCGCTTTCGAGATACTTGCAGTACCGAAGTTACCTGTTGTCTACTTTTGCCTCGCCGGTCGGATCGCGTACCAACGAACCGTCCGGCTCGAACAAAGGAAGGAGTATGGCCACGACTCGAGCTCGGAACAACACAGATGCGTCCGACGGGAGCATGCGCAAACAGCTTGCCCAAGCCGACGACTACTTCTCGATCCAGCGCACGGAGCGCGACGGAGTTGTCACGATCCTGGCTACGGATCTGACCTTGGGCCCGAACCGATACCTGCCCGCGTCTTCTCACCTGGTCGTGCATGCGGACCGCGTGACGCTCACTGGTCGGATGGAGATCCCAGGGAAGCATGTTTCGATCCGTGCCCGGATCCTGCGGTCGGATGGCGAGGTGACCATCGATACGTCCGGTGTCGCGCCGGCTCAAGACCATGCTGCTGATAGCAAGGCCGAGTCGCCCGGCAGACCCAAGGAACGCGGGAAAGATGGAGACTCCGGAGCGCACGGCGTCAACGGCAGCTCGGGGATGGCCGGGGGCAACATCACGCTGCTAGCAGAGCGCTTCGACCTGGGCGGTACGTTAAACCTGGTAGCGAACGGCGGCCACGGCGGTCGTGGGCAGAATGGAGGTGACGGCGCCCCCGGCAGCGATGGTGCCGATGGGCAGGACGCTCAGAAGGAGATCCGATTCTGGGGAGAGGGTCAGGAGTCCCCCGCCGAGGCAGGCAAGAGCGGCGGCCGGGGAGGTGCCGGTGGCAATGCGGGCAGGTCGGGAAGCGGCGGCTCCGGAGGCAACATCGTCGTTGCCTTTGTCGAGTCTTCGAATGAGAACCAGGTAGTGATGCGAGCGGCCGCGGGTGCGGCTGCCCCCGCAGCGCAGCCTGGCTCGGGTGGGTCCGGGGGCAAGGCCGGGAAAGGCGGACGCATTGGGGCGACAGAGAACGTAACGGGTCACATGGCGAGTTGGAGCCAGTTTCGCCTCACGAACCGGCGAGAGCCAGACGGACTCGAAGGAGTGGCTGGCGCCAACGGCGCGATGGCGCCAACACCGACTCCGGGCGTGGCGGGCCGGTTGGGCATCACAGGCAACGGCAAGGCTGAAAGAGTGACGTACGACAACTTTGCCGGCAGTGTCGGCCTGTGGACCGTTCCCGCCCGGAAGCTGCCAGCTCTTCCGGGCAGCCGCAGGCCAGCGCCCGGTGTGCCGGCCTTGCTTCCGCAGCGCCGCATTCCATTCGTCAACTCGATGTTCCTCGGATCGTTCGAGCAGCGGATGCTGACGCTCCACAAGGCGAAGCTACATTACCTGGCGGGGAGTCCCGACGACCTGGAGCAAGCCGCGGCGCTGCTGGCATGGCTGCTCCGGACCACGCCGGACCGTCGCAGCCTGGAAGCGACTCGGAGCTGGATCCCGCAGGACCAGGGATGGACGGAGTTCTCGATCGCCTGCGGAGACAACTGGGAGCAGTTCCGCAACGGCTACCCCCAACTCTCCGAGGAGTACTTCCTGCAAACCGAGAAGTTCCTGGAGTACGACAGGCTGCGAGAAGCTCTCGATGCAGACGCGCCCGGCTGGCTGTCGCTGCATGCGACGGCCGCGGCCCTGGTGGCCCAGCTCAGCCAGGGTCTCGACTACTTCGGACGCCCGTGGAACTGGGTCCCGCTTTACCCCATAGACCAGTACAAGGCGGAAGGCGAAGCGTTGCTGCTTGCTGCCGGGCAAGCCGAGGAGACTTACCTGCGGTGCGTCGACATCGAGAAGAAGACGAAGGAGGCCGGGGAGATTCTGGAGCAGGCGGTCGAGGCGAGCCGCGCACGCCTCGAGACACTCCGCCGACAGCGCCAGGCAACTATCGCGGAACAGGGGCCGGCCCACAGGGATATGGAAGTGGTGAGTCTGCATCTGCGGGCAAAGGAAGCCGAATTGGAGAAGACCGCCAAGGCCTTCGTGGAGACGCTGCGCCAGGCGCTCAGCCTCGACTCCCTCAAGGAAATGTGGAGCTTCCTGTCGAGCGGTGTCGTGCTGGTCACGAGCGGTGGCACCGCGTTGGGCGCGCTGAAAGCGGGAGGAGCACTCTCTTCCGCCATTTCGGCGTTGGCGAGAACCGGCGAGCTGATCCCGAGCGACCCGCCTGCCAAGTCCAAGGCGCCGCCGCAGTCGGGCAGCTCCGGAGAGCTTGAACCACTCTCGCCTGCGGAGACGGAGAAGGAGGAACAGCGCGAGGCCAAGCGACAGAAGCAGGCGAAACAGGCCAGGGAAGCCAAGAAGCTTGAGCTCGACAAGGCCATCACAGCCTGCAAGTCGGTCGTCGAGCACGGCAAAGCCGTCTACGCTGCCGGGGCTTCCGTGGTCGATCTCACTCGGCAGATCAACAAGGCCCACGCGGTTTTCGGTTACAAGACAGGCATGGTCCGCATGACGCGAGCAAAGTTCGACGAGCTCATCAAAGACGTGCAGGCCCGAGTACCGAAGGACGCTCAGGTCTACCGCACGGTCTTCAACGAGTACGTCGATCTGCTCGAGTCTTACCAAGTCAAGATCGACGCTTACCACGCGCTGCACGTCGAGGAGGCCCGGCTGACCGCGGAGATCGAGCGGCTGGATGCCGAAACGGGCCAGCTCGAGGCAGGCCGCGACGCGAAGCTGGATCCGAGTGTCACGCCCATACGGACGCTCGTGCAGGAGCTCTACTTGAATGCCAAGACGGACCTGGTCGACTTCCTGTACCAGGAGGCCCAGGCGCTCCGTTACTGGTCATTGATGGACAAGCCTCTCGGCAAGTTGCATGACGCACATGTCTCCGAGTTGAGCATCAAGCACACGGGAATGCTGAAGAATCTCCGTGACCAGGCCAACGCGACTGAGCGCACCTGGCAGGAGGTCCGTTCGCTCGACGTCGTCCTGCGGCGCGCCGAGTACCCGAAGCAGTTCGACGAGCTCGCGGCTGGCCGGCTAGCGGTCTTTGTGCTCTCGCCGGAGTCGGAAGCGATTCGCCATCTGTTAGCCGGCAGTTGTCACGTGCTGGCCGACATCTGCCATGTCCATCTGCCCAATGCGCGGTCGAAGGATGGAACGGTCCAGGTCGATTTCTGCCAGCTCGGTCACTCCACTTTCGAGGATGCCGCGGGCGCGCAATGGGAGTTCGTGCATCTTCCCACTCGGGGGACCTACAAGTACGCGGTGGCACTCGAGCAGACGGATCGAAAGTTCGTCGGCCCTCGTCGTTCCAGCCGCGACATCTGGTACTATCCCCGGCGCGACGGCGCCCGCGGCGGTCCCGCGGAAGTTGAGCGACTCTCTCGAACGATCGGCGGAAATCTCTCGAGCAAGGAGCACATTCCGATCAGCCCCCTGGGCGCGTGGTCGTTGTCGCTGCCACGCTCGAGCAAGGGAACGAAGATGAACGAAGGCGTGGATATCGGGAGCGTGGAGGAGATTCACCTCATCTTCGAAGGGCACTCGAGGTCTGTCACGGCCTGACGACCCTCCGGCGAGTTGAAGAGGCACCACCACCCTTTCACTCCGTCGGGCGCGCACGACAGCGAAGAGCTCCAGCAGGAGGCGAATCAGCACCGGGGCCTGTGACCCGAACTTCCAGATACTGCTTCATTAGCTACACATGACCGCTGCCGAATTGGGGCATTTGCCGGGCCTCGGCCTCTCGGTTTCGACGGACATTTCCACCGGTGCGGCGATGGTCCGTCTTTCCATCGCTCTGCCGGGCGGACGGGCCGGTCTTCAACCGGACCTCGATCTTTGCTCTCACTCCTGGGCTGGCGATGGACCCTTCGGCCGCGGATGGAGTCTGGCCCTGCCTGAGATCAGCCGTACCCCGAGCCCCGTTCTGGAAACCGAGCCGACTGAAGAGAGCTTCACGTATTCGTCCGTGGGCGATTTGGATCGCGAGCCCGACTGCCCCGGACGGTATCGTCCGCGGCCAGAGCGGGACTTCGAACGTATCGAGCACGTCTGTCGCGGGACCCACGACTATTGGAAGGTGTGGCATCCCGACGGCACCGGGAGCTTCTTCGGGTTACCCGACCCCGCGGATGCCGGAGCCGTGGGTAGCGCTGGCGCGATTGTCCGGGAGCCAGCCGAATCGGGGCGAATCGTCTCCTGGCTGCTGGCCGCCACGGTCGATCCCTTTGGCAACCTCGTCCTCTACGAGTACGAACAGCAGGGCCGCCCTGTCCCGTCTGGCAAGCGTTGGACTGGACCGCCCCTGCTCTCCCGGGTGCGATACGTCAACCATGGCTCCGCGAGCGCCCCCAGCTTTCTGTACTCGGTCGGTTTTGCCTACGACCATCTTGGCGACATCGATGGTTCCATCGGCCCGATCGAATGCTCGTGCCGTGGCCACGCGTTCGAGCGCTGTACGACGCGATGCTGCTCACGAATCGAAGTCTGGCTCAATCCGCTCGGGAGCTGCGCCGAGCGAATTCGCCAGTACGACCTCGGATACCGCCTCTCGACTTCGGGCCACTGGCTCCTCGAATCCCTGAAGCTGACCGGGTATCAGGGAGACCGCCGCGAGACCTTTCCGGCGGTGCGCTTCCTGTACTCCGAGTTTGTCGCCGAGAGCAGCCGCCTGTGCCGCGTCTCAAACGAAGACCTGCCACCGTCCGAGCCAGACGAGCCTTTCGAATGGAACGTCCCCCTTGGTGAGGAGCCCGTCGCGGTTCTCCCGGAGATCCATCTCGACGGTGAACCGGAACGCCCTTCAATGGACGACGAACGGGTGCACGTGGCGGACATGACGGGCGGCGGCTCGCTCGAAATCGTCTTCGTCGACTCGGGCATCGTACGCTACTGGTCAAACCCCGGGCCGGACCGCCAGGGTGGCCGAGTGGACATGCGGGCAGCGCCCGTACTGCCCCCGCGATACGATCCGGGACGACTGTTCTTGACCGATCTCGACGGAGACGGCAAGGCCGACTTGCTCTATGTCGATGCTGGCCGGGTGATGATCTGGCTCAACCAGGGGGGCATGAGCTGGAGCCGGGCTTTCGAGATTCGAGGAACTCCCGAGGTTCACGGCGCGGACGACGTCCGGGTTTGCGATCTGCGAGGTTGCGGCATGAGCGGCGTGCTCTACACCTCACACTCGCGAGATGAAGCGACTCCTCGACACTACTTCCTCGACCTCAACTCCGGCGTGGTTCCGGGATTGCTCATTGGGATCGACAACGGTCTCGGCGGTACGACGGAGATCGCGTACTCGGCCGCGCATCCACCGGGAAGTGGCGGGGAGGGAGTGCCTGGAGCCCGCAGACCAATCTCCGCATCGGTCCCTGTCCCCGTGGTCTGCTCGCTGGAGCGCAACGACTCGCTTTCGAGCACCGGACAGACCACTCGGTTCGACTATCATCATGGCTACTGGGACGAACCGGGCGGCGAGTTCTTGGGGTTCGGACGGGTTGACAGCTTTCACTGGGATCAAGGGGCAGCTCGACAGGACCCGTCCAGCATTCTGCCTCCTCGATCTGCCCGGGAGTCGGATCAGCAGGGCACCGTTCCCCAGGAGTGCTCCATCCCGTTCCTGGAGGAGCGATGCTGGTTCCAGGCCGGGTCCGTGAGCACGAACGGCGACTGGATCGAATCCGACTTTTCCGAGGAGTATTGGAGTGGGGACGCGCCTTACGTGGCGTGCGACCGCGGATCGAGCGGCGCTGGCGACCTGGCCCGCCGGGCCGGAGAGGCACTGCGAGGGCATCTTCTGCGATCGGAGACTTATCTGCGCGACGGTTCCGCTCACGCATCCCGGCCGCACTCCGTGCGAGAACTGGCGTACGAGGTCCGCTCGACGAGAGAGCGCGGCGTCCTGGTTCTGCAAAAGGCGGAGCGAGTTACTTGCTGGGAGCGGGGGGACCTGCCACTGACACGGCTGCTCTATTTCGACGAGCACGACGAGTACGGCCGCGCCCGCTTCCGACTCGATATCGCCGTCCCTCGAGGCAGGGACTATCGAGCTGCGTTGCCCCCGGCAGAGGGCGACGCTGTCATGCCCTACGTCGTGAGCCTCCGGGAGACCTTGTATGCCACGCGAGACGATGCCGTTCGACTGTTGCTGGACCGCCAATCGGGGTCCGCGTGCTGGAGCGTCGAGAACGACGGTCGACAGTCCGCCGACGGGCTCCACGCCCTTGATTCGCATGTTCGCGGGCAACTTTGCCCCGGAGGGTTGGCATTTCTGCGATGGGAGCCTTGTTCCGATTCAGGAGTACGATGCTCTTTTCGCTCTGATTGGAACGACATATGGAGGCGACGGCCAAACGACGTTTGCGCTCCCGGACCTGCGCGGCCGGGTGCCCATTCACAACGGTTCGGGGCCAGGGTTGACCACGCGTGCCCTGGGACAGACCTTAGGCTCGGAAGACGTAACGCTGACGGCGCCCCAGATGCCAAGCCACAATCACTCGCTGCTAGCCTCCAACCAAGCCCCGGCCAGCAATTCGCCGTCGAATGCCGTTCTGGCCGCAGCGACAGAGATGTACGAGAGCAGCGCAAGCGACCTCTTTGCGCTCAGTGCCAACTCGGTGGCCGTTACTGGTGGCCAGCAGCCGCACGACAACATGATGCCTTTCCTGGGCATCAACTTCATCATCTGCATGCAAGGCTTTTTCCCGGCGCAGCAGTGAGCGCGGAAGGAGAATGTGAGCCAAGGTGGCCGACCCTTTCCTCGGTGAAGTCCGGATTTTCCCGTACAATTTCGCGCCGAACGGATGGGCTCCCTGCAACGGACAGATGGTTCAAGTCCGCATGAACACGGCGCTGTTCTCAATCCTGGGGACTACCTATGGCGGCGATGGCAAGACTACCTTCGCCTTGCCGAATCTCCAGGATTCCGTTCCGGTTGGGATGGGGCAGGGCCCCGGCCTCACCCCCCGGCAACTCGGTGAAACGGGTGGGGAGGCCAACGTCACCCTCCTTTCGACGGAGATTCCGTCGCACACCCACACGCTTTCCGTGGCCTTCACCGACGGCGAGCTCTCTGACCCTTCCAACAACTACCTCTCGGCCGAGACCAAGACGTTCCCGTACACACCGGCAGGCAACTCGGTAGTCATGTCACCAATGGCCATCGGGCCCGCTGGCTCAGGGCTCCCCCACGAAAATCGCCAACCATACCTCGCGTTCTGGTTCTGCATTGCGGTTCAGGGAATCTTCCCGACGCGCTCATGATCGAATCGGAGTAGAATCGAGAGCGCGACCCGCCTCGAGGTCCTTTTGACTGGGCCGTCGACATCGACCAGGCACGGCCCTCTGCGGCTGAGGGCAATATCCGAGGCTGACATGGTCTTCTTGCGGGAACTGTATGCCAGCACGCGGGCCGAGGAACTGGCGAGGGTTCCGTGGTTGGAACAGCAGAAGGCCGCGTTCTTGAGTCAGCAGTTCGAGTGCCAGCACCGCGCGTACAGCCAGGGATACCCGGGCGCGTCTCTCGACCTCATCCTTGAAGGGGAGCGGCCCGTGGGACGCCTCTATGTGCATCGGGGGCCCGATGACTTTCGAGTGGTCGATATCTCCCTGTTGCCGCAGGCGAGAAATCGTGGAATCGGCACCTATTTTCTTCTCGATGTGATGGACCAAGCTCGCGCCGCCAACGCGACCGTCTCCATCCACGTGGAGCAATCCAACTCGGCGGCCAGGCTCTATGAGAGACTGGGCTTTCGGGCCATTGAAAGCCAGGGAATCTACACGCGCATGGAGTGGCGCCCAGCCGAGCGCACTACCGGCACGTAGCGGCAAGGCACTCGACATCGCGGGCGTTTCAACAGAGGCTGGATGGAGCCGGATAGACGAAGGCCCGACGCTTCAACTCGTCTCATGGGGACGTTCGTCCGTCAATGCGCGCCCCTGTGCAGGAGACAACGAAGCAGCGTGAGGTGCATCCGGTGCCTGCCGGCTGCTCGGTCGGGCGGCCAGCCTCCGGGACTCTCGAGAGCCTGATAGAATCCGCCCGCCATGCATCAACTGCTTCTCGTTCTGCTCGGCCTGCTGACTTGCATCTGTACCCGTCACGCGGTCGCGGCCGAGGTGACGGCCGTCGTGCGCGCGGCGCGAATTCTCGACGTGGAGAAGGGCGCGATACTGACCGGTCATGAGGTCCGCGTGGCGGGAGAGCGGATCGTGGCCGTGGCGCCCGCGACATCGGGGAGCCCGAGGCGCGGCGTGACGATCCTCGACCTGGGAGACGCGACACTGCTGCCCGGTCTCATCGATGTCCACACCCACCTCATCGACGACGCGATGGAGTACTCGCCGGCGGCGCCGCTGACTCGAAGCGGCGCCCAGATGGCCTACCGGGCGATCCCGAACGCGCTGGCGACGCTGCGGGCCGGGTTCACGACCGTGCGCGACCTCGGGACCTACCGGGCCTTGGTCGACGTGGCGCTGCGCGATGCGATCGATCGGGGGTGGGTGGCGGGGCCCCGGATGCAGCCAGCCGGAGCCTATGTCACGATGACGGGCGGAGCGGGGGCGCTGACGGGACTGGCGCCCGACGTGACGCTGCCGCTGGAGCTGCGGTTCGGCGTCGCCGACGGTCCCGACCAGGTGCGCCAGCGCGTCCGGGCGCTGGCCCGCGGCGGCGTGGGCGTCATCAAGGTGCTCTCCAGCGGCGCGATTCTGACGCCGGGGAGCGTCCCTGGGGCTCGCGAATTCACCGACGAGGAGCTGGGCGCCGCGGTCGACGAGGCGGCGCGGGCGGGCCTGAAGGTCGCCTGCCACGCGCACGGAGCCGAGGGCGCGAAGGCGGCCATCCGGGCCGGCGTCGCCTCCATCGAGCACGGCAGCTTGCTTGACGACGAGGGTCTCCGGATGATGAAGGCCAAGGGCATCTTCCTGGCGCCGAACGTCTACGAAGGCGAGGCGGACGCGGCCGCCTCTCCGGGCCACACGCCCGAGATGCTGGCCAGCGGCGAGGGGCTTGGCGGCGCCCTGCGGGAAGTGACCCGTAAGGCCCATCGGCTAGGAGTGCCCCTCGCCTTTGGGACCGACGCCGCCGTCATCCCGCACGGCACGAACGCGAAGCAGTTCGCCGAGTACGTCGCCTGCGGTCTTACTCCGCTGGAGGCGATCCGGACGGCGACGACGAATGCCGCCCGCCTCCTCGGATGGGAGGACCGGGTGGGGCGATTGACTCCAGGAGCCTTCGCGGACATGATCGCTGTGGGTGGCAATCCGCTCGAGGACGTGAAGAGGCTGGAGAAGCCTCTCTTCGTGATGAAAGGCGGCGGCGTGATCGTTGGGCCGAGCGGCGTTGCCCGGTAGCTCTCGATCGGAACCCGCGGAGCGCGCCTGCTCCCGGCCGCTACCGCGAGTCGAGCGAGCCGAAGCCGGGCGCTTCCTCTCAGCCCAGCACAGGCGAGTCGTCCGCTGCCTGCTGGCGGGCTGCTGTCATGGGGGGCCCTCCACGCTTCCGTGGGCGGTCGCCCTTCCGTCGACGGCGCCCGACTCTCTTGCGCGACATCCCACGCAGCTCTACGAAGCCGGTCTCTGCCTCCTCCTGTTCGCTGTGCTGACCTGGTACTACGCCAGGGAGTTCCGTCCAACCGGGGGCGTCATTGCTTTGTACTCCTACGGTTACGGGTTCAGCCGATTCGGGCTCGAGTTGCTGCGCGACGACCCGCGCGGTCCGGTTTTCTTCGGCGTGTCACCCGAGCTTCGGTATCACGCTACGAAACTCCTCACAGGAATGCCCGCGTCCCCCTGGATGGCCCAGGTTCGGGGCCGCGAGCGCTCTCGTCCAGCAGCGAACCAATCCGGCGCATCAGCTCGTCGGTGGCCTCCTGGAGCCTGGGGCGATACCGTTCCTCGTGCTGCGGATCGAACGGGACGAACTCGGCCGGCAGCAGGTCTTGCGCGAGATGGTAGGGCCGGCCGAATCGAACGACACCGTGGCCGCCGAAGAACGCAGGCGAGTCGCCCAGGAAGATGTCGCGCGCCCCATTCAAGCCCGCGGGCACCAGCGGAAGGCCGAGTGCCCAGGCGATCTGCACGGCCCCGATCCGGCCTGGAGCCGCGTCCGCGGCGACGGTGCCCTGCGGATAGATGTGCAGGTGATAGCCCGCCTGAAGAGCCTCCCGTGCGAGAGACAGGCTCCGGGCGAGCGCCTCGCGATACAAGCGCCGGAGGCACTCGCGCCAGGGCTCCTGAGATGGAACGAACCGGTTGCCCAAGATCTCGCGGGGCGTGACCATCAGCGAGGTGAAGGGCTCGCGGTCGGGGACCCCCACACCCTGGTCCAGGTGGTCGCGCAGAATCCTGTACTCCTCCTCCGTGGGCCGCCGCCGCCAGCGAGAGACGAAGTCGCTGAGGATCAGGTAGCCTCGCGAGACCAGGGGGATGGTGCCGAGCTGGCGCACGAGAATCCCGAGGAGCCCATGGTAGTTCTTGGGCTTCGAGAAGACGACCGAGCCGACGCCGCGCGACAGCAGCACCTGCCTCATCAGAAGGAAGTCGTGGCGATGCGAGGCGTTTGTCGCCAGCAAGACAGGCTCGGCAGGCATGCCCTCGATCCCCTCTGAATCGACCCGGGTCCCCACCAAGCGTCGGATCGGCTGGGCAAGCCTGAAGATTGCGGCCTCCAGCCGGCCCGGTCGCACCTGGTGCCCCTCGTAGAACTCCCGTGTCAACACGGCGCCGCTCCCGGGGCGCTCGTTTCGGCGATTGCCCCCTGGACGCAGTCGGCTAGCCGCTCCAGCACGCGCGGCGGGTACTCGGGCGCCACCGGTAGAAAGACGAGATGCTCGATCATCGCCCGGGCCCGCGGCACCTCACCAATCGCGCACACGTTCGAGGCGTCCGACACGTCGAAACCTTCGTTCAACAGCCTCTTCCTCAGCTGCCCAGGCGCCGGTACCAGCAGCGGAGCCAACCACCAGGAAGGCGCCTCGAGCCCGGTTCCGACCCGCATCGAGGCGGGGAAGCGCGAGAGCACGGATTCGGCCGCCGCCGCGCGGTGCAGAAGCCGCTCGGGATCGAACCGCTGCAGGCGCCGCGTCAAGAAATTCAGCAGCGGAGCGCATGGCGCGAGTTGAAGGCAATCGAGGTAGCTGGCGTCCGCGCGATCCGGCAGTCCCCGGCTCATCGCGCGCATCACCGCTCCCAGGCTCACACCGGCACCGCGCAGTCCGGCACTCAACGCGCCGTACACGGGTGGAATCTGCCCGGCGGCAATCGCACACATGCGCAGCAGCCGCCGGAAGTAGGCGCCGGCCGGCTGCAAGGGCCATCCTGCCTGGATCTGTCGCATCCGCGTGAGCAGCGCCGGGTTCCGGACGCGGGTCAGGGCGCCGCCGCAGGCTGTTGCGGTCTTGAGCATCCCGAAGCTGAATAGCGAGACGTCCGCCTCTGGATGGCCCCGTTCCCGCGGGCCCCTGAAGGCTTGCGCCGCATCTTCGATGACCATGATTCCCCGCGGCCGGGCGAGGGCGAGGATGGGTTCGAGTTTCACCCGGCCGCCGAACAGGTGCGCCACCAGCACCGCGCGAACCCGAGGACCGAGGGCCCTCTCGAGCGCGCCGGGCTCGGGCGCCAACGTGTCTTCGGCCACATCCACGACGGTGGCTGTGAGCCGGTGTTCAGTGATGATCCGCCGCATGTCCGGGATGTTGATCGCCGTGCAGACTACCTCGTCTCCGGCCGCCCATCCGGCGGCCTGCAGAAGCAGCGCGAAAGCGGAACGAACCGAGAGACAGGCGATCCCGTCTCCCGCAGGCGCCCAGAACTCCTCCAGGCGTCTGGCCGCCTCCGCGGGGTCCGCGCCCCAGGGCGAGGCGAGCGCCTCGAACAGCCACGGAGCATCTATGTCGAGTCTGTGTGGGGGAATCACCGCGGAACGGGCCTCCGTGGCCAGCCCTGGACCGCGCAGAGCGATCCAGTCGTCTCCACGAGGCCACGCCCGGAGGATAGCTCGCAGGCACCCAGGCTGGGAAGAACAGAGAGGCCGCAAGGTACCGTTGCGGCCTACACGCCCCCCCCCCGAGGACCGCTGGTCGGCTCCCGCCGCCTGAGACCCACTCAGACGGTCGCTTCGGCTTGCCAGAGCCGTGCCCCGTGAGCCGGGAGTCCGTCTCCCGCGCCGTCCTCTCCTTCGACCAGCCTCCCTTGCCTGCACCGTTCTCCCACGGACCACCCCACGTAACAAACCGGCCCCGGCCCCCGGAGGACCCTTACACCGAGAGGCCGCAGCTTGAATCTCCTGCGTACCACCAGCAGGGGCGCTGTCTCAGCGCGGGGTGAGAGCGGGGGCGAGGGCGGCGCCCGGCTCTGCATCCAGCAGCCAGCCCGCTGCGGCAAGCCAGTCGAAGCCGTTCGGGAGAGGCCGCCTGGGCGGCTGAGATTCGAGAGTCAGAAGCAGCGGCACGGCTTCCGGGAAAAGGAGGGCGGCCGCCTCGAGCGCCCGGATCTCGCGCTCCCAGACCGGCTGCTCGTCGACCTCGACGCAGGCTTGAATGAGGAGTGTCGGCCGGCCGGATGCCGTGGCGAGGAAGTCGACCTCGAAGCCCTCCCGTGTCCGCACGTAGTCCACTTCGTAACCTCGCCGCTCGAGCTCCAGAAACACCACGGTCTCCAGAGCATGCCCCAGGTTCGAACGACCTGTTCGCTCGAAGAGTGGGATCAGGCCCGGGTCCACCGGATACGCCTTGCGCGGATTCACCATGCGCTGACGCTCCGAAGCCGAGCGCATCGAGACGGTCCGGATCAGGAAGGCGTCCTCGAGGTGCCCGAGATAGGCGTGAAGGGTGTCCTTGCCTACCGGGATACCCTGGGAGCGAAGCGCGTCATAGAACTTCTGAACGCTGAAAGGCGACGCCGGGTTGGCCAGCAGATGACGCTGCAGCCAGCGCAACGGAAGCGGGTTCGAGACGGAATGCCGTTCGATGACGTCCCGCAGCACAACGACATCGACATAGGATCGCAGCAGCAACGAACGATCCCGGTCGTCAACGCCGAGGACCTCCGGAAAGCCTCCCCGGACGAGGTACTGCCGAAGCTCCGCATCCAGGACCGAGCGGGCGGCCTTCGGCAGCCGGGTCCAGGGCCGGTCCGGCTCCTTCCCCCCATGACGGAGCGACTCACGGAAGCTGAATGGATGAACCAGCACCTCCAGCGCCCGGCCACGCATGCTCGAGGCGACTTCCCGGCTCAGCAGCCGGGCCGAAGATCCGGAGAGAAAAAGGCGCACGCGCTCCGTGTCGATGAGTCTGCGTGCGAACGCCTCCCATCCGGGCACCAGTTGAATCTCGTCGAGAAAGAATGTGGCTGGTCGGGCATCGCGGAGGCCAGGCTGCAATCGAAAGTACTCCTCGACCAGCCACGAGAGATCGGACGTCTCCAGGCCCACAAGTCGATCGTCCTCCAGACCGAGAAACAGAAGCGCCTCGCGGGGTGTCCCTTCAGCCAGGAGGGCAGCCAGGCACTGCCACAGGAAGGTCGTCTTTCCACTTCGCCGGACCCCAATCACGGCCAGGGCCTTGTTAGGCACCGCAGGTAGCCTCAAGTCGCGACGCGTCAGCCGAGGCGGAGCGACGGTCAACCCTTCGAGCAGCTTTTGCTGGAGCACGTTCCGCAAAATTCTCCTTCCTGAAAGGATAAATTATCACACAGTTGGCCTTTCTTCAGGGAGAAATTCACGTATGGGGATCGATGTTGGGCCGCGACGCTCCAGCGCTCGCCTCGGTTTTCCCGCTCCCTGGTGCTGGTTGCTCCAGCCTCCAATACGCAACGAGTGGCCGAGGCGCGGGGAAGTTACACGGGAAGACTCCAAGAGGCAGCCTGAGAGTAGCGTCTGCGAGCCCGGGCCCGCTCCGCTCAGCGTCTCTCAGGGGACGAGAAAAGGGGCGCCGCCGGATCATGACGCGCGTGGAGCACGCGAGCGCGCTCCAAAGAACAGCTGCCGTAGCTGTAGCGACAGCCGAGCATGCACGTGTCGTAGAAACCGATGTCGAACTCCTCGCTGCACTCGCACCCTTCGCGGCCGGGCCGGGTCTTCAACCAGCGGCTCCGAGCCAGCTCCGGGTAGACGCGGACGGCCCAGCTCCAGGCGTTGCATCTCGTGGCCGGGCAGCCCGTCCGGGCCGACACCTCCGGCGAGCAGCAGCGCGTGAACGGTATGCCGGCGGGTTCGGCTATGGCGCGCAGACGGCCGGGGAGGTCGGTCCGAACCGCGAGACTCATCGGCGTCATCGGGTCCTCATTGTCGGCTTGGTAGGCCGCCAGGTCCGGGACGCAGGTATTGGTCTGTTCGACACTTTCGTCGCCGGCCAGAAGCTCGCCGTCACCCTGGCTGCGGGCGACAAGACGGATGGCAGCCCGCAGATGTCGTGCGTGAGACGGTCGGCAATCGAGCGGGTGTGGTCCTCGAAGTCGAGCAGCTTGGCGCCGGTCCTCGACAGAATCGACATCAGGCCGCCGGGATGCATCGACGGCCGTAGCGAGCCGCGAGAAGCCAGGCGGCCAAAGCCAGACGGAGTTCCTGTGACATGCGACCCAAAGCGTGATACAAACCCGTTCTTGGCGTCCTCCTAGCGCGACAGCGGCGCGCAACACCACGGTCGTAGCCGAAGGAAGGCGCCCTTTCTCTGCCAGTCCACCGGAGTTCAGCCGGCCATGAAGCTCGCCTTCTACCACAACGTCCCGTTTGGCGGCGCGATGCGCGTGCTCTGGGAGTACGTGCGGCGGCTGTCGGGGCGCCACGAGATCACGCTCTTCCATCCGGAGCTCGTGCGCGAGCGGCCCGACATCTATGGCTTTCAGCCGGCGCCTGCCTCGGGGTTCGACTGGGATGCCCGCGTCCGGCGGCACCATCGCTTTCCCGATCCGCGTGGCAGCTTTCCGCGAGTCGCCAGCGGCAGGCTCCAACTGCTCTTCCGTAGCCTCGATCTTCCGTTTCTGGAACGCGCGTCGCGCCGGATGGCCGACGAGATCGACGCCGGCGGATTCGACGTCGTCTTCGTCAATCCGTGCCGGTTGACGCAGGCGCCGCTGCTGCTCAGGCACCTCAAGACGCCCACCGTCTACTACTGCGCGGAGCCCAGCCGGCTCGTCTTCGAGCGACGGCTCGCCGCCCTGGAGGCCGGCCGGGCTCCTGGCGCCAGACTGGCTTTGCGCCGGCTCTTCCTGGCGCCGCTGGAGTGCGCCGATGTCGCCAACGCCCGCGCGGCGCGCATCGTGCTCGCCCATTCTCTCTACACCGCCAATCAGATCCGGCTCGCCTACGGGCTGGAGCCCGTCATTCAGTACCTGGGAGTCGACACCGATGTCTATCGCCCGCTCGAGCGTCCCCGCCAGCGGCGCGTCGTCTCGGTCAGCGCCATCGGCGCCAACAAGGATCAGCTCTTCCTGGTCCGCGCGCTCGCGGCCATCCCGGCCCCTCAGCGCCCACCCGTGGTCTTCGCCTACAGCCGCTTCGACCCGGCCTACCTGGAAGAGCTGAAGCGCGAGGCCGCCGCCGCGGGGGTCACGCTCGAGCTTCGCCAGGGCGCCGACGACGCGGCCGTGGTCGAGCTCTACGCGAGCTCACGCGTCGCGGCCTGCACGCCCGTGCGAGAGCCGTTCGGCCTGATTCCGCTCGAGGCGATGGCGTGCGGCACCCCCGTTGCCGGTGTTGCCGAAGGCGGGCTTCTGGAAACGATCGAGCACGGCGTCAACGGGCTCCTGACCCCGCGAGACCCCGAGGCCTTCGCCGCCGCCCTGCTCACGCTGCTCGACAGCGCCTCGGAGCGCGAGCGGCTCTCGCAGGCCGGGCTGGCCGCCGTGCGCGCCCGCTGGAGCTGGGACGCCTCCGCGGCGCGGCTCGAGTCCGAGCTGGCGCGAGCCGCCGCGATGCCCCGGCGGTAGCCGACCAACGCGTCTGGCCGGCTACTGGACGAACTCGGCCACGCTGAAGTTTCCCCGCCCCGCGCGGCCGCGTCTCCGCCGCGACCGGCGGCCTCGTCCGAGGAGTTACCGATGCTCGAAGTGGGCCGTGCGACGTGTGCCACCGCCACCCGTGGCGGTGATGACGATTCCACCATCCCCAGCGCCAGCCGCGGAGCCGCGGCGCGATCACTACCGCTCCCGCGGCGGGAGCGTCGCCATCACCGGCGACGGGGTCACGACCGTCTTTGGAACGCCCACGGCGCCGGCACATCGTCGACTGCCGTGGATTTGGAGTGGGAAGCCAAGTATCCTTCATGTTGATGGAACCACGACTTGCGCCTCCACCGTCGGGGCGGACGCCGGATCGGGCCGATGTTGACGCTGCCCTCGAGGGAGTTCGCCAGCTGGTCGAGAGCTGCAGAGATCGCTGCCTCTGGTTCATGTCGCCCCAATTTCTGCCGTCCGACCGCGAGCAGGCGCTACGGGCACTCGGGTACATCGAGCGTTATGGAGACCGGCCGTCGTTTGTCAGAGCTAGGGAATTGAGGCAATGGCTCTCACCCGGTTCCAGCGCGAGCTCTGTCGACTAATCGCGGCCAACCGCCGCCAGGGCGGGGAGAGCTACGTGGCCGGTGGTGTGGCTCTGAACGAGCTCATCGGCGGGCGGCGAATCTCGCGCGACCTCGATCTGTTCCACGACACCGACGAAGCGTTGCGTGTCTCCTGGGCCGGCGACCGAGCCTTGCTGGAGGCGTCGGGGCTCCACGTCGACGTTCTCCGCGAGTCGCCGTCGTTCGTCGAAGCGATGGTGTCGCGGAGCCCCTCGGAGGGTCTCCTGGTGCAGTGGGTTCGCGATAGTGCCTACCGGTTCTTTCCGCTGGTGGAGGATGAGCTGTTCGGGCTCGTGCTCCATCCATTCGATCTGGCCACCAACAAAGTGCTCGCGCTGGTGGGACGGCTGGAACCCCGCGATTGGATCGACACGGTAGAATCTGACGCGCGCGTGCAACCGCTCGGGTATCTCGCCTGGGCGGCTTGCGGGAAAGATCCGGGCTTCGGTCCGGCTGCCCTCCTCGCGGAAGCCCGAAGATCGGGAAGGTACAGCCAGGTCGAGCTCGACGAGCTGGCCTTCGACGGCGAGCGGCCGGATGCTGGGGAGCTCGGAGGGCGCTGGCGCCAGATCTTGGCTGAGGCCGACAGGGCGATCGGGCGGCTGCCACCCGATCAAGTCGGGCGTGTCGTCCTCGCCTCCGGTGGAGAGCTCTATCGGGGCACTGCCGAGGCCCTGGAGAGAGAGCTCGCCGCCGGGCGAATCGATTTTCATCCTGGCCGGATTCGAGGGATCTGGCCCGCAATCCGGCCGTTGAAATAGCGCTCGAGCCCAGCGCCGACAGCTTGGTGAAGGTTCAGGCTAGAGGCTGGAGCCTCCACCGTCACCGCGCCCAGGGGCCCAGGGCCTCCCAGGATTCGATGGCCCGAGGGGCCTCGGTCGAGAGTGCGTCTCCCTTCTTCACCAAGTCCGGCCTGCCTGCAATGAGCTGCGCCTCGCCGACGCGGCCTAGGAGCGCGGCCACTCTCAGGGCGTAACCCTGGCCCGACCCGTTCCACCCTCATCGTGCGCTGGCAGGAGCAGGGCGAGACCCTCGGCGAACGCGAGGCGCGGGAGAGACAGGGGACCAGCCGGTTCGACTTCCTGCTGGCGGGGGGGGCCAGAGCCCGACCTGAGGATGCCCGAAGTCGACGGCGGACGCGGGGGCGATGTGGGGCGATGTGAGGCGATTTCAGGCGCTGAGTAGCCACCCGGCGTGGCAGCTTGCCGCGCATGCCCCTCATCCCATCGAGCTCGGGGGAGGCATCCGCTGCTCCCGAGCCGTTTCCGAAGCTGCTCGGGGAGTACCAGCGCCGACAGCCCGAGCAGACAGTCCTCTATCAGTGCGTCCAGGAGAACTACCGGAGCTTCGTCGCGCTCTACGAGGAGCAGGACCGGGCCTTGCCGGCCTTCGTGCGACGGGAGTTCGAGAAGTACCTGGAGTGCGGCGTGCTCTCTGGTGGCTTCGCCCGGGTTCGCTGCGGCGACTGTGGCTTCGATCGGCTGGTGGCGTTCAGTTGGCGCGTGTTCTCGGCGGACGTCTTCGTTTGTAGTCGTTGCAGGTCCTCCAACGTGAAGAGGATCGCGTGGATTACAGACGCTTCGGCGATCCGCAAGATTCTCAACTCGGTCAGCCTGGCCACGGACGGCCCGGCTCCTCAACCAGCCCGCTCGGCCGAGGAGCTGTTCGGCCAGGCTGCTTCGGCGTGAAGGTGAAGCTGGCCGGCTTCGACGCGCCCAGGAAATCGCCCAGCAGCTCCAGCCTTGTACTTCCGGTCATCAGAAGCTCTCTCCAGACGCCATAAAGCTCAGACGAAGGGGGGGGAGGACCCGTGCCACCGCCCCCCGTTGGCCCGGGTCAACTCCCGGCCAACCAGGAATCCCCCTTTTATCCTTCTTATGCTCGAGTGGGCGCCGCGGGGGAAAGATCCGTCTCTACGCTAGGCTTATACCCGAGAACCCTGCTGGACCTTTCGTGTCCTGAATCATCCAATCAATCCGTCACGGCGAAGGTCGTCAGGTTGATAGCCATTGAGAAGGCCCAGAAGGTTGCCGAGGTGTGTACGAGGTATGGGTTGGTAGAACCGGATGGGGACGACCCCTTCTCTGGCAAGTTCAGGTATGTCGAGCGGCGCCTCCAGAAGCTGACAACCCGAGACCTTGTCGCTCTCAGCGGCCGGCTCATCGATGGCTACGCCGAGATGGAGGACTATGTCGGGGCTGTGGATTCACTGCGGGAAGCACTCCGGTTTGAAGCTGGGTCGCGACGAATTTCCGAGGTGACACGAAGAGATCTGGCGCGGGCCGTCGACAGCTTGGGCGCCTGCCAACTTGGCGGGCAACGGAACATCGCAACCATACTCAGCCTCGCAGTCCCTTCGATCGATCTTCATACCGGGGAGGCCTTCGACATCTCGTTGAACGATGAGATCCAGAGGCACATGGTGCGCAACCAGGATTGGGAAACCGAGTATCTCTTCGAGCGTGTCGGGGCCTACTCGTGGTCCGACGCCCGCTTTGTCCGGCTCTTGGAGGAGAGCGTTCACCCGCTATCGCGGACCGGCGAGGAACAGGCCCAATGGGTTTCGACGATCAACGCGTGCCTGCAACGAGATGGCTTCACCATGGAGGTTGCCGAGCACATCTCAGGCCACCAGGTCTTCAAGGCACGCACGCTGGCCGGAGGCGTGCGCGGACGTCCAAAGAATCTCATCTTCGCGTCCACTGGCCTCAAGAGAGATTGTTCTGGATGATGCTGTCAGCAATGACGTGCGCATCGTGCGCAACGCCGATCTGTGTCTCATCTACGATGAACCGTTCCCGGATACCGCACTGACGTGGCATCACCTGGCTTTGTGGTGGGCACGCCGTGAGGGACTGCCCGAAGTGAATCGCAACGTTGAGGAGGCTCTGTACAGGCGCCTCTTCGCCTCTGTAGAGGCCAGTGGCTCGCCCCCGGAGCAGGGGGAAGCCCGAGGCCATCCGGGCTCACGTAGCAGGCGCGTGTTGGCAGTTTCGCCGGATGAAGTCGGACACCGACTACGACCAGGCAGAGGATGGGCACGAGTGCTTGCCCGTGTCGCTCAGGCGCCTGCGCGAGCTCGTCAACGCCAACAACCCCATCGTCACGGTGCCTGGCCTGCTCATCCACCCCGAGTTCCCGAGGTATCCGACACTTGCCCTCCGCGAACTGCTGGTGAATGCCCTCGCCCACCGCGACTTCGAGGCGCCAGGCACGGTTACGTTGAAGCTCTACCCGAATCGGCTGGAGCTGAGCAACCCGGGCGGCTTCGTGGGTGGCGTGACCCCCGAGAACATCCTGCACCATCCATCAGCGCCGCGGTATCCCACTCTGTTCGGAGCTCTGGCCCGGATGCGCCTGGCCAACGCGGCCAACCTGGGCGTACCCCGCGTGTATCGCGACCTGCTGTCCGAGGGCAAGGAGCCACCAGAATACTGGACCTCAGGCCACTCTGTGCGGGTCGCTGTGAAGGGCCAGGAGGCCCAGCGCGCGTTCGTCGAGCTCGTGCAGCGACACCCCGGCCTGGACGTTGATCACCTGCTGGTGCTCCACTACCTGACACGACATCGGGAAA
>JACQZN010000084.1 GCA_016213845.1 Candidatus Wallbacteria bacterium
AGTTACGAGGCCGCCATCGGCGCCCTCGACGAGCTGGAGAAGAAGAACCTGGCCGTGCAAGCCGAGCGGCGAAAGCGGGACCAGGAAAACGCGCGTGAAGAAGAGAAGACCAGCTTCGGCAGCGCCTACGACGCCGTACAACTCCTGACCGGCCGCGCGTCCCGTCCCGCCGACGACGCTGCGCTGCGAGAGCTGGCGCGCGCCTCCGAGGGCAGCGCTTCGCCCAGGGAGGACCTGGACGCAGAACCCGGCGGCCACTTCTCCCTGGCCAACCTCGCCATCGGCGCCACGGCGCTGGCGCTCGTCAGCTTCGTTCTCTGGCTGTTCTACTAAGACACAGCGAGCGGAGGACCTCGTGAGCAGCTGACCGGGCGAGACTGCAACCGGCGGGAGGCCGCATCGTGACGACCCCGCTTGCCGCGCATGCCTGGGGACTTACGCGGGCGGGGCCACAGCTCATGGGTCAGCTCCCCGCTCAGCCTGAGCCCTTCGGCGAGCGGGATTGGCGGGATGCGGACTCCCGCATCTCGCGAACGCACTCGGCCCGTTTCGATGACTTGACATCAAGTAGTGATGATGCGATGATGACCTCGTGCGAACAACGCTCAACCTCGACGACGATTTGCTCGAACGGCTGAAGGCGGAGGCCGAGAAGACTCGATCGTCCCTGACTGCAACTGTGAACCGGATTCTCAAGGCATGGATCGACTGCCTGCACCCGGAGAGCGGACGGCGCAGGAGGTACCACTCGCCCACTTTCGCGATGGGGTTTCCGCCAGTCGGCAATCTCGACAAGGGGCTGAATCTGGCCGCGGCACTGGAGGACGAGGAAGTGTCGCGGAAGCTGGAGCTGCGGAAGTGAAGCTCGTTGACCTCAATCTGCTGCTCTATGCCGTCAATCGCGACTCTCCGCATCACGGAGCTGCGTTGACCTGGTGGGAGGACGCGGTCAACGGCAAGGAAGCGGTGGGGCTCTGTTGGCCCGTGATCCTGGGTTTCCTGCGACTCTCCACGAGGCGAGGGCTCTTTCCTTCGCCCCTGTCCGTCGAGCAAGCCATTGGCGTAGTGGATGGTTGGCTGTCACAGCCCCGCGTGCGGGTGCTGGCGCCAGTGGCGGACCTCTGGCCGAGCCTGAGAACCACGCTGGAGCTGGCGGGTACAGCGGGCAACCTCACGACGGATGCTCATCTGGCCGCGCTGGCCGTGGATTCGGGTGCCACACTCTACTCCACCGACAGCGACTTCGCCCGCTTCTCGCCGCCGCTGAAGGTCGTGAACCCACTGGCGACGAGCGTCTAGTTGCGGGATGGCCGCGGGGCGGCTCCAGCGACGACGTCTCTTCGCGGCGCCATTGGATTTGGGTCCTACCCCGGCGCAATACGTTCCGTGTCGGGTATGTGAAGAGGGCGCTCCAGGCTCTACTCTCATGTCGGCAGGGGCAACCGGCGATACCGACTCGGTCCCGCTGATGCGCTTCACGGACGCAAGCCGTAGGAGAATCCTGTTGCTGCATCCATCAACGGAGATACGGCTTAACCCAGAGCAGTACGTGGAGGCCGACGCCAGACAACCTTTCCTGGCTCCGGTATGGCGTGACTGCTTCCGGTCAATCGCGTCTGACGGAAGAGGAGCTGCTGTTCCTGGAGCGTCGGGGCGTGACGCCCCTGTTGGGGCTCATCGCCGGTCGGCTGATGGAGCTCTGCGGCTACTACGTCTACCTCGGGCCGGAGCTGGTGCGGCCGTTGGGTAGAGACTGCATCAGGGCTGGCCCGTTCTGGGAGGCCGAAGACGGTCCGAGACGCGGGCTCTATCTTCGACTTGCGCTCGGGCCCGGCGTGTGGCAGCCAGGTCTTCCGTCCCTCCAGCAGCAGAGGGAGTACCTGAAGGTGGATCGCTCTCATCTGGAGCGTGTAAAGGCGCTCATGCGTAAGGGCGGTGCGATCATGACAGTCGATGAAGTTCTGGCGCTGCAGGCACGTCTGGCGTCGGAAACGGGTGCGTAGCCGCCCGTGCCTCGAAATGCACCCGTCGGGAGTGCGGGCGGCCACTTCTCCCTGGCCAACCTCGCCATCGGCGCCACCGCCCTGGCGCTCGTCAGCTTCGTTCTCTGGCTGTTCTACAGATAGAAGATGGAAGGCGGAAGAGCCGCAGCCCCCCCTACTCACTACTCGCTACTCACTACTCGCTACTATTTTCTCCCCCCGGCTTGTCACCCCCCCTGAACGTCCTTATAATCCTGGCAACTTCGGCACAGGTAGTGACAGCCGGGAGGCAACCAAGATTAGATTCGCGAGCAAGCTGGCAATGGTGGCAGTGGCGGCCTTGGCGCTCACGGCATCCTGTTTCGCCGGCGAGGACCGGACGGCGTCCTTCGTCCAGGACCTCTATCAGCGCTTCGCCTTCCGGGAGGCCTCCTCCCGCGAGATCAGCTACTGGAGCGAGCGGGTCCACTCGATGACCCCGGAGGCCGCCGAGGCCCGCCTCAAGAACTTCTTCTTCGTGCACGCCGCCTACAAGACCATCGTCGACCGAACCGTCAGCATCGACGACGTGGAGCAGATGGTCGACATGCTGGACAAGGGACAGCTCACTTACCAGTCCGTGCAGTGGTCCCTCTTCCAGAGCGACGAGTACAAGCAAGCCAAGGCCCAGGGCCGCGTGGGCAAGCTGATGAACCCCGCCCTCAATCGCCCGCTCTGAGCCTCTCGCCCCCGGCCAGGCTTCCTCGAACCCCGCCCCTTCCAGGGAGGCGGGGTTTCTGCTATCGGAGCCGCTCCGGCCCCCATCTGGCCTGGCCGCTCGCCTCGCACATCCCCCGCCGCTTCATGCTCGTTGAAAAGAACGGAAAATCTCCGGTATACTCCCACACCAAACATGAGATACCTGGAGCGAGGGCGGGAAGTGCGGCTCGCAGCCGGAGAGACCCTGTTCGAAGTGGGTGCGGAGCCGACGTCAGATGGAGTCTACATGGTGCTCACGGGCAAGATGCGCCTGAGCCACACCTTTCCGGACGGCTATCACATGGCCTGCGAAGAGGAACCCGGCGGCATCTTCGGCCTGGTCGACGCCATGATCGGCCAGAAGCGGCTTTTCCACGCGGTGGCCCTCGAGGAGACGACGCTCTACGCCTGGAACCCTGAGGGCTTCGAGCACTGCATCAGCGTCTACATCGAGCTCGCAGAGGTGGCCGTGCAGGTCCTGTCCCGGCAGATGCGCTTCGTCAACGAAGGGCTCAAGTCCCTGGGTTGATTGAATTCTCATGGTCACGCCCCTGCCGACTCCCCCCCGGATCCGCTACCTCAACGGCGAGCGGCTGATCCGGATCGTCGCCGCCGGCGCCAGCTGGGTCGGCATGCGCAAGGAGGAGCTCAACCGCATCAACGTGTTCCCGGTGGCCGACGGCGACACCGGCACGAACATGTCGCTCACCTTCCGGGCGGCCTCCGAAGGGATCAAGGATCTCGCGGATCACAGCCTTCCCAACGTCGCCCGAGCGCTTTCCAAGGCCTGCGTCGTCGGAGCCCGCGGCAATTCGGGCATGATCCTGAGCCACTTCTTCCTCTGTTTTGCCGACAACGTCGGCACGCGCCTGAAGCTGCGCGCCCCGGAGCTGGGCGACATCCTGGGCAACTCCACCGAGGCGCTCTATAGCGCCATCGAAAACCCGGTGGAGGGCACGATGCTCACGGTCATCCGCGAGTCGATGACGCACGCCAAGGAGGTCGGCCACCAGTGTGACGACATCCAGACGCTCTTCGAGCGGATGACCGAGGCAGCGCGGGCAAGCCTGGCCCGGACCCCCGACCTGCTGCCGGCGCTCAAGCGCGCCAACGTCGTCGACAGCGGCGGCCAGGGCTTCGTCCACTTCCTGGAGGGAATTCTCCGCTACATCCATGGCGACCCCATCGTCGTCCCGCACCATCATGGCCGGTTCGCCTCCGTCGAGGCCCCCTTCCTGGAAGAGACAGACCTCGAGTTCCAGTACTGCACCGAGGTCGTCCTGGAGGTGCCGGAGCCGCTCTCCCGGCAGGAGCTCAAGCGCATCTTCCACCCGTTCGGAGGCTCGCTCATCGCCATCACCTCCGGGAAGCTGGCAAAGATCCACGTCCATACCAATACCCCGGACCAGGTCTTCGCAGAGGCCGCCAACCATGGCATCGTCACCCATCGCAAAGTCGACGACATGAAGCTGCAGAGCCGCCAGGTGCTCAACGAGCGCTCCCAGTCCCCGTCCAGCGCTCACGCTCTGCCGCGGCTGGGCGGCGGCCCCATCGCCATCGTGACCGACAGCACCTCGGACTTCCCCGTGCAATGGTTGGCCGAACGCGGCATCACCGTCGTGCCGCTGCACGTCCGGTTCGGCACGGAGTCCTACCGGGACCAGTTCGAGATGAGCGCCGAACAGTTCATGACCAAGCTGCTCAGCTCGAGCCACCACCCCACCACCTCGCAGCCGGCCCCTCAGGACTTCTTCGAGGCCTACGAGAAGCTCGCCAAGCTCCCCGGAACCAAGCACATCCTCTCGATCCACATCTCCAGCGGCCTGTCCGGCACGTTCGCCTCGGCGCAGGGCGCGGCGAAACGGATCGAGGGCGTCCAGGTGCACGTCCTGGACAGCGGCCTGGCCTCGGTCAGCGTCGGGATGCTCGTCTCGCGCGCCGCCGAAATGGCCCGGGCAGGCAAGAGCATCGAGGAGATCCAGCAGCACCTGGCGAAGCTGAAAGATGGCTCCAACATCCTCTTCACGGTCGATACCCTGGAGTACCTGCACAAGGGCGGTCGCATCAACTGGGCCGCCGCGCTCCTGGGGACGTTCCTGCAGTTCAAGCCGATCCTGACGTTCCAGAACGGGAAGATCGTCACGAAAGCCAAGGTCCGCGGCCGTGAAGCGCTTCTTCCAAAGGTCCTGGAACTGCTCGACGAGGGTGTGCCGAAGGACCGCGACGTGCGGTTCTGCATCGTTCATTCGCGCCGCCCGGAGATGCTGGGCATCCTCTCTCCGATTCTGAAGCAACGTTTCAAGGTGGCCGGCATCGAATCACAATCGATCGGCGCCGTCGTCGGCGCCCACATCGGACCGGGCGCCTGGGGTATCGCCTGGCAGGCGGAGTAGTCATTCGCGATCGATATCGGTAGTTTCGTTGTGGAGATTCGGTTAGGCATTGTCGGCTCGCCGAGCTCGACGGTCGGAAGATCCGCCTGGGAAGCGGCCTCGACGGTCGGGCACGGGAGCCCCGGACACAGTGAGGTGAGACATGCGCTTCAACGCTCTGGTTCGTGCAACGGTCATTAGTGCCCTGATTCTTGCCCAGGCCGGCCCGGCCCTGGCAGCGGGTGACATCTTCGCGAGCAACGTCATCGCCGACGTGGCTGAACGGGAGGGAAAGAAGGTCGTCAACATCGTTGCGCAGTCCCGCGGCCGATCCGTGGGTGTGCCGATGTACGATCCGTTTCTCGACCGGCTCTTCCAGTTCCGCCAGAACATCATCCCGCCCAGGCGCGGCGAAGGCTCGGGCGTGATCATCGACGCCAAGGGCCGCATCCTGACCAACGAGCACGTCGTAGAAGGCGCCGAGGTGTTGAAGGTCACGCTGAGCGACGGCCGCTCCTACTCTGCGAAGATCAAGGGCGTCAGCCACGAGAACGACCTGGCGATCCTGGAGATCGACGACGCCGACTTCAAGCCGCCCTTCCCGGCAGAGAACGTTGCCTCCCTGGGAGATTCCAACGGTCTGCGTGTGGGCGAGTGGGTCATCGCCATCGGCAGTCCGTTCAGCCTCCAGCGGACCGTGACGGCCGGAATCGTCAGCGCGCTGGGCCGCGAGCTTCACATCGATTCCAGCCGGCAGTACAACAACCTCATCCAGACCGACGCCAGCATCAATCCGGGCAACAGCGGCGGACCGCTGTTCAACATCAAGGGTGAGGTGATCGGCATCAACACGGCCATCAACCCGATGGGTCAGGGGCTGGGCTTCGCCATCCCGATCAACCTGGCGAAGAAGATCAGCCAGGACATCGTCAACTACGGCAAGGTCCATCGGAGCTGGATCGGAGCCGAGGTGCAGCCGATGAGCCAGCTCCTGGCGAAGCGGCTGGGGCTCGATCGCCCGCACGGCGCCGTCATCACGCGGGTCGTCAGCGGAGGACCGGCCGACCGCGGCGGGCTGAAGCCGCGGGACGTGGTGTTGCGCCTGAACGGGACGTCGATCGATACGCCCTCGCAGCTGGTGGAGTTGGTGCAGGCGACCGCGGCGGATACCCGCGTGGAGCTGCTGATCCTGCGAGACGGCAAGGAGCTCACGGTTCCGGTCGCTGTCGGCCGGATGGGAAAGGACAGTCCGGCGGGCAGCGACGATAAGGAATCGGCACGACCCGAGCCGAGCGGCTTCGGGCTGATGCTCCGGACGCTCACGGGCGCCGACCGCCAGCGCCTGGGAATTCCGGGAGAAGTGTCGGGGCTGCTCGTCACCCAGGTGACCGAGGGGTCCCGCGCTGCCCGGCTCAACGTGCAGACCGGTGACGTGATCTATGAGATCAACGGCACGAAGGTAACCACGCTCGAGGCCTTCGACAAGCTCCGCGAAAGCCTGTCCGAAGCCGACGGCATCGTGCTCGGCATTTACCGGGGCGGCTACTGGCTTTACGTGAGCGAGCGCTGATCCCCTCCCTCTCCGCGCGCCAGCCCGGCGCTCACAGGGTGCGGCTCGGGCTGGCGCCGGGCACGGCCGCTGGTTTAGGATGGGGGGCGTCAATCTGCAAGCGAGGTCGCCATGCTGGCCGTCTGCCCCGGTAGCCCCATCGAGACCAAGATCGTGTCGATCACGCTCTACACACCGCTGCAGATCAAGAATCAGCTGGTCCTGGAGGCTGCCAATGGCTGGGAGATGAACGCGATCGGCAGCAACTACGCGTTCCTGCAGCGATCTCCCGGGGCGCCAGCGGCCGACGTCGCCTACTTCATGGAGTCGATCACGTTGAGCCTGCCGCACCAGATCAAGGCGACGCTCGCCCACTTCGGCTCCGAAGGCTGGGCCGTGGCCGGCATCGGCTCCAACTTCGCATTCTTCAAACGGGGCCGCAATCAGCCGATGCGGACTCGTGAACACGACATGGATTCCATCACCCTGCGAGGCATCCGAGGCATCAAGTCGCTGATCGAACGGCGGGCCGCCGACGGGTGGGGGCTCTGCTCCATGGGCCGCAACTTCGCATTCTTCGAGCGCATTTCCGGCCCCGACGGCAAGCCAGTTCACTTCGAGCACAAGAGCGTGGCCTCCAAGCTGGTCTCCATCACCCTCAAGACCCCTCAGCAATTGCAGGAGTCGTTGGAGCGGGAAGGTGCCGAAGGCTGGCACGTCTGTGGTGTCGGCGCCAGCTTCATGTTCCTGCGCAAGGAACAGGGCGCCTGACCGCCCCCCCCGTGTGGGGCGGATCGTCCTCTGCCGCGCCATGTTGCCCCGGTCCCAAGCGGCCCCGAACGGCTCGGAGAGCCCATGATGGGCCAATTGTCGACCTGGCACGACCGTTGCCAAACCGATTGGTGATGAGATCCTCGCCTGGGGCGATCGCGCGTTGCCGAAGCGGCATCACCGTCGTTCTGCTCGTGCTGCTGATGCCCGTCGTGCTGGGGCTGGTAGCGCTCTCGGTGGATGTCGGCTATCTGTACACGTCCAAGGGACGATTGCAGAGCGTTGCGGACGTCGCCGTCCTGACCGGGATCGCGGCAGTCGATGAGACCAAGACCTACACCCAGGAGGATGCCCAGGTCCGCACCCGGATCAGCCAGACGGCCGCGGTGAACGGACTCAGCTCCTCCTTCTTCTCGGTCAGCACCATCAAGAACCCGGGCACCGACGACGTACTCCTGGCCCGCGTCACCGCCAACTACCGCACACCCCTCTTCTTCTCCGGCTTCCTCGGCGTGCGAGAGGCCAACCTGGGCATCGTCGCGTCGGCAGAGGTGATCCCTGGCCAGATCGGCTACAAGGGGGGCGGGCTTGCGCTCTTCGGGGACCTGCTGGTGGATGCCAACGGCAACGTCTTCATCGACAGCTTCGACTCGCGGGATGGCAACTACAACCCCATCAACACCGGGCCCGATGGCCGGCCGTACGCCAAGGCCAACGCCACAGTGGGCGGCAACGGAGACGCCGACGTCAACGGCGACATCAGCTTCCACGGCGACCTGGTGATCGGCGACGACGTCGAGATCACTGGCACCTCCGGATACGTTCTGGGAAGCGTGCTCTGCGGCGGCTCCATCGACGCCCCACCCTCGTCGATCAGCGGTTTCCGCGTGGGCGGCTTTCCGGTCCCGGCCTTCAATCCGACGCCCGCGACCCTTCCAGCCGGCGTCGCGTCGTCGAACGATAACTGGAGGATCACCGGGTACCTGGACTCCGCCCGGCTCGCCTCTTCCCAGGAGCTGGTCAAGGGCTCCGGCGGCGGCCCGAAAATCATCTACATTCCGGCCGGCGGGACCTACTACCTGCGGCTGATCGACTTGCAGAGCGACATCCAGGTCCAGCTCACGGGCGACCCGTCCGCCGAGGGCGAGACGCTCATCTACCTGGACGGGCCGATGACCGTGCTGGGCGGCGTGTTCAACGGGGGCAGCTCCCCGAAGGCGGCCGATCTGCGCATCGTCTCGGTGGCCTCGACGCCCGACTCCGCGCCGATCAAGATCGGAGGCAGCGGCGGCGTCTACGCCGACATCTACGCTCCCTCCCAGAGGTTCACACTGGCCGGTGGCGGCGTGCTCTACGGCCGCATCTTCGGGCGCAAGCTCGACCTCCAGGGCAACACGGCCGTCCACTACGACGAGGCGCTGCTGCCGATCGAGGGCGGTGTGCTCGTCGCGCGCGTGGCGCGCCGCAGCCCGCACCTGGTTCAGTGACCCCCGCGAACGGCGGGCCGCAGCCGGACTCTCAAGGCTTCAAAAGCACCAGTTTGGGGTCCGGCAGGCCGTAACCCGGTGTGGCCAGCTCGTCGTCCTCACGCTTGGGGCGGCGGGTGAGCGCCTCACTGCGGTGGAGATCCGACGTCACACTCAGGGTCTTCCAGGAGTGAATCCAGTCCTCGTCCTGCAGGAACCGCGGCACGAAGCGCGGCTTCTCCAGAATCTCCTCGTCCATCAGCGACTTGACCAGGGGCACGGCGTCGATGGACATCTTGCCGTTGATGAACACGTACGGATCGACCAACCCGAACCGGATGTGGCTGCGGACGCGATAGTACCCCTGCTGGTAGATCGCGTCCTTGGTGTAGACGCCCCCTCGGAAAACCCGCTCGCAGACGTAGTAGGCGTCCTCTTCGTCGAACCCGTAGTCGGCGACCATGCAGTCGAAGACCTCGTGGAAGTCCGCGCCACTGACCGCCATGTGAATGCCGAGCGTGCGGGCGCCGAGGACCGCGAGGCGGTGGTTGGTGATGGCCCTCGACTCCTCTTCGGCCCAGATGGCGCCGCCTTCCTGGTCGGAGAGGTAGCCGGGCGTGCCTATCTCGAAGATTCTGAGGGGGTGGCGGCGGGCGTTGAACGTGGTGAGCAGGTGGAAGCCGACCTCGTGCACCTTCAGCCGCAGCGATTCTTTCCGGGAGTAGAGGATTCCCCGGCGCAGACTGATCGACTGCTCGCCGGCGGCGGCGTTGCTGCTCAGGTGGTCCTTGACGCGGATGGCGCAGGGGAAACCGTAGTAGTTGGCCTCATCCAGCAGGTCCTTGCGAACCGTCCATTCGAGCGGATTGTAGCTCACGGGCGGTACGCACCGATCCTCCCGGTTCCGGGGCGCGGCAAGCCAGATCTTGGCGACGTCCAGCGGCTTCACGCCGGCCACCATCCCCAGCGCCGGCGTGCCGTAAAGCGCAATCGAGTACCCCATGAACTTCTGGGTCTGTCCGACCGTATTGAGAAGAAGCAGCTGGGTGTTGAGCTCGTCTATCTTTCGACGGTAGAGCTCTCCCAGCTCGGAGCCGTCCAGGAGGCGGTCGAGCTGGGTCAGCTCGCTGGTCGTGGCGGCGATGTCGAATGGCAGCTGACGGTACCTGAAGTGAGGGATGTACTTCCTGCCGCGGGCATAGCGCTCCAGGAACCGCGCTTTCTCAGCGGCGCTGTTGACCGGATTGATGTAGTAGAGTATTTTGCACTTCTTCGCGAGCCGGTAGAGCACGCGATCGACTTGCAGGATCTTGGGGGAGATCTTGGGATGGAAATCGCTATCGGTCTGAGACTCCACGGCAACCGTTCATTGTAGCTTCGAATCCCCGAGCGGGCAACCGACCATGACTGCGAACTCCCCGGGCAGCATTTTGGCAGCCCTCCTGCTCGCCGCCGCGAGCCTGGCACAGCCGTGCGCGGGCGAAAGCTACGTCTTCCCTGCGGGGTTTCTGTGGGGAACCGCCACGGCGGCCCATCAGGTCGAGGGGAACAACTCCAACTCCGACTGGTGGGACTGGGAGCAGGTTCCCGGTCGCATCAAGAACGGCGACAAGTCAGGGCTGGCCGACGATCACTACCGCCTTTACCCCCAAGACCTGGCGCTGGCGCGAGGGCTCGGGACGAACTCCTACCGGTTCAGCGTCGAATGGGCGCGGCTGGAGCCCGAAGAGGGGAAGTTCGACGAGCAGCAGGTGGCCCATTACCGGCAGATGCTGGAGGCCTGCAAGGCAAACGGCCTCAAGCCGGTCATCACGCTATTCCACTTCACTCTGCCGCGCTGGATGGCGGCCAAGGGTGGCTGGCTGAACCCGAGCTGCGTGACCCGTTTCGAGCAGTTTGCCGCCTTCGCGGGTCAGCGGTTCGGGGACCTGGCGGACCTGTGGTGCACCCTCAACGAGCCGGTCGTTTACCTGGGAGCGGGGTATCTGAAGGGTGTCTTCCCGCCCGGGGTGCAGGATTTGCGTCAAGCGCTGGTGGTCATGGAGAATCTGGCCAGGGGGCACGCTCTGGCAGCCCGGGCCTTGAGGTCCTCGGACCGAGTCGCGGCAGCGGGGGCCGGCCCTGCCGCGGTGGTCACCGTTGCCCACCACATGCGGGTTTTCGACCCGGCGCGAGGCTGGCATCCCATCGACATCGTGGCGACCCGGGCGGTCGACTACATCTTCAACAAGGCCTTCCTCAACGCCATCACTCGGGGGCGCTTGCTCTTCAACCTTCCGGGGTTCCCGAGGGTAGACGTGACCATCCCGTTCGGCGTGAAGAGCCTCGACATCCTGGGAGTGAACTACTACTCCCGCGACCTCATCAAGTTCAACCCGCGCTCTCCGATCCTCAGCGATCAGGTGAGTCCGCCGGGCTGTCCCACCAACGACCTCGGCTGGGAGATCTACCCCGAGGGCTTCTACCGGGTCCTGGTCGGCGCCTGGAAGGACTACGGACTGCCCATCCTGGTGACGGAGAACGGCGTCGCCGACGGGTCGGACTCCAAACGGAGCCAGTTCCTCTTGCGACACCTCCAGGCAATGGCGCGAGCGATGAAGGAAGGCGTGCCCGTGCTCGGATACATGCACTGGTCGCTGATGGACAACTTCGAGTGGGCCGAGGGTTTCTGGCCGCGATTCGGTTTGTTCCGGGTGGACTACGCCACCCAGGAGCGCCGTCCCACGAGCGCGGCGCAGCTCTACCGCCAGATCATCGCCCAAGGGAGAATCGAGCTCGGCAAGAGCGAGGAGTTCGACGCAGATCCGCCCGGTCGCTGAGGGTCCTGGCTACTTGAGGACTCTCAACATGCCGGCGATGTCGAGCGCCTCGTCGACGCAGCCGGCGTCCAGCGCCGCCGTCGGAAGCTGCTTGGCCACGGCGCTCGTGGCGTCCTCGACGTAGGTCTTGCCGCCGCGGGCCCGGATCGAGGTCAACCCCTGGACGCCGTCGCTTCCGGTACCGCTGACCAGCATGCCGCGACAGGTCTCCCGATAGATGACCGCTGCCGACTCCATCAGCACGTCGATCGACGGCGTGTAGATCTTGTCCGTCGTGTTCTCGATGAGCCGGAAGACGATCTTGCCGCCTCCTTCGTCTGCGAGGATGACGTTGTTGCGGCCTCCCGGGCAGAGGTAGACCTTGCCCAGCTCCAGCGGCATGTTATCGGCGACCTCCTGGACCGGGGTGGCGGAGCTCTTGGCCAGCTCGAGCGCGAACTGTGTCACGAAGAACGGAGGCAGGGGCAGCACCAAGGCAACGGCGGACGCCAGGTCGCTGCGCAGGTAGGGAATGATCTTGCGCAGGGTCTGGATGGAGCCCGAGCTGCCACCGATGACCGTGATCTTCACGGCACCCGGCGTGGGCCGGCCGATGGGGCGTACAGGAGCGGCCGGGGCAGGTTGGGGCGGTGCGACCGGCGTTGCGGCGGCGGCTACAGACTGCGGAGCGGCAGCCTCGGGGGCCGCCACCGGCGGGGGCGGGAGTGAATCGTGGAGAGCCGAGGGGAGGTTCGGCGCCTCGGGCCTATGGCGAACCTCGTAGGCGACGTGGATCTTGCTGACGATCTCCTCGGAGAGCTGCTCGATGTTGAGGGCCTGAGGGGGCTTGGTGATGAAGTCGATCGCGCCCAGGCTGATGGCGTCGAGAGTGATCTGCGCGTTCTCCTTGGCCAGCGAGGAGATCACCAGGAAGGAGGCCGCGATGCTCTTCTCCTTGGCTTCGCGCAGCACCGACAGGCCGTCCATCATCGGCATGTTCATGTCGAGGGCCACGACGTCGGGCTTGAGCTCGCGGATCTTGTCGAGCGCCTCGATTCCGTTGTCCGCCCCACCGACGACCTGGATCTCCTTGTCCTTCTGCATGATCGAGGTCAGCAGATTTCGCATCAGTCGCGAGTCGTCGACTATCAGTACCCTGATCGGACTCATCCGAGCTTTCCTTTCGCTTCGGGCAACCCGTTTCCGCCTGGAGAGCATCTTAATATGCCGGACGGACGGAAGCAATTCCGCGGGCGGGCGGCCGTGACCCGAAAATCGCACTTCCCCGGATCGCGGCAGGTGAAGTCGCGGGACGGAGGGAGTACAATTAGGAAGTTGGCTCAGCTCCCCGTCAAGAAGCAGCTCGTCTTTTTCTCGCAACTGGCGAGCCTCTACAAGGCCGGTCTCTCGATCGGCCAGGGGTTGGGGCACCTGCGCGAGCAGATCGACGACCGGCAGTTGCTCGAAGTCATCGGCGTGCTGGAGGACTTCATCCTGCGGCGCAACCAGCCCCTGACAGACGCGCTGCGCTCGATAGCGGGAAAGTTTCCACCGCTGGTGCTGGCGCTGGTGGAACAAGGCGAGGTTTCGGGCAAGCTCGACACGACCTTCGCCCGCATCGTCGAGATCCTGGACAAGCGCCGGAAGCGAATTCTCGAGGTCTACAAGGCACTGGCGTATCCGCTGTTTCTAGCCTGTGTAGCGGCGCTCCTCATCCCGATTCCGAAGGCCTTCCAGTCGGGTAGCGTGAAGGTCTACTTCCAGCAGCTCGCCCTCCCGATCGCAGTTGTCGTCGGATTCTGGCTCCTGGTCAAGTTCATCCGGAGCAGCATCCAGAACAACGCCTCGGTCCGCTACCGGCTGCACCGCACGCTACTGGGACTGCCGAAGATCGGGCTGCTGGTCCGCAAGCTGGTCCTGGGTCGCTTCGCAAGCTCGCTGGCACTGATGCTCAACGTCGGGCTCTCGGCGGACCGCGCCGTGGCCATCGCGGCTCGTGCCACCGAGAATGACTACGTCGTGCTGGCAGTCGGTCCGTCGATCGACAGCATCCGTGAGGGTCACACGCTGGCGGAGTCGTTGAGGCTCTGTCCTGTGTTCCCCCCCTCGTTCGCGGGGATGCTGGCCACCGGAGAAGCCACCGGCGAAGCATCCGCGCAGCTCGAGCGGCTCGCCGCCATGTACGAGAGCGAGGCCGACACAGTCATCCAGATGCTCGTCGGCGCGCTGGGACCATTGGTGCTGGCGCTGGTTTCCGGGCTGGTCGCGCTGCAAGTCATCCAGTTCTACATGCAGCAGTTCGAGGGTCTAGAGAAGCTCTACCGCAGCCTATGATCCCGCCGCCGCTCGCCGGCTCCGCGCCTAATCCCCGGAGTGCTGCTCGCCGATACTCCATTCTGTACGCGCCCGCGCTCTGCCCCGCGTGGGTCTTCGCCATTCCGGTCGCCGCCCGTCCCCAGACTCCCGTCCAGGAGGCCCTCCCTTGTTCGGCTCCGCCCTGCCCAAGCTGATCACGCTCGTCACCCCGCTCGTCATCCCGGCCCAGATCATGTCCACCTCGCCACAGGCGAAGTGGTCCCTGCGGGAGAAGGCCGCGGTGGTCCAGACGGCCGCGCGCGGCTCGTCTGCACCTGGAACCGTCGCCGCCTCCCCGTACCGGCCCGACGAGCGGGACCTGGCCTCCCTGAACATCCGGCTTCCCGAGCCCCTGGGCGCCGCCGTCATTCCGCCGGCCAAGCCCGCCGCAGCTGCCCAGCCCGCCACGGTGGTTGCGACCAAGCTGGGCCCCACGTCGGCCCCTGCCACTCCCTCCGCCCTGACTGCCACGGCGCCGGAACCCATTCGTGGCCTCCACGTCACGGGCTGGGTCGCACTCCTGCCAAAGCGGATGGGCGAGCTGGTGGATTTCATCGACAAGAGCCACATGAACGCGGTGATGATCTGCATCAAGGACGAGGCGGGCACGCTCTTCTGGCGGATGAAGACCCCGGGCCAGGACGGACCCCACTGTTTCTCCAAGCTCCTGGCCGATCTGAAGAAACGCGGAATCAAGACAGCGTGCAGGTTCGTCTGCTTCAAGGACGCCCAGCTCGAGAAGCAGAACCCCGAGATGCGGTTCGACGCCTCGCCTGGTGAGAAGCGCATTCCGCTCTGGGTCGATCCCTCGAACCCGAAAGTCGAAAAGCACGTCCTGTCCTTGCTCGAGGAGACCGCCAAGCTCGGCTTCGACGAGATCAGCCTGGACTACGTCCGCTTCCCGGACCGGGTGAAGATGACGACGCCGCTCGCCAAGAAGGTCGACATCATCAGCAATTTCATCAGGAAAGCACGCGAGACCGTGAAGCCCTACAACGTGCGCCTGACGGCCTCGGTGTTCGGCTACGTGGCCTGGGACGAGAAGAAGGCCAACGTCGGCCAGCGCATCGAGGACATCTACCAGCACCTCGACGGCGTCTACTTCATGGTCTACCCGTCGCACTTCGCCAAGGGCGACCTCGGATTCAAGGACCCGTCGGCGCGACCCTACGAGGTCGTCCGACTGGGCATGGAGGCTGCCCGGCGGCACTTCGAGAAGACGCCTCTCGACATCTTGCCGTGGATTCAGGTCTTCAGCTTGAAGAACGACTTCCGCTACGGGTCCCGGGAGATATTGCAGCAGCTCAAGGGCAATGAAGACGCGGGCATCCTGGGCTACTGGGCCTGGGACCCGGGCTGCGAGTACCGGGCCCTGAAGGAAGCTCTGCCGATCCTGGCGCGCGAAGGCTACCCGCCGGTCAACCACGCCTACTTCACGGCCAGAGCCGCCGAGACCGCCAGGAAGTCGGGCACGCAGCTCGCCGCCAAGAGTTCCAAGACCGTGAAGGAGACGGCTGCAGCCAATCCAGCGCCAGCCCAGGTAGCGGCTGCCCCCGCCGCGCCCAAGACCACGTCCGCCGCCCGGCCTGCCAGGACTCCCGCAGCCACCAAGGCCACGCCCGCCGCAGGAAAGAACAGCCCGGACCAGATGTACTCGTACTGAAGTGCGGGGCTTTCTCAGGGCTGCACGGCGGCTCGCAGGTTGAAGAAGAGAGCCTGCATCGCAGCCCAGGTCGCCAGCGCACCGAGCCCGGCCAGCAGCCGCAGTGTGTCGAGCGGACCCGACTCCACGGGGACGTAGAGGTAGTTGAGCAGCCAGCCGCCGCCCGAAGCGACGGCCAGGGTCAATGCGAGGAAGCCGAGACCGATCAGCGTGCCGGGCAGCGAGTGGCCGATGAAGGTGAGACCACTGCCGGGCATCAGCAGGTTGAACAGCGCCGCCTTCTTGAAGGCCAGCGTCCGGAGCTGCTCGGCGCGCTCCTTGGGGCTGACTCTCTTGCGGCCGGCCTCGTCGGCGCACCCGGCGCAGAAGGCCTTCTGGTCCTGCACTTTCTGACAGCCGTTGCAGACGATTTTGAGGCAGTGGTAGCAGCGGCGCATCAGGACGTCCAGCCGCTCCCGCGTGAAGATCAGGAAGCCGACCAGCCCGCCGCCGAACAGGAACCAGCAGAGGAAGAGCAGGATCGGCTTATCGAGAGTCAAAAGACCAAGTGTGCCCGAGAAGGTGAAGTACTGGCCAAGCCGCTGCTCGTCCAGCGTGTCAGGGATGAGAAGAAGCTTGGGCGGGTTGAAGCTGGCGGCCTCGAAGCGACCGAGCTGGTCGTCGGGGCGGGCCACCGAACGCGCCCACCGGAGGTACTTCTCCATGCTCTCGACGTTGCCGGCGCGCGCGTAGATGGCGCTGATGTTGAAGAGTGCGCGAGCGTTCGCGGGATTCTTCCCGAGCGCCTTGTTGAAACCGTCGAGGGCCGCCTGCGTGTCGCCCTTGAGCGCGTCGAGCACGGCGGCGTTGTTGAGCGGGCCCGCTTCGTCCTTGTAGCGGCCGGAGAGCTCCTTGAACACCTTCCGGGCAGCGTCCAGCCCGGCGGGGTCGCCTTCTTGAAGCCCCACCAGCCCGAGCAGGTAGCGGGCGTTGTAGTCGCCCGGGTGGTCCTTGAGGAACTTCTCGAAGAACTCGCGGGCACCGGCCGTCTCGCCCGATTTCACGCGCTCGGCCTGGCGCAGGATGTCGAAATTGTCCGACACGGAGAGCGGCAGCAGCACGGGCACCAGCACCAGCAACGCCAGCAGCACTCCGAAGGAGCGCTTTTCGTCGGCCCGCAGCATCGGCCAGGTGAGCGCTGGCAGGAAGATCACCAGCCCCGTGGGGAACACCAGCAACAGGAACAGACTGATCGCCAGTGAGAATGGCAGGATCAGCCCCTTCTGATGCCAGAGCTCCGAAAGCAGGTGGTGCAGGTCCTCGAAGTAGCGCACGGCCAGCATCGCCGCGGTGATCAAGAGCGCCAGCAGCACGGCCCGGAACAGGATCAACGCCAGGTCCGTGAAGAGGACCAGCCGCATCCAGGTGTCCCCGAGCGCAACGGATACCATCTCGAAGAGTGCCGTGAGCGAGTCCCCCATGCGCGAGCGCGCCATCAGGTAGCGGTACTTCACCAGATAGTAGTTGAGGCTGCGCGCGTCGTAGACGCGTCCCAGGTCCAGGAGGATACCCGCCTCGTCGAGCTTCCCGGCCTCCACGAGCCGGGTGGCGCGTTCCAGCACCAGGTTGGCGTGCCGCACCGAACGGATCCGGCCCTTCAGCAGCAACAGGTCGCCCGCTACCTTGAGGTGCGCCCGCGCGCTGTCCGGCAGCCCCCAGGAGAGCGCCTGCAGCCCCACCGAGACGTGCCAATCCGGCTGCGTCACCTTCTGCGAGAGAAGGTCGTTGAACGTCTCTTCTGCCGTCTTCTCGAGCTCCGTCTGGAGCATTCCCAGCTTGGGTGCCATCACGCGGCAGATCCACGCGTGGATGAACCGGGCCAGCGTGTTCTCCGGCCGGTTGGTGAGGAAGACTTTCAGGTCCTCCAGAAGCTTCTCGTCGAAACCGTCGGCCTTGGCCCCTTCTGCGAAGAGCCCCTTGGCGCGCGCGATCTCGGACAGCAGCTCCTTCTTCTCGTCCTCGTAACCTTTCGACAGCCCGGCGTCGAGCATCTCGGCCAAGCTGGTCTTGAGCTTCAGCGCCTCGGAGTAGAAGAGCTCAGTCTTCTTCGCCGACGCCAGGAAGGAGTTCAGACGATTCAACGCCTCTTTTCGGTCCTGACGGCGAATCAGGATGCGGGCCGAAACGAACAGGTCCAGCGGGTCGGTCTTGGCCGGGGCCGACTGCTCCAGGTACCGCGTCACGTGCGGCGCCAGGACCTCGGCGTGCTCGATGAACTTGCTGACGTTGGAGGCCGCCTCCTGGGGCTTTCCTAGCCGCAGATACGTCTTGCCCAGCAGGTACTCGATCAGGTAGTTGTCCTTGTGCTGGCCGTAGAGCTCTTCCAGGAAGAACTGCAGGTCCTGCATGTTGCCGCCCGTCAGCTTGGGCAGCACGCGCCCCAGGTCGAAGAAGATCTCCGGGTTGAAGACCGCGTTCGACAGCAGCAGCACGTACTCCTCGAAGGCGTCCTCCGGACGGTCCTCGGCGACGGCCTTCTGCGCGGCCGTCATGTGGTAGGCCGAGAAGCCGTCCTTCTGCAGACGGCCCACCAGCACTTCCTTGGACCGGGCGGCGTGCGCCAGCAAGGAGCCGGGCGTCAGCTCGCTCACCTTCTTGAGGGCCTGGACGGCCAGCTGGACGCGCTCTTCGAACTGGTTCTTGGTCGGCGCCAGCTTGGCCAGCGAGAGATAGACCTCGCCGATCTGCAGGTAGACCTGGCTGAACTTCGGGTCGACGTCGATCGCTTGCAGAAAGCTGTAGAGCGCCTTCTCGTAGTTCCCCTTCTCCTTGAAGTCGAGCCCGTCCAGGAAGAGCTGCTCGGCCTGCATCGCCCCCTTGTCGCCCAGGCCCGCCGTCGGCTCCAGCGACACGGGCGGCACCTGCGGATCGCCACCGGCGGGGGCCGTCGTCGGATCGCTCGGGTCGACGCCGGGGCGCGGGATGGGCCGATCCGCGTCCTCCTTGGCGGTGGGCGAGTCCTCGGCGCCGCCGATCGGCATCTGGCCGCCGTCCTCGGCGCGCTGCTGCGGGGAGAGCTTGTCCAGCTTCTGCTGCATTTCGCGGCCGAAGATGTTGGACGGGTCCAGCTTGAGGATCTTGTTGACGGCGAGCTGCACCTTGTCGAAGCGCTGCATCTTGTAGAGCCCCTTCGTGACCAGGACCCAGACCTGGATGTTCGAAGGGTTGGAGCGCAGCGCGTAGAGCCAGTACTTGACGGCCTGTTCGACCTTTCCGAGCTTGGCGTACTCCAGGCCGGCGAAAACGCGGGCGCGGGCGTTGCCGGGGTCGATGCGCAGGATTCGGCGGAAGTAGTCGAGCGCCGAAAGGTGGAGCTCGAAGCGGCGGTTCTCGTCGTCGGCGGACTTGGCCAGCTTGCTGAGCGCGAGCCCCAGGTAACCCAGGGTCGTCAGGTTGTTGGGACGGTACTTCTTGACGATCTCGTCCCACTGGAAGACGGCGCTCTGCAGATCGCCCAGCTTGGCCAGCTCCAGGCCCAGCTGGAACATCACCGCCGGGACCGGGCGGACCGCCAGGATGGCCTGGAACTGTTGCACGGCGTCGGCGTGGCGGCCGCGCGCCGAGTACGCGCGGCCGAGCAGGAACCGGGCCTTGAGGTTGGCGGGGTTGGAGTCGACCTGCGCCTTGAGCTGGTCCAGCGAGGGTCCGGGCTGGCTGGAGAGCGCGAAGGCGGCCGTCGCGCCCGGGAAGGCCGCAAGCGCCAGGGCCAGCAGACCGCAGAGAATCCAACGCGCGCGCCCGGCCATCACCGTCTCACGCGGGGTCGACCAGGAACAGGGTCTGGCCGGCCTTGACCGGCTCGGCGTTCTGCGCCTCGCAGGCGACGATACGCCCCCGGACTCCGGCCTTGATCTCGTTCATCAGCTTCATGGCCTCGACGATGCAGACGACGGTCTCGGGCCCGACGAGGTCGCCTTCCTTGACGTAGAGGGGCTTGTCGGGAGCGGAAGCGCGGTAGAAGGTGCCGACCATCGGACTGACGATCGGGAGGTGGCTGGACTTCGCCTGGGCCGGCGGGGGGGCGGCGGCTTGCTCGGGTGCCGGGGCCACAGCGGGACCGGGGATGGCCACGGCCGCGGGGGAAGGCGCCGAGGCCGGCGAGCTTCGAGTGGCCTTGAACTTGAGGCCGTCGATCTCGACGTCCAGTTCCTCCAGCCCGAACTCCTGGGCTAGCTTCAACAGCTCACGGGTCTCTTCTACGATTCGCTTCACGAGCTCTGTCTCCGCAATTCGCTGGCCAGCCGGCCCAGCTCCTCGAGGCGATGCTGCATACCCGACTTGGTCAGCTCGGGCCGCGCCCTGCGCGCCAGCTCGCGCAAGCTCGCCGTGGGGTGTCTCAATCTCAGATGCGCCACGTCGCGCAGGCGCGCCGGGAGAGCGTCAATGCCGCCGGCCGCCTCGAGCGTCCGGATGGCCTCGAGCGTCTCCACGGCGCTGCGGCTGGTGCGGGCCATGTTTCCGACTTCGCAGTTCACGACGCGGTTGATATCGCTGCGCATCCGGCGCGTTACCAGCAGGTCCTCCAGCGAGAGCATCGTCTCGAAGGCGCCCATCATCCCCATCGCCTCCGCAATCGCCTCACGGTCTTTCAGGTAAAGCAGCGGGCGGCCGGCGCGGGTGCTCGCGTGGAGCGGCAGTCGTGTTCGCAGGAGCAGGACCAGGAGCTCCCGCGGCCCCATGAGTTCGAAGTGGCCGTCGGTGCTGGCGTAGGCGCCCCGCCAGATCGCCCCCCGAAGCACGCCCGAGCGGCAGCAGCGCTTGAGCGGCCCCCTTCCCTCAATCGGGGGAGGCCCGGAGAGGACGGCATCCAGCCGGCCGCCCTCGATGGCTGGCCCCCGGGCGCTCGCCGGACGCGTCTCGAAGCCGAATCCGAGGAGCCCACTCAGCGCCGTGAGCCTGGGAACCAGGGCCGCCGGGATGGCGCACAAGGTGGCCCGGCCGTCCCCCATCGACAGCCAGAGCGCATGCAGCTCCCAGCGACCGCAGCAGGCCTCGCCGGCGGGCAGTCCGCCGATCTCCTCCCGCAACGCATTGGTGAGCTTGGCCATGACGACGAATTTGACCCGGCGGCTGGCCGCTTGTTCAGCGGAAAACCGCGCAGCCGGCGCCGAGAGATCATAACACAGCGGGCTCTCGCGGCCCGGAAGGCAGCGCCTCAACGGACGGCAGCCGGCACCCGCTCCGGATGGCGAACGACGCTCTGCACCAGCGTCTGGGAGATGGCCGTGGTGCGGTAGCGCACCGAACCGTCCGGCGCCAGCACGACAACCATGGGCAAGTAATCGACCTCCAGGGGAGCGAGCCAGCGGGCGGCGGGATCGCAGAGCCAGGGGAAGGAGTACTCCCGAGCTCGGCAGTAGTCCGCCGCCTGCCGGGGCGTATGGGCGACGAAGACGACCCAGAGCGAGGCGGCCTCGGAGCGACGGATGCGCTTCAGGTTCTCCTGGATCAGGCCGAGCATGTCCTGCTCGGCGGGAGTGTCGAGCCCCGCGAACATCAGGATTCGGTGCTTCTTCGCGGGCCCGGCGGCGGCGTCGACTGCCTTGCCGTCGGCGTCGAACAGGGGTGGCAGCTCCGCCGCGCTTGCGGTCACTCCGAAGGCTGCGGCAAGTAGGAGGGTCCTCACGGCGCTGCGCACGCCGACAGTGTACGGGATCGCGGTGGGCCGCGCCTAACGGTCGTCGCCCAGGGGCAGCCGAGTGTCCTCAGGGCGGACCGGCTCAGTGACCGCCGCAGGCTTGGGGACGTGCAGCCGGCCGGCTTCGACCTGCGCCCGTTGGCCGCCTGTGAGCACGACGCTACCAGCACCGGGCCCAAGCGACTCCACCTGCACCTTGCCTTCCTGGACTTCGACGGTGGTGACGGTCCGGTGGGTGACGCGATAGCGGGTGCCCCAGACCGTGACAACGGCCTCTGGCGTGCGAACGCGGAAGTGGAGCTTCTGCTTTTCGACCGAGAGCGCGAGCGACCCCGTGTCGAGGCGCAGCTCGTCGGCTCCGGCAACCAGCTTCGCGGACCCGCCGACCTCGACCGTGGTGCCGTCGGAGTAGGCGAAGACGGCTGCGGCCGTACCCTCGGGTGCGGCAGGGGTCTCGATCCGCGCTCCCTCGGCGACCGTCGCGCCTGCGGCGGCGAGCTGTCCGCCGAGCGTCACGCCCCGGATGGCCGTGGACAACCCGGCCACCCCGGCCGGGGGGACGACGGCCTCGACCTGGTCCGGTGGCCGCGTCGCCACGACCACCGGCGTGGGGCCGGCCGCGCGGCGGTCCGGGGCCATCGTGATAACGGCCACGATGGCCATGGCGGCGAAGGCGCCGGCCGCAGCGAGCCGCCATGACGTGAGCCAGGCGGGAAGGGCTGCGGGGCGAAGAGCGGGCGAAGGGCGCTCCCTCAGCCGCCTGGAGATGGCTGCCAGGACGGCGGGCGGCGCAGTCTCTTCGGGGATCTTGTGGAGGCCGCTGACCAGGGCGCGAATCAGCGTCAGCTCGCCGGCGCAGGCCCTGCAGCTCCTGAGGTGCTCTTCGATTCGACAGCCCGCGGCGTCGCCAAGCTCACCCTCGGCATAGTCCGAGAGCTGGGCCTGGGTCTCTTCGCAGCCAGAGTTCATCGGGGTCTCCTTGATTCGGCCGGTTGCGGGGAAGCGGCTCGGCCGGAGGTTGGTTCCCGGAACATGTGGACGACAGCCGCTGCCAGAAGGATAGACACCCTCGCAGAGTATAATCGGGCAGGGCCTCTCGGGCGTGCGCTGCGGGGCGCGAGGGAGGCTGGCCCGCTGAGGCAAAACGCACAATGGCAAGGCGCTCCTGGCAACGATGACGCGGTTCTGGCGAGGCATCCCGGCAAGGCGAGGCATCGGCGCGCTTCCGGTCATCGTGATGGCGCTGCTGATGGTGCTGGCTTTCGTGGGGCTGGCGCAGCGGCAGTTCGGCAGCCAGGTCGCCAATCAGACCTACCGGCTCGCGATGGGACGTCTGGCCGAGCAGCTGGCCGAGTCGGCGGTCGAAGAGGCGCTGCACGTCGTGCGGACGCACGCCAACGACCCAGGCCATCCGATCTTCATGGAGCTGCGAGGAGAGGTCTATCCCGACCAGACGGCAGAGGTTCCGCTGACGGTGCGAACTCCGCATGCGGAGCGGCTGGCGCAGGAGGCCCCGTTTCGCGGCTTTTCGCTCGAGGACGTGCGGGCCGACATCGTCTGGCAGGCCCAGTTCTCGCACCTGCCCTACGAGAAGTTCGGGATTGTGCGGTGCAGGGCGCGGGCGGGGATCCGTCTGGGGCTGGCCGAGAAGGTGTCGCGCACGGTGGAGACCGGGGTCGACTTGAAGGTCGTCCTCGCCTCGACACCCAGACCCTTCGACCAGACGACCGTGTACATCCAGGACGGGACCAGCCTGGGGACGGCGCGCGCCAACCGACGGATGGAAGAGGCGCTCAAGAGCCTGGAGGCGTTCGGCGCGGAGCGGGCGGAGCTGACGCGCCGTCTGGAAGCTCGAAAGGCGCAGGTGGTGCCGGCTGGGTCGGCCGCCGCGCTCGCGGTCGAGTACGGGCAGCTCGATCTGCCGTCGCTCGGTCCGCTGGTGCATCGGATGGACGAGGATCGGCTGGTGCTGTTCCGGGTGCAGGATCGAGTGGAGCTCAAGGAGCTGGACCTGGGGAGCGCCGTGGCGCGATACGAGGCGGACCTGGAGCGCGTGGACCGCAAGCTGGCGGCCGAGCGGCAGTCGCTGGAGGCTAACTTCGACGACGCAGCGCGTCATCGCGATTACCTGGCTGCACTGCGCGAGGCCGGGTCCAAGAGGACTCGGTTTCTCCAGTGGCTCCTGGGTTTTCAGAATGCCACGAGCGAGTTCGGCGGCGACTCCTACGAACGGCTGGCGGAGTTTCACTACAAGCTGGAGCTTGTGGAGTGGAAGCGCAAGGCATTCCACCACATCAAGGAGGCACCGGGCGCCAGCGTGAAGGCGCAGCTAGAGGCGCTCCAGGCGCGCCTGGGCCGTCTGAACGGAGTGGTCTGGATCGAGAATCCGACCGAGACGCTCGAGCTGGACGGCAGGCTCTCCGAGCTCAAGGGGCTGCTCATCCTGGTGACCAGCGGCGCCGTGCGGCTCTCGGGAACCAACCGCGGCGCGGGGCCCAACGACCTGCTGACGGTCGTCGCCTTCGGCCGGATGAGCGTGGACGGCGACGTGCGGGCCAGCCTGGTCCCACGCGCAGGCGTCGTCGTGCCGCCGTCGGCCACCATCCACGGGAACCTGGTGCTCCGCGACGCGGCGGACGCGACCGCCTTGCAGGGAGCGGTGAAGCGCGACCCGCGCTACTACTCGGGACGGACGACGGCCGAGGATGCGAGCGGCGCCTTCCCGGACTACTACCTGTGCGGCCTGGGCCCGCGGCCGGTCTACCGGGAGGTGGAGCGGTGAGGCGAGCCTTCACGGCCGTGGAGGTGCTGGTGAGCGTCGCCATCTTGGCGATCGCCCTGGTGCCGGTTCTGAGCATGCTCACGTCGGGGACCAAGGAGTCGGCCTACGGGGAGTACCACATGATCGCGCAGACCCGCGCCGAGACGATCATGCAACTGCTGGCGTGCCGGGACTGGCAGACGTGGGAGAGCCTTCCGAAAGGCGTGGCATCGCCGGTCGCCGAGGCGCTGACGACGCTGCCCGTGGAGCTGCCGGAGGACTTTCGGACCCGCCTTGCCGGATTCGAGGAGACGGTCACCTGCACCCCGCTCGACGGCGGGCTGGTCGAGCTCTGTGTCGAGCTGGCGTGGCTGCTGCCCGGCGAGGGCGCCCAGCAGTCCCACCAGTTCCGGCTGCGGCGGTTGCTGGCGAGGCCGGACGCGGGGCTGGCGGCCGACTACTCGCCCAGGCAGGGAGCAGCGCCATGACGCGGCGCGGCATGACGATGGTCGAGCTGGTCGTGATGACGGCCATCGCCTCGGTCGTCATCGGGACCGTCTACTTGATCTTCTCGGCGGGTTCCCGGCACGGGGGGCGGATGGAGGAGAAGCTACGCGGCGTCCAGGGCGCCCAGATCCTGCTCGACTACCTTTCGGCCGATCTCGAGGGCGCCATCGTCAGCTCCTCGCGCCCCATCCGGGTGGAGAGCATCGGCGGCGGAACGAAGAACCGGCTGGCCTTCGACCGCTATGACGGAGATCGGAACGATCACCGCTTCGCCGGCTATCTCCCGGTCAAACGGGTCGCCTACGTCTTCGATCCGAAGTCGCACCGGGTGTCGCGGGACGGACAGCCGATGCCGCTGGGTGCCTTCGTCTCCGTGCGCTTCGAGCTGACCCGAGCTGCGCCCGAGCTGTCGCCCAGGCTGCAGGGCGACGCCGTCACGGTCGTGATGACGACCGCCCCCCTGGAGGCGCTGGAAGCCGGCGAAGTCGATCCCCGTTCCACCTCCACCTTTGCCCAGACCATCGCCTTCCCCACCCAGTCCCCACTCGACCCGCTCGCCACCTGGCTGCCCAACTACTACGGCACCCCCTGAGCCCCGTCGAGGGATACCCGTGAAGGGCCGTGGCGAGGGCCCGAACCGGGATTCTCGGGCTAGGGCTTGGGCACGGGCACGGGCACGGGAAATCCCGTGGCGTTTAACTGTACCGGGGGTTTCGCAACCTGGGCTGGGAGTGGGCGGGGCGGGCTACTTGACGCTGGTGTCGGGGAGCTGGCCCACGGAGCCGAGCAGCTGGTACCACTTGCGGGCGGCGGACCAGTCGTCCTTCTGGAGGATGGCGAAGGCCAGCTTGTCTCGCAGGTGCTTGATGAGCGGCTGGTAGGCGCCCAGCTCCTCGGGCTTTCGCCTTTCGAAGCTCGAGATGAGCAGATCGAGCGTGTCGAAGCGCTGGGCGGCCAGCTCCTTCTGCACGGCGGCGGCGATGGCCTCTTCGAAGGGTTCAGCTTTCTCCTCGTCGCCCTTCTCGCGAGCCCGCTGGATGCGCCAGAGCCGGTAGCGCAGCGGCACGTCCAGCGTCGCCTTCTGGATGACGATGGCGCCCAGGATGACCGTGGCGGCGCCCCCGATGGTGGCGCCGATGGCCGCGCCGGTCGCCGGGAAGAGTGCGGCGCCGATTGCGGCGCCCGCCGTCAGCCCTCCAAACTTGAACCCGGCAACCGCGGCGCTGCGCAGGATGCAGGCGCCGAAGCACCAGGCAATTCGCCCGACGGTCACGTCGCCGCTGGCGAAGGCGAACTTCAGTCCGCCGATGTACTCGGTGCGTTCGTAGGCTCCGGCTGCGGTTTCGCCCGTGAGCACCTTGGTGACGTCCTTCGTCCCGGCCGCCAGCGCTTCTCCCAGCCTTACGGAGTCGAGCCCTTCGAAGAACTCGATCACCTTCCCCGCGACGACGTGGATCGACAGAACTCCCAGCGTCGCCACTCCGAACCGAGTCAGCTCACGCAGGAAGGGCTGGGCCAGGATGACGATGTCGGAATCGAAGACGAGGTCGAAACTGCCGGGCGCTTTCTCGTCCACGCGCCGGATGCAGAAGTCGATGGCGACGGAGCCGTTGGTGTAAACGACCGTACCGCCAGCATTGCGGACCTTCTTCTGAACGGCGGCCGGGGCCCGCGACAGGTCGAACCGGGCCACGCCTCCCAGGTTCATGAAGACGCGGTCCGACTCGTCGACGAACGACATCTTCAGCTCCAGCTTGAGCCGGTCGCCCTTGTTCGCCCGGTCGACGGCCTTTCGCAGGGCGCCGTCGAGCGCCCGGTGGAGCCGCTGCGTGATCTGGGTGGTGACCGTCTCCCGCGAGGGTTCATCGGCCAGCACCGGCGCAAAGAGCGCGGCCAGCAAGACCAGCCCGACAGGAAGCAGACGAAGCGCGCGCGCGAGCATGCTGCCCATGACTACGCCGTCCGGGAGATGAAGGTTGCGCCGGGAAGGCGCCCCTTGTTGCCGCTCAGGCGTGATCGTGGAGGATGGCGCCGAAGTCGGAGTATCCGGCCGGCTCCTGGGTCCAGTAGTCGACCACGTGGCCGCCGGTGCCGATCCAGGCCCTCCGGAAGCTGCCGTCGCCGCTCATGATGCGGAGCATCTGGTCGCCCTCGCTGAAGGCCCAGTGGCGGCCGTCGGCGTAGAAGTGGTCGATCTTCATGCCCTGGCGGGTCTTGATGTGCCACTGGTCGTTGGGCAGGTCCCAGGACGTGTCGACGACGAATCGGACCAGCTGCCAGATGAGCCCCGACGGGAGGACGCCCGTGTTGATGCCGAGGCCCGAGTCGTTGGGCAGCCCGAACCACATGCAGTGGGTGACCGTCTGGGCCCCTCGGACCAGCTGGTGCTCCCGGCCCCACTCGTGATGGAGCGTCACGGTGATGTCTCGCGCCAGACCGAACCCCTCGCAGGAGCGGTCGTCGACGTCGAGCACGCTGGAGAAGACGCTGGCCAGCTGCTCGGCGCCTGCGCTGAATCCGACGGTCATCTGGCCGCGGGCCTGGCGGTCGTGCAGGAGCCGGCAGAAGATGTGCTTGTCGCCGTAGAAGTGCTCACCCAGCGCCTGGTAGCGCTGCATCCCGAGGAACGTGTTGCCGCCGCCCAGGATGACCACGGGCGCGTTGACGAGCAGCTCGAAGAGCACGTCCACGTCTTCGCGGCTGAGGCCCTGGGACCAGAAGAAGGGCTGCGGCTCCAGCCCCCACTGGGTGAAGCGGTTGAGGAACCAGGCGAACTTGCCCCAGCCGAAATTCTGGCTCTCCATCTCGTCGCCGTCGCGCACGTTCTCGCTCATCGGCAGGTAGAGCAGCCGCTTGTCTTCGTGCTCTTCCAGCGCGCGCTGGACGATGATGTCTCGGTGGATGTAGGGGCTGCAGTTGTGGGCGCTGTAAATGAAGGTGGTGGGATGCATGTGCGGTGGGGCTCTCGTGGGTCAGCGGTGAGTGGAGATGTCGCCCGACAAGATGCCATGACCAGCCCCGATCATGCAGCAACCATGATCGGGGCCAATCTCGGCCCTTTTGGCCGGGCAGCGCCGCTAGGCGGCCGCCCGTCTCAATAGCCAGAACCCCACTCCTCCCAGCAGAATGTTCGGCGCCCAGGTCGCAACAGCGGGGTGGACGTGACCGGCATCGCCCATCGTCCGGCCCATCCCGAGCAGGATGTAGTAGAAGAACATGATGAGGATCGAGAGCCCTATCCCGAGCGAGGTGCCGCTGCGGCCGCGGCCGATGGCGAGCGGGGCGGCCATGAGCGTGAGGAAGAGACTGGCCATCGGAAAGGCCGTCTTGAAGTAGAGCTCGACCCACTCCTTCTTCGTCGCCGCGCCGCGGGACTCGAGCTCCCGGATGTGGGCCCTCAACTGGCCGATCGACATCTCCCTGGGCAAGCGCTCGCGGTCCGGGATCGGCTCCGTGAACCTAGGGTCGACGGGGTACAGCCAGCTGCCGAAGCGGATCTCGTCGGCGAGCGCGCCTTCCCGGGACAGGTCGTGCGTTCGGCCGCGGGTGAACTCCCAGCGCCCCTGGGCCAGCTTTCCGGCGCTCGCCTCGGTGATCCGCGGGAAGCTGTCCGGCTGGAACTGATAGATCGTCACGTCCGACATCGAATCGCTCTGCTGCGCGTAGTGGCGGACGAACATGGTGAACTCCTGGCCGGCCTCGAAGAAGACGTCCTTGGCGATTCTGGGCAGCGGCTTGACGAGCACGACCTCATTGAGACTCGTTTTCTCCCTCAGGTAGTTTGCCTTCGGCACGATCCACTCGTGGACGGCCATCGTCCCCAGGCTCGCAGCCAGACCGAATCCGATCAACGGGACGGCGATGCGTCCGAACCCGATGCCGCTGGCCTGAAGCGCTGTCAGCTCCGCGTCGGAGGAGAGCCGCCCCACGGTCATCAACACCGCCAGGAGCACGGCCATGGGGGCAGCCGTGGTCAGGACGACGGGCATCGAGTACATGAAGATCTTCGCGATGGTCGTCAGCGCCACGCCCTTGATGACGAAGAGGTCGATCATCTTCATCAGGATGTTGACCATCCAGAGCGTGCTGAAGAGGACCAGGCCAAAGGAGAACGGGCCCAGCAGCTGGCCGAGGATGTAGCGGTCGACGAGCGTCATGGGCCTGGCCGGGCGGGCATCGCGCGGCCTCAGCCGCTGCGGAACAGAACCGGCAGGAGCTCGACGACGACCGCCAGCAGAAGGATGCCGCCGAACATCAGGCCGAACCCGATGGCGATCTCTCGGCCGAACTTCGACGGATGCTGGCCCGAGATGAGGCCGTAGACGACGGCGATGCAGAGGCACGCGGCCACCAGCGTCGCCAGCGTGAAGCCGATGCCGATCACGCGGCCTGCCCTCCCCGCTGCATCTTTGCCAGCGTCTCCCGGTTGACGGCCAGGTCATGCGCGTCGAGCATGACCAGCAGATTCAACAGCCCCGACAAGAGCGCGAAGCAGTCCCCGATGTCCTTGACGGCCACCGGAATCTCGCCGCGACGGTAGGGCAGGAGCGCGTCGACATACTGGGAGCTCTGCCAGAAGAACCCGGCCAGGTAGTTCACGATGCCGACGAAGAACGGGTAGAGGTAGATGAACACGAGCCGCCAGACCGTGTCGATGGGGCCCTCCAGGTCGCGGCCGCGGTCCGTCTGCTGGAAGGGCGCCTGGTAGTCCTCGTAGGTGTGCAAGATGTTCTTCTTGTACTTGGCGAAGAAACCGCCGCCCCGCTCGGCGTCGGGGTGGAGCGTGACGCCGAACATGAACATCGCGGTCAAGACGACGAAGAGTACCGCGCCTCGCCGCCGCAACCCCAGCAGCATGTGGCCCAGCCCCGGAAGGAGCGCTCCGCTCAGTGAGATACCCAGAGACTTCATCGGCTCGACCTGGCTGCTCAGTGGCCCGGCGGATTGGCGGCGACGCCCTTGTGCCGCCGGTGAAGGTAACCCGAGAGCCGGCCCAGGTCGCGTCCCAGCTTCCAGACGATTCCGGAGGAGATGTACAGGGTGGCGATCAGGAAAATGAAGTCCTGCTTGTAGGCGACCATGGCCACTGCCACGCCAGCCAGTGCCGCCATCTTGAAGTAGACGGTGTTCGGTCCGTCCTCGGACTTCTTCTTTTTCGGATAGGGGACGGTGCTGATCATCAAGAAGGCGGCGCCCGCCGTCATCGCGAGGTAGCCGCCGGCTGGAAAGGCAGAGAAGTGGACCAGATCGTAGAGGGCGCAGGATGCCAGGAACGTCGACGCCGCGGGGATCGGGCAACCGACGAAGAAGTAGGAGGGCGGGTTGGGGGAGCGCGCCATCACGTTGAACCGGGCCAGGCGCGCGGCGCCGCAGATGACATAGAGCAAGGCCACCAGCAGCCCCGCCGTGCCGAAGTTGCCCAGGGCAATCTTGAGCATCAGGCAGGCCGGAGCGACGCCGAAGCTGATCAGGTCGGCCAGCGAGTCGAACTCCTCGCCGAACTGCGAGGAGCTCTTGAGCATGCGAGCGACGCGGCCGTCCATGGCGTCGAAGACGTTGGCGAAGAGGATGAACCAGGCGGCCTTCTCGAGGTTCGCCGGTTCGTCGACGGTCAGCAGGGCGATGGCAGTGAAGCCGAAGGCGAGATTGGCTGCGGTGAACAGGTTCGGAAAAACGTAGATGCCTCTCACGAAACCTCCCCGAGCACCGTCTCCCCGGCGCGGACGCGGTCCCCGACCCGCACCGAGATGGACGTGGAGACCGGAAGGAAGAGATCGACCCGGGAGCCGAACCGGATCATCCCGTAGCGCGAGCCGCACTTGAGCTCGTCGCCGAGCTCGGCGTAGCAGACGATCCTGCGGGCAACCCAGCCCGCGATCTGCCGCACCAGGTACCGCTGGTCGCCGTACTCGAGTCCGAGACTCAATTGCTCGTTCAACTCCGATGCCTTGTCGACGAACGCCATGTGGAACTCGCCCGGGCTGTAGTAGCGATAGGCGACGCGGCCAGAGACCGGGGCGCGGTTCACGTGGCCGTCGAAGACCGACATGAAGATACTGATGCGCTGTGCCGGCCCGCCGATGAAAGAGGGCTCCGACACTTGCGCGATCTCGATGACCTTGCCGTCCGCGGGCGAGACCACCAGGCGATCGCCCTGGGGCGTGTTGCGCTCGAAGTCGCGGAAGAAAAAACAGCAGAAGATGCCGAAGCCCAGCAGCAGGCCTCCTGCGCTGCTCGAGAGCGGCAGCAGAAGGAGTCCCGACAGCAGGCCGGCCAGGATGAACGGGATGCCCTCGCGCGCGATGGGCAATCCGAGCGGCCGAGGAACGGGCGCCTTCAAGCCTTCCCCCCCGGGACCAGGGCGCGGACCCTCACGCATGCATGGATCTCCTGAAAACCGGCATGAAATCTAGTTGTACTGATTCCTGTCGAGGGCCTTGCCCTCGAGCTCCCACCAGGGGACCATCGGCCCTCCTTCGACAAGCTCAGGACAGGCTCTGGACCCCCGATGGCAACCGGTCTGAGAGCATTCGCAAGCCCGTGCTGAATCCAGGAGGCAACAGGTCTTTCGAGAGATCCATGGATGTCTGAGGCCCTGCCCCCTGCTCGGTCCGAGCTTGCGCTCAACAGAAAGCGCCCGGCCGGTCGGCCAGGGCGCTCATCGTGCCGCATCGGAACTGCGTCCGCTAGCACGGCCGCTAGGCTGCGGATGCGGGATCCTGCGACCCGGCAGCCGCTTCGGGCGAGGCTGCGGCGGTCTCCGTGGAGCCGGCCGCGATGACGGCGATCCGCTTCTTGGACTTGCCGAAGGTCTCGAACTTCACGTGCCCATCGGCCGTCGCGAAGAGGGTATCGTCCTTGCCACGCATCACGTTTTTACCCGGGAAAAACTGGGTGCCGCGCTGCCTGACAAGGATGTTGCCGGCGCGCACGAACTGGCCGCCGAAGCGCTTCACGCCCAGCCGCTGCGACTGGCTGTCGCGGCCGTTGGTAGTGCTGCCCATTCCTTTCTTGTGAGCCATTTGAATTCTTCCTCCGAGGATATGCCCGCCTGCTGGCGGGGGGCGCCGGGCGCAGCCGCAGTCGGCGCGCCAAGGGCCGCGTGGCCGGATTTCAGGCCTGGATGGTCAAGATCTCGACGTCGGTGTAATTCTGGCGGTGGCCGCGCCGGCGCATGTACTGCTTGCGCCGGCGGTGCTTCTGGGCGATGACCTTCTTGCCGCGGCCGTGGGCCTTGACCTTGGCGGTCACCTTAGCGCCCTCCACCAGCGGACTGCCAATCCTGGCCTCGCTACCGTTGTGGGCCAGCAGCACGCGCTCCAGCACGACCTCGGCGCCGACCTCGGCTTCGATCGTCTCGACTCGCACCGTCTCGCCGACCGAGACCTTGTACTGTTTCCCACCGGTTTCGATGACCGCAAACATGACTGCCTCCTGGACAAAGGAAAATCGGGTACCCACCGAAAACCTCGGGGGCGGACGCGCAGGATAGCATGACGCAGGCGCGGAGTCAACGGGAGCGAGGGGAGTCGGAAGATGGAAGAGGGAAGGTGGAAGGTAGAACGGAGCAACCGAGTGACCTTGCCCACAGCCTCTGCCTACCGAGTCCCCCTCCCCTGCTCAATTCTCGATTCTCGATTCTCCCCTACTGACCAGGCGCGTCCTCGATGCGGTACTCCTGGCGGTGCATGTCCTCTTCGGCGCGCACGAAGATCCGCTTGCCCTGCCGCGCCTCCAGCTCCCGCAAGCTCGCCTCGCGCGTCTCGAGCAGCAGCCGGGCAACGTCCGGGTTGGCGCTGACGAGCAGGAGCTGACCCTTGGCCTTGCCGCTCTTCTCGAGGATGTCTCGGTAGAGCCTCGCGGCGACGACTTCGGCGCGCAGGACGTGGCCTTCGCCGTCGCAGTAAGGACACGCGTCTTTCAGCCGGGACGCCAGGGTGGCGCGGTTGCGCTGGCGCGTCATCTGGACCAGGCCCAGCTCGGTCAGCTCCAGGATGTTGGTCTTCACGCGATCGCGCGAGAACGCCCGTTTCAGCCGCGACATCACCTCGCGCTTGTGCTCCTCGAGCTGCATGTCGATCAGGTCGATGATGATGATTCCCGCCAGGTTCCGGATGCGCACCTGACGGGCTATCGCCTCGGTGGCCTCGAGGTTGGTGTGGTAGACGGTCTCCTCGAGGTCCTCGCCGCTGGTGTAGCGGCCGGAGTTGACGTCGATGCTGCAGAAGGCCTCTGTCTGCTCGATGATGATGTAACCGCCTGAGCGCAGCCAGACCTTGCGAGCCAGGGCTCGCTCGATCTCGATCTCCACGTTGTAGCGCGTGAAGAGGGCCACCTCATCCGTGTAGAGATGGATGCGGTTCTTCAGCTCGGGCGACAGGAACTCGCCGGTCTCGAGCAGCCGCTCGTACTCGGGGCGGGAGTCGATCAGAAACTGCTCGGCGCCCTCTCCGAAGAGATCCCGAGCCGCCTGCATGAGCAGATCGGACTCCTTGTAGAGCAGCGACAGCGCCGCGCTGCGCGAGCTGCGGAGCTGCACGGTCTCCCAAAGCTTCAGGAGCATGTCGAGGTCCTCGCCAAACTCCTCGACGGTTTTCCCCTGGCCCTCGGTGCGCATGATCAGCCCCATCCCGCGACGGTCGAGCGACGGCAGCAGCAAGGTCAGGCGCTGGCGCTCCTCGGGGTCCTCGATGCGACGGGAGATGCCCAGGTGCTCGGTGAAGGGCATCAACACCAGGAACCGGCCGGGCAGCGTGAGGTGAGTGGTGGCGCGCGGCCCCTTCGCCCCTACGGCTTCCTTGACGATCTGGACCAGAAGCTCCTGGCCGACCGAGAGGACGTCCGAGATCCGAAGCCTGGGGACGGGCTCGACGGCTTCGCCGCTGCCGCCGGGCAGGACGTCGCCGGTGAACACGTCCTCCATCGGCAGGAAGACGTCCTGTCCGGTGCCGATGTCGACGAAAGCGGCCTGCATCCCGGGCACGATGTTGTTGACTCGTCCCTTGTAGATGTTGCCGACGAGGCTCTCGTGCCCTAACCGCTCGATGAAGAGCTCGACCAGCTTTCCGTCTTCGAGCACGGCCACGCGCGTCAAGGCTGGCGCGAAGCTGGCCAGGATCTCCGTTCGCACACCCCCGCTTGCCGGGGCCCGGATCGAAGTCACTCGGGGTGCTGCTGGTAGATCTCGGGGCGCAGCACGCCGATGAAGGGCAGGTTGCGGTAGCGCTGCGTGAAGTCGAGACCGTAGCCTACGAGGAACTCGTTAGCGACCTCGAAGCCGACGAACTCGACCGGCACCTCGACCTTGCGGCAGACCTTCTTGTCGAGCAGCGAAGCCGTGGCAAGCGAGCGGGGGTGTCGGTCCGTGAGCATCTGCCTGAGATAGGCCAGCGTGAGCCCCGTGTCGACGATGTCCTCTACCATCAGGACGTCCTTTCCCAGGACGTCTTTCTGGAGATCTTTGAGAATTCGCACGGTGCCGGAGGACTTCGTGGAGTCGCCGTAGCTCGAAACGGCAAGGAAGTCGACCTGCATCGGCAGGTCGATATGGCGCACGAGGTCGCTGGCGAACATGAAGGCGCCCTTGAGCACGACGACGACCATCAGCTCGCGCCCCTCGTAGGCGCGGGTGATCTCGGCGCCGAGCTTCTTGCAGCGGGCCTGGATCTGCCGGGTTCCGATGGTCACCGTGGTGATGTCCGGATGGCGGTCGGCGGAGGCGGTTTTCTCGGGCACGGGGCTGGCCGGCGCGGAGGTCCGGGAGGTTGGAGCGGCAGACGGGGTTCGAACCCGCGACGTCTAGCTTGGAAGGCTAGAGCTCTACCAACTGAGCTACTGCCGCATGATCACTCGCAACCGCGCAAGGCGGGGCAATCCTACCACCCGGGCGGCCCGGAATGAAAGGGGATGACGCAACGGGCGCGCGGCGGCGCCCCGGAAGCAAGGCGCGTCAGCGGGACCCGGGTGCAGCCACCCGGATGACCTCGACCGGACAGGCCGCTGCCGCCTCTTGGACGCGCTCGGGTTCGGAGAAATCCGCATCAGGCCGGACGAGGGAAGTCTCCTCGGTCACCTCGAAGACCTCAGGGCAGATCTGCTCACAGGCCCGGCAGACGATGCAGCCGGGCTCGATGCGAACCCGGGGTTCCTTGGGTCGGCTCATGTTATGGAGGGGGCGAAGAATGCGAGGCGAGGACGAGGGAAAGGGTACCATTTTCCTGTATCGCCCGCAGCCTGCGCTGGCCTACCATGGAGCAGGGACCCAGTGACTTCCTCCATGACGCGCGAGACATCCATCGAAAGCCGGCATCTTCGTTCCGAGCTTGCGCGCGGAGCGCGGCGCGTGGTGGTGAAGGTCGGCTCCAATGTGCTGGCGGCGGAGCGGCTGGGGCTCGATGCGGCCGTAATGGCCGGCCTCGTGGGCGAGATCAGCCGGCTCGTGGAGGGCGGACGAGAGGTGGTGCTGGTCACCAGCGGGGCCATCCTGGCCGGGCGAGTCCTGCTCGGGATGGAGGAGCGCCCGCGTCTGCTGCCGGAAAAGCAGGCGTGTGCCGCCGTCGGGCAGCCGGAGCTGATCGGGCGATACCGGGAGCTCTTCGGCTGGTACGGAAAGCTGGTCAGCCAGGTGTTGCTGACGGCAGAGGATTTGCGGGAGCGCAGGCGCTACCTCAACGCCCGCAACACGCTGAGGGCCTTGCTCGACCGAAAGGTCATCCCGATCGTCAACGAGAACGACACGGTGAGCGTGGAAGAGATCAAGTTCGGCGACAACGACATGCTGAGCTCGCTGGTGGCGAGCTTGGTCGAGGCCGACATGCTCGTAGTGCTTTCGGACGTGGAGGGCTTCTACACGGCGGACCCGCGCAGCGACTCCGAAGCCAGGCTGCTTGGACACGTCGAGTCGATCGGGGCCGACGAGAGGGCGCGGGCGGGCGCCAGTGCCGGTACGCACGGACTGGGCGGTATGGCATCGAAGCTGGAGGCCGCCGCGCGGCTCTTGAAGGCCGGCATCCCGACGGTGGTCGCGCCGGGTAAGCGGCCGGGGAGCCTGACGGCGGTGCTGGACGGCGCGGACGTCGGGACGCTGTTTCACTCGCGAACGGCCGAGCGGCTCTCCCGACGCAAGCTTTGGCTGGCGTACGTGGCGCATCCGAAGGGGTCGCTGGTACTGGACGAAGGGGCCTGCCGGGCGCTGCGAGAGAAGGGGAAGAGCCTGCTACCCTCGGGGGTCCGCGAGGTCGGCGGCAGGTTCGAGCCGGGCGACGCGGTCGTCTGCTCTGACCCGAGCGGTCAGGAGGTTGCGCGAGGGCTCGTGAACTACTCATCGGAGGAAGTGAGTCGAATCAAGGGGTGCCACTCGAGCGCCATCGAAAAGATCCTGGGCTACAAGGACTACGACGAAATCATCCACCGGGACAACCTGGCCCTGCGCTGACGCCGAACTCAGGAGGAACGTGACCGACGAGATGCGCCCCGAGGACGTGGAGCGGCTGGTGGCCGAGACATGCCGCCGCGCGCGGGAAGCTGCGCGACAGCTGGCACGGCTCGAAAGCTCCGTGAAGGCGCGCGCCCTGGAGGCAATGGCCGCCGGACTGCGCGGCGGGGCTGAGGACATCCTGACCGCCAACGCGCGGGACGTGGCCGACTCGGAGGCAGCGGGCCGCTCGGCGGCGTTCGTCGACCGTCTCCGGCTGGATCCGAAGCGGATCGACGGGATGGCGCAGGCGCTCGGCGAAATCGCACTGCTGTCGGACCCGGTCGGCAGCGTCGAGAGCGCGTGGCGGCGGCCGAACGGAATCGAGATTTCCCGGGTGCGCGTGCCAATCGGGGTCATCGCGGTCATCTACGAGTCGCGGCCCGACGTGACCAGCGATTGCGCAGCGCTCTGCCTGAAATCGGGCAACGCCTGCATCCTGCGCGGCGGAAGCGAGGCCGCGCGCTCGAGCGGGGCCATCGCCGGCATCCTGCTAACGCGCGGGATTGAGGCCGGTCTGCCCAGAGGGTTCCTGCAGCTCGTGCCGGCGCAGGACAGGGGAACGCTCACGGCCCTGCTGCGGCGGGAGGATCTGATCGATCTGGTGGTGCCCAGAGGGGGCGAGGGCCTGATCCGCCACGTGGTCGAGACCACTCGCATCCCGGTCATCAAACAATACAAGGGCGTCTGCCACGTCTACGTGCACCGGGACGCCAACCTGGAGATGGCCCTTTCCATCTGCGAAAACGCCAAGTGCCAGCGACCCGCGACCTGCAATGCGATGGAAACGGTGCTGGTCCATCGGGAGGCGGCCCCGCGATTCCTGCCACTCCTGGCCGAGCGTCTCGGCCCCCTCGGCGTGACGCTGCACGGCTGCCCCGAGACCTGCCGGCTGGTCCCGGCCGCCAAGCTCGCCGACGAATCGACCTATGATGTCGAGTGGTTGGATCTGGAGCTGTCGGTGAAGGTGGTCGACGGGCTCGAAGCGGCCGCCGACCATATCGCGGCCCACGGCACGGGACACTCCGAGGCGATCGTCACCGAGAGCTACGGGGCAGCGGAGCGCTTCTTGCGGGAGGTGGACGCCGCAGCCGTCTACGTCAACGCCTCGACCCGCCTGACCGACGGAGGGCAGTTCGGTCTGGGCGCCGAGATCGGCATCAGCACTCAGAAGCTACACGCTCGCGGGCCAGTGGGTGTCCGCGAGCTCACCACGTGCAAGTACGTAATCCGGGGGTCTGGACAGCTCAGACAGTGAGCAGCTGGAGGTAGACCGTGGACACCACGAAGTACATCTGGATGGATGGCAAGCATGTCCCCTGGGAGAAGGCCCAGGTCCATATTCTGACCCACGCTGTCCACTACGGCACCGCGGTCTTCGAGGGAATCCGGTGCTATCGCACGAAACGCGGGCCGGCCGTTTTCCGCCTCACGGATCACATGAAGCGGCTGATGGGCTCGGCCCACATCATGGGAATCAAGGTCCCTTTCACGCGAGAGGTCCTGGAGAAAGCGGTGATCGACACGATCCGCAAGAACGAGATCGAGGAGTGCTACATCCGGCCAATCGTCTACCTGGGCTACGGCAAGATTGGCCTCAACCCCGTGGGCGCCACGATCAACGTCAGCATCGCCGTCTTCCCGTGGGGTTCCTACCTGGGCGAGGAGGGCGTCAAGAACGGAATCCGGGCGAAGGTCTCCAGCTTCTGCCGCGGCAACGTCAACGCCATCCTCGACTCGGCGAAGACCGCCGGCAACTACGTCAACAGCGTCCTGGCCAAGCGCGAGGCCGTCGAGGACGGTTACGACGAGGCGATCATGCTGAGCAACGACGGCTTCGTGGCCGAGGCCACGGGTGAGAACCTGTTCATTGCGCGCAACGGGCACATCACCACGGCGCCCAATGCTCTCGTGCTGGAGGGCATCACCCGGGACACCATCATGGAGCTGGCGGCCGACGCCGGCATCCGAGTGTCCGAGGAGATGTTCACCCGCGACCAGCTCTACCTGGCCGACGAGGCGTGGCTGACCGGCACCGCCGCCGAGATCACCCCCGTTCGCGAAGTCGACCGGCGCGCAATCGGGGAGGGCAAGCCCGGCCCGCTGACCCGCCGATTCCAGGAGACCTTCAAGAAAATCGTGCGCGGCGAGGACGAGAAGTGGGCGCGCTGGCTGAACTACGTGGATTGAGGGGGGGCTGTCTCCCCGATTCTCGCTACTCACTACTCGCTACTCACTACTCTCATGCCCCTCCCCCCCTCGCGCCTCTGGCTGCAACTCATGAGCCTCGACGTGGTCGAGCTGGAGCCGAGCACCAGGCACGTCACGCTACGCTACTCCACGGACTCGGCGGCGGGAGCCTTCACGGGCGACGTGAGGCTTCCGGTCGGGCCCGAGTCGCAGATGGCTGCCGGGCTCTTCGAGGCGCTGGAGGCCGAAACCCGAAGGCGGTGCGGCATGGCCGCGGTGCGCGCGGCGCGTGTACGGGGAAACGAAGAGGAACTGCGGACGGTGCTGGGTCTGTTTCTCCGGACCTTCCGGGTGACGCTCGACGCCGAGGATCTGGAGCCGATGGAGATGGCCCTGGCCCGGACAGCGGGCATCGACTTCATGGCTCAATCGATCAGCCTCTGGGACAAGGAGCTTCCGGAGCGGGTGGAGATCCTGCTGCGCCGCGCAGCCAGCAACCTCCAGTTCGGCTACCCGGACGAGTGCTCGCGCGATCTGGCTAAGGTGGAGCTGCTGGACCCGGGCAATCGCAGGGCCGAGGCGCTGCGCTCGAGGCTGGGGGCGAAATCGCCTGCGGTCAAGCCAGCGCCCACGGGTGGAGTGAAGCGTCAGCGCACGAGTGCACGGCCAGCAGGGGCCAGGAAAGGAACGAAGAAGGCCTAGGGACGGGAGGGCAGCCCGGGCTGGGGCTAGGGCAAGGGCTAGGGCAAGGGCTGGGGCTGGGGCGCTCAGAGATTGGCGGCGATGTCAGCGAGCGAGCGGGCGAAGCCTTCCAACTGCTCGGCGACGGCACCGGCCCGGGCCATCCAGTAGTGGGCGTCGCCTGTACCCATATCGTCGAGCGCCTGGAGCTGGGTGGCCATGCTGCGCAGCACGACTGTGAGGGGGTCGTTGCCGTCGCCGACGAGGCTGGCCAGCGCGCGGCCGGTTGCCCGGCCGATCCGGACGAAGTCGCGCGTGGTCTTCATCCAGAAGTAGGCGTCGCCATTTCCGCTCTGGTCGGGGCTGGCGGCGATTCGGGCGAGGCCCTCCAGGACGTAGGCCGTGCGGACAGTGCCATCGAGCGAACCGTTACCCGGGTTGGCCTGCGACATCTGCTCGAGCAACTGCCCAACGTCGATTGCCTTCTGGCAGATGGCGCGCGTCCGGCCCATCCAGAAGTTGGCATCGCCGGTGCCCGACCAGTCGACGGCAAGCAGCTGCGAGCCGAGTCCTGAGATGGC
>JACQZN010000064.1:0-850 GCA_016213845.1 Candidatus Wallbacteria bacterium
GTGCTGTTCGGGGGCTTCGTCGCGCTGACGCTCTCCCTCGTTTTCGGCTCGATGAAGGCCTCGGACGCGTACCGGCAGGCGATGGACCGGGCGAGGACGAGCCCCGCCGTCGTGGAGGCGCTGGGGACCCCGATCCGCGAAGGCTTTTTCGTCTCGGGGAACATCTCGGTCGACGGCGCGTCGGGGATGGCCAACCTCGCGATCCCGGTTTCTGGGCCACGGGGGAAGGGGACCGTCTACGTCGAGGCGAAGAAGGCGGTGGGCGAGTGGACGTTCTCCCGCCTGGTGTTCGAGGCCGCCGAGACGAAGGAGCGGGTCGACATCCTCGAAGAGAAAAGGTGACGTCGGGCGCGGGCACCCCCCGCGACGTCCTGGCCGCGGCTTGCGGACGGCGCACCTCGTGCAGAATCAGGGCATGAGCGAAGCCGCCGTCGAGCTGTGGGGGTTCCTCTCCGAGGACGTCGAGAGCGTGCGCGAGGAGGTGGAGCGGCTTCTCGGCGTCTCCTTCCGTCTCCACGAGAGCGCGTCGATCGGGCCGTACTACTTCGCCGAGCTCGAGGACCCGGAGTCAGATCTGATCCTTCGCCCGAACGTCGACGCCGGGTTCGACGAGGATACGGACGATCCCGACGACGCCTTCGTCGAGCCCGATTTCCCCGACTTCAGCGTCCTCCTCTACGTCGAGCGGAAGTCCGAGGGGAAGCCGGGGAGCGGACGGCTCGCGGCCCTCGGGACGTACGCACAGCTGCTCCTCGTGGAATAGCTGGCCTCTCCACGGGAGAATGAAGGGTCGGCCGCGCGACGCGGCCCGAAAGGCGAGCCATGAGCGGTGACCCCTCCGTGGCGTCCA
>JACQZN010000064.1:884-3323 GCA_016213845.1 Candidatus Wallbacteria bacterium
CAGCAGGGGGCGGGGTCTGACGAGGCCGTGAGGGTCGCGCGCGAGCGGGGCGTCTCGCTCGTCCACGGGCACTGTCTCCTGATGTTCCTTCCCGAGGTCCGGGGCTTCCACAGGTTCCACCGCGGGCTCTGGAGGGTCCTGGGGAGGCTCCCGGCGGAGGCGGCCGGGGGCTGAGCGCTCCGCGCCGCTTGTGAAGTCGGACGGGGGGCGCTAGCCCTACTTTCGCAGACCTGACAGGGTGGCGGGTAGGCAAGGGGACCGCAGATGCGCAGGGAATGCGGATTTCGCTTGCCGTTCCTCGGCCGGATGTGCTACATGAAAGATATGCACATCTTCGAGCGAAAGGTCAACGGCCACAGCTACCGCATCGCGGCGCAGTCCGTCTGGGATTCAAGCCGCGGCCGGTCTGTAGCGCGTCAAGCGGTCCTTGGTCCCGCAGGCCCTCCGCCTCTCGCTGATCTGGGTGCGACCCGGAAAGTCGGAGAGCGGGCGGTCGGCGACGTCGGAGCCCTCGTCTGGGTTGCCGAGCAGCTCGATGTGGTGACGCTGATCGACCGTGTATGTGCGGGCGTCGGCGCAGAGGGCGGACCTTCGGTCGGAGAGCTGGTCTTGGCGGTAGCCATCCAGCGGGCGTGCTCGCCTGGGCCGAAGCGAGATCTGGCCGAGTTCCTGAAATCCAGCGTGGCGCGTGTGTCGTGCCTGCCTGATAAGGCATTCAGCGGCCAGGCTTTCCACCGTGTCGCTCAACAGGTCAGCGACCGGCAGCTGGAGGAGATCCAGGTAGCCGTGGCCAAGGCGGCTGTGGGACGCTTCGCCCTTTCGGCGAACGTCTTGGCGTTCGACACGACGAACTTCGATACCCACATCGCCACCGTCACACCGGGCCGGTTGGCTCGGCGGGGACATGCCAAGAGCAAGCGGAGCGACCTGCGGGTGGTTGGACTCGGGCTGCTCGCCAGTGAGACCGGACATGTCCCCCTGCTGTATCGCACCTACGCGGGCAACGAATCCGATCAGAAGGTGCTGGGAGAGTGCCTGGAGGGGCTGGCCGAGCTGCACGAGGCCCTTGACGAAGGGGAAGGCCGTAGAGCGCCGGCGCAGCGGACGTTAGTACGCGACGGTGGGTTCTGGAGCCCCCAGCTGGAGCTCGACCTCGACGACATCGCGGGCTACTACAGCCTTATCTCCCTGCCACTCGGCCACCGTGCCGCGGAGCAGGCGTTGGAGATGGCTGCTCAGCGGGGCGCGATGAAGCGGCTTGGGGGCAAGCTCGGCAATGTGCGCGCCGCCAGGATGCGGACCAAGTTCGGTGAGCTGGACCGTACTCTGGTCGTCGTGGAGAGCGAGGAGTTGCTCAGAGGCCAGAAGCGTGGCATCGCCGTGGCCCTGGGCAAGGCCAAAACGGAACTCCGAAAGCTCGAGCGGCTCGCACAGTCGCGCCGCATTTCACGGAGCCAGCTGGAGAGCCGGGCTCAAAAGGCGCTCCGGCGTGAACACCTCTCGAGTTTTGTCGTGCTGCACTTCGGGGGAGAAGAGAAAACGCCTGCCTTCAGCTGGAAGGTGAATGCTGCCCTACGCCGCCAGTTGGAGACGACTCGCCTCGGGCGACGCGTGCTCTGCACGGACCGGCACATCTGGAGTACCGGCAGGATCGTGCACGCCTTCCGAGGCCAGTGGAACGTCGAGGAGCTCTTTCGCCGAGCCAAGAAGGGAGGCGTGGTCCCCTGGGGGCCGTCCTACCAGAGGGCCGACGGTTCGCTGCGACTGCATACGTTCGCTACGGTGCTCGGCCTCACCCTTGTGAGCCTCGCGAAGATCGCGCTGGGGGCGGACATCTCCGTCCAAACCATGATGGAGAGCCTCGCGGGGATCCATGCGACGCTGCTGCGGACAACGACGAGAGAACGCGGGCGTCGGCCTACGGTGATGATCGCTCCCGACCTCACCGCAAGCCAGCAGCACGCCGTGAGGGTATTCGACCTGGCTCGCTGGTTTCCAACACTTCTTTCATGTATCAAGACGCGGCCGGCAGCCGCCTGAACTGGCGGCTCGAGGGTGTCTCACCCCTGCCATCGTGCGAAAGTAGGGCTAGGGATCCTGCGCCAGACCGGCCATGAGCTGCTCAATGGATCTCTCGTCCTCCCGATCCTCGGAGAGGGCGGCGAGGTCCTCGGCGCCTACGGCCGGAAGATCACGCCGACGCATCAGCTCCGGGCCGGCACGCCGCTGCACCTCTACCTCCCCGGCCCTCACCGCGGCGTCTTCAACGTCGAAGCTCTGGTCTCCTCGAAGGAGGTCATCCTCTGCGAGGCGCTGATCGACGCGCTCACCTTCTGGTGCGCGGGCTTCCGCAACGTGACGGCGAGCTACGGCGTCGAGGGCTTCACGGCGGACCATCTCGACGCCTTCAAGCGCCACGGCACCGAGCGCGTGCTGCCC
>JACQZN010000065.1 GCA_016213845.1 Candidatus Wallbacteria bacterium
CCGACGGTTCCCGTTCTCTGTGCCTAGTTCCTAGTTCCTAGTTCCGTTCCGCCTTGGGGTGTTCTTTGCCCGCAACCCGCGGCGACGTGGTGGCGATAGGTAGGAAGGACATGGAACGGGGAATTGAACTAGGAACTAGGAACTAGGAACAGAGAGCAGAGGGCCGAGAACAGCCCGCGGCGCAAAGGCGACGACATCGCCGAACGGCTGCTCGATGCCGTGGAAGGCGTGCGACAACTGCTGGCTGGTTTGCGGGTCGACGCTGCGTCCAAGCACGTGGCCAAGCAGCTGTGGCGAGCCGCCACCGGCGGCGGCGCGAACTACGAAGAGGCACGGGGTGCCGAGAGTCGCGCAGACTTCGTACACAAGATTCGAGTCGCGACCAAGGAGATCAGGGAAGCGTACTACTGGCTGCGGGTCGTGCAGCGCTCCAACTGGCTCGCAGCGGGAGCAGCAGACCGGCTGGTGGACGAGATCGACCAGCTCGTCGCGATCCTGGTGGCGTCGGCACGAACAGCCAAGTCGAGCAGCTCGTCGTGAAGCTGGAGGTCGATGGCTGATGTGAAACCAGGCTGCCCGTGACCATCGGCGGCTGGGGATCGAAGGCTGGGCGGGGTCATGGCAGACTCACGCCATGCTCCCGCCCGAGTTCGAGTCGATCGGCACGAGTCTGACGGCGCGATACCGCGCGTTCATCTCCGAGGATGTCGAGGGGCTCGCGGTTCCCGACCTTCTGTCCGCCGAGGAGCAGGTCGTGCGCTTCGTCCGCAACCTCGGGCTGGGCCTGCTTCAGGTGTTCGTCGATGTCCGGGCCGCCCAGGCGAAGGCGACCCGGCCGCCGTGTTCCTGCGGGCGGCTGCCGGATGTGCATCGGACCACGCCGTGGCCGCGCAAGACGCTGCTCGGGGCGGTGGTCGTACGGGATCCGTACGTGCACTGTCGGGTCTGCCACGGTTCGGACCGTCCTCTGCACGCCTACCTCGGGACCGACCGGGAGACGTGGTCGCTCGACGTTCAGCAGGCGGCGGTGGATCTCGCCTCCGACGAGTCCTGCGGCAAGGCGGTGGCGAAGCTGGAGCGCCACCACCCAGGCGTCGAGATGGAGCGCACCACGGCGCTGCGCCTGCTGCACGAGCACGGGCACTACGCTCGGGAGTTCATCGACGACAAGCTCTGCGGGGCGCGGGCGCAGGCGGAGTTGCCACGGGCGCTGCGCTCCGAAGGTGCCGACGAGCTGGAGGTCGAGTTCGACGCGGGCATGATTCCGGTGGCCACGCTGGAGCCGATCGAGGTGGGCGACGGCGCGCCGCCCGAGCGGACGCCGGTCCGAGGGCTGCCGAAGCGACGCAAGGCGACGCGGTGGGAGGAAGTGAAGGCCGGATTGGTGCAGATTCCGGGGCAGATCGACCGCCTGTACGCGCTCCGGCCGACCGGGGCGCTGGCGGAGGCTTTCGACGACCTGTTCGCCCTCGCTTGCATGAAGGGCTGGACCGAGCAGACGCAGGTGCGTGGGCTCGCCGACGGCGCACTCCACATCCGGCCTCGGATGGAGGAGGCGTTCAACGTCGGAGACTTCCGGTTCATCCTGGACCGTCCGCACTGCAAGGAGCACCTGTCGGTGGCGGGAGCGGCGTTGGATCTCCCGGCCGGCGTGACGGTGCAGGGGTGGGCGAGCGCTGCCCTGGCGAAGCTCGAGGTCGGAGCCGCCGACGACGTGGTCGCCGAGTTGAGCGGCGCGTGGGAAGCGTCGGGCCCGGACGAAGCCTCGCGCAACGACAGGCTTCGGCTCGAAGCCGGCTACTTCGACCGCAACCGTGATGCCGTCGCCTATGCCGAGTACCGGAGCCATGGCTGGAGCACGGCGAGCAGCGAGATCGAGAGCGGCCACCGCCACCTCGTGCAAGCGCGGCTGAAAACCTCCGGCGCATGGTGGCACCCCGACCATGTCGACGACATCCTCGCCCTGCGGATGGTCAAGGCGAATGGCTGGTGGGATGAGTACTGGCAGACTCGACGAAGAGCATGGAGGAAACGTGCCGAAGGCTTCGCTGAACCGCGGCGTGACCTTGCCGCCTGACCGACCGACGACCCTCGCATCCGCCACACCGCCGGCTCCGCAACGGGACCCGCGCGGGTCAGAACGGTGCGCCTCGATCCCCACGCCAGCCGCCCGCTCGACACCGCCCCGGCCAGGTCGATCCCGGATCGCCACGGACGCAACCCGGTAGCCGCAGATCGAGGCCAACCGGCACCAGCACCAACGGCCATCGATCAAACCCGCGGCTCCGGGCAGCATTGAGGCTGCGAAGGCCACGTGTCAGAGTGGACTCGTCGTCAGCACGAGTGAGTGACCCGATGCCCGAGCCCCTCCCCAAGCCAGCCACCTACGAAGATCTGCTCCAGGTTCCGGATCATCTGCTCGCCCAGATCATCGACGGCGAGCTCGTGGTGCTGCCGCGGCCCGCCTTCAGGCACGCGCGCGCGAGCTCGGTGCTCGGTGCGGACCTGCTCGGCCCGTTCGATCGGCGGCGCGGCGGGTCGAATGGGCCC
>JACQZN010000071.1 GCA_016213845.1 Candidatus Wallbacteria bacterium
GGCGGCAACCGAGAAGCGCTCGAAAGACTGGCCCGCTACATCTTGCGTCCTCCTCTGGCTCAGAGCCGCCTGGAGCGAGGGCCCCAGGGAAGTATCGTGCTTCACATGAAGAAAGCCTGGCGCAACGGGACCTCCGCGGTCGCCCTCGAGCCTCTCGATTTCATGGCGAAGCTGGCTGCCCTGGTCCCCCGTCCCAGACAGAACACCCTGCGCTTTCACGGGCTCTACGCCCCGAACGCCAGGCTCCGTTCGCGGGTCGTGGTTCCACCCGAACAGACCGGCAGAGCTCCATGCTCGTGCGGCCCCAAGGTGCCGAGCACCTAGACGAATCGCCGTCGAGCTTTACGCGAGCTCACGCGTCGCGGCCTGCACGCCCGTGCGAGAGCCGTTCGGCCTGATTCCGCTCGAGGCGATGGCTTGCGGCACCCCCGTCGCCGGTGTCGCCGAGGGCGGGCTTCTGGAAACGATCGAGCACGGCGTCAACGGGCTCCTGACGCCGCGAGACCCCCAGGCCTTCGCCGCCGCCCTGCTCACGCTGCTCGACAGCGCCTCGGAGCGCGAGCGGCTCTCGCAGGCCGGGCTGGCCGCCGTGCGCGCCCGCTGGAGCTGGGACGCCTCCGCCGCCCGGCTCGAGTCCGAGCTGGCGCGCGCCGCCGCGATGCCTCGCCGCTAACCAACCAACCCGCCAGGCACGCTACTGTATGAACTCGGCCCTGGGGGCGTCGGGCCGAATCGCCCGCGGATGGTAGAGCGGCAGCACCGAGCTCATGCCGTGCATCTCGGGGAACCGGTCGAAGAGCGCGTAGGTGTTGGGCAGCGACTTTCTGCTGTAGGTCGCCTCATGCCAGGCGCGGTTGTCGGCGACTCCCATGCCGGCCTCGACGAGCCGATCCGTCATCGGCTCCAGGCGCGGATGCCTGCGCACCAGCTCCCGCACGGCGGCCGTGACCGTACGCTTCGGGTGGACGAAGGACCACATGATCTTCTTGAACAGGTAGACGTTCATCGCCTTCTTCCAGGCCGGCGCCGGGGCCCAGAGCGCGTCGACGAAATGGTGATCCATCTGCAAGTGGCGCACCTCGTCCAGACAATGGAAACGGTGCACGGTCACGTACATCGGCTCCAGCCGCTCTCGCTCTGCCTGGTACTTGCGGTGGAAGTCGATAGTCTTCTCCTCGAACAGCGTGGCGACCCAGATCCACCAGATGTAGAGGGTCGGATCGGCCATGCTCCGGTCGAGGAACGCGGCCTGCGAATCCGAGAGCTTGTAGACGTGGAACGTCTCCTTCTCATAGGTCGCGGGATTGGCCTCGACCAGCAGCCGGCGGAACATCGCCGAGTGCTTGTCCTCCTCCTGGATGAAGAACTCGCACGCCTCCACGAGCGCCGGCGGCAGCTTTCCGCCGGACAGACGCAGGAACGACTTCAGTCCGCGGACCAGCAGCACCTGCTCCAGGAACACGAATTGCTCCGAGATCCCCTCGGCGAAGATCTGATTGTAGGAGAGCTGCTCTTCCGGGTTGAGCAGCTTGTACGCCTCGGTGAAGTAGAGGTGAGACATGCACTCGGGGGCGTAGAGCCGATCCCGGCTGCATGGCTTCCAGTCGAGGTCGCCGATGCCGAACTCATGCGCCTTCGATTGCGCGTTGATCTCCTCGACTGGCGGCACGCGCAGGAGCGCGGCCTCGCGGCGCGGGGCGCCGGCGTCCTCGAGCGAGACGAGCGGCAGCTCCCGGAAGCCCGGCTCCGGAGCACCCGCGAAGGGGCCCGAGCGCGCCGCCGCCGCCGCGGCCTCGTACTGGGCGCGGGTCCAGGCAATCTGATCCTTCAGCAGCTTCCACATGATGGAGCCGTAGCCCCGGTAAACCGTCGAAGCGTAGACCTTCGAGCCGCTGGCCTTGAAGCGCTCGTGGGCGTCGCGCCAGTGCCAGTTCGGCACGTTCGGCACCACGTGGTGCATGCCGTGATAGCAGGCCGCGTGCGGCGCCAGGACCAGCGCCTGCCACCAGGGCGCCTCGATGTTCGTGGAGCCGGCGAGCTGCTCGACCACGCTGTTGCCCGTGGCGTCCTCGTAGACGTGGTCACAGGCCAGGCGGACCTGCCCGATCAAGGCAGAGAGCACCAGCGGAATCCCGTAGGCCCAGCCGAAGGCCGCCCACGCGCCCGTCATCCAGAGGGCGATGAGGACCGCATACCAGAAGACGCTGGGACCCAGCGCCCAGATCCAGAGCCTCTTTCCCTGCTCGAGCCGGTGCGGGTCCTCGAGGTCGGCCGCGGCGCCGAACTGGCTGAAGTACTTGACGTGCCAATTGCGGAGCGAACGGCTCAAGATCGTCAGCGGGAAGATCGCCAGCCGCAACGTGAGCCAGGCAGGCAGGAAGAATGTGGAGAAGACGACGAAGCCGAGGAAGGCCGGCGGGCTCATCCGGTTGAGCAGGAAGAAGTACGGGTCCTTCCCCGGGACGTTGGACCACTGGTGGTGCAGCGCGTGCGCGTAGCCGTAGTAGTCCATGTTCATCATGATCGGGTAGCAGACGACGGCGTCTATCAGCACTCGTTTCAGCGGTTGACTCTCGAGGTGTCGCACGTGGCTCAGGTCGTGCATCAGCACGCCCAGCGCGTGGATCCGGCCGCCCATCAGGATCCAGACCGGCACGCAGATCCAGAGCGAGCTCGTGGTCAGGGTGATCGCCGCCCCCAGGGCCAGGAAGGCGAGGTCGCCAGCGCCCTGCGCCAGCATCCGCCATTCCTGCTGCCCGTACCATCCCATCGGGAAGTCCCGGACGGCAGCCTCCAGGATGCGCGTCTCCGCGCCCTTGTCGTACTCGATCATCGCTACTCCTCGCGCGGGTGTCCGCCCCGGCGAACTCGCAAAGCCGGTCGTTGCCAGCGGTCGGCGAGTATCGCATCTGCAGGCACGGATTGTCGGTGACTGGAGGAACCGATCAGGGACCTAAGTCCAACACCCCTGAAACAGTATCGAAAGAGTTGTTCGAGATCCCTCTCAGGGCTTCGCCCCGAACCCCACCAAGGGGTCACCGACCCCTTGGAACCCCTCGGAAAAACGGGTGTCCAGAGGGCCTCTGGCCCTTTGGCGGGGGTTCGGGGGCAGAGCCCCTGAGTGGGTTCGTACAACTCATTCCCGCTTGCTTCATGGGCACTGGGCCCAAGTCGCGACGGGCTCGGCATTTCGCCGCCGGTCCGGTGCGCCCGCAAGCCCGGACTTCAGCCGGTCACGGTGCCGGCGGGTGTCCGGTGGCCGTGTCGAGCGCGATTCGGGCCTGCTCGTGATCCCAGAGGGCCTCGAGCAGCCGCTGCCTGACATCGATGAGATCGTCCTGCGCCTTGAGGATCTGCAGGGTGTCGGCCAGGCCTGTGCGGTAAGCGCGTTCGGCCACCTCGACGTTTCTGGCCGACACGGGAACGACTCGCTCTGAGTAGAGCCGGCAACGCTGGGCGGCTCGCAGCCCGCGTTCGCGCGCGTCGCGAACCTGGCGCCGGACCTCCAGGCGCAGCGACTCGAGCTGCGACCGAGCCACGCCGACGGAGGCCTTGGCGGCGAGGATTTCCCCCTGGTTGCGGTTGACGATCGGCAGCCCGACGTTGAGCCGTAGCGTGACGAGCTCGTCACGGTCGGTCAGCGGTGGCAGGGAGGCCTGCGCGTCGATGACGTCGGTTCCTCGAGAGTAGAAGAGGCCGGCCTTCACGTCGGGATGTCGCCCGGCCTTCTGGAGGGCGAGCTGCTCTTCGGCCACGCGCACGGCCAGCTCGCGCTGCCGAAGGTCCGGTCGCGAGCGAGTGGCGGCGTCGAGCAGCTCCTGCTCGGGCGGGGTCTGGGCGGCGGGGCTCCAGTCGGCGGTGACGGAGGAGGCGGTGGTCTCGGGCAGTCCGAGCAGCGATTCGAGCGTGACCCGGGCTGATGCCAGGTCGGCCTCCAGCCCGACGGCCTCGGCCGCGCGCTTTTCTCGCGAGACCTCCGCCAGGCTGACTTCCACCGAGGGCAGATCTCCCAGCTCGGCGCGCCCTTTCGCGATGCGCTCCACGCTCCGAGAGATGCCGACCGCTTCCTCGTTGAGAGACAGCCGTCGCTGCAGGAAGTAGGTGCGGTAGAACGCCAGCGCGATCTCGCCGGACAGGATGCGCGCTCGATCCTCGGCGCCCAGCCGCGCCTGTTCCAGCTCCAGCCGGGCGGTCCCGACGCGGTGGCGTCGCTTGCCCCCGGTCTCGATCTGCTGGGAGATGCCCAGCTCGAGCTCCCTCTGGCCCTCGTCGGAGAGGCCCTTGTCGGTCGTGACGCCCGCGTCCAGCTCGGGGTTGTAGGGTCTGGTGAGCGCCGTGCGCAGCTTGCCGGCTGCGACCTCGAGCTGGCGGCGCATCGTCTCGAGCTCCGGGTTTCGGGCCAGGCCGAGCCGGAGGGCCTCTCGAAGAGTCAAAGGAGCCGGTGCATCCATCGTCACGGCAACCCCGGGTGCGAGCCAGGCCAGTGTCAGGATCAGCCACGCGGAGCGCGCGCTCATGGGAACTCCTCCTCGTCGGGAACCGCTCCGGAGGCCGGTTTCGGGGGCGGGGTCTCCTCTTCCTCCGTGGCGGTGGGCGGTTCGAACCATCCGTAGAGCACCGGGATCACGAACAGCGTCAACAGCGTGCTGCTGAGGATGCCGCCGATGACGACCGTGGCGAGCGGCTTCTGGACCTCCGCGCCCATCCCGGTCGCCAGCGCCATCGGGACGAAGCCGAACGCCGCCACCAGAGCGGTCATCATCACGGGCCGCAGGCGGACCAGGCTGCCCCTGAGCACGGCCTCCTGCAGTCCGACGCCCGTGAGCCTCAAGTGGCGGATGAACGTCACCATCACCAGCCCGTTCAGGACGGCCACGCCCGAGAGCGCGATGAAGCCCACGGCTGCGGCGATGGAAAACGGCATCGCGCGCATCGACAAGGCGATCACGCCGCCGGTCGTCGCGAGCGGCACGCCTGTGAACACCAGGAGCGACAGGCGAACCGAGCCGAGCGACAGGTAGAGAAGTCCGAAGATGCAGGCCAGCGCCACGGGCACGACGATGGCCAGCCGGGTCCGCGCTCTCTGGAGGTTCTCGAACTGTCCGCCCCACTCGAGGTGATAGCGCCCTGGAGGGAGCTTCACGCGCTCCTCGATGCGTTTCTGGGCCTCGGCCACGAAGCTCCCGACGTCGCGGCCTCGGACGTTGGCCTGGACCGTGATGCGCCGGCGCCCCCACTCCCGCGTGATCGTCGAGGGGCCTTCGACCAGCCGGATCGTCGCCAGCCTCGAGAGCGGGAGTCTCTGTCCCGACGCCGTCGAGAGCAGCATCGAACCGATGGCCTCGGGGCTGCGGCGCCATCTCTCGGGCAGGCGGGCGACCAGCGGAAATCGAAGCTGGCCCTCGACCACTTCGCCCAGCGGCCTGCCGCCGATCGCCTCGACCAGGTCGAGCACCTCCCTCGCGGCCACTCCGTAGCGCGCGATGGCCTCCTGGTCGACCTTCAGCTGCAAGACCGGCTGGCCGGCCAGCTGTTCGGTAGTGGGATCGACGCACCCGGGAATGGACCTCAGGACGGCCTCCAGCTCGCGGCCCTTGGCCTCCAGGAGCTCGAAGTCGTCGCCGAAGAGCTTCACCGCCACATCGGCGCGCACCCCCGAGATCATCTCGTTCAAGCGCATCTCGATCGGCTGGGTCAACGCGATCCGCTGGCCGGGCATGTCGCGGAGGGACCGCTGCACGAGGACCACCAGCTCGCTCTGGGTGCGGGCCTTCGTCCACCGACTGCGCGGCCTGAGGGTGATGAACACGTCGGTCAGCTCCACTCCCATCGGGTCGGTCGCGACCTCCGCCGTTCCGATACGGCTCCAGACGTGCTCGACCTCGTCGGGAAAGGCGGCGAGGATCGCCTGTTCCATCCGGGTGTTGTAGCGGACCGACTCGGCGATGTCCGTGCCGGGCAGGCGGACGACGTTCACGACGATGGCGCCTTCCGAAAGGCGCGGGAGGAACTCGGAACCCAGCCCCCTCGCGAGCATCCCCGACAAGAACAGAACCGCCATCGCCAGGCCGATCGTGGCTAACCGGTTCGCCATCGCCAGCCGCAAGGCCGGAGCATAGAGCCCGTGCGCCAATCGCACCGGCAGCGGCTCCCGCTCCTCGATTCTCCTCGGCAGCAGCAGGCTGGCCAGCACCGGCATCAACGTCAGCGACAGCGCGAGCGATCCCAGCAGCGCGAAGATGACCGTCAGCGCCATCGGCCGGAAGAGTTTTCCCTCGATGCCTTCCAGCGTCAGGATTGGCAGGTAGACGATCATGATGATCAGCTCGCCGAACATCGTCGGCCTGCGCACCTCGAGGGCGGCGTCGCGCACGATGTCGGTGAAGCTGCGCCCGGAGGAGGAGGAGGAGGAGCCGCGGGCGATGTGACGCACGACGTTCTCGATCATGATCACGGAGCTGTCGACGACCAGTCCGAAGTCGAGCGCGCCCAGGCTGAGGAGGCTGCCGGCGATGCCGAACCGGAGCATGCCCAGGAACGCGAAGAGCATCGAGAGCGGGATGGCCAGCGCCACAATCAGGCCCGCTCGCAAGTTCCCCAGGAACGCGAAGAGGACGGCCACGACCAGCAGCCCGCCCTCGAAGAGGTTTCCGCGGACGGTGTCGATCACGTGGTCGACCAGCTCCGTGCGATCGTACACCGTCTCGACCTTCACCCCGGGCGGCAATGTCCGCTGGACCTCCGCCAGGCGGTCCTTCAAGCGCCAGGTGACCTCGTGGCTGTTCTCGCCCATCAGCATGAAGCCGAGTCCCAGGACGACTTCTCCCTTTCCGTCGGCCGTGACGGCGCCCCGGCGGAGCTCGTGGCCGATGGCGACCTCGGCCACGTCGCGGATGCGGACCGGCACGCCGTTCGTGGCCTTGATGACGATGCCGCCAATCTGGTCGGTCGTCGTCGTGCGGGCGATGCCGTGCACCAGGAGCATCTCGCCGCCGGTGGAGATGCTGCCGCCGCCCGCGTTGGAGTTGTTGGCGGCCGCCGCCGTGACCACTTCGTCGTGAGTGACGCCGTGCTTGATCAGCCGAGCCGGGTCGATGCGGATCTCGTACTGCTTCTCGAAGCCGCCCCAGCTGTTGATTTCGGCTGCTCCGGCGACCGTTCGCAACGACGGTTTCACGACCCAGTCGTGCAGCGTTCGAAGTTCGGTCAGGTCATTGCCTTGCGAGGAGAGCACATAGTGAAAGACCTCGCCCAGGCCCGTGGTCACGGGGCCCATCTGCGGGCGAGGCAGTCCGTCGGGGAGCTCGACCGTGCTGAGCCGCTCGGTGACGAGCTGCCGGGCGAAGTAGATGTCGGTGCCGTCGGCGAAAATGGCGACGACCTGCGAGAGGCCGAACTTGGAGATGGAGCGGACCTGCCCCAGACCCGGCAGTCCGCCGATCGCTTGCTCGACCGGAAACGTGATCTGCTGCTCGACCTCTTCCGGGGCGAGCGCGGGGACGACGGTGTTGATCTGCACCTGCACCGGCGTCGTGTCCGGAAACGCGTCGACGGGCAGCAGGCGCACCCAGTAGATACCGAAGACGGCGAAGAGCGCCGCCGTCACGGCCACCGGAAGGCGATGGCGCAGCGAGACCTGGATGATCCACTCGAGCATCGGTCTCTCCTAGTCGTCGACGCAGCCAGCGCCCATCTGGCTCTTCAAGATCTCGCTCTTGAGCACGTGGCTGCCGGTGGTGGCGACCTGCTCGCCCGGGAGAACGCCGACCAGCACCTCGACGTGACCGGCGGACCTGGCACCCAGCCGGACCTTTCGAGTCTGGAAGAGCTCCGGCGAGACCTGAACGAAGAGGACGTTGCAGCAGCCCTCCCAGTGGAGCGCGGTCTCGGGCACGGCGACGGCGTCGGGAGTGGCGCGAAGCACGACGCGGCCCACGCCGAAGGTGTGCGCTCGCAGCCGGCCCTGGGGGTTGGCGATTTCCGCGCGGACCTTCAAGGCGCGGGTCACCTCGTCGGCCTCCGTGCTGATCCAGGCGAGCTTGCCGGCCACGGCCTCGCCGCCGGCCGCGTCGGGCCGGAAGACGACCGTCTGGCCCAGGGCCAGCGCGGCGGCGTCCTCAAGCCGTACGTCCAGCTCGACCCACATCTGGCGAACGTCGGCGACGGTGAAGAGCGCGCGCGAGGCGTCGACGACCTCGCCGATCACGGCCTCGCGGCCGACGACCAGACCGTCGAGCGGAGCCGCCACGGGCAGCAGGTTCGCCGTGGCCGTCGCCGGGTCGAGCGCACGCAGGACCTCCCCGGGGAGGCCCAGCAATCGTACCTTCTCAGCCAGCTTGCTCTCGGGCAATCCTTCGATCGCTTGGAGGTCGATCGCCAGGCCCAGGTTCACCAGGGCCTGCTGCGCGTTGAAGAGCGCGATCCTGGCCTCACGCAGGGCGGCCGTTGCCTCCTGGAAGTCGGCCTGGCTGCGGAAGCCCTCCCGGGCGACTTCCCGGACGCGGGAGAAGGCCTTCGACTTGACGTCGACCTGGGCCACGGCCTGCAGCAGCGCCGCCTTCGTCCGTCCGACTTCCGCGGCGTCGACCAGCGCGAGCACCTCGCCTGCCTTGACCGGCTGGCCGACTTGCTTCAGCACCTTCCAGACCGTGCCTGGAAGGCGAGAGGAGAGCCGCGCCAGCCGGGTGCGATCGTAGTCGACCTGGCCGGGTGCTTCCAGCGTCGCCGGCATGGGGCGCCGCACGACCGGCTCGGTGGCGACGCCTGCCTTGCGGACGGCCTCCGGGGACGCAAACTGGACGCGGAGCTGATGGGTCTGGCAGGTGAGGGGGTTGGGGGCCGGTGACTGGCCGGTCGTGACCATCGCCGGCCGCTGCGAGGACGGCTCCTTCGCCACGACTGCGACAGACGGGTTGCAGAGCGTGCATTGCGACTCAGGCACTCCGTGGGCGCCGCACCAATCGGCCGCGACCTTGCCCGCGAGGAGCTCAGGATGACACAGTGGGTCTTTCGACTCCGGAACACCGTGCTCCTTGCACCAGTCCTTGGGGTCCGCGCCGCCCAGCTCGGGGCGGCAGGCGAGGCACCTGGAGTCCGGCACGCCGTGCGTCTCGCACCAGTCGTCCGGGGCGGCTGCCGTCTCCGAAGTCCATGGGCCCGGAATCCCGGAGAGCTTCCACCCGGTGCGATGGCCCAGGAGGCCGAGTCCGAGCAGACCTGCGAAGACCAGCAGCGTCGCTGCGTGCTGCAGGACGAGAGAGCGGGGGCCGTTGGAGGCTTGGTTCATGCGGTTCCTCACGCGGCTGGGCGCGCGGTCTGAGGCGAGAGACGTGCGTGCGAGCAGGGCCTGCGCCGGCCGGGCCTCCGCAAGCGTGCCGTGGCAGCGGTCGGAGGGCCGTGCTCCCGCGTCCCGGGAAGAGACCGGGCCGGGGGCGCGCGCCGGAAGGCGGCGGGAACGAGGCCTAGCAGCGCAGCGAGACCGTGCGAAGGCGAGCCGGGGAGCTCCCGGCGATCGACACGTCCAGCTCCGTCACGGGCCTGGCCGTGATCGAAGCGGCGATCGCGTGCGCGGGCCCGGCAGGCGCGGTGCTTCCCAGGCTGCGGAAGCCGGGCGTGCACTGGGGACCGCGGCTCGGCGGGAGCTGGGGACTGAGCTCGGAAACGCGCCGATCGTCGCATGCGTCCGGGGCCGCAAGCGCGGCTCGAGCGGGTGCCGGCCGGTTCCCGTCGCCTGGCTCGCAGCCTGGATCGCAGCACAGCGCGCCGGCGGCTTCGAGGAGGACCCTGCCGTCGGCGTGGCTGCAGACGACCAGGCCGGCCATCTCCACGAGCCAGACGCCCTGGAGCAGCAATCCGAGGAATATGGCGACGATTTTCATGGCGGGCTCACGGACCCAGGCGAAAGGGCCCGACGAGAAAGCTAGCACGTGGCCTTGGCCGCATCAAGCTCCCGCGTTCGCCCGGACAGCGCTAGCGGGATCAGCGCCGTCAGCGCCAGAGCCGCCCCGAGCCCGAGAGCCCAGGCGGCGCCGAACTGGTCCCAGAGGACACCCGCCAGCAGGCTGGCCGGGAGGGCGGCGATTCCGATCGACAGGTGATACAGACCGAACGCGGAACCGGCGCGTCCCCCCGGAGCCAGCTCCGCGACCAGTGCTCGCTCGGCCCCTTCCGTCAGGGCGAAAAAGACTCCGTAGACCGCGAAGAGCAGCCAGACGTGCCAGGCCGCGCTGGCCGCCGCCAGCGCCGCGTACACGAGCGCGTAGAGTACCCAGCCGCCCGCGATGAGGCGGCGCTTTCCCAGCCTGTCGGCGAGCCGGCCGGCCGGCATCGCCAGGGCCGACTTGATGACGTGCAAGAGCGACCAGAGGAGCGGCACCTGCTCGCTTGGGACGCCCAGGTGAGTGGCGCGAAGCAACAGAAAGGCGTCGCTGGAGTTGGCCAGGGCGAAGACCACGACAGCCACCAGAAGCCACTTGAACGAAGCGGTCAGCGGCTTCTCGGCTGCTGGCGTCGAGGGGAGCGCGTGAGCCGGCGCGGCCGCTGGCGGTTCGGGCTTGGCGGCGTCGGCCACTCCGAAGATCGCCACCGCCATTGCCAGTGCGGCCGGGACAGCGGCGAGGGCGAACACTGTGCGCAGCGACAGTCCAGCCGGGCCCAGCAGAAGGGCGGCGACCAGCGGCCCCAGCACGGCCCCCAGGTGATCCATTCCGCGGTGGAAACCGTACGCGCGGCCAAGCTCCTCGCGCGGCGTCACCGCTGCGATCAACGCGTCCCTGGGAGCCGTTCGAACGCCTTTTCCGATGCGGTCGACGAACCGCAGCAGCAGCACATGAACCGGAGCGGCCGCGAGCGATATGGCCGGGCGAGCGCAACTCGAAAGGCCATATCCGGCCACGATCAACGCCTTCCGATGGCCGAGCCGATCGGACAGCCGTCCGCTCCAGAGCTTGAGCAAGCTGGCCGTGCTCTCGGCAATCCCCTCGACCAGCCCCACGAATGCGGCGCCCGCCGCGAGCGGACCCGTCAGGAAAAGCGGCAGGAGCGGGTAGATGATCTCGCTGGAGAGATCCGTGAAGAAGCTGACGAGGCCTACGGCTATGACGGTGGGGTGCACGGGCGGGTGACTTCAGGGACAAGCGCAGGCACGGCGTGAGCGCCGAGCTGCCGGCATGCCCTGAGCCCGGCCATCATAGGCGATGCCGCCGGGATTGGGAAGTTGAGGGCGGATACTCGTTGGGGGGGCGTCAAAGCAGGCCGGGCTTGGGCAGGGGCAGGGGCAGGGGCAGGGGCAGGGGCAGGGGCAGGGAGAAGAGCTTGCTTCACGACTTCTCGGTCGGGGCAGGACTCTCGCAAGAGGCAGCGGGGCGCCGGAGCGTCGCGGTATACTCGGCGCCGATGAGGGCGCAGCGCGGCATGCGGCTCCGGGGCTTCACGAGCACCAATGGACTACAAAGACCCAATGGGTCGTGCGACGCCGGTTGCCAGGAGTGGTGAGATGCGCTTCGCCCGTACCCTGTCTGCCGTTACTGCCTGCCTGGCGCTGCTGGCGCTCCGGGCCGCAGCTGCAGAACCGGTTCGCGTCGCGGCCGCTTCCGACCTTCGATACGCGCTGGCAGAGCTCCGGACGCAACACGTGTCCGCCCGCCCAGGGGCGAGCATCGAGCTCGTCTTCGGCTCCTCCGGAAAGCTCGCCGCGCAGATCGCGAACGGAGCTCCGTTCGACCTCTTCTTCTCAGCCGACGCCGCCTACCCCAGACGGCTCCGGGACAAGGGGCTGTGCGCCGGGGAGCCGCGGCTCTACGCCCGGGGGCGCTTGGTCGTCTGGTGCCCGCGCGAGCCGGCCGGCTCGGTCACCATCGCCGACCTCGCAGCCCCGCGCTTCCGCAAGCTCGCGATCGCGAACCCCCGTCACGCGCCCTACGGCCAGCGTGCCCGGCAGGCGCTCGAAAAGGCTGGCGTCCTTTCCGCGGTCGAGCAACGCCTGGTGCTGGGCGAAAACGTCTCCCAGGCAGCGCAGCTCGTCGAGAGCGGTGCTGCCGAAGTGGGGCTCGTCGCGCTCTCGCTTCTATTCAACCCGTCACTGGAGCGCGCGGACCGGTACACTCTCGTCCCGGAATCGATGCACCAGCCTCTCGACCAGTCCTTCTGCGTCCTCGAGCGCGCCGCCGCCAACTCCGAGGCCGTCGCTTTCGCCAGTTACTGCGAGAGCCAGGCCGCGCGAGACACCTTGCGCCGGTACGGTTTCGCCACGCCTGGCGGGAAGTTCCCGTGACGGCTGACGACATCACGGCCGTCTTCCTCACAGCCCGCCTGGCCGCGGCCACCACCCTCATCTTGCTCGCGCTCGGTACGCCGCTGGCCTGGTGGCTGGCCCGCACCCGCTGGTCGGGAAAGGTCATGGTCGAGGCCGTCGTCGCACTTCCGCTGGTCCTGCCCCCCACGGTCCTGGGCTACTACCTGCTGGTGCTGCTCGGCCCCGGCGGATTCGTCGGCGGCTTTCTCGAGAAGATGGGAGGCCACCACCTCGCCTTCACCTTCGAAGGGCTCCTCATCGCCTCGGTCCTCTACTCGCTTCCGTTTGCCGTGCAGCCCCTCCAGGACGCCTTCGCCTCGCTCGGCGAGCTGCCGCTCGAGGTCGCCGCCACACTCCGAGCTGGCCCCTGGCGCCGTTTCTTTACAGTCGCCTTGCCGATGGCACGGCGCGGCTTCGTCTCGGCGGCCGCGATGACTTTTGCGCACACGCTCGGCGAGTTCGGCGTCATCTTGATGGTCGGCGGCAACATCCCCGGCGTCACGCGCGTTCTCTCCATCGCCATCTACGACCACGCCGAGGCGCTCGACCACGCCAGCGCGCAGATGCTCTCGGGGGGCCTGCTCCTCTTCTCCTTCACGCTGCTCGTCAGCCTGTACCTCGTCAATCGCCGCTTCGAGCGGGCACGGCTGTGAGCATCGAGGCCAGATTTCGACTCGAGCGCCCGGGCTTCGCGCTGGATGTAGAGCTGACGTGGCCCGATCACGGCGTGGCCGTACTCTTCGGTCCATCGGGTTGCGGCAAAACCACGTTCCTCCGATGCCTGGCCGGCCTCGACAGAGCGCGCGGCGGATATCTCCGGGTGCGTGACGACGTCTGGCAGGATGACCCCCGAGGCATCTTCGTTCCGACTCACAGGCGTGCCGTCGGCTTCGTTTTTCAGGACCCGGGCCTTTTCCCACATCTGGACGTAGCTGGGAACCTGGCCTTCGCGATGCGCTTGGTCCCCGCCGCCGAGCGCAAGGTCGAGCATGGCGAGGCTGTCGAGCTCCTCGGACTCTCCCGCCTCATGAACCGCTCGACGGCCAATCTCTCCGGCGGCGAGAAGCAGCGTGTCGCCATCGCGCGCACGCTCTTGTCGAGCCCGCGCCTCCTGCTGCTTGACGAGCCGCTGGCGGCCCTCGACTCCGCGAGCAAGACCGAGATCCTGCCGTACCTGGAGCGACTCCACGACCAGCTCTCCATCCCGGTGGTCTACGTCACCCATGGTGCAGCCGAGGCCGCGCGCATGGCCGACACGCTGGTGCTGATGGAGGCCGGCCGCGTGCAGGCCTGCGGACCGCTGGGAGAGCTTCGCGCCGCGCTGGAGGAGATCCTCGGCGGGCAGGAGGACGCCCAGGCCGTGATCCTCACGCGGGTCGCCGCGCAGGACGAAGAGTTCGACCTCATGCGGCTCGACTTCCCCGGCGGCAGCTTCCACGTTCCTGGTCGCGACCTGCCCATGGGGCATGAGGTGCGCGTCCTCTTGCACGCGCGCGACGTGTCGCTCGCGCTCTCCAGGCCCGAGGGCTCGAGCATCACCAACATCCTTGCGGCGCGCGTCACGGCGCTGGCGCCCAGGAACCCGGCGGAGACGCTGGTGAGGCTGGACTGCTCGGGCACCACGCTCTGGTCACTGGTGACGCGACGCTCCGCGGCTCGATTGAGTCTGGAGCCGGGTCGCGAGGTATTCGCGCAGGTGAAGGCCGTCTCCGTGCTCTAGACGAAGGGCTCCGGTCACTCGCTTCCGGAGTGAATCCTTTCCTGGCCGTCTGGCTCTGACTCAGAGATGGCACTGGAGAGTTCGCCGGCGCAAGTCCTGCGCCGGATGACGCAGGCAGCCTTCGTCTTGCTAGCGGCAGGCGCTGGTCTGGGGTTGGCCATGGGCTGGCTGTCCGGCGGCGTCGAGCGGTTCTGCCCGTTCGGCGGGATCGAGACGCTCTGGTCCGTCGCGACGCAGCAGAGGTTCACGTGCGCCACAGGCCCCTACAACTTGACTCTGATGATCGCGCTCGTCGCGGCCACGGTCGTGGTGCGCAAGGCGTTCTGCTCCTGGATCTGTCCTGTCGGCACGGTCTCCGAGTGGCTGGGGATGCTGGCGCGGCGGCTCAGGCGCCGGCGCCGGTCCGATGCCCTGGGGCTCCTCGAGCCACCGCCGCGCGCCGACACTGCATTGCGCGGCCTGCGCCTGGCAGTCCTTGCCGCGGTAGTTCTCGCCACGGTGGGCACGGGCGAGCTTGCGTTCCGGCCGTACGACCCCTACTACGTGATCTTCAGCTTCAACGGCCATGAGGTCCAGTGGTGGAGCTACCCGCTCGTGGCGTCGCTGCTGGCCCTGGCGATCGTGGTTCCGATGGCCTGGTGCCGGTACCTGTGCCCGCTCGGCTGCGTCTTGTGGCCCTTCAGTCGGTTCGGATGGCTGCGAGTGCGCCGGCTGGCCGAAGCATGCTCGGACTGCGGCCGCTGCGACCGTGTCTGTCCGCACGGGCTCGAGATTTCGAAGGTCGACGAGGTCCGCTCGGGCGAGTGCACGCTCTGTCTGGAGTGCACCCGGGTCTGCGGACGCAGACAGGCCCTGACCCTGGCGCCGGCCGGGTCGCTACGGCGGCTGCCGGGCTGGTCGCTGGCCCTTGTGCTCGCCATCGCCATCGCCTTCGGACTCGGGACGGCACGCCGGGTTGCCTTTGCCAGCTACCAGCGCACCTACTCCAACGCCCCGGCGCGCTCGCCCTCCACGGCCGTCTTCACCGTCGACGGCGTCCGCTGCGTCGACACCGCAACGCTTGCCGCCTCCCAGCTCGACGAGCTCGAGGGCGTGCTCTCGCTGGAGGCCCATGCCTCCGACCACATCCTGCGCGTCACCTATGACGCACTCTCAGTCGACCCGGCAGCGATCCGCGAAGCGTTCGAATCTCCGGTCTACGACGCCAGTTCAGGCGCCTTCCTCTTCAACGTCTTCCATGTTCGTGACGTCACCGTTGTACCCGCACCCCTCCGAGGACCCGCTCGAAAGGACGAACCATGACTAGAAGCTCGCTCCCGCTCCCGGCCCTAGCTCTGATCGCAGTTACCCTGCTTACAACGCTCCCCGTCCTGGGGGCCGACGACGCGCCGGCAGCCGTGGCCGCTGAGCTCGCAAGGCCCGCCGCCGGCCGCGAAATTGCCAGTTTCTCCGTACCCGAGCTGAGCCTGCGCCTTGCAAGGAAGATGGCCAAGGCGCTCGTTTCGGAGGCCGGCGTCCTGCGCGCGTTGCCGAATCTTTCCCAGAAGCAGCTCGACGTCGAGTTTGTCGTCGGGGCCACGAGCCCGAAGGCGCTCCTGAACGTGCTCGCCGGTATCGACAAGGCGACGAAGCTTCTGGGCGTCCACTCCATCGGAGCCTCGGCGGGTTCCCCGTCGAAGTGCGACGGCTGTCCGCTCAAGGGCGCCTGCACCGGCAAGGAGCGTTGAGGAGCGCCCTCGTTGGGCCCCCTTGGCCTGGGCTTGGGGCAGGTACTCAGCGTGGGCGCGCTGACTGCTCTCCTAACCCGGTAGAGGAGCTAGAATCACTGTCAGCATCGGGACGCCACTCCATTTGCACGTAGACTCCGGAGGCGTCCACGGACTGGAAGCCGAGCCGCCGGTACAGCCGAACTGCGGGGTTGGAGTGCTCCACGTGGATGGAGACGGTCACGCCGAGCGCGCGCGCCTCTTCCAGGAGGGCCCGAAGGCAATGAGCTCCGATGCCGCGGTTTCGCGCGCCCGGGATGAGCGCAATGTCGATGATGCGGAGGTCGCCGGGTCGTCGATGGACGTAGAATCGTCCGACAGGCTCTCCGTCTTCAAAGATGAGGTCCAGAGAAGCCCCCGGGTAGCCCTGGGTGTAGGCGCGGTGCTGGCAGTCGAACTGCTGATTTAGAAATGCCACCTTCTGGTCTGACGACCAGGGAACCGGGGCCAGCTCGTTGACCCGGGTGCTGGCGTAGAGCTCGCGAAGGAAAGGCAGGTCGCTGTCGGCAATCGGGCGCAGGCTCAACGCGGAGTGCGCGTCGCATTCCGTTCGTCTCGCCGCTGCAAGACGGCGCTCGAAGTCGCTAACCCCGCAGCTCGGCGACACGACGGGTCAGGGGCGCTCGGGCCAGATGCCTTCCGCGGCAATGTAGAACCCCAGGGTCAAGAGCGGCTGCCGGTTCTCGTGAGGAAGGCTGCCACCCGTTGTCGGCAGCAGGGCGCCGGGGTCCAGTTCGACGGCGGAATCGGGAGCATTGACCGGGTTGTAGATGAAGTTCCCGGGCTCGCTCGAGAGAAAGTTGCCCGCTGGAGTGGAAAGCTCGCCATCCACGCTAGCTGCGGAGACTTGATGCGTGTGAGTTGGCATTTGCGTGACCGCAATTGGGACCTGGTTTGAGCCGCCGGCCTGGCCGAGCTGGCGAGAAGTCAATCCGGGCCCGTGGCCTGCGCCCATTGGCACGGAGTTTACCCCGCCAGGCTTGAAGTTCGGGACCGCAAAGGTAGTCCTGCCGTCTCCCCCGAAGGTCCGACCGATAATCGTGAAGAGCGCCTGAAACTGAGCAGCCTGGTAGATGGTGCCGTCACACAGCAGCCATCCGTACGGTGCGTACGTGTAGGGAAAGATGCGAATTTCTCCGATGAACGGTTCGGCCATGATGCCTCAGTTGCTCCCTTGGTTCTCTAGCTCTGACGAGGGTAGCTGCCCCACAGGCAAATGATGAAATTCACGCACAGGAACGGCATGAGGTTGTCGTGGGGGGCTGAGCCGCCCGTGGTCTGTACGGTCGTAGCGTCCAGGATCCCCAGTGTCGGGGTTGGAGCCGAGTAGAGCTCTTTCGCCCCGGCCAGAAGCGAGCCTGCTGGCGACGAGACCGTGCCCTGGTCCGACGTGCCCATCAGGTTGTGGGTGTGGGCAGGAATCTGGCCCGTCGTCAGGGTCACAGTCTCAGCGCCGAACATCTGGCCGAGCTGCCGGTTCGTCAGCCCCTGCCCTTGGCCGTGATGCACCGGCACCCGGCCCCGCAGGTCGGGAAGCCCAAAGGTCGAAGTACCGTTGCCTCCGTAGGTCGTTCCGAGGAGACTGTACAGGACTTCGTTCCCGGCAATGGGCAAGTGTTGGCCGTCGCACAATGCCCACCCCACAGGAGCATAGTTTCCAACGAACATGCGGATTTCGCCTGTGTAGGCATCGCTCATCGGGTTCAGCTCCTCGGGGGATAGGATCCTGTAAGTGCAATGCAGAAGTTGAGTGCCAGGGAAGGCTGAACATTGGGATGAGCCTGGGACTCCCCAGCCTGGCTTACGGCACCGGGCGCCATGGCAACTACCGGGCTGGTCGGGCCAGGAACTCGGTAGAGCGGGATGGGCGTGGGCGGAACGCCAACCACGGCATTGGCCAGCACCGGGGTGTTCAGCGGCAATCGCTGCGTACCGTTGCTGCTGGTTCCCATCATCGAGTGCGTGTGGGCCGCGACTTCCGAGGCGGTCAATGTGATGCTCTCCGCTCCGAAGGCCTTCCCCAAGAACCCCGGGGTTGGCACCGTTCCCGCCGGTACTCGCCCCCGGAGGTCGGGAAGCATGAAGTTGGACTTGCCGTCCCCTCCGAACATAGTGCCGATCAGCGAGTAGAGTGCCTGGTGCTGCTGTATCGAAAGCGTCCTGCCGTCGCACTTGGCCCATCCCGGGGGCTCAAGGTCGAACGAGAAAACGCGGATCTCCCCAACGAAAGGATCGGCCATGCATGCCTCCTGAAGGCCGAAAGCGCCCGGCCCGGAACCCTGTTTGGCACCGATATGCTGCTCGACGTCGAAAAATCGTACACAAGGGGACTCGTGACGTCAAGGTGATTCAGGTGACGATTTCCCCGGGACTGTCCGGAGGCCCCCAGGGGCGACCCAGTGGACGCCCGATCGTGTCTGCGAGCGGCATCCCCGGTGCAAACCAAGCACTGCAGAGCAGCACTCTGAGTACGCTAGACTGAGCGCGTGCGACTGATCTGTGGACTTGTCCGGTTCGACGGGGATGCTGCGTCGGCCGAGACGGTCGATTCGATGGCGAAGGCCTTGATCGCTCCGGGGCTGGCACCGGCAGTTCGAGTAGGCGGCGATCGGCAGTGCAGCCTGGTCGTGATCGATTTCTCGGCGACCGACGAAGGGGCCGCTCGGACTTTGCCGCAGGGGGAGTCGGGATCGGTGCTCGCGGCGGATCTGAGACTGGATGAACCCGGCGAGCTCGGGCGCGCGCTCGGGATCGCCGACGTCGAGGAAGAGCGTCTGATGCTCGCCGCCCTCGAACGCTGGGGAGACGACGCGCCGGCCAGACTGCTGGGCGACTTCGCCTTCGCCCAATGGAGTTCGAAACCGCAGTCGATGCTCTGCGGCCGGGACATCTTCGGCGTACGGCCGTTGGCTTACGTGAACCGTCCCGGCGTACTCTTCGCTTTCGCCTCGTTTCCGAGGGGGCTACATCCGTCGATCGTCGACCGTAGACTCGACGAGGCCGCGCTCCTGCGAAGGATGCTTCGCGTGTCGAGAGCGGATGAGACGTTTGTCCAGGAGGTCCGGAGGCTGCCGGCGGCCCATGTCCTTACGGCCACGGCCGGCGGTGTCGCCCTGCGCCGCTACTGGCGTCTGGATGAGGCCTCGGCCGGAAAGAGCGCTCTGCTGCCCGGTGAGGCTGCGCATGAGCTGCGCAGCAGGCTGGAGCTTGCCGTCGCCAGCCGGGTGAGGGGCGCTGGTCCCGTTGCGGCCCATCTGAGTGGAGGGCTCGACTCCTCCGCTGTGTCCGTGCTGGCGGCACGAGGGCTGCGCAAGCGAGGCTGCCGGCTGCACGCCTTTTCTCTGCGGGCCGCGCGGCCGGAAGATTACCCGGCCGACGACGAGTCGCCCTATGTCGAGGCCGTTCTGACCCAGGAGCCGGACATCGTCTGGACGCCGGTGTCGCCGCCTCGCCTGGTCGAAACGTTGGAAGGCCGGATGGACGCGGATGGCCCGTGGATTCTGGAGCCCGAGCTCCCGGACGGCACCGTTTGCAGGCTGGCCGCGCAGCAGGGCTGTTCGCTCGTGTTGTCGGGCTGGGGAGGCGACGAGGGAGCCAGCTTCAACGGGCGTGGTTGCCTGGCGGAGGCCTTCGCGCGCGGGCAGTGGCGCTACGTGGCCGCGGAGGTGAAGGCGCTGGCCCGCCTCCGTGAACGCTCTTGGTTCTCCGTCTTTCGAGGAGTTGTGATGGAGCGCGTTCTTCCCGACTGGCTAAATGACCTGAGGCGGCGCCTGCGAGGGGAGGCTGCGGGCTACTTCGACATCGCCCGACAACTTTTCTCTCCGTCAGTCTTGGCCAATGTCGACAAGGAACTGAGTAGCTCCCACTCCGATGAAGGTCTTGACGCTGGCCTCATCCGGGTGAACCTGTTGGAGGCACCCTTCACGTCGGAACGTTGCGAGACGTGGGCCAGGTTCGGAGGGCGATACGGTGTCTCGTTCGGATTTCCGATGCTGGATCGGCGCGTGGTCGAACTGGCTGTGGCTTTGCCGCCCCACCACTTCGTCCGCGACGGTTGTACACGCCGGGTCTTTCGGGATGCGATGGAGGGGGTGCTCCCCGAGCCACTGCGGTGGCGCCAGACCAAGTTCGTACCGATACCGAGCATGTTGCCCGCTACCCCGGATCACCGGGACGCGCTCCTGAGGCGTATCGAGGCTGTGGCGGCGCATCCTCTCCTTCGGACGAACTTCGATTTCGACAGGATGCGCTCCTTTGCCACCGACCTCTCGTTCGACCGGCCGCCGGTCGCCTCGGACCCGCGGGTTCCCCGAGCTGTCGTACTTGCGCAAGTTCTCGCGTGCGCGGCCTACGTGGAGCAGCACTACTGAACCGGGAGTGTGCGAGGATCGCCACCAGTGCCACCCGGCTCGGTCTCCTCGGTTTCGGCGAGGTATCCGAACCGGCGCATCGTTTCTGCGTTGGCCTGGACTATGCGTGACACTTGCTCACGCGAAAGCGCCTCGCGCCAGCCGCCGGAGCGACCCTGGCGGAAGAATCGCCCAGCCGCCGCGGGCCGCTCGCGAAATCCCGTTTCGGCCTCCTGGGCAGCCAGCACCTCGAATCGGGAGTGCTCGATGGCACGAGCCACCCGCTCAGGATCCAGCGCGAGTCCCGCGGCACGCACGGCCGCCGAGAAGGTCTCGAGAGGCCGGGCAAGCATGTCTTCGTAACGCATGCCGTGGACGGGAAAGGGGGCCAGGTCGAGCCAGCTCGTGACGTGCACGCTCCAGGATTGGTAGCGCTGTCGCAACTGTTTCGAGAGCCCCTTGGGAGACTCTGATGCGCCTTCGCCCTCGGCCAGCAGGGGGACGCATCTCTCCACGCTCCGGCCTGCGTGGTGCGCCAGGGAGATCGCCAAGTCGAGGGGATTGCGGAGCACGTACAGCGCGCATCTCGTCGCGCTTGCCGGGAACAGGTCCTTTCCCGCTTCGTTACGCGTGAAGGCATCGTGAACTTTGATCCAGAGCGTCTCCGGACTGTGCGCAGCCAGAAGCTCGTAGAGCCCCGGGCGGTAGATATCCACTTCCTCGTCAGTCAGGTAGGACGACGAAATGCCCACGAACTTGTCGAATCGGCCCCGATCCGAGGCGATACCGTCTGTCCCCAGATCGTTGACGTCCACCGGTTCTGGGGCGTCTCGAAGGTAGTTGGCCAGGAAGGCGCGCAGCCAGGTGTTGCCGGATTTCGGGTAGGACGCCAGCCAGACGATGGGGCTCACGCAGCAAGCTCCTCTTCGAGCAACTCGGCAAGCCGGTCGAGCTCCCAGACGAGCTCGCGCCTGGTAACGGCCGCCATCTGCGCGTGGCGCGCCACGGTGCAGACCTGTAGAAAGTGCCGGGCGCCGTGCACACCAGCGGTCTGCAGCAATCCCGGCAGCACCGTGCTGTCCGTCAAGGCGCGCGTCGCCTCCAGACCGCTCAACTTTTGCAATGCCGGCCGGGACTCGTTCTGCATTCGCAGCACGTAGATCGCGCGGACAGAAGCCGGCACAGGGTTACTCACTTGTTCGACCGGGCACCAGAATCGCTGGCTTGTGACGGACCGGACGCTCGTCAAACCATCCATTGGGATACGTAGCCTCTGGAGCGAGTCGTGCCAGAGCGACAGTCGAGCTTGAGAGGGTTGAAGCCGTGGTACATCCCCGCTCGTGTCGATGCAACAGACACCGTCGGATAGCAGTCGGTGCCCTCGGCGACAGAACAGTGCGGCCAACGTCGACTTTCCAAAGGCCGGCGGACCTGTGAATACGATCGCCCCCTTGGGGGTCTCCACGGCGCTCCCGCATAGCGGCAACAGGCCGCGCTGGTGCAGGATCGCGCCCATCACCAGCTCGAGCAGGAATAGCTGAACGCTTGTTTGGTCCGCGCCCGAATGAGGCTGCACTCGAATCTCGCTCCCCGCCGTCACCAGGAAGCGCGCGACCGAGACGACGTCGAGCAGAAACCGATCAGCGGTCGCCTGATACGCCACTCCCCGTACGACGGGCTCGCGCAGTTCCCGAGGTACCTCGCCCAGATGCACCGTGACGTCCGTATCGCCTGTGTTCGGAGCAAGCATGAGCCCCGGACACGGGGCCTCCATGCTCACCCGAAGCCCGTGGACCCTATAGGTGTAGAGGCCGCCCGGCATCCGCATGATCCTCGCATCCGAGCAGGACCCGCGCAAGTCCGAGTCAGGGCCGCCACGGCCGGCTGGCATGTTGGAAAGGGTGAGATTGATCCACGACTCGCTTGTCAGACCAGGGCGTTGGTAGGTAATCTAGGTAACAGTTTGCAGGAGGTGGATCTGTGGACAGACGGAACACTGAACAATCGGCGGCCTTGCGCGATAAGGCCTCCGAGGCCAGTGAGAAGAAGCGATGGGCGAAGCCAGTTCTCGAGGTCGTCGAGCTTGGCTTGACGGCGAAGACAGTCAATCCTCCAGAGACCGGGACGGTGTTCGGGCCCAGCTGAAGATTGGAAACTCCGAGCCGAGCCGACGCGACACCAGGTCGCGGAGCAATTGCCTCCCGGGCGGAAGTCTCTTTCAGCTACGCGAGCCGTCGTCCAGAGACGCTTACCCCGATGAGCTCGTTCGCTTACGGAGCGCTGGGCTTGAACATCACGTCGGACCTCGCACTTCCTGAGCTGTCCCCGGGTAGTTCAGGCGCCGAGGATGTTCGAGTTCGCTGCTGCGCCGTCGCCGACGCGATCGAGGGCGCTCACTGGTCTGGGCCGGCCATGGATGCCACGTCCGACCGCGTCCTGCTTCGCATCCCCTCCGTGGGGCGGTACCTCGTCGTCGAAGGCCGGGAGATACACGTCGACGCACTACCCGGTGTCGACGAGGCCGCCGTTCGCCTCTACCTCCTGGGGACTGCCCTTGGAGCACTACTGCACCAGCGCGGCCTTCTGGTCCTGCACGGGAGTGCCGTCGAAACTGCCGGGGGAACTGTCCTGTTCGTGGGACCTTCCGGGCACGGCAAGTCGACGCTGGCCGCCCTCTTCCTTCATCGGGGCTATCGTGTGTTGGCCGACGACCTTGCCGCAGTCGACACGGAGGGCGAGCGCCTGAAGCTTCTGCCCGGGCTACCGCATATGAGCTTGACGCCGGACTCGCTCGCTCGCCTGGGAATCCAAACAGAAGCCATCCTTCAAGTCCAGCCGGGTTCCCAGAAGCACAGGGTTTCGCTGGGAACGGGCCCCGCAGGAGCGCCCACGCCCGTGCGTGCCGTCTACGTGCTGTCGCCCGGAGAGGATTGCGGCCTTCGGTTGACGCCTCTGACTGGCCTCCAGGCGGCTCGCGCCCTGACGGACAACACCTATCGCTTGGGCCTGCTGAAAGCCATGGGGCTGAGCGGCGCTCGTCACTTCCGCCAGGTCTGTGCCGTGGCCCGGCGGGTCCCGATCGCGCGGCTGACCCGACCGAGCGGCCGGTGGGAACCCGAAGCCCTCGTCGATCTCCTGGAAAGGGACCTGTCGGAGTGACCATGCCGGAGCTACGGACCACCGGTGCCTCACTTGCTCCGGAGTCCCTGCTGCGGCGCGTGCCCAGCGCGCTCGAAGCAGAGCTCGACGGCGAGCTGCTGATCGCTAGCGTCGAGACGGGCAACTACTTCGGCGTCAGCAACTGCGGTAGGCGGATCTGGGAGCTGCTGGCCACCCCGCTGACCTTGGAGGAGCTCTGCGAGAAGCTGGGGGCCGAGTATGACGCGGATAGCGCCCTGGTGCGTCGGGATGTGCTCGAGTTCCTGAGTGACCTGATGCGTCATGGATTGCTGCAGGAGCTCGACCCGCAGAGCGCGTGAGCGCCCTCATCAGTACGGGCGCCAGCCGCTCCAGCGAGCCCTTGAACGCCGACTCGGCGCGCGACTTGCCCTCCGACTGGTAGTGCGTGAGCATCACCACGCCGTTGCGGGTCGCAATGCCGAAGAGCGCGATCGAGCCGATACCGTGGACGGAGCGGGGCGAGGGCGCCGGCTCTTGCCGGTTGGAAGCTCGGGCCTCACCCGTAGCGATCGAACAGCACCGGCACGACGAACATGTTGAGCACCGTCGAGGTCACCAGGCCGCCCAGGATGACCGCCGCCATCGGAGCCTGGAGCTCGTTGCCCGGTTCACCGCCGGCCAGGATCAGCGGCACCAGCGCCAGCCCCGCGGTGAGCGCCGTCATCAGTACGGGCGCCAGCCGCTCCAGCGAGCCCTGGAACACCGCCTCGGCCCGCGACTTGCCCTCCGAGATCAGGTGCTGGTAGTGCGTGATCATCAGCACGCCGTTGCGGGTCGCAATGCCGAAGAGCGTGATGAAGCCGACCAGTGAGGCGACGTTGAGTACCCCGCCCGTCAGGTACACCGAGGCGATGCCGCCGATCAGCGCCAGGGGCAGGTTCGTCATCGTGATGATCGACAGCCGGGCCGTGCCGAGAGCCATGTAGAGCAGCACGAAGATCCCGGCCACGGCAACGAGCGAGAGGATCCCGATGGTCCTGCGCGCCTCCTGTTCCGATTCGAACTGCCCGCCATAAGTGACATAATATCCATCGGGGAGTTTGACTCCACTCGACACACGCTGCCGGATCTCCTCGATGACGCTGCCCAGGTCCCGCCCCTGCACGTTGCAGGAGACGACCACCTTTCGCTGGACGTTCTCGCGGTTGATCGTGTTCGGGCCGGCGCGCCGCTCGATCTTGGCCAGCATCTTGAGCGGCACCTTCAGCCCCGACGGCGCGTCGAACAGCGCGTTGGAGATCGACTCGACGTCGCCCTTGACCGCCGCGTCGTAACGGACCACCAGGTCGTAGGTGCGCCCCTGCTCTAGGATCTGCCCGGCGACTCTCCCCGCGAAGGCCGCCTCGAGCTCCTCGGCAAGCTCACCGACCCGCATGCCGTAGCGGGCCACGGCCTTGCGATCGAAGGCGATCCGCAGCTCGGGGATGTCGCTCACCTGCTCCACCGACAGATCGACCACGCCAGGCACCTTCGCCATCTCGTCCTCGATCCGGTTGGCAAGCGTGACCATCTCCGGCATCTCGAGGCCGAAGAGCTTCACGGCGATCGCCGAGCGAGTCCCCGACAGGAGGTGATCGATCCGGTGCGAGATCGGCTGTCCCACGTTGAGCACCATCCCGGGAATCCCCCGGATCGCCTTGCGTACGTCCGCCAGGATCTCGTGGCGTGGCCGGCCGCCGAGCTTCAGTCGCACGTCGACCTCGGCCCCGTTGGACCCCTGCGCATGTTCGTCGAGCTCTGCCCTTCCCGTGCGTCGAGCGGTCGATAGCACCTCCGGGACCGTGTGGAGCCGCTTCTCCAGCAGGCTGCCGAGCTTGTCGGACTCGGGAAGGTTCGTCCCCGGCAGCGTGACGGCGCTGATGGTGAGCGCCCCTTCGTTGAACTCGGGCAAGAACGCGCGGCCCAATCCGGGCAGCGCAGCCAGCGCGATCGCCAGGGCCGCAGCCGACGGCGCGAGCACGAGCCATCGGTGAGCGAGGGCGACCCTCAACCACGGCCCATAGCCCCGCTTCAGGAGCCTCAGCACCGGCCCTTCGCCTTCCCACTCGAGCACCTTCGGTTTCGCGAGCAGGTAGAAGCAGAGCACCGGCGTCACCGTGAGACTCACGATGAGCGACGCGAAGAGGGCGATGATGTAGGAGAAGCCCAGCGGCGCCAGCAGCCGCCCCTCGACGCCCGACAGAAAGAAGAGCGGGAGGAAGACCAGGATGATGATGAGGGTGGCGAACACCATCGACGGCCGGATCTCGTTGGAGGCGTGCCAGACGACGTCCAGGTTCGAGCGGCGCTTCTCGGGCGGCTTGTGGTGGTTCTCGCGCAATCGACGGAAGACGTTCTCGACGTCGATGATGGCGTCATCCACCAGCGCCCCGATGGCGATCGTGAGGCCGCCGAGCGTCATCGTGTTGATCGTCGTTCCCGAGAGCCGGAACGTCAGGATCGCCACGAGCAGCGAGAGCGGGATCGCCGTCATCGTGATGAAGGTCGCCCGCACGCTGGCCAGGAAGAAGTAGAGCACGACCACGACCAGGATCGCGCCGTCGCGGAGAGCATGCTCGACGTTGGTCAGAGCCGTCTCGATGAAGTCGGCCTGGCGAAGCGCGTTGCGCCTGAGCTGCATGCCGGCGGGCAGGAGCTTCTCCAGCTCGTCGAGGACCGAGTCGATCTTGGCCGTCACTTCGAGCGTGTTCGCCCCCGGCTGCTTGAGCACGCCGAGCACCACAGCGGGCTTCGCGTCGATCGACCCGACACCCAGGCGTGGAGCCATCCCGACGCCCACGCTCGCCACGTGACTCACCTTCACCGGCGTCCCGGCGTGCTCGGCCAGGACGGTCTCGCCGATGTCGTCCACGCTCGCGATCCGGCCCACTCCTCGGATCAGATACTCCTGCCCCGAGGCGAGAAGGAAGCCGCCGGACGTGTTGGCGTTCGACTGCTCCAGCGCCCGGATGACTTCCTGAAAGGTCACCCCGAAGGCCGCGAGCTTCACCGGAGAGACCTGCACCTGGTACTGCCGGACTCCGCCCCCGATCGGGATCACCTGGGAAACGCCGGGCACGGCCAGCAGCCGTCGCCGCACCAGCCAGTCCGCCGTCGAGCGCAGCTCGAGCGGGTCGGCGTTGTCGCTGGTGAGTCCGAGGAAGAGGATCTCCCCCATCACACTCGAGATGGGTGCCAGCATCGGCCGTCCGACGTCGGGCGGGAGCGTCGCGCCGACCAGCTGCAGCTTCTCGTTGACGACCTGGCGGGCCAGGTAGACGTCGGTCGACCAGTCGAACTCGACCCAGACCACGGAGATGCCGATGCCCGACGATGAGCGCACGCGCCGCACGCCGCTGGCGCCGTTGAGCGCCGTCTCGATCGGAAAGCTGATCAGCGTCTCTACCTCCTCGGGGGCCAGCCCGTGGGCCTCGGTCAGGACAGTGACGGTCGGCGCCGTCAGGTCCGGCAGCACGTCGACCGGAAGTCTCACGGCGACGAGAGAACCTCCGATCAGGAGCGCCACGGAGAGGAAAAGGACGATGATCCGCCCTTCGAGGGCGGCACGGATGAGGTGCGAAAGCATCGTTGGCTCCTAGTGGGCGTGGCCGTGTTCGGGGATCGTCTTGGAGACGGATTGCAGGTAGATCTCGTAGCCCCCGACGGTGGCCACCCTCTCGCCCTCCGAGACCCCGCTGACGAGCTCCACGAAGCCCTTCTGCCGGGCGCCCGTGCGCACTCGGCGCTTGCGGAAACTCTCGCCTTCGGGCTGTACGAAGACCACATCCCGACCACCGTCGTCATAGACGGCCGTCTCCGGGACGGCGAGGACCTGCTGCCCGCCGCCCGTGTCGATCTCGATGTCGACGAACTGCCCGATCAGCAACCTGCGCGCTTCGTTGGCGACCTCGAAGATGATCGGCACCGTGCGGGTCTTGGTGTCCACGAGCTCGCCGACCGTTACGAGGTGCCCCGACAAGGACTCCAGAGTCAGCGGCTCCTCCACGCCGAGCAGCCGGAAGCTGGCGTTCGAAGAGGTTCTGACGGCGGCGATGTCCGGCTCGAACACGCGGCCGACGATCCAGACCCGCGAGGGCTCCAGGATGGTGAAGAGCACCTCGGCTGCGTCCACCTGCTCGCCGGCAGAGGCATGTACCTGAACGATTGTCCCGTCGATCGGAGAGAGGACCTGGTACTCCTCCAGCCCCCGCGTGCCCGTGCTGGCAGAGCCTGCCTGCCGGGAACGGAAGTATCCGAGCCGCTTGATGGACGCGGCGGCGCGCTCCTGTGCGAGCGCTCGCTGCTTGCGCGCCTCGTCGAGCTCCCGGCGCGCCACGGCGCCCTGGGCCGCCAGCCGCTCGGCGCGCTCCAGCGTTCGCGCGGCGGCAGCCAGCTCGACGGACGCCTGCCGGTCCTCCAGCTCCAGCTGGGTCCGGTCGACATCGGGCGGAGTCGCCGGCGACAGTACCGCCAGCGTCTCGCCCGCCCGCACCTGCCGTCCCAGCAGCGGCCAGATCCCGCCGCGCGGCGCTTCGAGCCTTCCCGCCTTCGGCGTGTGCACGTGCCTTTCGCTGCCGGCCCGCGCCGTGACGTCACCCACTGCGTGGACCGAACGCCCTATGCGGCGCTTCGTCACCTTCGCCGTCGCGAACGGGATCTGCCATTGCTGCTCCTTGAGGAAGGGCACCTCTTCGCCGGGGACCTCCTGCTGCGGCGCGTCTTTCACGTCTGCCGCGGTCGCGTTCACCTGCGTCTGCAGGGTGAAGCGATCGCTGGCGCCCGGGCTGGTGAGCGCGATGGTCACTCGCGCCGCCCCGGCGCTCGCGGGCACGACGGTGGCCCCGAAGATCCCGGGGATCCTGGGCGGGTCCGCTTTCGTCCGGACCGGCGCGGCGCCGGCCACCTCGAGCGTGACGTCCACCGTGCCGCTCGCGACCGGAAGGAACTTCTCGGAGTCGCGCATGTCGGTCAGGTGAATCGCCATCCGTGACGGCTGCCCGACCACGAGCGGGGAGAACTCGACGAAGAGCTCCGCTTGCGGCCCCCAGATCGTGAAGGCCAGCGGGTCTGGCTCCTCGGCCGGGCAGGTCGCGGAGCCGAGGAGTAAAAAGAGGAACAGAGTCGTTTTCGAGATCGTCATGTCGTGTCCTTCCTTCAGTGCCCGGGCGTCAGCAGGCGCCCGGACGCCTCCTCCAGATCGATGAAGGCCGCGCGGGCGGCCTCGGCCTGCCGGATGTAGCCGAGCCTCGATTCGCGCTCGAGCCGGTAGGCGTCCAGCAGCTCCAGCAAGCCGTGTTCGCCCTCGGCGTACGATGCCGAGAGCGTCGAGAGAATCTGCTCGGGGCGCTCCAGCAACTCCACTCGGGCAGCCCCGAGCCGCGCGCGTTCTGCATCGTAGGCGTTCCAGGCTGCGTGGAGCCTGGCAAGCAGCCCGGTCGCCAGCGCCGACTGCTCACGCTCCGCCACGCCGAGGCGCGCGCGGGCCTCGGCCTTTTCACGTTGGCGGCGATCGTGGATCGGCAGGTCGATCGCCAGCCCCACGGTGAAGCCACGTTGCGTCACGGACTGGTCGTAGTCGAGCGAGCCACCGAAGACCGCGAAATCGGGCCTCGCCTCGCGATGGGCCTGCTTCAGTTGGGCCCGGGCCACGTCCTTGCCACGCTCGAGCTCGACCTGGTCGGGGTGTCGTGCCAGCGAGTCGTCGGGCGGTCGGGCGACCTCCGGCGGCTCGAGTGGCCCGCGCAGCTCCAGCGGCTCGGAGTCGCCCAGTCCGAGCACTCCGGCCAGCAGTGTGCTCTGCCGGGCGAGCTCGATCGCAGCTGCCTTGAGCTGGAGGTCGAGCTGACCCGCTTCGGCCGCCAGCCGCATCACGTCGTACTTAGAGGCGAAGCCTTCCTGCTCGCGCTTGGCCAGCTTGGACCGCAGGGACTCCAGTCGGTTTGCGCTCTCCCGCTGCGCCTCGAGGAGCTGCCTGGCCGCCAGCGCACGGAAGAACTGGCGGCGGAGCCCGATGACGAGACCGAAGAGCTCCCTTTCGACGGAGGCCTGCGAGCTCGTCAGCTCGGCCTGCGCGGTGGCAAGCCGGGCTCCCAGCTTGCCTGGGGCCAGGATCGGGTGGCTAAGCTTCACCGTATCCTGGCGGGAGCCGACGACTCCTGCCTTGTCGGGTAGCGCCTCCACCTCCACGGCGAAGGTCGGATTGGGGCGAACGCGGGCCCCGGCCTGCCCCGCGCGCGCAAGCTCCACCCGGGCCCGCAACGCGAGCGCCTTCGGACTTTCGGTCAGGAATCGGGCGGTCGCCGCCTCGAGATCGAGCGGCTGCGGGCCGGCGGCGGCCGTCCGGAGCCAGACGAGCACCAGGACGAGCGGCCCTAGCCGCGCGATCGAACGCGATCGAACGAAGAACATGAATCCTCCTTGAGGGCGAGGCCCGGCGCGCTGCACCTGCGCACGGTCTCGCGTGAAACGCACCCGGGCGCTAAACGGCGCCCCGGATCAGACGCGTGGGGTCACGCCTGGACAGGAGGATCTCGAGACCGACGGAGTCGGCCGGGCGGAGGCTGCGTATCTTGCCGCGTCGAACGCAGCAAGTCCTGGCCCTCGTCCGGCACGAAGAGCATGAGTGCCGAAGCCAGGACCACCGCAGTCGTCTGACCCTGCGTCAGGAGCTCGGTGCCACCGGACGATTTCGAGTGACTGTGTCCGAATGCTTCGTCTGCCGGCCCGTCCGCGGCGAGCGTGACAGCGTGCTGGTGGCCCGGCATTCCCCCGTGCTCGGCAATATGGAGGAGCTCCTCGGCAGTCCCGATGGCCAGCACGAGCAGCGCCGCGACGCCCAGCAAGGCCCACGGCCGGCAGGCCATCGAGGTTCGGGAGGTCGGCATCGCGGGGAGGATATCACAAGGACGCGAGAGCGTGAACCGGGAACTCCGCAGGGGGAGCGCTCGCAGTTCCTGTGCCAGCTCCCCGCTCATCCTGAGCTTGTCGAAGGGCAGGCTGCCGAGAATCCACTCTGAGCCCGAATTGTGGTTCGACAAGCTCACCACCAACGGGCTAGTGACCCATGAACCGCGCGCGCACCCCTCCACTTGGCCGCGGCGGTACGCACGGCGGGCGTACCGAGCGCTACAATGGCAGCTACAGCGTCGAATCGAGGACCATTGTGCAACCGAGAAGCTCCGAGAACACGGCAGACCGCGGCACCCGGCCGGGCAAACAGCCGAGGCCAAGCTGGGCGGTGGCGCCGCTTGGGTTCTTGGCCCTCGCCTCACCCCTGCAGGCCGGCGGGGTCTCCTTCCTGCCGCTGGTGCTGGCGGCAGGGATCGCCGCGATCCACGTGCCCATCTACCTGCTGCTGTTGCTGGCTGCCGCCGCGGCGGGACCGGCCGGACAGACGCCACGGGGCCGCTGGGACCGGCGGCAGTACCTGGCGGCAGCGAACCTGCATGCGGGGTTCTCGGAGCTGGGAGCGGTTCTCTTCATGGTCGTCTGGGCGGCGCTGGCTCCCGACGGCGAGAATCTCTCTGCCCTGTTCGGTCTGGCCGTGTTGCTGGGCGCGCCGTGCATTGCTCTGGCGACCGTGAGGGGTCTTCCGGACACCGGTCCGCACCTTCTGGAAGTAGCCTCGAAGGCTCGGTGGATTGTCTTGCCGGCGTCCGGATTTCTCTGCCGGGGCGTCCCGTTCTTCGAGGAGGCCTTCACGTGGCTTGGGCTAGCATTGCTCGCGACCCCGCTGCTGCTCATCGCGAGATTTGCGCTCGACGGCGTGGTCTGGTCAGCAAGGCAAGTTCAGGGCCCGGTGGCCCTGCCCTCCAAGGAGCCACCGGATGGCTCCGGAGGATGAACCCAGGCGCGATCGACCTGGCCTACCTGGTGGTCAGCTCCTCGAGCGCGGCCACGCGCACGTGGGCACGGTGCCTGGAGCCGTCGGCGAAGAGCAGCATGGCGTACGCGTTGAAGCTGCCCCAGCAGACGTCCGTGATGGCGAAGCCGCTGGCCCGATCGGACACCGCGCGAATCGGGCGCGCGAAGGTCGGGTGGAGCACGTACTCCACCTCCAGGACCTGCTCGAGCTGCCGAGCGTCACCCGCGAGCCGGATGGTGAAGCGTGTCGAGCGAGTGGCGGTCGCTTCACGTTCCAACTTGAACCCGAGCCCGGCCGGCATCGCTCGCGGCAATGGCTTCGGATAGGGTACGGCGGCTGAGAGTGAGATGACCTGGCGAGTCGAAATGCGGCCGAATAGATAGTGCGATCGGACCGAGACCTTGGCCGTCAGCGTGTAGAAGCCGAACTCGCGGCGCACCAGCTTGAAGTCGCCGGCCCCGTCGCGGACCGTGACGGACGGCTGGCGCGTCACGGGAGGGAAGACGTACTCGACCGATTCGATGTCGAGACCGTCGCCGTCCTCGGTGCGCTGGACCCGCGCCTCGTACCAGAAGTAGGAGGAGCTGCTTCCGAACCGGGACGTGAGTACCAGCCGGAGCCCGTCATTGGCGGCGCTCGCCCGCGTGTGCCGGCCCGAGAAGTCGGGCGGCTGCGGCTCGCTGGGCGGAGCCGGGGCCGCCCTGCCAGCGGCCGGGCCGGCGGAAGGAAGATCGTCGAAGCCGGCGCCTGCAGGCTGAGCCGTCACGCTCGCGCTCGCCACCATTGCCAGGATCAGGAACCCGCCCCAGTGAAGGCTGCTGCTCATCCTCATCTTCTGTCCTCCAACATCTCGGGCGCCCGGTGGGCGCGCCGTTTGCAGTCTAGCGCGCACCGGCCAGCCCCGCCAGGATCGCCCGCGTCTCGGCGACCATGCGGTCCCGCGATAGCCGCGCCACGGCGTCGGCCCGGGCGGCGATGCCCATCCGGGCGCGCAGCTCCGCGTCGGCGGCCAGCTCGTCCATCGCCCGGACCAAGCCGCTAGCGTCACCGGGCTCGATCAGCCGACCCGTGACGCCGTCGACCAGCGCCGAGCCGACTCCCCCCCGCCGGGTCGCGATCACGGGCTTGCCGCAGGCGAGCGCCTCGGCGACGGCCAGCGGCAGCCCCTCCCAGCGCAGCGTCGGCAGCAGGAAGACGTCGCAGGCGGAGTAGCACCGCGCGATCTCCTCGGAGGCGACGTGCCCCAGGAAGTGCGCCAGCCCCCGGGCCGACAGCGGCCGCGCCAGCTCGCGCAGCTCGGGCTCGGCGGGGCCGCTTCCGGCGATCAAGGCGTGAACGGGTCTTCCGGATGAAGCCAGTCTTGCCAGCGCCTCCAGGCCGACATGGAATCCCTTCTCCCAGAGCAGCCTCCCCGCCATCAGGAAGACGACCTCGGCGTCCGGAATCCCCAGCCGCCCGCGCAGCTCGGCGCCTGCGGGGACGTCCGGCCGGAAACGGTCCGTGTCGACGCCGTTCAGCACGCAGTGGACGCGGTCCGCCGCAGGCCGGTACTGGCTGCGCATCGCAAGGGCCAGCTCCCGGCTCACGGCGATGAGCGCGTCCATCGCCAGGAAGCTCCGATCGCCCCGGCAGAGCTCCCGGACCACCCGGGGCGCCCGCGCGATCACCTTGAGCCGCGCCAGCAGCCCCCGGGCCGACGCCCAGCTGCTGAAGTACTCCCAGCTCATCAGGCCGTGGAAGATGGAGGCGCACGGGATGCCGAGCTGCTCCCGGGCCGGGCTCGCGACGTAGCCGCGGGCGCCGGCGCTCTGGCCGACCACCACATCCACCGGCTCGCGCGCGTGCAGGGCGAGAAGGCAGGCGACGCTCGCCTCGAAGTAGCCGCCGCCGTACTGGCCGGTCGTGGTTCCCGGCAGGTAGAGGATGCGCGTGCCGCCACTTTCCTCTTGCGCCAGGCCTCGCGGGTGCGCCGTCGTCACCAGCGTGACTCGGTCGCCGCCGGCCGCAAGCGCCCGGGTGAGGACGGAGCCGTGAACCTCCATGCCGCCCGCTCCGGCGCCGTGCTCCAGCACCGAGCGGCCCATGAAGCAGATGTGCATGATGCGGGGCCTCAGCCGGCCGCGCCCGGTTTCCTGGCGGCGATGAGGACGCCGCCCGAGAGGAACTCGCGCAGCAGGTGCCCCGTCGCCAGGCGGCTCCACCGGCGGAACTTCTCCGGGTCCAGGACCGGCACGCGCTGGAAGTCGGAGAAGCCGGCCTGGCGCATCAGGGCCTCGACGTCGGCGAAGGTGAAGTAGTGAAGGTGGCCGCCGTCGTAAGCCGAGGGATCGTCCGAGGTCGAGGGGAAGCGGCCCTGGAAGAGGATGCTGACCAGGTGCTTCCAGTAGCGGATGTTGGGCGTGCTGACGAAGACTCGCCCTCCCGGCGCCAGCACCCGGTGCACCTCGCGCAGCGCCTGGAGCGGCTCCCGCACGTGCTCCAGGACGTCCAGCATCGTGGCCGAGTCGAAGGCGCCGCCCGCGTACGGCAATCCCGTCCTGTCCAGATCGACGCGCGTCACGAAGACGCCGCGCGCCCGGCAGCGGGCAGCCCGTTCGGCGTCCAGCTCGGCCCCGTGGAGCTCGGGGTAGCGCGCGGCCACGAGCGACAGGAAGTGGCCGTCGCCACAGCCGACGTCCAGCAGCCGGCGGCCGCTTCCGGCGAGGGAGGCGGCCAGATCGGTGCGGTTCGCCGCCATCGGTCTCCTGGCGCCAGTGTCAGCGGCGGGCGTCGAGCGCGGCCAGGTCGGCGTCGACCATCATGCGGATGAGCCCTTCGAAGTCGACGCGGGGCTCCCAGCCCAGCCTGGACTTGGCCAGGGATGCATCGCCGAGCAGCAGATCGACCTCGGCGGGGCGCACCAGCGCAGGGTCGATCTTGACGTAGCGCTCCCAGTCGAGTCCGACCCGCTCGAAGGCGACTGCCACCAGGTCCCGGACTTGATGGCTCTTTCCGGTCGCGATGACGTAGTCGATCGGCTCCGGCTGGTTGAGCATCAGCCACATCGCCTCGATGTAGTCGCCGGCGAAGCCCCAGTCCCGGCGGGCGTCGAGGTTGCCCAGCTTCAGCTCTTGCTGCAGGCCGCGCTTGATGCGGGCGGCGGCGTTGGTCACCTTTCGGGTCACGAACTCCAGGCCTCGCCGCGGCGACTCGTGGTTGAAGAGGATGCCGCTCACCGCGAAGATGTCGTAGCTCTCCCGGTAGTTGACGGTGATGAAATGGCCGTACGCTTTCGCCACGCCGTAGGGGCTGCGAGGGTAGAAGGGCGTGTGCTCGCTCTGCGGCGTCTCGCGCACGCGCCCGAACATCTCGCTCGACGAGGCCTGGTAGAAGCGGATGCCCTTGTCGACGACGCGGATCGCCTCCAGCATGCGGGTCACGCCCAGGGCCGTGAATTCGCCCGTCAGGACGGGCTGGTTCCAGCTCGCCGGGACGAAGGACTGGGCCGCGAGGTTGTACACCTCGTGCGGGCGCGACTCGGAGAGCGCCGCGATGAGGGAGTTCTGGTCCAGCAGATCCCCCTGCAAGAGCGTCACGCGGTCGCGGTAATGGTCGATCCGTTCGAAGCTCTCGGTGCTGCTGCGGCGCACGAGACCGTAGACCTGGTATCCCTTCTGCAACAGGAACTCGGCCAGGTAAGAGCCGTCCTGGCCGGTGATCCCCGTGACGAGCGCTCTCTTCATGGTGTCGCTGGTTCCTCTCTGTGGGCGGAGTTGGACCGCCAGTAGTCCATCAAGTCCTGCAGGGTCTGCTCGATCGGCACCTCGGGCCGCCAGCCGGTGTCCCGGGCGAAGCGGCTGGCGTCGCAGGCGATCGAGGCGATCTGTCCTGGGCGGACCCGCGCCGGGTCCACGCGAACTTCGATCCGGACCCGGGAGAGCGCCAGCAGCTTGTCGACCAGATGGCGCACCCGGTAGCTGGGCGAGCGGCCGACATTGTAGCACAGCCCCGCGCGTCCGCTGCGTGCCGCGGCGACATAGGCGCGCGCCACGTCGCGCACGTCGGTGAAGACCCGCTCGACTTCGAGGTCTCCAACCTCGAGCACGGGCTGGGCCAGCCCGGCCTCTATCCGCGCGATCTGTCGGGCGAAGCTCGGGAGCGCGAAGTCGGGCCTCTGGCCCGGCCCCGTATGATTGAAGAGTCGAAGGCGCACGACGTCGGAGCCGTAGCGCCGGTGATAGTCCATCCCCAGGAGGTCGGCGGCCAGCTTGCTCACGCCATAGGGAGTCGCCGGCTCGCAGAGCGTCGTCTCGTCGATCGCCCGGCCGCTTTCGATGCCGAAGCCGTAGACCTCGCCGCTGCCCGCGAGCACCACGCGCGCCCCGGGCGCCGCTCGCCGGGCGGCCTCGAGCACGTTGAGCGTGCCGCCCAGGTTCACTCTCAGGTGCTCCTCGGCCTTGTCCCAGGACTCCGGCACGTACGCCTTGCCTGCCAGGTGAAACACCCAGTCGGGCCGGATTTCGGCAAAGGCCCGCTCGAGCGACGCCCGATCCGTGATGTCTCCCCTGACGAAACCGCTGCCCTCACCCCCGCCCTCGGCCGGGTCTCGCACCAGTCCGATGGTCTCGATCGCCTCGAGGCGCAGCGCCTCACCGAGATGCCTCCCGGCGAACCCGTTCAGACCCGTCACCAGCGCTCGTGTCATCGCGCCGCCATGGTACCATGGCTCGCCCCGCGGCCTCCTGCCCGACACTGAATCGCTCCAATGGACCGATCGAGTCTTTGAAAAGCGAAGATCCCGTGGCCGGAAAACCCGTGGCGTCTACCTGTACCGGGTTTTCGAGAAAACCCGGTACAGGTAGACGCCACGGGTTTTCGCCACCGGACTTCGGGGCTCCCTTCAACGACGCAGCTTCTTCCAGAGCGCGTTGCGGCTGATCCGCAATCGCCGCGCGGCCTCGGCCCGCCTGCCGTGCGTCGCCGCAAGGGCTCTGTCGAGCTCCTCGCGCTCATGGTGCGCCATCGAGATGGCCAGCGGCTGGATGCTCTCGAGGTCGGGCCGCCGCACCAGGGAGCCGCATTGAGACGCCGTCAGCTCCGCCAGGCCTTCCCGAAGCCGGGCCTCCAGCTCCTCCACGCGGAAAGGTTTCGTGATGAAGTCGAAAGCGCCGCTCCTCATCGCGTCCACGGCCAGCGGGACCGTTCCGAACGCGGTCATCAAGATGACGACTGATGGCGGCTGAATCCGCCGCACGTGCTGCAGGATCTCCAGTCCGCTGGCTCCCGGAAGCTTCAGATCGGCCACCACTGCGTCGAACCGCACGCCCGAAAGCAGCCGCATCGCCTGCTCGCCGTTCTCCAGGTCGCGCACCCGGTAACCCCGTTCGAGCAGGTAGTCGCGCGTCAGCTGCCTGAGCAGCGCCTCGTCCTCGACCAGCAGCACGGAGGTCATCAGTCGGCGCCCCCGGCAACCGGAATCTGCAGCTTCACCAAAGTTCCCGCGCCCGGCTCGCTTCGAACTTGCATCGTGCCCCCGCAATGCCTCAGCGCGCCTCGCACCAGGAACAGCCCCAGCCCGAGCCCCGACCCGCTTCCCTTCGTCGTGAAGAAGGGCTCACCGATCCGCGCCGCCAGCTCCGGCGGCATGCCGCAACCCCGATCGCGAACTTCGAGCACCAGCTCCGAGCCCTCGAGGGTGAGCGCCAGCCGGACGTCGCCCCCGGGTTCGCTGGCCTCCACCGCATTCACCAGGAGGTTTTCGACCGCCTGTCGGACCAGGTCCCGGCAGATGACGGCCGGTACGAGATCGCTCGATGGCTCCAGGATCAGCCGCACGTCCCGTGCCCGGGCTCGCTGGCCTGCGTTCTCGATCGCCTCGCGAGCCAGCTCGCAGACGTCCGTCGCCGCAGGTGTGACGCACCCCGGACCGGCCCCGTCGACCACTCGCCTCAAGACCGAGAACACGCGATCCATCGCCTCCCGCGCCATGGCCGAGTAGACCGGGAGAGCGTCGGCCGTCAACTTCCCGCTGTCCAGCCGCCGAAGGAATGAGTCGACGCCCGCCAGCGGGTTGTTGAGCTCGTGGACCAAGCCTGCGGCCAGCCGTCCGACGGTGGCGAATCGCTCGCTCTCCAGGGCGAGGTCGTGGGTCTGTGCCAGCCGCAGCCGCATCGCGTTGAATGCCGAGGCGATGTTGGCGACCTCGCGGGGACCCTCCTGGGAGAGCGGAGCCTCGTCCTTCCCCGGCAGCGGAGCGCTCCGGGATATGCCTCGGGCCAGCTCCCGCAGCCGGCTCACCGCGAGAGTCTGCATCACGAAGACGAGCCCGCAAACCAGCGACCCCAGCAGCGCGAACATCAGGTCCAGCCGGAACACGAGCGCGCGCGACTGCGCCAGTTGGTCCCGCTCCGAGAGCGCCACGTGAACTGAGCCCGGAGTTCCGTCCAGCAAAGGCACGGTGGCGTGACAGACCCGTCCAAGCTCCGTGCAGAGCTCCACCGCTTGCTCTCCTGAGGTAGCAGCGATGGGCAGGAGCTGCTCGGGGAAACCGCCGGCGAAGCTGTGCGAGAGAATGGCGCCGGCCGGGTCGGCAACGAAGGCGTACGAAATCTCGGCGCGCGACGAGACCATCTCGGAGGTCACCCGATCGAGCGCTGCCTGGTCGCCCAGCAGCACCGGCTCGGCAGCCGCGGCGGCGTAGGCCTGCCCGAGCGCGCCGGCGCGAGTCCTTGCCGCAAGGCTTACCTGGGCAGCCAGCACGCGCCGCAAGGCGGTGTGCAGGATCAGCCCGAAGGCCAGGAGCGGTATCAGGACCCCGACAAGCAACCGCGTCCGGAGGCTGACGCGGCTCATTCGACGGCCCTCGCGGGAGTATGTCCGGCCGGCTCCAGCTGCGATTGCAGCCGGCGCACGATGTCGTAAGAGCTATCCCGTGTGGATTCGAATCGGTCGATGCCAAGCTGGTCCAGGATCACCTTTCCGGCCGGGTCCCTGTGCATCGAGAAGAGCGTTCGACCGAGCAGGTTCGAGAGCGCGTCCGGACAGCTCTTCGGGACGACGAAGGGGGGCGCGGGGTACTCCGGGGAGCGCTCCAGGATTTTCGTCGCGCCCGTCAGCTGAGGGCTGCTCCGGGCCAACCTCTCCCATACGAGGCTATCGATGGGCGCAGCATCGACGAGGCCCCGCGCCACCAGGCGAATCGACCGGTCGTGGCTGAACGTCCAGGAGACCTGCTGCGGCGGGGGCATCGCGAGCTCTCGCAGCCGGGACAGCAGGTAGAGCCGGCCCGTCAGCGAGCGGGGGTCGACCAGCGCGACGCGGGCGCCGGCCAGCGAAGCGAGAGATGAGGCGGCCGAGGAGGCCGGCGCCAGGACGTAGCTGCGGTAGGTCGCCCGCCCATCGATCACGGGCACGGCCAGGGGCCTGGCTCCGTAGCGCTCGTGCGCCTCCGGATAAGCGCCCGAGCAGATGAACGCCAGAGACAGGGAGTCCGCCGCGAGAAGCTCGTTCACGGCGCCGTAGGAGCCTCGATGGACGACCTCGGGGCGGGCGCCCATCCGGGCGGCGAGGTAGCCCGCCAGCCGGCCATAGCTGGCGTGCGTGTCAGTAGGGGAGATCATCGTGGCGAACGCGACTCGCAACAGAGGGCGCTCGCGCTCTGCGGCAACGCCATCGCGCCTGGGGGGCGGCACACGCCGCGACAGCGTCACCCGCTGGGCGGGCGGAGGCGGCTCGGGAAGGATGACGTGGGCCGCCGCGATGAGCGCCGCCGAGACGGCCACTCCGGCCAACCACCAGCCGCGACGGTTTACCTGTCCGGCCGGCGCTCCCTGAACTGTGTGATTCAACTCCTCGCCCTCGTGCGCTCGCTTGCTTCTATTGAAGCGTGGTCCCTGGCCGTCGTCCCCTGGGCCAACTGTCCATCGGTCGCAACCGCCGTGCCAGGTAGTGCTCCGGGCGGCGGCCGGCTTGGCCCTAAGCGCGGTGTCTCCATCGGGTGACACCTGCGGGCCTCACGGCAGGCCCTCCTGGGCAGGCGTCTGAGTGCGTGAGCTGGCTCGCGCTCGGTCCGTACGCGAGCTGCACCGCCTCGGGGAGACGAACCGCGCGGCCTGTGCAGACCGGTCCGGGTGTCTCCGCAGCGTGACGTTTTCGGGACAAAGCGTCCGCCGCTGCCACCCTGGGAAGTGTGCTCGGTCACATTGCCGTGGCTCCGTCGGGCAGCTGGGGCCGTTGCGAGCCCGAGGACCGCAGGGCCGCGCCACGACAAGACTTTCTCGCGTCTCCACGCCCAGCCACCGCAGATGGCTCGCAGATTGCTTGAGCCCCGGCCAGCCCGTCGCAGCGACCATCCGAGAGAGGGGCCCCAGGGTCCCCTCGCTGTGGCGACAGGCCGATTCCAGCCCCGCCTAGGCCGGGGGGCCGGGACGACGTTTCCTGAAAAGAGGTCAGCTCATGGCTTGCTTCCGCACTGTTCAAAACCGCCTTCGTCCGCTGCTCTGTCTGGTGCTGATCCTCCCGCTCACTGGCTGCGGTAGCGGGGGCGGTGGGGGCGTTGGGACTGCGGTAACGGCTGGCGCCGTGAGCGTGAGCGCCTTCGGGTTGCTCCCCGGTTCCACTCTCAGCCAGACCGTGCCTGCTACGTCTGACCTCGATCCGGCGACGCCAGGTGTCCAGCAGGACCTGCAGGTGAGCAATGTCCCCGTTGCCACCGTCTTGCAGCTCTTCTCGATGACGGCTCGGGGTGTGGCGTCGTCCCAGGAGCAGCTCCTGGCCACCACCCAGGCCAACTCCCTCGGGATGGCCATTTTCCCGAGAGTCACGTTTTCCGACGGGCAGCGGTTGCGGGTCTTGGCGCCCGGCGGCTCCGTCGACTTCTACCTGAACGTGACCGTCCAGGGAACGGCGCCTGGTCCCAACCAGGCCCCGGTCGTCACGGTTCAGTCGCAGCGGACGGTCGCGGCGGCTGCCACGGTGACCCTGACTGCCTCGGCGACGGACGCCGATGGCGACGCTCTCGGCTACTCGTGGACGCAACTCTCGGGCCCAGCGGTGATTCTCAGCAACGCGCAGACGGCCGCCGCCGGCTTCATCCCTCAGCCCGGGCTCTACGACTTCCGCGTCGCAGTCAGCGATTCGCGGAGCGGCGTTTCCACGGCGGACATCTCGGTCCTGGCTGTGGAGATGAGCAGCGCCGTACAGGCGGACCTGGCCGCTGCGGGCCGCAATCTGATCGCCTTCCACAAGTCGGCCGGTTCGAAGTCGGCCGGTTCGTGCCAGTACTGCCACGGCGCTGTCGTGATGAGCAAGTCGCTCGATGCGCGCTACGTGACGGTCCACCTCCGCCATACGTTCTCGGGGACCGGGCCGCAGCTGGCATGCGTGGACTGCCACCAGGCCGTTGACACGCTCGAGAAGTCGGCCGCTCACGTCCGCCGTCAGGTGGACATGAACCTCTGCTACGGCTGCCACACCCGCTTCTTCGCGGGAAGTCCCAACTGAGTCTTCGAACGCCACGCCCCGCTAGCCCGGCGCCTGACCCTCCCCGCGAGGGCGACACCCAAGGAGTGCCCCCCATGAACAGCACCACCCGGAAGTTCCTCGGTCGACCGCTGGCTCGACGATCTTTCCTGAAGGCCACATCCGGTCTTGCCGCCGCCACCGCGCTGAGCGGCGGGCTGACGCGGACCCGCCAGGCCTGCGCCGCCGAGTTCACGGGCGCCGACACCGATCTGGGCGATCTCTCCTCGCAGGTCGGCATCCAGTACTCGATCTGTCAGATGTGCCACGGCCGCTGCGGCATCCGGGTGAAGGTGGCCGACGGGGCCGTGCTGAAGATCGACGGCAATCCCTACCACCCGGCCAATCGGTCGGATGACGCGCGGCTTCCCTTCGCCACCGACCCCAGTTCCGCGGACGTCAAGAAGCTGCCTGGCGCGGTCTGCGCCAAGGCCCAGGCCGGACTCGAAGTTCTGTACAACCCGTTTCGCATCAAGCAGCCGCTGAAGCGGGTGGGCCCGCGTGGAAGCAACCGATGGCAGACCGTCACCTGGGACCAGGCGCTGGACGACATTGCCGCCCGGCTGCAGCCGTTTCTGGTGGATGACGCCATCAATCCGGCCATTCCGGAGCTGGGCTCCAAGCGAAACTTGATCGTCTTCGCCCCAGGGAGACTGCCCCACGGTGGCAAGGAGTTCACCGACCGCATATTCGGCAATGGAATGGGGTCGGTCAACAAGCGCCACGATCACACGAGCATCTGCGAGACGAGCCACCACGTGGCCTACAACCTGGCGACCGGCGGCTCCAACGACCTAAAGCCGGACATCGAGAACTGCGAGTACATCCTGTACTTCGGGACGAACCCGCTGGCCGCCAACTTCAGTTTCGTCGCGCATGCCCGCAAGCTGATGCGCTTCCGGGCCCGAGGTGGGCAGATGACCGTCGTCGACCCCCTCTTCAACACGACGGCCGCCAAGGCGACGCGGTGGGTGCCGATCAAGCCCGGGACAGATGCTGCGTTTGCTCTGGGGATGACGCGGTACATCATCGAGCAGAACAGGCACAACTCCCAGTTCCTGCGGAACGCCAACCAGGCGGCCGCCAATGCCGTGGCCAACGGCGGATACAAGACCTGGACGGACGCGACGCACCTGGTGGTCGTCCAGCAAGGGCACGCCAGCAAGGGGAAGTTCCTCACACCTGCCGAGGCGGGTCTAACGGGTGCGGCCAGCACGTCCCGAGTCTGCCTGGTCGCGGCCGCGGCCACGGAGGTCAAGAGCTCCTCCACGGCGGCGGACGCGGTCGTTGGTGACCTGGACGTGTCGGGGCTCGTGAATGGCATCGCGGTGAAGAGTGTGTTCCGAATGCTGAAGGAGCGCGCGACGGAATCGAGCGTGGCCCAGTACGCCTCGATTTGCGGTGTCGCCGAATCCGACATCACTGCCGTCGCCACCGAGTTCACCAGCCACGGGTTCAAGGCCGCAGCCGACTGCTACCGGGGGCCGGTCCAGCACACCAACGGCGTCTACACCGCCTGGGCCATCCTGCACCTCAACACGCTGATAGGGAACTACGACCGCAAAGGCGGTCTGACGAAGGGCGGGAGCCATTTCCATGAGGTGGGGGGCGCGGCCAACACCGTGGACCTCAAGGCCGTCCCCGGCGGCAAGACGGCGGCCGGAATCAACCTGACGCGCGTCGGCGTCAAGTACGACGCCACGAAGGCGCCGAAGCTCATCGAGAGGGACGGACCGGTCCCGCCGCGGCCCTGGTTCCCGTTCGCGCAGAACGGCAACTTCCAGGAAGTTCTGTCTGCCATTGACGCCGGCTATCCGTATGGCCCCAACGCATCCTTTGCGTTGTTCACCTACTGGAACATCTGGAACTGGAGCACACCCGGCGGGCGCGTCGTGTTCGAGCGGGTGATGAAGGACGAGGCAAAGGTCCCGCTCTTCGTGGCGTTCGACGTCGACTTCGGCGATGCTTCCGTTTTCGCCGACTACATCCTTCCGGACGCCACCTACCTCGAGGTGTGGCACACGCCACACTTCTCGGCGGTCGACTCCACGACCTTCTCGGGCTGGCGGCAGCCCGTGGTCGGCAAGGCCCGCGAAGCCGGCAGCAACACATGGCAAGACGTTGCGAGCGCAGGCTTCCGCTGGGACGCGTCGAAGGACTGGGAGTACCAGCCGTTGTTCGACACCAGGACCCTGCTGGACGCGCTCATCGGGCTCGGCAAGAGACTGGGGATTCCGGGGGTCGGCAGCGGGGCCTTCGGCTCGGGCGCCTACTACTCCCAGTGCGACCGCGCCTGGCACTGGGCGCGTAACACGCTGCAGAACTTCGCGACCGAATCGGGCAAGGCGGCCCAGGACATCATCGACCGGGGCGGGGTCTTCAAGGACCCTGGCTCGGCCTACTCGGGCGACTTCACCGCGGGCCAGATCAAGAAGCTCGTCAACATCTACAACGAAGTCGTGGCCGCGACCACCGACACGATGACAGGTGCCAAGTTCGACGGCCTGCCCAAGTACGTGCCGCTGCTGGACTTCAAGGACCGGCCGATCGACGACTCGGCGCAGTTTCCCTACCAGCTCACGACCTACAAGCTGGTGACACACGGACAGGGCAGGACGGTGAGCCAGGCCCATCTAATGCAAGCGGACAGGGAGAACTTCGTGGAGCTCAGCGCGACGGACGCCGCCGCGCTGGGAGTCGCCGCCGGTGACCTCGTGCGGCTCACCTCCGCCAGCGACTCCACGGGCGTGATTGGAAAGGCCCTGGTGACGGCGCGATTGAGGCCCGGCGTGATAGCCGTCAGCCACCACTTCGGTCATTTCCACATGGGCTCCCAGTCGGTGGAGGTCGATGGGACCGTCCGAAAGGTCGACGACGCCGGCGCGCTCCGGGCCTCGGCGCCCGAGCGGGCAGCCGGCCTGACGGTCAACCCGATCATGCGGCTAGACCCCGCGGTCCCCAACGTCTGCCTCACCGACAAGATTGGCGGCAGCGCGTCGTTCTTCGACACCTGGGTCCAGGTCCAGAAGATTTAAGGAGGCTCACCCAATGGCACAGCAACTCGGTTTCACGGTCGACCTGGCCAAGTGCGTCGGATGCAAGTCCTGCTCGGTGGCGTGCGCGATGGAGAACAACACGCCCGTGGGCGTGCTCTACCGCGACGTCATCCGCCAGGAGTCGGGTACCTATCCCGCTCCATCGATCACCTTCGTCTCCACGGCCTGCAACCACTGCAAGGATGCGTCTTGCGTGAAGTCATGTCCCGTCGGGGCCATGCGCAAGCACGCCGACAAGATGGGCGTCGTCCTGGTTGACCAGTCGCTCTGCATCGGCTGCAGACGCTGCACCTTCGCCTGCCCCTACGGCGCTCCGCAGTACAACGAGGCGACGAAGAAGACGGAGAAGTGTACCTTCTGCGTGCACCGTGTTCTCGACGCCAACGGCCAGCTCACAGGGATGAAGCCGGCCTGCGTCTCGACCTGCCCGGCCGAGGCGCTCGAGTTCGAGGTGCGGGAAGATACCGCCTGGACGGACGTCGGGACGGCCCCGTCGGGCTGGGCCAGCAAGAAGCTCACGAACCCGAGCACGCAGTTCAAGCGTGCATTCTGACGCAAAGGAGTTGTCGAGTCATGAGCGAGCCTGGAGAGGAGCAGGTCGACGCCGATCAGCTCGCGGAAGCCGAGGGCCTGTCGGGGCTCTACCTGTTCCTGGCGGGGCTGTTCCGCAAGCCTCCAACCCGGGACCTGATGGCGATGCTGGCGGGCGAAGGGTCGGGTCAGGACGTCAGGGAGACGATCGGAGAGCTGGTAGGCGAGGAGTTGGCCGCGGCCCTGGAGTCGGCCGCGCGCCAGGCGCTGGGCGATGTCGACGGGCTTCGCCGCGACTTCGAGCAGTTGCTGAGCATCCCGCAGGCCGCGTACCTGGCGCCGTACGAATCGGCCTACAGGGGTCAACCCGCCGCCAGAACGCGGGGCCACGGCCTGTTGATGGGGCCGCATGCCCGGGAGGTCGCGGCCCAGTACAGGCTTGCGGGGTTGGCGCTCTCCGGGGAACCCAACGAGCTGCCCGATCACATCTCGCTCGAGCTGGAGTTCATCGCCCGGTGCGCCGAAATGGAGGCGCGAAACCTGCGTGCCGGCCAGCAGGGCAGCCCCGAGGCCGCCGGCTGGCGGCTCCTGCGCCGGCGCTTCCTGGAGCAGCACGTACGGGCCTGGGTTCCTCGACTCTGTGAGGAGATGGAGAGGAGGGCGTCCACGGCCTTCTATCGCGCGGCGGCCAGGGTCGTGGCCGGCGTGCTGGCGCTCGAAGGCGACGCGTTGCCGGCGACGGACGCGCCGTTGGACCGGGTCGAGCCTTCCGGGCAGGAGATCCAAGACGGTCCGTCGCGCGCTCCGGCGCCGATCGAGTAGGCGCCGCAGTGCTCGCGCTCCAGACCATCGCTTCGCTGCTGGGCGGACGTACGCCGCCCCCCGGAGTCGACGCCTCGCGGTGCGTTCGAAACCGGACAGTCGTGACCGGCTGCGAGGCCTGTCGGGCGGCCTGCCCGCGAGTTGCGATTCGCCTGACGCCGGTGCCGGAGCTGACGGAGGACTGCGACGGGTGCGGACTCTGCGTGGCCGCCTGCTACGAGGGCGCCATCAAGGGAGTCGCGCGGCGAGCCCCCGAGCCGCCGATCGACTCGGGCATTGCTCGATTTCGCTGCCCGGCGGGGTCGGCCGGCGGCCCGGCTGCGAGCGTCGGCTGTCTGGGCGCGCTGACGCTGGCCGAACTCGCCGCCCCCTTCGCGCGTGGCGCCGAGTGGCTTGAGCTGGACACAGGGCCATGCGACTCCTGCGGCCGGGGCCGCTGGCTCGATCTGCTAGAACAGAGGCTGCACATCGTTGGCCAGCTGGCCGGAAAGCCCGGGCGACCCGGGGCCGAGCAGCAGCCCCTGGATGCGCTCGCCGAGAAATCCGTGGCGTCTACCTGTACCGGGTTTTCGAAAAACCCGGTACAGGTAGACGCCACGGATTTCTCGGCCGTGAGCTTCTCCCGCCGCGGGCTGTTCGAGCTGTTCACGCACCGGGGGCGGCAGTGGGTGGCGGCAGCGGTGGAGGGCGCTGGGGCGGAGGACGGGCGCGGCGTGGGGCGCGACTCAGGCGAAGACTGGAAGCCGCTGTCGGACGAGCGGGCGCGGTTGGTGGATGCGCTTGGGCGGTTGCCCGCGCCGGTAGTCAAGCCCCGGAGTGCGCGGCCGTTCGGATGGGTCCGGGTCCGCGGGGGGTGCGACGGATGCGGGGCATGCGAGACGCTGTGTCCGACGGGCGCCCTGCGCGCCCGCGCGGGGCAGGGAGTGTGGTCGCTTCAATTCCGGCCCGCGGCGTGCACGGGTTGCGGGCTCTGCGTGCGCTCGTGCCCCGAGCAGGCGCTCGAGCTCGAATCGCCCCCATCTCTGAGCGAGGCGCTCCAAAGAGACTCTAACGAGTTGTTCAGTCTGGCGATGTCGGTTTGCCGTGGCTGCGGCCGGGAGGTCTGCTCGGTGGAACCGGCCACTGGCCGGTGCGGCGCCTGCCGATGGCGACGTCCTTGCGGCGCCTCGCCGCGGGCCGGAGGCTTGCCCAGCTAGCCAGCGTCGGCTTCTTCGGTCCGCAGCGCATCCGAGCCGGCCAGAGTGCCTGTTCCGGGGGTGAGCTGCGCCTCCGGGAACCAGTGCCGGGTGCTGTTGCAGAAGGTGCAGACGGAGAGCATGACCGGGACTTCGACCAGCACGCCGACGACCGTGGCGAGCGCGGCGCCGGACCCCGGACCGAAGAGGGCAATGGCCGTTGCGACGGCCAGCTCGAAGAAGTTGCTAGCCCCGATGAGGGCGCCCGGCGCTGCTATGGAGTGTGGCAGGCGGAACAGCTTCATCAGGTAGTAGGCGAGCGCCGAGTTGAAGTAGACCTGAAGTAGGATCGGGACGGCTATCAGGACTACGTGGAGCGGCTTGCCGAGCAGGTTGTCCGCCTGAAATGCGAAGATCAGGATGAGCGTGGCCAGCAAGGCGGCGACGGTCACGGGCTTGAAGAAAGCGAGGTAGCGCTGCTCGAACCAATGCTTGCCACGGGTTCTGATGAGGAAAGTGCGGCTGGCCGACCCCATGGCCAGCGGCACCACGATGAAGGCGATCACGCTGGCGACCAGGACCCCGAGGGGTACGACCAGGTTGCTCGCCCCGCTGACCAGCAGAGCGACGATCGGCGCGAAGGCGACCAGCATGATGAGGTCGTTGAGGGCGACCTGCACCAACGTGTAGGCCGGGTCGCCGTCCGTCAGATAGGACCAGACGAACACCATTGCGGTGCACGGCGCGGCGGCCAGGATGATGGCGCCCGCAACATACTGGTCGGCAACGTCGGCGCCCAGCAGCGGCGCAAACAGGTGCTTGAAGAAGACCGTCGCCAGCAGGGCCATCGAGAACGGCTTCACCAGCCAGTTCACGAACAGCGTGATGGCCAGGCCCGCCGGCTGTTTGCGCACATCCAGGATGCTCCCGAAGTCGATCTTGAGCATCATCGGGTAGATCATCAGCCAGATGAGGACTGCGACGGGAATGTTGACCTGGCTGCCGCTGCCGAACTCGAGCCGCCGGAGGGCGTCCACTGCGTCGGGAGCGCCCCTGCCGAGCGCGAGCCCGCAGATCATGCAGAGGGCGACCCAGAGCGAAAGGTAGCGCTCGAAAAAGTCGAGCCGCTTGGTCGTGGTGTTCAACTCAGTTCATCCCATTTGTTGAGAGTGATGTCGGGAATAAATCGTACATTGACGAAGGGCTGCGGCGAATCAGAGCCCTCCTATCAGGGCTCTCAACCTCCGGAGCCCCCTAGGTCGAAGGCAGTAGCGCACCCTCGGACCCGAAATGGTGCCCTGGACCAGTCCCGCCTTCTTGAGCACCTTCAGGTGCTGAGATATCGTCGATTGTGCGAGTGGGATCTCATCGACGATATCCCCGCAAATGCAGGTATTCCGCCGGGCGAGCAGCCGCAGGATCTTCACTCGGGCCGGATGCCCGACTGCCTTGGCCAGCAGCGCAAGCTCCTCGTCAACGCCCGCTCCCTCCGCCGGCCGCAGGTCCGGCTCATCGTCCGCAGGGCCGCAGACGGATACAGGTGTCGGCAAGAATCGCAACGGACTGGTCATCGTAATTTAACGATACCATGTCGGGACGGCCGAGTCAACTCGTTCCCTCACTTCGGGTGCACGCGCATCAGGTGGGGGGGCATCACACCGGAACCGTCTGTCCGAGCTTGTCGCGCGGCGGGCACCCGAGAACCCACTCTGAGCCTCGAGCGTGGTTCGACAAGCTCACCACGAACGGGAGAGTGACAACGGGAGAGTGACCGCCGGAGAGTGACTCATGAACCGCGCGCCCCCCAATCACCTGCCCACAGCTCGATCCCCGGGACTCAGAGTACAGGGAAATGGGGGTCCCACACGCTCTCGCCCCTGGCCGCGAGAAGCTCGCCGAAAAACGGGGTACAGGTAGACGCCTCGGGTTTTCGCCTATACTGCCTTACGTGAGTGGGACTGACGATTGGCGGCGCGGGCGGCCACTGCTGGTGCTCGGCGGCAGCGGGCAGGTCGGAGGATGCGTGCTCGCCGAGGCGCGCCGCCGCTACGGCCAGGGGGCGGCCGTGGGAACCTGCCTGGCCCACCCGGCTCCCGGCCTGGTGCAGGCCGACCTGCAAAACCCCGAAGAGCTCGCGCTCCTCGTCGCCCACATCGAACCCGCCGCAGTCATCATCGCCGCGGCCTTTGCCTGGGTCGACGGCTGCGAGATGGACGCCGAACGCACTCGCCGCACCAATGTCGACGGCCCCCGCGCCGTCGCCACGGCCTGCGAAAAGCTCGGCGCCGTCCCCGTCCTGCTGGGCACCGACTACGTCTTCGACGGCGAGGCCGGCCCCTACTCCGAGGACGACCCCGTTCGCCCCATCAGCGCCTACGGCCGCTCCAAGCTCGACGCCGAGCGCGCCGTCGCAGGCCGCTGCCCGGCGGCGCTGCTGGTTCGCACCAATGTCGTCTACTCCTGGCTCCCCGCCGGCAACAACTTCCTCATGCAGGTGGTCACCAAGCTCGGCAAGGGCGAGCCGATGCGCGTCCCGGCCGACCAGTCGAACAACCCCACCTACGCGCCCGACCTGGCTGCCGCTCTCTGCGAGCTGCTCGAGGCGCGCGCCGCGGGTGTCTGGCACTTCGGCGGCGGCGACTTCCTGGGCCGTCACGATTTCGGCGTCGCCATCGCTCAGGCGTTCGACCTCGACGCCTCCCTGCTCCAGCCCGTGACGACCCAGGAGCTCAAGCAGCCGGCGGCGCGTCCTCTGAAGTCCGGGTTGCGCACGGCCAGGTTCGAAGCGCTGGCAGGTCGCAAGCCGCTCACCTCACGGGAGGGAATCGCCCGCGCGCTGGCTCTATCCAGGGGTGACGCCGGCGCCTGAGGCGCCCGTGAGCCCGGCCCGCGCGATGCCTTCCGTGCCGCTGGCCGCCTGGGCCCTGTTCGCGTTGCTCGCGGCGAGCGGGTTGGCGACCTCGGAGGCAGCCTACGATCCGAACGCGCCCAAGCTAGTCTGGGCCTTCGCCTTGCTCGGGAGCGCCCTCGCCGCGCACGCGCTTGCGCTCGGCCTGGGCCGCGCCGGTATTCCAAGGGCCCGCCACTCCGACGGCTGGGTCCTCGCCGCCTTTGCGGCTGCCACACTCTGCGCCCTGGTGAGCGACTACCCGTGGTTCGCAGCGCCGGCGCTCAGGGACGCGGCCCTGGCGGTTCTGGCGTACGGGAGCGCGCGCTTCGCCTTCGCCGGCGGCCGCGTGGCCCCGTTGCTGGACCGGACGCTCGCCGGGCTGACCGGCGTTGCCTGTCTCTATGGACTCGCCCGACTCCTCGACCCCGCAGCTCCCTGGTTGGTGGCGCCCGGGGGCTGGCACGTGCGACGGCTCACGTCCACGCTGGGCAACCAGGATACCTTCGCCGCCTGGCTCCTGATCGCACTGCCGTTCATCATGCGAGGGCACACGCACAGTCGCCGGTGGAGGCCCGCCTGGGCGGTCGCCGGTCTGCTGGCCGTGGTCTGCCTGGCGCTCACGGTCTCTCGCGCAGCCTGGATTGCGTTCGCCGTGCAGGCGGCCGCCTGGCGCCTCGGCGGCCGCGCGCGACGCCGGTTGCCACTGCGGCTCTTCGCCGCGGCGGCGCTGGCCGCGGTTGCCGTGCTTGCCGTGCTGCCCGGGCTGACGGCGAAACTCGGAAGCGCCTCCACCTTCCGGCAGCGCCTGGTGATCTGGGACGCCTCGGCCCGGATGGCGCTGGCGCGGCCGTTCACAGGTCATGGCCCGGGCGCGTTCGGAGCCGCCTTCCCCGAGTTCCGCTCGCCGGACTACCGGGCCAGCGGGCTTTCCGACGTGAACGAGTTCGCGCACGATCTGCCGCTTCACGTGGCGGCGACGGGCGGGATCGCGGGGCTCCTGGCGCTGGCACTGGGGCTCGTCGTTCTGGTTCGGGAGGCCGGCGTCGGAGGTTCTTCCGGGCGTTCCACAGAGCCGGAAGCCGCGCCGCACTCGCTTGCAATCCTGGGCGTGCTCGTCCAGAACCTGTTCTCCGTGACGCTGTGCGTCACGCCAATCGTCGCCACGCTCGCCGTGGTCTGGGGGGCCGCAGAGGATGACGCGCCACCGGCCACGCCGGCGCGTTCCCCGGTGGCCTGCGCGGCCCTGCTGATGCTGGCAATGGCCGCGGCCTGGGGCGCTACTTCCGCCGGCCGAGACTTCGCAGCCCTCTGCCACTTGCGCAGCGCGCGGCTGGCCATCGATGAGGGCCTGTCGAGCGGGGGATTCGGCTGGGAACCCGGCGCGATCCGGGAGCTCGAAGGTGCCCTGGCCGCTCGGCCAGGGTGCGTGCCGGCCCGGTACCGGCTCGCCGGAGTGCGGGCGCTGTCGGGCGACCTTCCCCGGGCGCTGGCCTCTTACATCATGGTAGAGGCGCTCTCTCCGGGGTTTGCCGAGCTGCCCCGAAACCGCGCCGAGGTGAGCTTCGCAGCCGGCGCGCTGGATGCGGCCCGAAAGCAGGCGCGGCGGTGGCACGACATGAATCGCCGTGACCCGGCCGGTCCTGTCCTCATGGCGAAGGTCGAGCTGGCCGCCGGCAATCACGCCGCTGCGCGCGAGAACGCTTTGCTGGCGAAGGATCTCGGCGCTCCTGGGCCCGCCGTGGAGGCGCTCCTGGAGGCGCTGAGAGTGCCCTGAATCCTCGCCTCGCCCTCGAGAGCTGTCGATATCTCGCTGTAGTGGCGGGGGCGACACTCCGCCACGGAGCGGGTCCACCCCAGGGAGGCCCTCGCAATGTCCGTTCGCAGAAGTCTTCACGCATTCGTCCCGGCAGCCTTCATCTCGCTGAACCTGGCGCTCGGAGCCAGCGAGATCGGCCTCACGACTCCGCCATCGCCGCAGCCCGTCCCCAGATCGAAGGACGAGATCAACCTCAAGAGCGTCCACGATCAGGCGGTGGACATGCACTTCAGCGCCACCATGCTTGGCGAGATCGGCAAGATGTTCCCGGCCGAGCTGCCGGGCGTGCGCATTCGCGAGGACAAGCCGGTCGGCGAGGAGGTCGTGGTCGAGAAGCCGGCCGAGCGGAAGGTCCGCATCATCAAGTCCCGCCAGGTCGCCACCGCCGTCACCGACGACGAGGGCCCGAGCGGCGGGCGGCGCCTGCGGCCGCGGTCGGTCGCCGCTGCCACGGGCGGGGCCGGCGAGACGGCTGCTCCGTCTTCGGGGGTCGCGCTCTTCGTCGAGGAGAACCGCGAGCTCGAGGACAAGCTCTCGCAGGAGATCACCGCCAAGCTCAAGCCGCGCGGCTACGACGTGCAGGCGCTGACGGCCCGGATGGAGAGTCTCACCGCCGTCAAGGTGATCGTGCTGGCGACGGTCGGCAGCCTGAGCGAGGCCAACGCCCGCCAGAAGCTGTCCGAGGTCAAGAGCGTCATCGAGTCCGACGTGCTCAAGAGCTACCCGAACATGCGGTTGACCAAGGCCAGCAGCTTCGGACTCGCGGCCGCCACCGGCGCCGATGTAACCGAAGCCAGCGCGATGGCCTACGAGCTCGACCGTGAGGACTTCAAGCCGACGGTGCGCCAGAAGTCAGTCGCCATCCCCGTTGCCAAGCCCGAAAGCGAGCCTGTCAAGGCTGCGGAAGGGTCGGCCGTCAGGAAGCGCAAGCCGCGAAAGCCCTCGGTCGAGGCCCCGGAGCGCGCACCGGCCGCCGTGACGCTGTCGGACAAGGAAAAGACCGAGAAGGCCCGTGAGCCTGCCGCGGCCGCACCCGCAGCCAAGCCCCCGGTGAAGGACGAGGTCAAGGAGAAGGCTCGCCAGGAGACCATCACTCCCTCGGAAGCCGACTTCCAGGACTGAAGCCCGATCCAGAGCTCAGCACCCGGTGGGAACGGTCGCCGCGAGGCGTCCGGCCCCGCCGGGTGTTGAGTCTAGTAGCGAGTAGCGAGTAGCGAGTAGTGAGTCGCGAGTAGTAAGGGCGCCCATGATTGGGAGGCTGGAGACGCTTCGCCTGCCGCTGAGGTGCCCGAGAGAAACTGCCAGGATGTGAGCTGGCTCCCGAGTAACCGCCTCTCGACCGGTCCGTGGAGAGTGGTCGCCGGGGGATGCGGCAACAGAGGATCGAGTGCCCTCCGCTCGCTACTCACTACTCGCTACTCGCTACTCGCTACTCGTAGGATGGGAGCGTGCACCAGACCGTCGACAGTCTGCTGATCTTGCTCGCGCTGGCGGCGGTCGTGGCCATCGGCGTGAGGCGGATCAAGATCCCGTACGGGACGGCGCTGCTGGTCTGCGGGCTGGTAGCGGGGCAGCTGGACTTGGTGAGCGGGATCGGGCTCGACCCTTCGGTAGTTTTTTATGTTTTCCTGCCGACGCTGCTCTTCCAGGCGGCGGTGACGACGGACGTGGCGCCGCTGGCTCGGATGGGGTGGACGGTCGGTTTTCTGCTGGTTGTGGGGATTCCGACGACGGTGTTTGCGTCGGGGACGCTGGCGCACTATCTGCTGGGGCTTCCGTGGGCGACGGCGCTGCTCTTCGCGGCGCTGACGGCGCCATCGGACATCGCGGCGGTGATCTCGATCCTCAGGGAGATGCGGGTGCCGCCGCGGCTGGCTGCGCTGATGGAGGGCGAGAGTCTCTTCATCGACGGCATCGCGCTCTTGCTCTACTCGACCTTGCTGGGCGTGGTGCTGCAGCCGGCGCGGACGACCGATCCGGTGGAGCTGGTGGCGCGGTTCGTGTGGCTCGCGCTGGGCGGGGCGATGCTGGGCGGGGCGGCGGGCTACGTCGTTTCGCGGGTGATGCGGGAGATCAAGGATCACCTGGTGGAGGTGCTGCTCACGTCGATCCTGGCGTACGGCGCCTACGTGGCGGCCGAGCAGCTGGAGGTCTCGAGCAGCATCGCGGTCGTCACGGCGGGGCTGGTCGTGGGCAACTACGGGCTGAAGCACACGATCTCTCCAACGACGCAATTGACTCTGATGGGGTTCTGGGATTACAGCGCGTTCGTCGTCAACTCGCTGCTCTTCCTGATGTGCGGGCTGCGCGTGCCGCTGCCGAGCCTTCGGCACTTCGAGGCGCCGATCCTGCTGGCCTACCTGGCGCTCCACGCGGGCCGGACGCTGTGCGTCTTGCTCTGCTACGCGGTCACGCACCGCTCGCGGGACGGGCGGCTGCCACGGAGCTGGCTGCCGGTGATGGTCTGGGGGAACTTCTACGGGTCGCTGTCGGTGGCGCTGGCGCTGGCGTTGCCTGCGGCGGTCCCCGAGCGTGGCACGCTGGTGGCGGTGACCTTCGGCGTGGTGCTGCTGTCGCTGGTCTTGCAGGGTGTCTCGCTCAGGTGGCTGATCGCGTGGCTGAAGCTGGCGCAGCTGCCCGGCTTCAAGGTCGAGTTCGACACGTATTACGGCCGGATGCTGGCGGCGCGCGGGGCGCAGGACGAGCTCAAGCGGCTCCACGGTCAGGGGCTGATCTCCCGCGAGGTCTACACGCACCTGCGGTCGCGCTACCAGGTGAAGGCCTCGCGCACCGAGCGGCAGCTCAAGCTGCTCTACGAGAAGAACCGTGAGCTCGAGGACCGGGAGTACCAGGCCGTGGCCGCGCAGATGCTGAGGCTGGAGCGGTCGCTGGTGACCAACGCGATGCGCGACCGGCTGCTGTCGGAGGAGGCGGGCGCGGCGCTCTTGACGGAGATCGACGAGGCGCTGGCGCGCTCGGAGGAGTGAACGGATGTACATCGTCATCGGCGGCGGAGGGATGATGGGCTCGCAGCTGGCGGGCCGGCTCGTGGACCAGCACTCCGTCGTGGTGGTCGACCAGGACGCACGCATCTGCGAGCAGATCGCGCAGCGCATCGGTGCGGTCACCGTCGAGGGCAGCGCCACCAGCTTCGAGAGCTTGCGCGAAGCCGGCATCCACAAGGCCGACGTCGCCGTCGGGATGATGCGAAACGACGCCGACAACCTGGCCTTCGCGCTCCTGGCGCGCCACCACGGCGTGCCGCGCATCGCCGTCCGGATGCGCGACGACCAGTTCGAGGAGCCTTACCGGCTCGCCGGCGCCACGCTCATCGTCGACACGGTCGACATGGTGCTCTCCCAGATCGCCATGCAGATCCAGATGCCGGGCATCCGCGACGCGATCCCGATCGGCAAGCACGGCGAGATGTCGGTCTTTCGCGTCAGCATCCCGGAGAACGCCGCGGTCGGCGGGATGACGCTGGCCGCCCTCGACCGCTCCAGGGGCTTCCCGAAGTCGTGCACCGTGATCGCCGTCATCGACCCCGCCGATCAGGTGACCCCCGCACGCGGCGACACCGTGCTGCACGCCGGCGGCGAGATCCTCTTCGTGGTCCGAAACGAGAGCCTGGCCGACGTCATCGCGCTCGTGACCGCCCCGGCAAACCGGTGATACGATGCTGCCTGCCGGGCCCGCCCCTTCCCCGGGGCTGCGCCGCCCGCCAGGCCGCCCACAGGAGACGAATCGATGCCCATGACCCGCCAGGCCGTTCCACCCCGATGCGCTCTTTACGGACTGAAAGGAGCCATCCAGTCGTTCGCGCGTGTCCTGGCCCTCACAGCTATCCTCCTGAACGCCGGCTGCGGAGCCTCGCCCGAGCCGGCCACCGCCCCCGCCGCGCCGGCCTCAGCCACGGCCTCGCAACAGCCGGCTCCCCAGGCTCCTCCGCACGCCCCCACCGCCGGCCACACCTCCGCTCCCGCCGCCCGCTTCGACCGCGAGTGGGCGCCCTACTTCCCGCCGTCGGCGCTCGCCTACGGTGCGGCCAGGGACCTCTCCTTCTACAACCCCAGCTTCGGCGGCGTCGCCGACCCGAAGGCCATCCGCGAGCTCCGCGCGCGCCTCTCCGCCCGCTCCCGCGGCGCCACCTTCGCCGACTGGCTGCAGGAGATCAACGACTTCCTCATCGACAAGAAGTCCGTCCAGGTCAGCTTCGTGGAGCTCTTCGAGCGCGGCTTCGCCTTCGGGGTCGAGCACGACGCCGCCAAACCGGACTCGGAACCGACATTGACTCTTCTCGCCGTCGGCAATGACAGGCTGACCGCCTTCGCCGAGGCCTTCGAGAAGCACGCCGCTACCACCTGCGAGCTCGAGTCTCGTGACCTGGCCGGCGGCAAGCTGACCACCCTCCGCCACAAGGGCCGGCCCGCCACGCTCACCTGGTGGCGAGGCCCCAAGCTCTTCCTGGCTGCCAACGCGACTGCGGCGGTCGAAGCTGCGCTCGCTCGCGGCGCCAAGGGCTCCGGTGGTGTCGAATCGACCCCCGGCTACGCCCAGGCCGCCGCCCGGCTCGATCCCGACGCGGCCGCTCTCCTGGTCCTGAACCCCGCCCGGCTCGCCGAGAACGTCAAAAGCGATCCGGCCTTCTCCGCGCCTCCCTCGCCACCGGCCTCGACCCCCGCCGCGGGCGCCGACCCGGCTTCGATGGCCGCTGCGCTCGCCGGCAACGCCCGGCCCCGCGAGCGCGTCCTCGAGACCCTCTCGAACCTCTCGACTCTCTGGGGGCAGCTCGTCGCCCGCGAAAGCCAGTACGCCTTCGACGTGCACGCCGGCTTCGACGCCTCCGGCGGCGCCTTCCCCACCCTCGCAGCCGGCGCCCCCGCCAAGCCGCTCGCCTCCCCGGCCTTGCCCTCCGTCAACAACCCGCTCTTCCTGGCCGCCTCGCTGCAGAAGGACTCGCAGGCCCCCGCGGGCGACTCGGCCGCCGCAGAGAAGCTCGAAGCTCAGCGCCAGATGAAGGCTTCCGTCGCCATGATGATGGGGCTCAACTACGAGCTCGACGTCCAGCCCTGGCTCGGCTCCGAGCTCGCTGCCTCCGTCCTCTGGGACGACAAGTTCCCCCAGCTGGCCCTCATGGTCGCCGCCGACGACCCAGAGGCCTGCAAGAAGACGATGCAGCGCGTCGCCGCCAACTTCAAGGGCAAGCTCGACTTCGAGGAGAAGACCGTCGGCGAACAGAAGCTTTACGTCGCCTCCCAGTCCGGCAAACCCCAGGTCACCCCGGCCTGGACCGTCGCGGGCGGCTTCCTGATCCTGGCCACCGGCCAGCAGGTCGTCGAAAGCCTCCTCGACTCGCCCCAGAAGTTGAAAGACAGCCCCGGCTTCGCCAGCCTCTATTCCACCATGAAGGCCGATCGCCTTCAGTTCGCCGCCGTCCTCTCCACCGATGCTCTGGAACGCCTGGCCGAGCTCGCCGGCCCCGACTCCGAGGCGCTCCAGAAGCAGATGCAGGCCGCTTGCATCGCCAATCTCCCCCACATCCAGTCGGGCAAACTTCCCACCGCGTCTGCCATCTGCCCCGCGGGCGGCGCCTACGAGCTCCAAAAGGGCTCCGCCGCCTGTTCGCTCCACGGCACCGAGAAGCAGCCGCGCCCGCTTCCTCCGGGCTCCAACCCGCAAGTCGCCGCCGCCCGCCAGCTGAGCGGCGCCATCGCCACCGTCGCCGCCGGCGGCGCCCTCGTCGAACCCGGCCTCTACCGCGTCACCGTCGTCTTCCGGCGCAGGTAGCGGCGGGCGGGGCGGGGGCGGTGATGAAACTGGCATGGCGAGTGCCTTAACCGAGGGAGAAACAACAGGCAACCTGCGGGATGGCTCTCGCAGGGCCCCGGTAAAGTCCCGAGCCCGGAGGCGGAAAACGGGGGCTGGCTCTCAGTCATTGACAGATCGTTGAGAGCCAGCATCAATGCTCACTCAAGGCATTCCACGCAGAGGCTCCGCCTCCGAACCTCCGCCAAGGGGCCGAAGGCCCCCTGGACCCCCATCTTATGCGGCTTTTAGGTGCTTCGGATGCGCTCAGTCCATTCGAATCCGACAGATAGTTCAAGAGATATGTCCATGCGTGAGGGACTGGCTCCGGAAGCCCGCTTGAAACCTGGCAGTCGTCCGGTCGGCTGGCCGGGCTTTTGGTGCCTATACCCGATTTCCGACGACTTTGCCGTTGCCCTGAGGGCTCTCGCCCCCAGCCTTGACGGCGCCCACCGCGCGACCTAACATAGTCACGCGAAAATCCGCCACTTTTGTAGGAGTCGACTCGGAGGCCGGGCATGATCGGTAGGGGATGCGCGTTTGCGGGGATTCTGTTCGTCGCCGGCCTGGCTGCCGGGTGCGGCGGGGACGACGATCCGGTCGGCGCCTTGCCGAATCTGGCCGCAGACGGCAGCTCGACGCTGACGGCTGCGACGCAGGGCCTCGAGCTCGTGACGGGCGGAAGCGCCTCGGCCGCGGGAACGACGACCGACGCCCGGCTGGCCGAGCTCGTCGCCACCGCCGTCCTTGCGAGCCTGGAGAACGGCAACGCAGGGATGGTCGTGGCGCTGTCCGATCTGGCCGAGCCCGCGGCCCCGGCGACGCCCGCGAAGGCCGCGAAGGGCCGTCGCGTGCCCCACGTTCCGCGAGGGTTCTGGCGGGCACGCGCGGCAAGGAAGGCCGTGGTCCGCAGCGCCTCCCAGGTCGATGGCTCTCTACCTGCCCCCGACCTGGCTGTTACAGGCATCTCCCGAGGAGCGCCCGGCCAGACAATGCCCGGCCCCAAGCCCGTGCCGATGCCCTTCCCCGTGCCGCCCGACCGCCCATTGCCACTGCCCGTCGACCCCTCGACCGGTGCCGGAACCGACCCCGTGACGGGCGGACCCGGCCTCCCGGGCGACAGCACGGTCGGTCCCGACGGCGTTTCCGGCTCGGGTGGCAACTCCGGCGGCAGCGAGCCTTCAGACCCAGGCAGCCTTCCCCCGCGCCGCCCACCCGAACCGGCGCCGATGCCGAACGTGGACGGCACGGTCGACCCCACCACGGGCGCTCCACCCGAGCGGCCGCTGCCCCCCGAGGGTCCCGGCGACGAGGTCACGACGATCACTCGCGAACCCTCGCACGCCGCTTTCACACCGACCGCTGACGGGTTCCGCTTCCAGGAAGGCTCCTCAGAGCTGGTCTTTCACGGCGCCGTGCTCTCGACGGGCACTTCGGGGGAGGTCCTGCGCATCGACATCCAGAATCCGGTGCGGGTCGAGGGGACCGTCTCCGACGAGGGTGGCCTGATGCGAATCGACCTGACGCTGACGGGCGTCACCGGCGTCATGCAGCCGCCCGCCGACGGCCAGCCCGACAATGGCCCAAGGTTTCAGGTCACGGCTGTGGATAACGTCTCCCTGAAGGGCCGGATCGACCGGATGGAGCTGGACCTGGCGCTCTCGGGCGTCGCCTCGCAGTTCACCGGGATTTCCGAGCTCGATCAGCAGCTGAGGGGACGAACGCTCGGCCTGACGCTCTCGGCCCGCAATGTCGCCGACGAGCTGGAGACGGTCTCGCTCAGGGTCCGGGCCCGGGACGTGGCGCTGAAGGGCGACGCCGAGGGTTCGCCCACGGCCGGCGCGCTCTGGGGGCGGGCCGAGCTGGCCTTCACGTCGACTTCGGAGCCGTACACACGGGACAATGTGCGGGCCGCCGTCTTCGATGTCGACGAGTCGCACGCGCTCAGACTGGGAGCCGGGTCGCGGCCCCGCTCGGGCGTCGTCGCCGCGTCCATCACGCACCGGGACGGCCGCAAGAGTCAGCTGCGCGCCACGCTCGGGGAGGGCGAAGCGCGCATCGAAGGCACGCTCGCCGGTGCAGCAGGAGGCACCGATCGCGTCGAGCCGCTCGGCCCGGGCCACGCCCGCGTCACTGGTGAAGCTCGCCTGGCGGGTGGCGCTCGCGAGCGTCACGAGGTGGAGATTCAGCCGGCCGCCGACACCGGCCGCCGCCAGGCCCGCGTCCGCAGCCGCATCGCTGACGGGCAAGGCCGGGAGCTGGTGGAAGTCGACCTGATCGTCGCGGAGGATCGCTCCGGCGGCGGCAGCTGGACCGATCACAGGCTTGTTCCCGCGCGCTCCGGCCGATTCGAAGTCGACTCCGCGGGCTCCGTGCTCCTGCGCGACGCCTCCGGCGTCGAGCTCGCCCGCGCGAACGTGCCCCGGCGGCGCTCGGGATGAAGCCGGGTCCCGCCTCCCGGCCCGCCCGCGGCCGCGCGGCGGCCTACTTGCGCGATGGGCCTCCGTGCTTCGGTGCGCACGGAGTGTCCGATGAGCAGCAGCCGTGTCGTCTGTGCTGATTTTGCCAATCGGAGGCTTCGCCCTCACGTATGCATGCATCTCCTGAAAATCGGTATGAAATCTAGTTGTACTGATTCCTGTCGAGGGCCTTGCCCCCGAGCCCCCACCAGGGGACGTGTCCCCTGGACCCCGCTGGAGTGAGGTGCGAAGGCTCCCGAGAACCCGCACGGAACCTACGGCTTCGACCTGCATGGCCGGCAGGCAATCCGCAGCGGCAACCGAGAGGCCCTCGAGAGGCTGGCTCTCTCCTAGGCACCGTCTACCCCGAGCTTGTCGAGGGGCCTCCTCCGGCACTGGCTCGGCTTCAACGCGGCCCAGACTGCACGCTTGTTCTGCACAAGAAGCGCGCTTGGCGCGACCGGACCACCGCAATCGCCCCTTTGACAATCTTAGGACAGGCTTCGAGCCGCTGGACTTCATGGCTAAGCTCGCGGCCCTTGCGCCTCGTCCGAGACAGAACACCCTGCGATCAGATGTTCCCTGTTCCCTGTTCACCAGTTCGTCTACGATGTCAGCGCTATGTCGCAGAAATCCAAGAGGCGGCGTGAACGGCAGTCCGTTGACGAGCCGGAACGCGACGACGAGGGGATCCGGTACGGGCAGGCGGAGATTGGGCGGATCGTCGCGCTAGCCAGCGAGCTGCAGATGCGCGAGCGGGCTTCCGAATCGAGCCGCGAGGGGCTGGATCACGAGCAGTTGGTGGCGATGGCGGCCCAGCTCGGGATCGAGCTGCGGCACGTGGAGACAGCTCTGGAGCTGGCCCGCGTCAACGACCGTGGCATGCCGATCGACGGGTCGATCGAGGAGGTGCGGGGTCGCCTTACCCGCCATTTTGCCGGTGTGAGCCTGGCCCTGCCGATGGAGGGTAGCACCGCGGGGCGCGTGTCGATCGAGGACGGGGGGGCTGTCTGCGTCGACTGGCAGGGCCGAACGCTGCGAATGGAGCTGCACGAGGGCCCCGCGGGCAAGACACTCGTGAGCTGGGACGCCCAACTGGACCCGCAGGAACGCAAGATGCTCGGCACGAAGGTCGGGGGCGGCATCCTGGGTGTGCTGGCCGCCATCGCCGTCGCGGCCGGCGGGAACGTCATCGCGGGCCTCTTCGCGGCCGTGTTGCTGGTGATCTACGCCGTCGAGAAGATCGAGATGAATGACAACGAACGCCAGTTCATCGAGTTCTGCCGCACTCACCTCGACAACGTGCAGCTGGTAGCGCGGGGGTAGTTTCGGGTACACCCGACCGTACCCGAAACTCACGCCTTCTTGAGCAGCAGCGACGGAAGTCCAAACGGGACGCACAGCGGCAACGAGAGCCGGATGGTCACGGGGTCGACGAAGCTTTCGAACTGAGCCTCTTGGGTGGCCCATGACCTACAATGATGATTTCGGCTCGCCAGATCGACAGGGTTTTGCACTTCTACTGAAATCCCCCTTTGTTGTGTGGCGAAATCTGCTCTTTCGCAAGTCACAGCCTCGCCTGGATGAAATCGACAGGTTGCTCAAGGATTACTCCGAAGTTGACGTGCAGAGGTATGTGAATCACGTCTCATTAGCCTTGTATGTAGGCGATATCTGTCTTCAACGCGCCTGGGCAGAAGAACTCGTGACTGAGTGGCGTCAACGGCTTAGCATCGCATTTCCCTCGCTCAGCCCCCAATTCAATGTCGAAGACGACGGACTAGAAGTCGTCGTAAGTGTGTGGGTGGAACCGAGCCAGATTTGCGCTGCTCCATGACGCCAATGTGCATAACTAGTTCCCGTCCGCAAATGCCCTTTTTTTTGCGGACCGGAGTGGGGCCGGTCCGAGGGCTGGCGAAGCGGATTTTGCGTTGGCGGGCTTCCAGATCGGCTTCCAAGCCCACGGCCCGATCCGATCGGCCCCGCATCACCACAGCCTTCTGCTGCAAGACCCCGTTCGACCCCGGGACGTGCCGGCGACTCTCCTCGTCGCCGGGCCCCACCCCGCGGCCCCGGTCGAGTACCCGGGCCCTGCGGCCGGCCGAGGGCGTGCGGGGCGATCTCGAGGGCGGCCCACAAGGGCGCCCGACCGATGGCTTCGAGCGGAGGGCCGAGTTCGATGTCGCCGGCCGGGCGGCCAGGGCTCACGCCCAACCTCTCACCGGCGACATCGCATCGAGGCCCGCAGCTCAAAGCCGCACCTTCTCCCGGTGGGCTCGGGAGGACATTCTCCCGACTTCAGCATCAGTACCGCTGAGGAAGGGCGCAAGGCAGGGTGACGTTTCTCGGACACACCGGATTGCGGGTTTCAGCAAGGAGCGGTTCGCTGCGGCCTGTTATCCGACGATTCGAGCGCGATACCCGGCCTTGCTCCTCGGCGGCTAGGCCCCCATCGGGGCTCCCCCCTCACGCATCCATGGATCTCTCGAAAGGCCTTTTGGTTCCAGGATTCAGCACGGGCCCGGCAACGTCCTCAACTCCGTCTACATCGGGGGGCCAGGGCCTGTCCTGAGCCCTTCGGCAAGCTCAGGACAGGCTTGTCGAAGGGGGGCCGATGGTCCCCTGGTGGGGTGACGCCCGGCAGCCGTGCCGAGGCCGAACGGGTTCTTGCGCACGCGCAGCGTGCCTGTGCAAGAACCCCGGTAGAGGGCAAGGCCCTCGATAGGAATCAGTACGACCCGATTCCATGAGAGCTTTCAGGCGATCCATGGATGCCTCTCAGCAAAGAAAAGGGTTTCTCACGCGGACCCCTCCATAGTCCTGCCCGTCGGACAGGTCCTCGGACAGGATCACGGAGCAACCGATCGCCCGGGCAGCTTCCACGATCGCTGCATCCCAGTAGGAGATCTTGAATCGGCGTGCTGTCGCCAGCGCTGCTTGCATGACGCCGACGGTCATCTCCTGCACCGGGAATCGCAGGAAGGACTCGATGAGCTGGGAGGCCTGTTCGTGGCTCAACCTTGCGGGCTTCGTAGCACGAGTGGCCTGCACGTAGAACTCCTGGAGCACCTGCACCGACAGGGAGAGGTCGTCCCGGTCGAGCAGAGACCTCGCGCGCTCGGCCTTCTTCCGCTCGGCCGGCACGGTGCTCACCGCATACAGCAAGACGTTGGTGTCAACGAATTCTGCGGCCGTGGACATCGTCGCGGGAAAGGCGATCACCGGCGCTGAAGCCATCGATTGAAGCGAAAACCTCGGTCTGCAGTCGCCTGCGGCGCTCCCCATCCGTTTCTTCCTGCCCCAACCTCGACAGGAAATCGCGCACCAACGCACTCAAAGACGTATCCCGCTCTGCAGCCTTGACTCGGGCCCGCCGGTAAACCTCGTCTGGAAGTGATACTGTGAGATTCTTCACATTATCACAGTACCACAGACCTGTCTTTCGGCCAACCACCTTCGCCTGAAGCGCCGCCCTCCCCCTCGACTCCCCCGCGCCCTCGGGGCTATACTGGCGCCGCATCGCTCGCGTCATGCCGCCTCTGCAACAGACTGCCCTCCACGACCGCCACGTGCGCGCCAAGGCTCGCATGGTGGAGTTCGGCGGCTGGTCGATGCCGGTGCAGTACGCGGGCATTCTGGAAGAGCACCGTCACGTCCGTTCGGCCTGCGGCCTCTTCGACCTCAGCCACATGGGCGAGTTCTACCTCTCCGGCTCGACGGCAACGGGCGACTTGCAGCTGCTGGTCACCAACGACGTCGCCCGGGCCCAGCCCGGCCAGTGCGTCTACTCCCCGATGTGCAACGAGCGCGGCGGCGTCGTCGACGACCTGGTCGCCTACCGCCTCGAATCCGACCGCTGGTTGCTGGTCGTGAACGCCTCCAACCACGACAAGGATCTCGCCTGGGTGCGCGCCCACACCTCGCCCACCACCGTCGTCGACGACCAGAGCTTCGGCACCTCGCTCCTGGCCCTGCAGGGACCATTCGCCGCTACCGTCCTGGGAGATCACCTCGAGGAGGCCTCGCAGCTCAAGGCGTTCCGGTGCTCGCAGGCCCGGCTGGCAGGCCACGACGTCCTCCTCTCACGCACGGGCTACACAGGCGAAGACGGGTTCGAGATCTACTGCACGGACGCGGCCGCGGGCCCGCTCTGGGACCTGTTCATGGCCGACCCGCGCGTGAAGCCGATCGGCCTGGGCGCGCGCGACACCCTCCGCTTCGAAGCGCGCCTGCTGCTCTACGGCAACGATCTCGACGAAGAGACCACTCCGCTGGAGGCCGGGCTCGATTGGACCGTCAAGTTCGACAAGCCCGACTTCATCGGCCGCGCCGCGCTCCTGGCCCAGCGCGATAGCGGCCCCCCGCGCAAGCTGGTCGGCTTCAAGATGACCGGCCGCGGCGTTGCCCGCCACGGCTACGCGATCGTCGCCGGCAACGCCCCGATCGGCCACGTCGCCAGCGGCACCTTCAGCCCCACTCTGGAGCAAAACCTGGGCCTGGGATTCGTCCAGCCCGCCTTCGCAGCAGAGGGTTCCCGCTTCGCAGTCCAGATCCGCGCTCAGCAGGTCGAGGCCGAGGTCGTCAAGACCCCGTTCTACCGCCGCCCCCGTCCGTGAGGTGAGCCCTCAGGACGTCGACAGAGTCGTCGGAAATCAGATCCAGGCACCGCCCCCCGCGCAACCCGCTCGGCGTGCGTCAGATTTCGTGCAGGGCTTCGGATTCAGTTCCCGAATTCCCCCTCCGCTGCTCCGACTTCGTCCGTAGCCCTGAGGGGCGCCCTCGCTGCCGCTTGACAGCCGCGGCTACTCGGCCTATTCTCCGTCGCTCGACGCCGCCCTTCCCGAGGCCTCCGGCCGGAGGCTCGACCGGGGCCGCGACGCCGGGGAAGCCAGAGGCCAGATCATGCAAGGACCCAGTCTGCGCGATGTCGATCCCGCCATCGCCGACCTCATCGACAAGGAAGAACGCCGTCAGGTCGAGAACATCGAGCTGATCGCCAGCGAGAACATCGTCAGCCGGGCCGTCCTGGAGGCGATGGGAAGCGTCCTCACCAACAAGTACGCCGAGGGCTATCCGGCCAAGCGCTACTACGGTGGATGCGAGGTTGTCGACCAGGTCGAGTCGCTGGCCATCGAGCGCGCCCGCAAGCTCTTCGGCGCCGAGCACGCCAACGTCCAGCCCCACTCGGGCTCCCAGGCCAACCTCGTGATGTACGACGCCCTGCTCCAGCCGGGCGACACCGTCCTCGGCATGAACCTCTCCATGGGCGGCCACCTCACGCACGGAAGCCCGGTCAACTTCTCCGGCAAGCGCTACCGGATCATCCCCTACGGCGTCGGCCGCGAAACCGAGACGGTCGACTACGACGAGGTGGAGCGGCTGGCCCACCAGGAGAAACCGAAGATGGTCCTGGCCGGCTGGTCGGCCTACCCGCGCATCCTCGATTTCCCGCGCTTCCGCGCCATCGCCGACTCGGTGGGCGCGCTGTTCGTCGTCGACATGGCTCACTTCGCTGGCCTGGTCGCCGCGGGCCTGCACCCCAATCCGTGCGAGACCGCCGACGTCGTGACGACCACCACCCACAAGACGCTCCGGGGCCCGCGCGGCGGCATGATCCTCTGCCGCGAGAAGTACAAGGAAGCGATCGACAAGGCGCTCTTCCCGGGCGACCAGGGAGGACCATTGATGCACGTTATCGCCGGCAAGGCCGTGGCCCTGGCCGAGGCTGCGACCGAGGATTTCCGCGCCTACCAGCGGCAGATCCTGGCCAACAGCCGCGCCCTGGTCGGCGAGCTGGCAAAGCGCGGCTTTCGCGCGGTCAGCGGCGGCACGGACACGCACCTGGGTTTGATGGACGTTTCGGGCCTGGGCGTGAGCGGCAGCAAGGCCGAAAAGGCGCTGGACGTGGCCGCCATCACGGTGAACAAGAACATGATCCCCTTCGACACCCGCAAGCCGTTCGTGACCAGCGGCATCCGCGTCGGTACGCCGGCCGTGACGACCCGAGGAATGAAGGAAGAGCACATGGCGCACATCGCCGGCTGGATGGCCGAAGCCGTGGCCGCGCGCGAGGACGAGAACGCCCTCGGCGCCGTTCGCGGGAAAGTGGTGAACTTCACGCGAGAGTTTCCCCTGCACGTGCCTGTAGACATGAGGCGGTCTGGAAGTCTATAAGGAGTTTCCCCGGAGGCCTGGCGACGATGAGCAGAAAGCCCAAGCGAGACATAGGGAGGACCGATTCGATGAAATCTCATTTCCCCGAGCAGCTTCGCTACACGAAGGACCACGAGTGGGTGGAGCTCCTCGAAGACAACCATGCGCGCGTGGGCATCACCGACTATGCCCAGGAGCAGCTGGGGGACATCGTCTTCGTGGAAGTGCCCGAACCCGAGACCGAGTTCGAGCAGGGCGACACCTTCGGCGTCGTGGAGTCCGTCAAGGCCGTCTCGGACCTCTACATGCCGGTCGGCGGCAAGGTCCTGGAGGTCAATCCCGACCTCGAGGACCAGCCCGAGCTCGTCAACCAGGCCCCGTATGGAGACGGCTGGATGCTCGAAATCGAGCTGACCGACACCGACGAGTACGAGAACCTCATGGGCGCCGAGGAGTACGAAGAGTACGTCCAGAGCGAGCGCGACTCGAAGGAAGACGAGGCCGACGACGACGACGAAGAGGACGACGATCGCGGCTTCAAGGACGACGAAGACGATCGCGACTGAGTCTCTCTGGGCCCGCGCCGGCTGCCGCCCGGGTCGCGGCGCCGCCGTCAAGCCTGCCACCCGCGGCGGGCAGGTTGGCCGCCAGATCGTCGCCTGGCCCGTCACCGGCACCTTGGGCGGCTCGAGCACCGCTCCTACCGTCCGCCCCCCGGAACCGTGTGGGGCCGGCACGGCCTTCCTCAGTTTCCTCACACCTGCAGGAGTTTCGAAGTGACACATCCCTACATCCCCCTCACGGCCGCTGAAGAGTCGAAGATGCTCCAGGCGTGCGGTCTGGCGTCGGTGGAGCAACTCTTCGAGTGCATCCCTGAGCCGATCCGCAAAGCTTTCCAAGTCGACGGTCTGCCTCCCGGGCCGCTGTCCGAGCCGGCGATCGTGAGCGAGCTGACGAGGCTGGCCGGCGCCAACTGGGCCTGCGATCGACTGGTCACGTTTCTCGGCGGCGGTGCCTACGACCACCACGTGCCGAGCATCATTCCGAGCCTGCTGTTCCGCTCGGAGTTCGCGACGGCCTACACGCCCTACCAGCCCGAAGTGAGCCAGGGGACCCTGCAGGCAATCTTCGAGTTCCAGACGCTGGTGTGCAACCTGACCGGCCTCGAGATCGCCAACGCCAGCATGTACGACGGCGCCACGGCTGCGGCCGAGGCCGCGTTGATGGCGTGCGGGGCGAACGGGCGAGACCAGGTGCTGCTTTCCTCGGGCGTGCACCCGAGCTATCGCGACGTCGTCGGCACGTACCTGCGCGCCACGGATCGCGAGGCGACCCTCGTGGAGCTCGACACCACCGGGCAGACTCCGCACGCGGCAGTGGCGGGGGCGGATGTCGCGGCGCTGGTCGTCGGCTATCCGAACTACTTCGGCGTTATCGAGTCGCTGGCCGCGTTGAGGCGCGCGCTCGACCCGAAGGCGCTGCTGGTTGTCGTTGCCAACCCGATCGCGCTCGGGCTCTTCGCGGCGCCCGGCGCCTGCGGGGCGGACGTGGTCGTGGGGGAGGGGATGCCGCTCGGGGCGGGCCTCAATTACGGGGGGCCTGGGTTGGGGTTCATGGCCGTCAAGGAGTCGCTGATGCGGCGCATTCCCGGGCGGCTGGTGGGGATGGCGCGCGATCACCACGGCCGCTCGGGCTACGTGCTCACGCTCCAGGCGCGCGAGCAGCACATCCGCCGGGCCCGGGCAGCTTCGAACATCTGCACCAACCAGGCCCTGGCGGCGCTGGCCTCCACCATCTACATGTGCACACTGGGGCGCCAGGGGATGATTGAGCTGGCGAAGCTCAACTACCACAAGGCGCACTACGCCTTCCGGGCGCTCGAGGGAATCGAAGGCGTCCGGGCCGTCTTCCCGTCGCCGTTCTTCAACGAGTTCGCCATCCGGTTGCCGAGGGAGCCTCGCGCGGTGCTCGAACGGCTGGAGCGGGAGGACGGCATCGCGGGTGGAATCGAGCTAGGGGGCGACTACAAGGGGCTGGAGGATGCGCTCCTGATTGCCGTCACCGAGAAGAGGACTCGCCAGGAGATCGACCGGCTGGTCGCCGGCGTCCGAAGGAGCGTGAAGTGAAGATGTCCGGCGAGAAGTCGATCTTTGGGCTCTCCGCTGCGGGCAGGCGCGGCATGGTCCTGCCGGAGCTGGACGTGCCGGCCGACGGGTCACTCGAGGAGCTTCCGGCCGAGCTCTTGCGCGCGGAGCTCGATTTTCCCGAGGTGAGCCAGGTGGATGTCGTGCGCCATTTCACCAGGCTCTCGTCGCTCAACTACCACATAGACAAGGGGATGTACCCGCTCGGGTCGTGCACGATGAAGTACAACCCGAAGGTGAACGACCTGATGGCCGCTTTGCCCGGGTTCGCGCAGCTGCACCCGCGATCGCCCGACAGGCTGGCCCAGGGGGCGCTGGAGCTGATCGACCGTCTGGGCGGGTTCCTGGCGGCGGTAGCGGGAATGGACGCGACGACGCTTCTGCCGGCGGCCGGGGCGCACGGGGAGCTGGCCGCGTTGATGATGGTGAAGGCGCACTTCCGAAAGATGGGAGCGGGCCGCACGCGCGTGCTGGTGCCCGACTCGGCGCACGGGACGAACCCGGCGAGCGCGGCGATGTGCGGCTTCGACGTCACGGAGGTGCCGTCCAACGCGCGCGGTTCGACGGACCTGGCGGCGCTCGGCAAGGCGCTGGACGAGCGCGTGGCGCTGGTGATGCTGACGAACCCGAACACGCTGGGTCTCTTCGAGGAGCAGATCCTGGAAGTGATCGAGCTGTGCCATCGGGCCGGGGCGCTGGTCTACTGCGACGGAGCCAACTCGAACGCTCTTTTGGGTCACGCGAGGCCGGGCGACATGGGTTTCGACGTGATGCACTTCAATCTGCACAAGACGTTCTCGACACCGCACGGGGGCGGCGGTCCTGGCGCGGGCGCCGTCTGCGTGAAGCACGTGCTGGAGCCGTATCTGCCGGTGCCTCGAGTCGTGAACGAGGGGGGCGCCTATCGCTGGTCGCGCGACTTCCCGGACTCGATCGGGCGCATCCACGGGTTCTACGGGAACTTCGGCAACCAGGTCCGGGCGTTCACCTACATCCTGGCGCTGGGGCTTTCGGGCCTGCGGCGGATTGCCGATGCGGCCGTGCTGAATGCCAACTATGTCAAGGCCCGGCTGGCCGGCGCCTACGACGTCGCCTACGACCGCAGCTGCATGCACGAGTTCGTCCTCACGGGCAAGAGGATGGCTCGCGCGAAGGGGGTCAAGACGCTGGACGTAGCCAAGCGGTTGCTCGATCTGGGGTACCATGCTCCGACGATCTACTTTCCGTTGATCGTCGAAGAGGCGATGATGATCGAGCCGACCGAGTCGGAGAGCCTGGAGAGCCTGGACGGCTTCGTGGACGCGATGCTGGCCATCGCGCGCGAGGTCGAGACCGAGCCGGAGCTGGTGAGACACGCGCCGCACACGACGCCGGTCAGCCGCTTCGACGAGGTGGAGGCCGCGCGCAAGCCCGTCCTGCGCTGGCGGGGCGCGGAAGCGGCCGCACGTCCGCCGGCCAAGCCGGCGAAGACGAAGGAGCGGGAGGCACGATGAAGAGCGAACGGGTCCCGGAGATGCTCCGGGTCCTGTTCACTCCGCCGGCCGACGGGCCATGGAACATGGCCGTCGACGTGGCGCTCCTGCGATCGGTGGCGCGCCTGGCGGAGCCGCCGACGCTCAGGCTCTACCGCTGGCGTGGCCTTTGGGTGTCCATCGGGTACTCCCAGGAGCCGTCGGGGGCCGTCGATCTCGACGCCTGCGATGAGCTCGGGATCGGAGTGGTGCGACGCCCGACGGGCGGGAAGGGGCTGCTCCACGGGCTCGACCTCACGTACAGCCTGACGCTGCCCTCTACCCATCGCATCGCACGCGCGAGCGTGGCCGAATCACACGCGGTGATCTCTCGGGTGATCCTCGAAGCGTTGGGAGACCTGGGGGTCGCGGCCGATCTGGTCTCGGGCGAGGCATGCGCGCCCGAGCCCGCGCGCCCCAAGAGCGCCCCGGGCGAATCCCGGGCCTGCTTCGATCAGCACCGCCAGGAGACGGTCCGCTCGGGCGGCCGCAAGCTGGTCGGCAGCGCCCAGGCGCGCCGCGACGGCGGCCTGCTGCAGCACGGCTCGATCCCCCTCACCAACGACTACGAGCTCCTGGCCCGTCTCTTCTGCCCGTCCGGCCAGGACCCGGCGGTCTTCGCCGCAGCCCACCGCGCAAAGGTCACCTCCTTCTCCGAGGCCTCTCCCGGCACCCACCCTTCGCGGCTGGCCGCCGCTCTGACCGCCGCCTTCAGCCGCGCGCTGGGCCCCGCCGACGCCTGCGAGATGTCCGAGTGGGAGCGCCGCGAGGCCGCCCGCCAGCTCCACCCGGACATCGCCTGGTGGCGCGTCTAGCCGCCTCCCGTCCGTTGCGCACTCCACGTACGGGAACGCGTCTGGCGGAAACTCGTGGCGTCTACCTGTACCGGGTTTTCTCGAAAACCCGGTACAGGTAGACGCCACGGGTTTCCCGCCCGGGCTCTGTCCCGGAGGCCCGCTCACTCCACGTTCGGGAAGATCGTTCGTGCCTCGGCCAGGCTGGGCTCGAGCTCGCCGTCGTACTTGCGGGAGACGTGGAAGAGGACCAGCTTGCGCGCCCCCGCCGCCTGCGCGAATCGGGCCGCCTGCGCGGCCGTCAGGTGGGAGGTGGCAGCGGCGCGCGCAGCGTCGGCCTCGCGGAAGTTCGCCTCGCAATAAAGCTCGCTGGCATCACGAGCCAGCTGCGCGACCGACTCCAGTGTCCGGTCCGTGAAGAGCGTGTCGGTCACATAGGCGATTCGATCGCCCGCCCTCATCTCGAGCAGCTCGCGGGCCAGCTCCTCGGCCGGCCAGTCTCGCCCCTGGGCCGCGATCCGGCCCTGGGGCCCTGTCGCGGACAACGCCTCCTCCTTGAGCGTGTTCAGCCAGCCTCCGGGCCTCAACCCTAGCCGCTCCAGCGCCCCCGCGCGCACCGAAGGGAAGGCCGAGCTGGACACGCAGTAGCCCAGCACCGTCACTCCGTGCTCGAGCGGGACACACCGCACCTCCACGCCCTCTTCCGACGAGAGGACCCCTCCCGGGGCCAGCGGCTCCTCCACGATCTCGCCCCCCCGGAACTGGCGGGCGCCCGGGAAGACGCGCGTCCGGAGACGCTCGCCCTCGACCTCATGGCCGACGAAGGTCGGCCCCGCTTCCTGCAGGTTCCAGAGGTAGCCCGAGAACTTGCCCTCCAGGTTGGAGAGCAGACCGGCGGGGCCGTAGACGTGCACCTCGATCGCCTCGCCCAGAGAGTGTCTCAGCAGCCGGTCGAAGCCGATGAAGTGATCGACGTGCGTGTGGCTCACGAAGACGCGCGCGATGCGCCGAAGATCGCGCTTGGAGATCCGCTCGATCGAGCCGCAGTCGAAAAGGTAGAACCGCCCCAGGCCGATCAGTTCCACCAGCAGCCCGGGATCGCCGTCCTTCTTGTTCACCAGCTTCGCCTCGAGCCGGACGCGTCTCATCGGAGCGACGAGTATACCCCTTCGGCCGCCCTGGGCCCTACGGCATCCGGCTTCCCGAGCCGATAGGAGAGGGGAGGGGGTAGGCGCGATTTCATCCAGGAGGAGTGCAGTCCATGTCGGTTCGAGTTCGGGCGATGCGGCCGGTGCTGTGGCTTGCGGTCGTGGGTGCCCTGGCGCTGACTGTCCCGGCGCGCTGCGAAACGGACGGGGCCGAGAGCGGCGTCCGGCCGCTGATGGAGCGGCTGCTGCACCTGGTCAAGCGCGACTACGCCGAGGTCGCCACTCTCGACGCGCGACTGAGGCGCCCCGCTCCGGGAGCCGATGTCGATTCGCTCCAGACCGAGCTCGCTACCCGGATCGCCGCTTTCCAGGAACGTGAACGGAAGATCTTGGCGAGGATGCCCAGGGTCGAGTCGGAGGACCCCGAGATGGCGCGTGAACTCGCCGCGTACCGCCGAGAGCTCGAGCGCATGGAGTCCCGCGTCCTCGAGATGGCCAGCCGCCACGACCTGGAGACGCGGGTCGCCGATCTCGTCGCAGCCAGCGAGTCCGAGGAGGCCGACGAGGGCGTCGCCAGGGACCCCCAGCCGCGCGCCCGCGCCGACGAAGAGCCCTCCGAATGGGAGCAGGCCCGCGCCGGTGCCCCGGCGCCTCGGCGTCAGGCCCGGATGGTGACTGCGCTCGGGAGCCGCGCTCTCCCGGAGCCGTCCAGAAACTCCTCGAGCGGGGACATTGCCGAGCTGGTCCAGCGCGTGCGCGAGTCGCACAAGGCCGCTGCCGACAAGCAGATCCAGATCGACCTCGACAAACCTGCACCCGCCGCGCCGGCCGCCGTGGCCGCCCGGCCCGAGAATCGCATCGTCCCCGTCGTCCTCGAAGTCCGCGACCAGGCCGATCAGCCGGTCGTCCGCAGGCGCGTCGAGTTCATTGTTGAAACCGATCCCGGCGCGCCCGTCACCGCTCAACTTCTGGAGGGTGGCAACCGCGTGACCGGCACGAGCCTGGTCGAGATCACCGACGAGTCCGGCCGCGCGTACGTCGACTTGAAGCTCGAGGGCGAAGACCGCAAGGTTCGCATCGAGCGCACCGTCATCGCCCAGCCCGACCGCACCGTCTGTCGCATGCGCGTGATGCCGCTCTAGGCCGGCGACCGTGCCGCCGCTGGCTAGCGCGGCCATTTCCGCCGCTGCCCCACGGCGCCTTCGCTGAGGCATCTCACCCCTGAGACCCTGCCCCAGCCCAAGCCCCAGCCCCTGCCCCAGCCCCTGCCCAAGCCCCAGCCCCTGCCCAAGCCCCAGCCCTTGCGCAAGCGGAGGCGAGGCGCTCCCTGGCGGCCCCGCCCCCACGCCCACTCTGTTCCTCCCCGGCGGCGCGAGTAGCATGAGAGGGTTGGCGGACAGTCTCCATGCGACGCCCTATTCCGGACTACGAAGAGTTCTCTCGGCTGCTCCAAGAGCTGGTCGAGAGCGTGCCGCCCGAGTTCCTGCGCGGCCTGAGCGGCGTCTTTGCCGTCCGCGAGGAGAAGCGCGACCGGTCCCTGGCCGACGTGTTCCTCCTGGGCGAGTACCACGAGCGAGCAGACGGCAAGTACGTCTATCTCTACTACGGCTCGTTCCTGGCGATGGGGTGGCGCGACGCCCGCAAGTTCGAGCGCGAGATGCGCGACACGCTGCTCCACGAGCTGGAGCATCACTGGGAGGAGGCCGCCGGTCTGCCCGACTTGCGCGAGGAGGACGAGCGGCGGCTGGAGGGGTTTCGCCGCCGTGGCGGTCCGAGGCGTCGCCGCCGCCGCGTAGCCGCCGGCCCAACCTGGCTTGTGGCCCGCGCCGTCGCCTATGTCTTGGCCGTGCTGGCCGCCGTCATGGCCCTGGGTTTCCTGCTCGAACGGCTCGGGATGTGACCGAGATTCCGCTACCGACGACTCCGGAAACCAGCCCGCGCCCCTCGCCGCATCTCGACGGTGGACAGCACGCAGGGGAGGGGGTAAGCTCAGACTGACACCACCAGCGACGACGCCGCACGGGCTGCGATCGCTCCGAGCGCAAGGAGACACGGCCATTCGCATCTATGTCGGGAATCTTCCCTACCAGGTAACAGAAGAGGACGTGAAAGGGTTGTTCACGGCCCACGGTGAAGTGAAGAGCATCGAGCTCCCCTGGGACCAGGCTAGCGGCAGGCCGCGCGGCTTTTGCTTCATCGACATGCCGAACGCCGAGGAGGCCGCAGCAGCCGTGAACGCTGTGAACGGCCACAGTCTGGGTGGGCGCACGCTTGTCGTGAACGAGGCCCGCCCGATGGCGCCCCGATCCGGCCCGCCCCGTGACAGCATGGGCGGTGGCGGTGGCGGCGGCGGTGGTGGCGGCTGGCGTGGCGGCAGCGGCGGTGGCGGCGGCGGTGGCGGTGGTGGCGGTGGTGGCGGCGGCGGTGGCCGCGGCCGCGGCCGCAACGAGGACCGCCCCGGCAAGAGCAGCTGGGAGAAGCGGCGCCGCCGGCGCTAGGCTCGGTTCCAGTCGTCAGTGGCTCCGGGCGCTCGAGGGCGCCTGGAGCTCTTCTCTCTCGCTAACCGGATGCCCGCCCGCTGGCCCTTCGCCAAGTACCACGGCCTGGGAAACGACTTTCTCGTCGGACCGGACTCGCGCGGCTTCGACGCCGGCCGGGCCCAGCGTCTCTGCGCCCGCCACACGGGCGTCGGCGCCGACGGCGTGATGCTCGTCTCCAGCCGGCGCGGTCGCCATGCCGTGCGAATCTTCAACGCCGACGGCTCCGAGGCGACCTTTAGCGGCAACGGAATCCGCTGCGCGGCGGCCTACCTCTTTGCCGCCGGCGTCGCGAGCCCCCTGGAGCTGGCCACGCCAGCCGGTCCCGTCCGGGTGGAGCGCCTGCGGGGCGTCTCCATGCGGCTTTCCTTCGCCATCGACGCCCTGCGGCGTCCGGGCGATCCTCCCGTGCGGTCCGTGGCGCTGCCTGCCGGACTTGGCAAGTCCTTCTGGCGCGCCTTCCACGTGGTCCTGGGCAATCCGCACCTGATCTTGCCTGTGGACGACGCCGAGCGGCTCGAGCCCGGCGCCGCCGAGGCGCTCGATCGGGCCAGAGGTTCGAGCCGACGGTTTCCGGGCGGCATCAACGTGAGCCTGGTGGCGCCCATCTCCCGCGACAGCTTCCGGCTGCGGACCTGGGAGCGCGGCGTCGGGCTCTCGCCTTCCTGCGCTTCGGGCGCCTGCGCCGCGCTTCTGGCCGGCGTGACGGCACGTTTCCTGCCGTCCGCCGTCCGGTTCGTTCAGGACGGAGGAACCGTGGGTGTCAGGACAGGCGACGGCCAGATGTCCCTCGAAGGGCCGATCGAGCTCGCCTTCACGGGCGAGGCTTGAGCGGGGCGGCCCCGCCGCGCACCTCGTCCAGCACCCGGCCTGCGACCGGGCCGTGGAGCACGGCTCGAAGGAAAGGGGAGGCCGCCCCTCCGTCCGGATCAACGGCCAGCAGCACCTCGATGGCGTCGGTGTCGAAACCGAGCGCCACGATCCCCTCCACCTTCTGGCGAGCGAGCGAGCCGTCCGGGTTGCGCAGCGGCGACTGCAGCGCACGCCCGTCGGAAGAGAGGAACCCGATCAGCGCGCCGACCGTTGGGCCGTCCTGGTAGACGTCGGCGCTGGCCTCGGCGGAGGCCGCGTAGAGGAGCCAGTCGGCGGAGAGCTCGTCGGCGCCCGAGAAGGTAGCCCGCACCGTTTCGAGCCTACCCAGGTCATAGGCGTAGATGTTGCAGATGGTCTCGTGGGGGAACGGCGCGGCGGGGTTGGCCATGGCGGCCTCGAAGTACTCGGTCCAGTCCGTCAGCCCGATGTCGAAGACGGTGTTGTGACCATGCCGCTCGGCGCGGACGGCGCCGTTGCCCCGTTGCATGAAGCGAACGCAGTCCCCCAGGCCTGCGGCGCCCTCGAGGTTGAGCTCGGTTCCGACGATGTCCCAGCGGACGGCCAGATGCTCGAAGAAGGACTCCAGTCGGCCCGAGGCGACCAGCGGCGCGTCGGGGCGGGAGGGGTCGAGCAGGGCGGCGTGGCGCCGGACGGCCGTGGCGCCGCTGGAGAGCGCCAGAAGCCTGGGTCCCTCGGGGGTCTGCAAGCGCGCCAGACATTCGACGTCGGGCCGCTCGGGCTTTGGCAACGGACCCGTGCCGTGTCGGGCCGCGAGCTCCGGGAAAAGTGGAGACAGTCGCGCCACTGGAGCCGACGACTCCTTGAAGGGCCACTCGACCAGGGCCACGTGGGCCCTGTCGTCGCACGCCACCCAGAGCTGCCCGTTCACCAGGCGCAGATCGGAGGCCCCGGTCAGGAACCCGGCGCCGGCGCACTCCACGCGCGTACCCGAGATCGGCTCGCGCAGCTCTGCCTTGAGGTAGGGCTCCGACCAGCTCGCGCGGACTCGCTTCTGCATGGCCGGCTCACTCGAACGCGAAGTCGGCCTTCAGCGCCTGGCCGGGCTTCACCTCGACTCGCTTCATGATGGCCGGGAACTTCTCGTGCCAGCCGACCAGCTCGTAGCTGCCGGCCGGGATCCCGCTGAGCGTGTACTTGCCGTCCGCCGCGGGCTTGGAGAAGAACGGGTTCTCCAGCACCTGGATGATCGCCCGCATCTGCGAGTGGATGTTGCAGTAGACCTTCACCTGCCCGGGCTTGTCGAACGTCTCCGACTTCGACAACCCCGACTTGTAGAGCCCCAGATCGAACTTCTTCACGCTCGAGAGGCTGAAGATGTTGTGATTGAAGTCGTCGTTGTTCGGAAAGTCCACCGTCGTGCCCACCAGGATCGGCAGAACGTGCGGCGTCAGGCGTTTCTGGAACTGGACGAGCTTGGGGTGCTCCTTCGGCGGGGCAAACGGTCCACCGGGCACTTTCCCCGCAATGTAGACGACGACGTTCTCGGGCTCCGATTCGGTCATCGCCACGCCCTTGTCCGGACTGCCTCGGACGCCGTCCCCGTACGCGTCTGGCCCGGCGTTCCCCGCCGCCTTCATCTCGTCGCGGGCCACCCCTCCCTTGATTTCGACCGTCCCCTCGATGGACCCAACAGCTCCATCGGCTCCAAATACCCCCGCCACGCCGATGGCCAGCACCAGCCACGCTTCCACCGCTGTCTTGCTCAATCTCGACATCTCAGCTCCTTCCGGTGGTGAGGATACAGTAGTGAGTAGTGAGTAGTGAGTAGTGAGTAGTGAGTAGTGAGTAGCGAGTGGGCGACATTGCGTTCCCTCGAGCCTCACTTCTCGAGCCTCAAGCCTCAAGCCTCACTCCTCAAGCCTCACTCCTCGAGCCTCAAGCCTCACACCTCAAGCCTAGAATGCCAGCCGATACGACAACCGGAAGAGATCGTCGCGGATGTCCCGGCCGGGGCTCAGGACGGGCGAGGCGGGATTGAACCCTGGGTTGGAAATCGGGTTGCTCACGTCGGCAATCAGCGTCTGACGCTCGGCAAGCCGGTGGCTGAGCGAGAGGGTGCGACCCGTCGTCACGCGCGTCGTGACCGTCCCGTCCCCGATGGTCGCGTAGTCGTAGCGAAACGCGGCGTCCGTGTTGGCCAGGAGCTTCCAGACCGCCGTCATGTACCAGGCGTCCCACTCCGCGTTGGCACCGGTCGACTGCACGATGTCGGCGGTCCCCACCTCTGCCATCACGGTCAGACGTCGGTGCGGTCCCCAGGTGAAGCCGCCGGCAAATCCCGTCCACGTGAAGAAGCCGGGCTCGCCGCCGTTGTCCCAGTAGTTGACGTCCCAGTCGAAGCGGTTGAACTTCCCCTGGACGCTTCCGTAGAAGCCCAACTTGGAGTTGTCCGGCGCACCCGGCCGCTGCCAGGCGAAGTTGCCCGCATGGCTGAAGGCCACGGTCCCCGGCAGGCTGAACGCCTTGTCCCCGCTGGTCAGTCCAAAGCCGTACTGGATGCGGCTCTTGTTGTGCGATTGCAGGAAGACGCCGGTCTGGTTTTCCGCCTGCGAGAATCCGTCCTTGTAGTAGAGGGAGTTGCTGTTGAAGTGCGGGTTGAGGCGCAGGAGGCCCTTCACTTCGCGGCCCCACGGCAGCCAGAAGTACCCCACCTTCAGGTCGAGCTGCTCCCGGAAGACGTCCTTCACCTCGGCGAAGAGAGCTTCGCCCTGCACCGTCGGCGTGCCCAGCTCGAATCCGTTGGCGAACGTGTTGTTCGCCTGTGCGCCCGGGTTCCACGCCATCAAGGCCGTCAGCGAGTACTTCGGGCCGAAAGCGCTCGACAGGCCCAGCTTGTAGTAGTCCACCGCGAAGAACCTCTTACCTTCCAGGTTCGCCGCCGTCACGCCGGCAAGCGGCGTCTGATCCCAGTCGTACGGAAACCGCAACAGCGGGCTCAGGCTGGCCTCGTCATCCGTCGCCGAGAAGCTCATCTCGCCCACGCCGAAGAAGATGGTCCGGCCTCGCTTCTCTTTCTCCTGACGCTCCTTCCTGAGATGAAATTCGAAGTCGTCCCGCACGCCGCTGACGTCGTTCTGCACCTGGCCAAGCGACGCCTTGACCCTCGAGACCTCCTCCTGCAGCTCGGTCGAGGCCGCTTCCGGCCCCTCTGCGGCCGGACTGGAGCAGCTCTCGTACCCTCTCTGCTCGACCTGCGCCAGCTTCTGCACCACGCGCTCGACCAGCTCCGCGGCCTCGCGACGCGTCAGCGGCCGCTCCCCGGCCGGCCGCCGCGGGGCCGCCGTCACCTCGAGCGCCCCGGCGAGGCCGCAGCAGATGACGAGCCAGGAGCTCCAGGTCCGGATTGCCGACCTCGTTGCGATTGCCCTTCTCATGCGATCTCCTCGCTCCGTCCGGCGGAGCGCCTCGCATGAATCATCGGTGCGCGTCCGGCGCGATCTGAATCTTGGTGCTCGCCGTTTCGCTCTGGATGCCGATAGATCTCATGGTCGAGCCGCGCAGCCAGGTCATGACTGCGCCCGCTCCAAGGAGTGATCCGAAGTCTCATGAGAAGGGGTGGACTCATCACCGCCGCACTGGCTGCCAGCCTGCTGGCCCGGCCGGCTACCGCCGCCGGTTACCCGCATCACGCGCGAGGCGCCGTCGTCTACGAGGTCGGCGCGCCCGCCACCAGTGGCGCCATCGTCCGCTCCTCGGCCAGCGGCGCCGTCGTCATCAATGTTCGCCGCGGCTCGGGATTCGCCGGCCCGCAGGCCTCCTTCAAGCTCAAGGGCGACCCCAGGTCCGTCCTCGTCGAGATGATGGGCAACGTCCATCCGGTCCAGTCCCAGGCGCGCCTGGTCGAGGACTACTTCCGCAGGCTCGGCATCGTCGTCCCTGCCGGCTTCTCCGAGCAGACGCTCTTCGGGATGGCTGCTCCCATCGCCCGCCGGCGCACGGGCGACCTGCTCTACTACGCCGGCGCCGACGGCCGCGCGCCCGCCCACGTCGCCATCCTGCTCGAGCCTGACCGGCTCGTCTACTACAACTCCGGCTCGGGAAAAGTTGAGCATGCGCAGCTCGGCCACACTCCCTGGGAGGGCCGGTTCCTCTTCACACGACGCATCCTCGGCACCGTCTTCGCCGGCTATCTGCGCCGCGGCGGCGGCGGCCCCACGGCTCCCCGCCCAGGCAAGCCGAAGCCCGCCCCTCTGCCGGAGCACTACGAAACCGAGATGGCGGGCATCGCCTCGCTCTACGGCAACGGCGACGGAAGCCACGGCAAGGAGACGGCCAACGGCGAGCGCTACGACGAGGAAGCGCTCACGGCCGCCCACCGCACCTTGCCCTTCCACACCTGGCTTCTCGTCACCAATGTCGACAACGGGCGCCGCGTCATCGTGCGCGTCAACGACCGCGGCCCCTTCGCCCAGAAGGAGCGCGTCATCGACCTGAGCTACCGGGCCGCCCGACTCCTCGGCATGGACCACCGCGGCACCGCCCGGGTCAAGCTCTCCGTCATCCGCGTCGCCACCGAGAACCGCTGAGCGCTGCGAAGGCCCTGGCCGTCCTTCGACACGACCGCTGCTCGGTCTGCTCAGGATGAGCGGGCCCTTCGACAAGCTCTGGATGAGCGGGGGGGGCTTAGCGGAGCTTCCAGAAGACGTAGCGGGCGTACCAGGGGACGACTCCCCGGTGAGAACGGCGGGAGCGGAACAGTCTGACCATGGGCGGATACCTCCTCTTCTGACCATTCATCGGACGCGCGCATGCCGCGCCGAAGCTCTGGCCTTGAAGGCACGCCCACGCCCCCGAGGCACCGCCAGGGCTACAGGACCCGACGGCCCAGCAGCGTCGCCAGGAGGTTCACGACGATCTTTGCGGTGATGTTCTGGTGGTCCAGGATCGGGTTCACCTCGACCATGTCGACGCTGGTCAGGCCGGGCGTCTCCGACAGCATCTCCATCGCCAGGAGCGATTCGCGATACGTCAGACCGCCGATGGCCGGTGTCCCCACGCCCGGCGCGCACCCGGGGTCCAGCACGTCCACGTCGAAGCTGACGTGAAACGGAGCCCCGCCCTTGGTGGCGGTGTCAATCGCCTGCCGCATCACCGACTGCAACCCGAAGCGGTCGATCGCCTCCATCGTGTAGACCTTGATCCCCGCCTTCTTCAGCAGTTGACGCTCCCCCTCGTCGGTATCCCGCACGCCCACCAGCGCGCTCCTGTGGGCGTCGACGATGCTCCCCTTGCAGAGCGCCCTCATCGCGGGAGAGCCGTACTGGAAGATCGCCGCCAGCGGCATCCCGTGCACGTTCCCCGTGGGGCTGGTCCGCGGCGTGTTGAAGTCCGCGTGCGCGTCGAACCAGATCAGCCCCAGCTTATCGTGACAGCGCGAGGCGCCCACGATGCTCCCCATAGCCAGGCTGTGGTCGCCTCCCAGCACCACCGCCACGCGGTCCCGCTGGATCGCTTGCGACACCATCCGCGACAGCCGGCGGCAACCCCGCACGATCTCCTCGGCGTACTTGGCCCGCACGTTGCGCGGTGGATGCGATTCCGGCGCCGGGATGTTCACGTTGCCCAGGTCCTCGACCTCGATGCCGATCCGCTCCAGCTCGTGCTTGAGCCCCGCGTAGCGAATGGCGCTCGGCCCCATGTCGACACCGCGGCGGTCGGCCCCCAGGTCCAGAGGCATCCCGATCACCGTCACGGGCCTGGCCTGCACCGGCTCCCCGGGCAGCGGCAGCAGGTGCGCCATCGACGCGTCCGTCTGCCGGCGCAGCTTCGCCGTTCGCCTCATGCAGCCTCTCCGTAGAAGTACTTGCGTGCCCGCTCCACGTGCTCGCGCGTCACGGCGGTCTCGCCCATCAACGCCGTCGGGTCCAGCTCGTCCTGCGTCAGGATCGAGGCCAGCCGCCGCACGGCCTCCGCTTTCTTGTCGTGCCCGGGCAGCTCCGGCGCGCTCTCGATGTAGTCGGCCACCTGCTTCCACTCGCCGTCGAAGTCCGCGTCGCGTGTCAGCGTCAGCCACAAATCCGAACCCGTGATCCGGTGGGCCAGCCCCGTGTTGGGCCCATTCAGCCACCCGATCAGCTCCCCCGCAGTCATCGGCGGGCGCGGGATCGGGCGCGGCGCGCTGCCCGAGAAGATCTGCTCGAGCGCCCGGTCGGCTGCGGCCGTGCTCGCCAGGCCCCCCTTCTGCTTGAGGAATCCGAGGAAAGCCACGACTGTCGAGAGCAGCTCGCGCTTGCGGGCTGGGTCCGCGGCGAGAGGATCGTACACTTCCGACTCCAGGAACTCGAACACCAGCCGCGAGTACTCCCAGGGCTCCAACTCTTCGAGCCCCCGGCTCGTCGGGTGCGCCTCCAGGTAGGCGCAGAAGTACTCCAGATCCGTCCAGGCGGCCTCGACCCCGGGCATGGAGCCGCCGGCGGCAAGCTGCTCGTCCAGGAAGCCGACGACCTGCGCGGCCTCGAGGTCCTGCGCAATCTCCAGCTCTGCGAAGTACTCTGCGATGAGCCCCGCCAGCTCGTCGCGCGACCGGTTGGGTGTTGGACGGATGGTCATGGCTGAACTATGATGCTCCCGCCGGCTCCCCGCCTCTGACCGGCGCCGCGTGCCCCCGTATCGGAAGCCGCTCATTATACTACCTCTCACCGCTGTGTCTCAAGTCACTCCCGAACCCTCCCCCCCTAGGCCCGCCCCGTTCCAGACCACGGACGAGCAGTCGGCACTGGCCGACGAGGTCCTGAAGTTTGCCCGGGCCGAGGCCGCCCCGCATGAACTGGCCGAGGAGTTCGCGATGCCGCTGTGGCGGAAGATGGCCGAGCTCGGGCTGATGGGCCTGCCAATTCCTCGAGAGTACGGCGGCGGCGACTCGGACCTGACCACCACGGTGCTGGCCGTGGAGGCGTTCGTCCGGGGCGGCGGCTCGCTTTCTATGGCGCTTTCCTGGGGAGCCTCGACCGTCCTGTTCGGCATTCCGGTTCTGGTTTTCGGCACCTCCGAGCAGAAGCGGCGCTATCTGCCGCGCATCGCCTCGGGCGAGTCGATCGGCGCCTTTGCCCTCACGGAGCCAGGGGCCGGCTCCGACGCTGCCAGCCTCCGCACGCGCGCCCGGCGCACCGACGGCGGCTGGGTGCTGGACGGCGCCAAGATGTTCATCACCAACGGCCCGATCGCCGACGCGTTCCTCGTGTTCGCCTCCACCGATCCCGCCCGCGGCCGCAACGGCATCTCCGCCTTCGTGATCGATCGAGAGACGCCCGGGTTCACCTGCGGCCAGCCGCTCCACAAGATGGGCCACCGAGGCTCTCCCACTTCCGAGCTTGTCCTGCAGGACTGCCGGGTGCCCGACACGGCGCTCCTGGGCAAGGAAGGGCGCGGTTTCGTCGAGGTCGCTTTCTCGACCCTGGAGTGGGAGCGCAGCTGTCTGCTGGGGCCGGGCGCCGGGGCCTGCGCGCTGGCGCTGGAGCGATCGGCCCGCTACGCGCTCTCGCGCGCCCAGTTCGGCCGGCCGGTCGCCGAGTTCGGCGCCGTGCGGCAGCTGCTGGGCGACATGCAGGCGCGCTGCTTTGCCGCGGCGCTCCACTGGCGGCGGCTTGGCTGGCTCAAGGACGCAGGTGTCCCCGCCGTCACCGAGTCCTCCATCGCCAAGCTCGTGATCTCGGAGGACTGCCTGCGCGTCGCCGACAGCGCGGTGCAGATTCACGGCGGCTACGGATACATCCGCGAATACCCGGTCGAGCAGTTCTACCGCGACGTGAAGCTCTACACGCTGGGTGGCGGCACCAGCGAAATCCAGCAGCGAATCCTGGCCGAAACGCTCCTCAAGGAGCACCGCGACGGGCGGCATCCCGAGAGGCTCTCGACCCGCGACCCGCTGCTGCGGGCGCTGGCCGGCGACGCCGCTGTCGATCGAATCCAGGAGATGCGGGCGCTGGGACGCGCAACGGCGGCCTCCGTGCTGGAGGCCTCGCTGCGCCACGACCAGCCTGAGCTAGCCTGGGCCGTGGCGCTCGACGAGCTGGCGGCCCAGGACCGTCTCGAGAGCCTGCCGTGCGGGCCCGCCCAGGGTCCGGTGCCGCCGCGGGTCCATATCCGCGCGGCCGCGTGCGCTTGCGGGCTGGCGGCGGCAGCGCTTGAGCGCGGGCTCGACCTGGCGCTCTCGCTCCGGACCGACCATCCGGACCATGAGCTCCAGGAGCAGATCTTTCCGCTGGCCCGCGCGCGCGCCGAGCTCGACACCGCCCGGCTCCTGGTCTGGCGGGCCGCGCTTTCGACCGACGCGGCCGGCCGTGAGACTGCCCCCCTGGCCGCGGCTGCCCGGCTGCGCGCCTCCGCCGCTGCCACGCAGGCCCTGCTGGCCGTTTCCGACTTGACCGGCGATGTCCCCTGGGCCGCATCCCTCTTCCGGTCGGTGGCGGAGCTGCGCCGCGCCGGCGGCACGGATTCGGAGCTGAGGGAGGCCCTGGCGGGTTTTGCAATCGCCCAGGCCCAATGTTAGATTGAGGTCGCGCCGCGTGACGCGGCCCTTCGTTCAAACATGGCTGCAGGCGATACGATCAATCAGGACCTCCTGACCCGCTTCAAAGGCACCGTGCTCGGGTGCGCGGTCGGCGACGCCTTGGGCGCTCCCTTCGAGGGCAAGCCGCGTTCCTTCTTTCTTGCGGGCACGGTCATGCTCGACGAGTTCCAGCGGCTCCCCGGCTACCAGCCCGGGCAGTTCACCGACGAGACCCAGCTGAGCGTGGCGGTCGCCGAATCCCTCATCCACTGCGGCCGCCTCGATTGCGCCGACGTGGCGCGGCGGTTCGCCCAGCTCTTCGCGCGCGGCGAGGTGGTGGCCCCCGGGCGCGTCACCAGCCTGGCCGTTGGCCGGATCGTCAGCGGAGCCGACTGGCGCGAGGCCGCCGCCGAGGAAGGCGAGGCGGGCAACGGCCCCTCGGCGCGAGTGCTGGCGCTGGCCCTCTGGCACCACGACCGGCTCGACAAGCTTCGTGCCGACGCCATCCAGCTCTGCCGCCTGACGCACCGCGACACGCGAGTCCAGGCAGGCACCGTCGCCATGGCGCGCGCCATCTCGCACTGCCTGGAGTCGAAGAAGATCGACGCCGGCAGCTTCCTGCGCGTCGTGAGCGAATCGGTCGCCGGCATCAATGGCGAGTTCAGCAGCCTGGTCGAGGATCTCGAGGGCTGGGTCGCGCTGCCGGAAGAGTCGGCGCTGCCCCTCATCATCGCGGCCGGTGCCGCTTCCTCGGCCGAGGTCGATACCAGCGGCGGCATCCCCTCCTTCGTCGTCCCGACCGTTCTCGCCGTCTTTTACTTCTTCCTGCGCTACCACGACGACTTCGAGCTCTGCATGCAGGAGTCGATTCGCGCCGGCGGAGACGTCGACACGCTGGCCAGCATGGTGGCCAGCCTCTACGGCGCCTCCCACGGCCTCGACGCGCTCCCCGAGAACCTCGTCAGCAACGTGCAGAACTACAAGTACTTGCTCGAGGTGGCCGAGCGCCTCTTCCGCCGCAAGACCTCCAACTGATCACCGTCCACCCGATGCCAGCTCGAGGCCACTCCGAATGGGATTGACGAACGGAGCCAAGTCGGAGCTCGAAGCGCTCATCCATAACATCGTCCACGACCTGCGTTCCCCGCTGGTCACCATCGAGAGCATGGTCGTCCTGCTGAGGGAAAGTGCCTCCAGCCGCCTCGACAAGGACGAGACCAGCTACCTGGAGCACATCGAGAGCGGTGCCCGGCTGATGAGGGATCTCTTGAGCGATCTGACCGAGTACACGCTGCTGGCCGAGAAGGTCGACCCGATCGGAGCCGTGGACCTGCGCGACGTGATGGATCAGCTCCTGGTCGAGCTGGCGCCCGAGATCGCCCGCGCGAAGGGCGACGTGCGGCTCGACGGCGACCTGCCGACCGTGCACGCAGACGCGGCGGCCGTCCAGACGATCCTGCGCCAGCTGCTGGAGAACTCGCTCAAGTTCGTGCGGCCCGGAGTCGCGCCCGCCGTGAGCGTGAGCTCCCGCCGCCAGGGCGGTTTCTACGAGATCGAGGTCGCCGACGAAGGGATCGGCATCCCCGAAGCCTCACGCCAGCGGGTGTTCGGGATCTTCACCAAGCTGCATCCGCGTGCCAAGTATGGAGGCAACGGGATCGGACTGGCGCTGGTGAAGCGGGCCGTGGAGAGTCACGGCGGGCAGGTGCGGATCGAGCCCAGGGAGCCGGCCGGCACCCGGGTGATCTTCACCCTTCCCGCGTGAGCTGGCAATCGGCCGCGGAGCTTTCGGCCAGAGACGGGGCGTTTTCGAGCTCGCCCAGCTCGCCTGCCATGCGGAAGTAGAGGGCCAACCCGGCGGCGTGGCGCTCCTCGAAGCGGAACTGGAGCCCCAGGAGGTAGGCGCGCACGAGCGGCAGCGGCAGGCGCATCCGGGCCGCCGCGGGGGCGGCCACCGCCTCGAGGTCCTCGGGCCAGCGGCGCGCGTTCTCCTGGAAGAGTCGGGAGAGCCGTTGAATCTCTTCGCTCTGCTGGCGCTCGGCCTCCCGGCGGAAGCAGACGAGCGCAAAGGTCATCGGCAGGCCGGTCATGCGGACCCACTCGTCTGCCAGGTCGTAAACATGGCCGTGCGACGGCGTCGCGCGAGCCGCCAGCGCCGGGTCGCCGATGATCAGCACGGGGCCCGGCGGCAGGCCCCCCGAGAGCTCCCAGCTCTCGTAGCGCGGCTCCACCCGGAACCGGTGGCGCATCAGGATCTTGAGCAGCACGACCGTCGTGGCGGACTCCGTGCAGAGGTACACGGTCCGGCCTTCGAGCGCCGTGACCGGCTCGGGCGAGAGCAGCAGGACGCTCTGGATCGGGCCGCTGGCGCTGATTCCGACGCCTGGGACGCGGCCGTAGAGCTCTCCGCCGCGCGCGTACTCGATCGAACTGATCGCGCTCAGGTCGAGCAGCCCGCTCCGCATGCGGCGGTTCAACTCGCTCGGAACGGCCGCGGTGAGCTCGCGTCCGGGCCCGGGCGCGAGCCCGACGAAGAGCGGATCGCAGTTGACGTAGTCGATACGGCCGATGCGCAACACAGGCCGCGCAGGATACCACGCCCGCGCGCCGCGAGGCCACTATGCCGCCGCCGCGGGCTCGGAGCGCGAGAAGAAGTCGCGAGGGTTGTCGATCAGCATCGTGTCGATCGTCTTCTGGGCGACGCCGGCGGCCAGCAGCTTCGGGATGATGTTTCTGAAGAGGTGCGTGGCGCTCCAGTTCTCCACCAGCTTCAGTGCCTCCGGCGGTACGTGCGGGAAGCGCCCCGCCCAGCACTGGACGAAATCGTGCGAGAGCACGAGCTGGCGCTCGTAGCCCACGCCCAGAAGCCCGATCAGCGCCGCCAGCCGCAGCTTGTCGGGGTGAAAGAACTCCAGCCCGAAGCGGTCGAATCCCAGCGTGGCGCCCCGGTCCAGCATCTCCGTGTGGACCCGCAAATCCGAGGCGCCGCAGCTGTGGCCGACGATCACGTTGCGCAGGTCGACCCCTTCGCTGGCCAGGATGTCGAGCTGCTCCTTGCCCATCGTCCCGCCGTCGGTGTGCGTGGTGATCGGGACGCCCGTCAGCCTGTGGGCACGGCTGGCCGCTCGCAGCAGCGTCTCCTCGTACGCAGTCACCTTGCCCAGCCCCGTGGCGCACTTGATCAGGCCCGCCCTCACGCCGGTCGTGCCGATGCCGACCCGCAGCTCGTGCAGGTAGAGCTCGACGATGTCCTCGATCGGACGCTGCTTGAAGTAGGACCCGTTGCCCAGGTCCTCCTTGTACAGCCCGGTCGCGCAGACGATCTTCATTCCGGTCGCCTCCGACACCTCCGCCATGAAGGTGACGTCCCGCCCGATGTCCATGGGACAGGGGTCGACGAAGGTCTGCACCCCCAGGTCCATCAGCTCCGCAAGGCGCGTCACGCAGTAGCTCTTCGCCGCTGCGCGGTCGAACTTCGGCGCCGGCCAGTCGAAGTCCCACCCGCCCCAGCCGACCAGGAGGTGTTCGTGCATCAGGGTCTTGCCGAGCGCCGCCGGGGCGCAGGTGCCGGTCACGGTCTGGATTGAGTTCATCGTTTTCGTCCTCGACTTGGTCGTTCAGCTCACAGGGTCGAAACTAGGTTCCGGAAGCTCGAGTTGCCGGAGCAGCTCACCGGCCGCGCGCGACATCTCGCCGCCCGCGTCGCTGCCCAGCATCCGGCCCGCATGGTAGCCCGCCCACGCGCTCTCGTAGCGCATCCCCAGCTTTTCGCTGAGCGCCAGACTGGCCGTCCAGGCGGCCCGCGCCTCGCGCGGCTTGCCGGAAAGCCACGCGAGTGTGCCGGAGAGCCAGAGCGCGCGCGGCCGGGCCAGCGAGAAGGTCCGCGCGAACCGGCCGAAGGCGTCCGAGACGGCTTGCGCCGAGCCGAGGAGCCGGGCGCGTGGGTCTCCGCTTTCCCGCTCGGCCAGCGCGATGTAGACCTGGGCCGGCCCAGCGAACGCCTCCGACACCAGCCCTTTCTTGGCTTTCAGCAACAGCGTCAGCTCGGCCAGGATCGTGTCTGCCGTCGCCAGTGCCCGCTGGGTCTCTCCCCGGGCCAGGAAGAGCATCGCACGGCTTCCCATCAGCCGCAGCAGGTCCGGCCGGCTCGACTTCGGCGCCGTCGCCTCCGCCTGGTAGCCGAGCTCCAGCACCTCGGTCATCAGTCCGGGCTCCCGCAGTCGCGCCGCGCACTCCGACTGGCCGCACGCCGAGACCAGCCGGATGTGGTTGTCTCCGGTCGTGAGCGTCCGCCGGTAGCAGCGCTGCCAGGCCGTGAGCCCCGCGCGCACTTCGCCCGAGTGGTTCAGCGCGCCTCCGAGCACGGCCTCGCAGACCACGGCCGTCCTGCCGTCGCCCAGCTTCTCGCTCACGGCCAGCCCCTCCCGCGCATGACGCGTTGCGTCAGCCATCCGCGCCTGCATCAGGCCGTGGAGCGCCGCGCCGCTCAGCGGCAGGCACTGCGCCGCCAGGTCGTCCAGCTCCCGGGCCGCCGCCACCGCCCGAGTCAGGTAGCTGTCGGCCAGCCCGCCCAGCCGCAGCATGCTCGTCAGCATCCCGAGCGCCGCCAGCGCGTCGACCTGCTCGCGGAAGGGCGCCGAGCCCGCCGAGAGGTTCAGGGCGCAGAACGTGGAGTAGCACAGGTCTCGCACGTTGCCGCTGTCGTAGGCGATGCGGAAGAGCGAGTGGTGGGCCTTGATCGCCTCCAGCCGCGTCTCATCGGGCACCTGCGAGGAGCCCCCAATCCGACCGTGCAGCGCCACCTGCAGGAGCTGTCGGGCCAGCTGCAGCGCAAACGAGGCGGCGTACGCTGTCGGCGACGCCGGCACACCGTGCGCCAGCAGCGTCAGCGCCTCCTTGAGGAACGCCACGCTCTCGGTGTGGCGGCCCAGGTAGAAGCAGGCGACTCCGCGGCACCTCTGGCGGTGCGCTCGCGCCAGGCTCGCGCCCGAGGCGTGCCCGGCCTCCGGCTCCATCCGGGCCTCCAGCTCCGCGGCTTCAGCCAGGAACCGGGCCGCCGCCTCGTTGGCGAAGGCGTTCAGCGACTGCTCGCCTGCCTTGTCGAGGTACTTCAATGCGTTGCGCGGCTCATCGGCCGCCTTCCAGTGGTGCGCCAGCGTCGGGTAGAAGCGGGAGAGGTCCTCCTTGTAGGCCCACTCGTGCCAGCGGGCCACCTCGCGGTGCAGGTGGCGGCGCTGCGAAAACGTCAGCAGCCCGTACGCCACGTCCTGGACCAGCGCGTGCTTGAAGCGGTAGCGCGGATTGCGGCCGCCCGACTCGCAGATGAGGATGGCCGAGTGCTCGAGCGCCTCGAGCTCCCGAGCGATGGCGTCCTTCTCACCCGCGCCCGGGTGCACGTCCCGCAGGTTCTCGAAGGTGAAGTCGAACCCGATGACGCTGGCCACCTTGACCAGCATCTGCTGCTGCGCCGGAAGCCGATCGATCCGGCTGGTGAGCAGCGCCTGCACCGTGCCGGGCAGTTCCAGGCTGGCAACGTCTGGCTGGCCCGCCACCAGGCGGCAGACGCCGTCAGCCACCGCCAGCACACCCGTATCCCGCAGGTGATAGGCCAGCTCCTCGCTGAACAGGGGATGTCCGGCCGAGCGCGCCGAGATGAGCGACACCAGCTCCAGCGGCAGCGAGCCTACCCCCAGGCGCTGGCAGAGCAGCCCGTAGATCTCCGAGGCGCCCAGCCCCTCGAGACGCCTGTGGACCACACCCGGAACCGCCGCCAGCCGGTCGTGCTCGGCCTCGGAGAGATACGGCGGCGGTCGCGTTCCGACGATCGTGACGGCCGGTAGCTCCTCCCTGCAGATCGCATGCAACAGGGCCATGGAGGGACCGTCCAGCCAGTGCGCGTCGTCCAGGACCAGTAGAAACGGGCCAAGCTTTCCCTGGCGCCGCAAGAGCCCCAGCAGGATCTCTCGAGTATTGTCGGCGCGCAGCGGACCGGTCAACGCGGCCGTCCGGCGCGTCTGGGGCAGCCGGAGCTGCAGCACCTCGTTCAACAGCGGCGCCAGCTCCAGGTCCACGCCCTCCGCGGCGAGCACCTCGCGCGCGTGGGCCTCTCGCCGGCCGGCTTCGGGAGCTACGGTTTCCAGTCCCAGAAGGGCGCTGAACACCGGGTGCCAGGCGTGGTACAGCGTGGCGCTGCGCAAGGCGTCGCCCGCGCCCGAGAACATCACGAGCGCGCACTCCCGGGCCCACTCGCCGGCCGCGGCGATCAGCCGGGACTTGCCGATGCCGGCTTCGCCCTCGAAGAGGAACACCGCCCCCTGGCGCCCGGTCCGAAGCCGCTCGAGGCGCTCGTGCAGCAGCGACAGCTCCTCGATTCGGCCGAAGAGCGGTGTCACGCGCGGGTCCTGACCCAACCGCTCCTCCTGCGGCGTGTAGACGGCCACCGCCTTCGACTTTCCCTTGAGCTTCACCGGGGCGCCCTCCGAGAAGCTCATCCTCGAGGATGCGGCACGGAAGGTCGGCTCATCGGCCAGGATGCCGCCGTGCGCCGTCTGCATCAGTCGCGCCGCCACATTCACGACGTCCCCGAGAATCGTGTACTCGCGCCTCTCCCGGCTGCCCACCTCTCCACAAAAGGCCGAGCCGGTCGCAACTCCCACGCTGCACGTCCAGCCCAGTCCCGCCACCGCCTTCTGGATCGCCAGCCCCGCCCGGACTCCCCGCACCGGGTCCTCCTCGTGGGACACCGGCGGAAGACCGAAGACCGCGATCGCGGACTGGCCTTTGCCGTCCACGTTGATCTTGTTGAGCGAGCCCTCGTACTGGTAGACGATCCGCTGGATCTCCGCCACACCCTCCTGTGCCCTCGAAAGGTCCACCGGATACTCCAGGTCCGGAAGGTGGATGAAGACGCAGGTGATCCGCCGCAGCTCTCCCAGCCAGGTCTCTTGCCCCGAGGAGAGCTTCCAGAGAATCGACTCCGGCACCATCGAGCGCAAGAGCGCGGCTGGGCGCCATCGCTCCTGGGGGGCGGGCGACGGGGCCCCGGGCGCGATCGGGCGGGTGACCTCTCGCAGGTGAACGCTCCCGGCGTTGCCGGCCCCGGCTCCCTGGATCGGCGCGCCCCGGCAGCAGCTTGCGAGCAGGTCCCACGCGGCCGGTCCGACCACCACCTGTCCCGGCGGCGCGATCCCCTCGGAGGCGCTCGCCTCACGGATGCCTGGGCCGTGCGCCAGGAGCGACCACCGGTTCGAGACGCCGCCCAGGAGCATGGTCGCGACCCTGCCGGCGCCCACGCCGACTCGCATCGACAGCCCCGACCCGTCCCGGGCCGAAAGCTCCCGAAACGCCCCCTGCGCCTCCAGACCGCTCTGGGCCGCAAGCTTCGTTGCGACCGCCAGCTCCGTAGCCCCTCCGGACGCTGGCCACATCGCCAGCAACGCGTCGCCCGCGAACTTCACGACGTCCCCTCCGTGCGCCAGGATCACCTCCACGAGCCTGCCCAGGTAGACGTTCAACACACGGGCGATCGCTTCGGGGCCCTCGGCGCCCTGGCGCGCAAGCCGCTCCGTGAGCGGCGTGAAGCCCGCAATGTCCGCGAAGAGAAGCGCGGCGTCGAGCTCCTGACGCACCGGCGCCAGCGCCAGCGGCGAATCCTCCCGACCGCGCTCGAGCGACCTCAGCGCCACTTGCGGCCAGTAGCTGGCCAGGAACGTGACGGGGTCCGCGCCGGGTGCCGAGAGCCCGTCACCCGGCCACTCGAGCCGCTGGGTCATCGCTGACTGCTGCACGATCGCAGCGCCCTCCCGCGGGAGCCGCGCTCTCCTCATCGGGCCGCCCGGACCCGATTGGAATCCTGTCCCGCCGATGCCCCGGACAGCCGGGCCCGCCTGCTCGAACCACCTGGGAGACGGACCCCGCGGGCTCTCGTCCCGCTGTCGGACCCGGCTCCCTGCCGAATTCTTCCCGACCCCGCCAGCCTTGTCAATAGAGCCGGCGGGGAGCTCCAGCGGCTGCCGGTGCTCCAGGCGCCGGCCAGCCGCCGGAATCAGAACGTCGCGAAGAGCTGGACGTAGGCGGTGTCCGTGTCGTCCACGGTCACGCCCGGGGCCAGGGCGTCCGTGACCCTCCGGACCACGGCGGCGTTGAGGCGGATGTTCGGCACCATCTGCCGCTGGAAGAGCACCCGATACTCCTCGATGCCCGCCGGCCACTCCGCGATGAAGCTGGTGGCCGCGTCGCCCGTCTTCGTGTAGTAGAAATCCAGCTCGTTCTCACCCACGTGGTCGGCGTTGCCGATCGCCACGCCGCCGAAGAAGGAGGCCCGATCGCCGGCCGAGGCCGCGGGGCGATCCAGGAAGGTGACGCCGTCGGTGTGCGTGAACTGCTGGGCGCCGCTGGCAAAGGCGGAGAACTTCGGCGTGAAGCGATGGTCGATGCGCAGCACGGCCTGGCGGAACGGCTTCTGGCCGCCGCTGTAGAAGATTGGCCGCCTGGGGTCGAGGCTGCCCGCGAAGAAGTGCAGCGAGGTCTGCTCGTCGAACTTGTGGGCCAGCGCTGCAGCGTAGGCCTCGATCGTGAACCTGGGGCCGGGAAGCTGCAGGTTGGTGTTGAAGATGGGGGAGTAGATCACGTAACCCGTCGTGTCCTTCGACATCATCCGCGTGACCGTGATCGAGTCGGCGTTGAAGTCGTCCTCGTCGAAGCGGCCCGTGCCTACGACCAGGTCGGCCTCGTACTGCCTGGAGCCGCCACGGCCGATGTTGACCAGCGTCTTCGGCGTCAACCAGTAGCCGAGGTAGATCTGGTCCAGACGGACGTCGGGCTGCTTGAGGCCCGTGCCGCCGGTGGCGTCGAAATCGCCGATGCGGGCCAGCGACGTGGTGGCTCGGGCGCCGGCTCCGAACTTGGGCGTGATCTGCGTGAAGCCGTTGACCCGGATGCGGTGCACGGCGAAGGAGTCGATGGCGTCCGGCGAAGCGGGCGGGTTGCGATCGCGGGCGACGCGCGAGATGCGGAGCTTGTAGTCGGCGCCGAGGTAGGTCTTCTGCAGGAGCGCCGCGGTCATCGGCGGGATGGGCGGCGTGGCCGGCAGAGCGGCCGTCGCGGGGGCCGCTGCGGTCGCGGGGGCAGATGCGGCCTGCGATTTCGGTGAGGGAGCGCTTGCTGGCTGCGTCACGGGTGCGGACGTGGTGACGCTTGCCGCGGTACTTGCCGCGGCACTCGCCGCTGCGTTCGCGGTTGGCGCGTGCTTGCGCTTCTGCTTGTGCTTGGACCGGGAGTGCTTGGCGCGGCCCGGCGTGGCAGATTCCACGGCCGAAGGCGTCGCCATGCTCGCAAGCATGAAGACCAAAGTCGCCCCTAGAATGCTTGTTCTTGTTCGTCTCATGGTTCATGTCTTCGGCGGGACCTGTGACTGGCATTACGAAAACGGCTCTCTCCGCAGCAATCATGTGCAAGGCGTCGATCACGGGCGATCGGGATTTCTCGGCCGATCCGTGCTAGAACAGCCATGACTCTGGCCACCTGGGTTACCAACGCTGATAGCGCCGAGCACGCGAGCTGCAAGCCAAGGAACGCCTCCCGGGGGAGGCCTGGAAGGGAGAGCCAGCATGAGCGTCATACCGAGCCTGCCTCAGAACGATCCGGAGCCCGAGAAGCGGCGCTGGGGCATCGACGAGATGCAGCAGATGTACGACTACGATCACCGCTATCTCGCCCCGATGGCCATCATCAAGCGGCTGCCGTCGCGAGACTTCTTCTCGCCCTTCATCAAGGGGACCTCGGACCGGATGCAGATGGACGCGGGCCGGGCGCTCGCCGCGGGTTCGGTCGCCGCCGGGCCTGGACACCTCGATTCGCTCGACGCCTACGATCGGCTGCTGGCGCCCTACAAGCGCCCCACCGTCTTCCGCGGGCACCTGATGGACCGCTACTTCGCCGAGCAGCGCATTGCGGGCCTCAACCCGATGAAGCTCCAGCGGCTCAGGGAGCTCCCGAAGGACTTCCCGTTCTCGGACGCGCACCTGCAGATGGCCTTCGACAACTCCACTCGCGTGTCGCTCGAAGGGGAGTGCAATGCGGGCCGGCTCTACGTGACCGACTACCGCGACTTCGACGGCCTGCCCCCGGGCAACCGCGAGGACGGCCTGAAGTTCCTGCCGGCGCCGCTGGCGCTCTACTGCTGGCGCGAAGGCAGCTTCGGCGGACTGGGCGAGCTGGTACCGATCGCCATCTCCGTGCGGCCGGGCATCAGCTCGGAGCGCGTCATCGAGACTCCGCGCTCCAAGCCCATGCGATGGAAGCTGGCGAAGCTGGCGGTCCAGATCGCCGACTCCAACCACCACGAGATGAGCAGCCACCTCTGCCGCACGCACTTCGTGATGGAACCCGTCGCCATCGCCACGCCCAGGCACCTGAGCTTCCGCCATCCCGTCTTCGTGCTGCTGCGCCCGCACCTGCGCTTCACGCTCGCGCAGAACAGCTACGGCCGCGACGTCCTGATGTCCCCCGGCCGGGGCATCGTCGACCGGCTCTTCGGCGCCACGCTCGACGCGTCCTTTTCCATCCTCAAGAACTCTTACGACTCCTGGACATTCGAGCTCTGCAACCCGGCCGCCGAGCTCGACTCCCGCGGCCTCTCCCGGCAGCAGGACCTTCCCTGCTTCCCCTACCGCGATGACGCACTGCTCCTGTGGCAAGCGATCACTGCCTTCGTCGAGAGCTACCTGGCCCTCTACTACCAGAGCGATCCCGCCGACGTCCTGGCCGATTCCGAGCTGCAGGCCTGGGCGACCGAGCTGGCGGCGCCCTCGGGCGGCAAGCTCCGAGGGTTCCCCGGCCAGATCACCTCGCGCTCCCAGCTCGCCAACGTGCTCTCCACGATCATCTTCACCTGCGGCCCGCAGCACGCCGCCATGAATTTCCCCCAGTTCGACTTCATGGCGCACGTGCCCAACATGCCGCTCGCCGCCTACGCCGAGCTGCCCATGGAAAACGCCACCGAGGCCGAGATCTGGGAGCGTGTGCTGCCTACGCGCGAGCTGGCCATCGCGCAGATCCAGATCTGCTACACGCTCACCGCCTTTCGCCACGACCGGCTCGGTGTCTACCTGCCCGGCGATTTCGAGGACCCGATCGCCCAGCCGGTCTTGACCAGCTTCTTCCACACCCTCAACGACGTCGAGCGCACCATCCTCGCCGCCAATGACAGACGCGTCCTGCCCTACCCCTACCTGCAACCCTCTCTCGTCCCCAACAGCATTGCCATCTGACAGCTTCTCCCCCGGCGCCCGACGCCGTGCCGGGGGCACAACCCCTCCCGATGTGGACCTGGCTCGGGACCCCGTGCTAGGATCGAGCCGGATGGAAAGCCTGCTCGGCATCGAGGTCGTCGACCGCAACAACGTCAAGCTCATCCGTGTGAATGGCAACATCGGCACGGAGAACTCGGCGGACTTCCGGGAGAAGCTGCTCGGGGCCATCGAGGACGGAATCAGCCAGATCGTCCTCGACGTGGAGCGGATGAACTACATCAACAGCATGGGCATCGGCGCCATGGTCGATGCCTACAACCGCGTCAAGCAGTCCGACGGCGCGCTGGCCCTCGTCAACCCCTCCAAGGAGCTGGCGCAGCTGCTCAAGATTCTCCGGCTCGACAAGCTCTTCAAGTACGTCGCCACGTACGACGAGGCGCTCGAGTACTTCTTGAAGCGCAAGCTCCTCTGACTCGACCCGGAAGGGCCTAAACCGCTGGTGGCACGCCGATGGATCACGAGCTGACAGTCGAAGGAACCAACCGAATCCTCCTGCTCCGGGAGAAGTCGATCGACGTCAACAACATCGCCGAGTTTCGCGACCTCCTCGAGAAGCACGCCACCGAGGGCGCCGGAAACATCGTGCTGGGCCTGGACGGCGTCGACTATATGGGCTCCGTGGCCCTCGGCATGATCAGCCTCGCCTCGATCATGGTCGACAAGCGCGGCGGCAAGTTCATCGTGGTTTGCGGCAAGGACAGCATCCTCAAGCTCTTCATCGTCAGCGGTCTGTATCGCGTCATCCGCATCGTCGAGACCCTCGAGGCGGCCCGCCAGCACGTGGAGCGGCGGTGAACCGGCCGGGGGGCCGCGCCGGGCAGCTTGCAGCCTGGCTGCCGGCTGTCGTCTGGATGGCTCTGATCTTCGCGCTCTCGAGCGGCCCATCGGGTGCCGAGAGGCTGCCGCGCTGGTGGCTGTTTCCCGGCATCGACAAGCTGGGCCATCTCTTCGAGTACGTGGTCCTGGCCCTGCTCCTGCGCCGGCCTCTGAAAGGCACCCCCCTGGAAGCTGCAGCCGGCCATGCCGGCGCAGTCATCCTCGTGACGTCTCTCTACGGCGCCACGGACGAGCTCCACCAGTACTTCGTCCCCAGCCGCTCCATGGAGCTCTCGGATTGGATCTTCGACACCCTCGCCGCCATGCTGGGCGCCGCGCTCCCGCTGCGGCGCTCTGCGACCTCGCCCCTCCGGGCCCGCCCGTACAAGTAGCGGGCTGGGCCCTCAAGTCGGGGGGAACCTCGCGTGAGCGCTCGACCTCCCCCCGACACCCCCCCGGCCCGGGGGGCCTGTCAGTAACAGTCGGGGACCAGATCCAGCACGACCACGCTCGAGCCGGTGTCCTGCGCGTCGGAGGCCTCTTCCGAATCGTCCCAGACGATCTCCAGGTATACCCTGTTACCAATGATTCGCTCGCGGGTGTTCATCTGCGGGCTCCTCTCGGTTGACCGTCTACGAGTCGTTCGTGATATCCTCGTCCAGAATTATAGAAATTTGCGACGGGGAGTGTCAATCCGGGGAGGCGCGCTTTGCGGCATCTCATCGAGGAAAAAGAAAGCGTCAAGATTGTCCGGATCCAGGAGGATCTCGGCAGCAAGAGCACGCGCCCCTTCCGCCATCTCGTGGAGCAAGTCGCCAGCAAGGGTTTCGAGCGCATTCTCTTCGACTTCTCGGGCGTCCGCTTTGTCGCCAGCATGTCCATCACCTCGCTCTTCAGCGCCTACAAGAAGCTCAAGGACGGAGGCGGGGAGCTCGGCCTGGTCGGCGTTTCACCCGAGCTGGCCAAGATTTTCGAGGTGGTTGGTCTCCCGGCCCTGGTCAAGAGTTTCCCGACCGAGAGAGAGGCCCTCGACTACTTCAAGGAGAAGGAGGGTTGAGCTTCGAACGCGGCAGGTTCGATCGCCCTCCCAGGGGCGGACGCGACTTCCGGGACCGCCCCGACGATCGCCCCCCGCGGGAAGAGAAGCTGCGCGTTTTCGTGGCGCTGCAGATGCCCGACGTGGCGCTCGAAGCCTTGGCCAAGCTCCAGGGCGAGCTGCGCGCCGAGCCCGAGCTGGCCTGGAACGTCAACTTCCCTCGCGGCACCGGTCTCCACGTGACCCTCCAGTTCCTGGGCGAGATCTCCGCCGGCCGCGCCAGGGCCGTGTCGAGGGCGGTCCAGGAGGTCGCCGCCGAGCATGCGCCCTTCCGACTCGACCTCGCAGGCCTGGGCGCCTTCCCCAAGCCGGGCCGCGCCCGGGTCGTCTGGACCGGGCTCAGAAGCGGGCTCGAGCTTCTCAGCCGCATCCAGCGCCAGCTCGAAGATCTGCTCATCAAGAACGGATTTCCCAGGGAGGACCGCAGATTCGAACCGCACCTCACCCTGGCCCGCCTCAAGGACCCGGCCGACCTGAGGCGCCTGGTCGAGAAGTACGCCACCTTCGCCGTTCCCGGAGTCCCGGCCGCCGCTCTTCACGTGATGAAGAGCGAGCTGCAACGCGATGGCTCCGTCTACACCGCGCTGTCGACCGCCCCCCTGGGCGTTCCGGCACCCGCCGTGCAATCCGCTTGACTCCAACCCGGCCCGGCTCCAAACTCGGAAAACTTTCCGGCTACCATCCATCCCCCCCCCACGCTGCTACAAGGAGTGCCCAGACCGTGCCTTTCCAGCGCCTCGTTCCGAAGAAAATGTTCCTCACCAAGGGCGTCGGGACTCACAAGGAGTACCTGAACAGCTTCGAGGTCGCGCTGCGCGACGCCGGTATCGAGAAGTACAACCTCGTCACCGTGTCGAGCATCTTCCCCCCCGATTGCAAAATCATCACCCGAGCCGAGGGTCTCAAATACCTGGAGCCCGGCCAGATCGTCCCCGTGGTGATGAGCCGTCAGTCGACCAACGAGCCCAATCGCCTCATCGCCGCCAGCGTCGGCCTGGCCCTGCCCGCCAAGAGCAAGAAGCGCGAGCAGACCTACGGCTACCTGTCCGAGCACCACTCCTTCGGCGAAACCGAGGAGAAGGCCGGCGACTACTGCGAGGACATGGCCGCTCAGATGCTGGCCACCATCATGGGGCTCGAGTTCGATATGGAGAAGGCCTACGACGAGCGCAAGGACCTCTGGCGCGTCAGCGGCCACACCATCCACACGCGCAATATCACCCAGTCCGCCGTCGGCAACAAGAAGGGTCTCTGGACCACCGTCGTCGCGGCCTCCGTCCTGATCGTCTGAAGCCGAGCGCCGCAGCCGGCGACAGGGGGGCGTGAAGTGAGGGGTTTCACCCCGGGGTACCCGACATGAAGAAGAAGACGACCCACAAAGGCGCATCGCAGGCCCATCCCCACGAGCTCCGCGTCGGAAGCGGCCACCCGGCCGCCATTCATGGCAGCAAGTGCGATCGCATGGTGGCCAAGCTGCCGCCGGTGGAGCCCTGGCGACCCAAGCCGAAGATGTCCGTCGTCGACCTGGTAGCCGGATTCAGCGCGCGAGGCGCCTTCAACGGCGGACGTCTCGCCGAGGCTTGCCGCCTCTACGAGCACGTACTGGGCGCCAACACCACCGTGGCCCTGACGCTCTCGGGCGCCATGATCCCGGCCGGGCTCGGAGGCACGCTGATCGAGCTGATGGAGCGCGGCTTCGTCGACTGCATCATCTCCACCGGTGCCAACCTCTATCACGATCTGCACTTCGCCCTCGACATGCCCGTCGTGCAGGGCGATTTCCGGGTCGACGACGAGGCGCTCGCCAAGGACGGCGTCGTGCGCATCTACGACGTCTTCATCACCGAGAAGGTCCTGCTCGACACCGATCTCTACATCCGCAAGATCGTCGAGCGAATACCCGCCCGTGAACCACTCTCCACCGCGCGCCTCCACCGCATCCTCGGAGAGCACGTCCTGGAGCATGCGCCGCACCCCGAGCGCTCCTTCGTCGCAGCTGCCGCCCGGCTCGGGGTCCCCATCTACACCAGCTCTCCCGGCGACAGCTCCATCGGAATGAACCTGGCCGGCGTGAAGTTCGACGGCGGCCGGCTCCTCATCGACCCCGACCTCGACGTCCTCGAAACCAGCGCCATCGTCCACGATGCAGAGCAGAACGCCGTCATCATGATCGGCGGCGGGTCGCCCAAGAACTTCTACCTCCAGACCCAGCCGACGCTCTGGCAGATCCTCGGCGTCAACAAGGGCGGCCACGACTACTTCATCCAGCTCACCACCGACAGCCCCCACTGGGGCGGCCTCTCCGGCGCTACCCCCCAGGAGGCCGTCAGCTGGGGCAAGGTGAAGCCTGGCCAGTTGAAGAACAACGTCGTGGTCTACAGCTGCGCCACCGTCACCGCTCCCGTGCTCTTCGGTTACGCCGTCGCCCGCTGCAAGCCCCGCAAGCCCAAGCGGCTGCTGGATCGGATCGACGACATCCTCGCCGACCTGCGTCGCGCCACCGGCGCCAAGCGCAAGCCCGGCGCCTCCGGCAAAGGCACCTCCAAGAAGTAGCCCCCGAACTCCCGAGGCCAGCTCCCCGAAGCCTCGAGCCTCACCCCTCGAGCCTCGAGCCTCAAGCCTCGAGCCTCACCCCTCAAGCCTCGAGCCTCCCATGTCCTCCCCCGATGGCCCCGACCCTGTCGTCAGCCTCGTCATCCCCGTCTTCAACGAAGAAGAGTGCCTCGAGGGCCTGCTGGCCGAGATCACGGCGGCGATGGGAACGGTCGCCGGGCTCGACGGCCGCTACGAGGTCATCCTCGTCGACGACGGGAGCACCGACGGCACCCCGGCCCTGATGCAGCGGCTGCGCGCCTCCGATCCGCGCGTGCGGGTGGTGCGCTTCCGCAAGAACGCCGGCCAGACGGCCGCCTTCGACGCCGGCTTCAAGGCTGCCCGTGGCGGCGCCGTCGTGACGCTGGACGCCGACGGCCAAAACGACCCGGCAGATATTCCGAAGCTTTTGCCAATGCTCGAGCAGGCCGACGCTGTCTGCGGTATCCGCGCACGCAGGCAGGATAGCGTTGTTCGGCGGCTCAGCAGCCGCATCGGCAACGGCGTGCGAAACTGGGCCACGGGCGAGGACATCGTCGACACGGGCTGCTCCCTGAAGGCGTTCCGCCGGTCCATCCTGGCCAGGTTCCAGCTCTACACGGGCATGCACAGGTTCCTGCCGACGCTGGTGCGGCTCGCCGGCGGCACCGTGCTGCAGGTGGAGGTCCATCACCGCCCCCGTCAGGCCGGCACGGCCAAGTACGGCGTGGGCAACCGGATGTTCCGGACCATCGCGGACCTGGCCGCCGTGGTCTGGATGAAGCGGCGCTGGCTCAGCTACGAGATCGCCGAGGAGTGACGGCCATGTCGGATACGCAGTGGGTCTGGTTCGGCATCATGGGAAACTTCGTCTTCGGCGGGCGCTTCATCGTGCAGTGGATCGCCAGCGAACGTGCCGGCAAGAGTGTCATCCCCATCGCCTTCTGGTACCTCTCCATCCTCGGCAGCGCCATCATCTTGAGCTACGGCCTCCACAAGGTCGATCCCGTCATCATCCTGGGGCAGTTGATGGGTTTCGTCGTCTACATCCGGAACTTGATGCTGCTGGCCCGCCGGCAGGACGCCGCCATGGAGCCGGGTTGAGCCAGCGTGCTCGCCGATACTTCGAACATTTTGGCTCATTTGAGCCGATGATTTGAATGGTGATCGCGAGCGTCCATCGCCGGCGCCCCCGCGCGAGGGCGCGGTTGGCAGGCGCGCGATCGCAGTAGAGTTTCTTCAGGTCGCCTCCCGGGCCCAGTCGCAGCCATGGCCAGACCCACCATCCGCAAGCTTCCCCAGCCGCCGTCAGAGCCTCCGGAGTTCGGAGAAGAGTTCCCGCCCGAGCCGCGGGAGATGCCGAGGACACGGTTCGCGCTGGTGTTCGGAGCGCTCTCGTTGGCGTTTCTGGCCGGCTTTTTCGCGGCGAACTTCATGTGGTCGCAGCAGCGCAGCATGGACGAGGTCACGCTTCTCGACAGCGCCCGCCGCAAGTCGGGTGAGGTGAAGCTCGCCGTGCTCTGGGAGGCCTACCGCGAGGTCGGCTGGGTGCTGAGCACCAACCCCGCCAACCAGGAGGCGAAGGACCTGTCGGAGCGCATCCGGGAGAAGATCGCCAGCGCTGCGGTGAACAAGACGCGGGGCGAGATTCGCGAGGAGATCGATCGCGAGAAGCGGGACCACTACGCCGACTTCCGTCGCAAGGGCCTTGCAGCCTGGCGGCGGGGTCAGCTCGAGGACGCCGCCGGCTACTTCGAGATCGCGCTCGACACCTATGCCACTGGTGCCTTGAAGCGGGACCTCTTCTACATCTACAAGGCCTTGGGCGAGCAGATGGCGCGCCGCAAGGAACCGGAGGCTGCGGAGCGCTGGGCCGAGAAGGCCCGGCGGCTGGGCGTGTGGGTCGCCGGCAAGCTCCAGGCTCCGCGCATCCTGCCCGAGCGGCTCTTGAACGAGATCGACGGGGCCGAGATGATGCTGGTGCCCGACGGCTGGGTCAAGATGGGCAACCCGATCGGCGCGCCCGACGAGCGCCCCGTGCACAACGTGTTCGTCGAGGCCTTCTTCCTGGACCGGCTCGAGATCACGAACTCCCAGTATGGACGATTTCTGGCTGCAACCAGCCGCAAGGAGCCACGCTACTGGCGGGACCCCCGCTTCGATCGGCCGGAGCAGCCCGTGGTCGGCGTCACCTGGACCGACGCGATGGCCTACGCCCGCTGGGCCGGAAAGCGGCTGCCGACGGAGGCCGAGTGGGAGCGCGCGGCGCGCGGCGAGCAGAACGCGCCTTACCCCTGGGGTGGCGATCTGCCCAGCGAGAACGGAGTCCTGCGGGCCTGCTTTGCCTCCGGCACCCTGGTCGCCGGCGCGCCACGGACGGTCATGGGACCCGTCGTTGCCGGCAGCTATCCGACCGGCGCCTCTCCCTTCGGGTTTCTCGACATGGCCGGGAATGTCTCCGAGTGGACCTCGGATCGCTACTCCGAGACCTACTATGCGGGCAGTCCCGAGCGCAATCCCCGAGGCCCGGCTACCGGCGCCGAGCGCGCGGTGCGTGGCGGCTCCTGGGCCGATCCAGCCGAGAAGATCACGGTCAGCGTCAGGGCCCATCTGCACCCAGACTCCGAGGAGAGCACCGTCGGGTTCCGCTGCGCCGTGGACACGCGCGCCCGCTGAGCCATCACGGCTCGCGCTGCTCCACGAGCGCCAGGACGCCCCGCTCGATCCGGACTTCGGCCCGCTCCGAGAGAATTCGGTTACTCACGCCGCGCGCCCGCCAGGGCGACAGCGTCTCGCCGGCCAGGTTCCACTGCAGCCCCCGCGTGCGTACTCCGGCAACCTCGCCGCCGAGCGGCACCAGCGAGGTGATCGGGTAGGCCGGCTCGGGCCGTAGCATTTCGCCAGCACCCGGTACCACGAACCGGATGCGGCAGTGATCCCCGTGCAGCGCGATCAGCCCGTGCTGCGCTCGGAACGCACCGGCCAGGTGCAAGTTGGCGAGCTCGTGATCCAGCCTTCCCCCCAGCGCGCCCAACAACGCCACCGGAAAGAGCCGACGCCGCGCCACTTCCTCGAGCACAAGTTCCAGATCGGTCTCGTCCTTTTCGGTCGGAAACCGGTGGCTCTCGGCAGCCCCCGGTATCGCCGTGACGGAGTCGCCGTCTCCCATCCAGAGCTGCGTCACCAACCCCAGCGCTCCAAGATGATCGGCCCCGGAGTCGGCGCAGGCCACGAACGCGCTCCGCGCGTCCAGCTCGGCGAGCAGCTCCGCAGGCGAGCCGATCGGGCCACCCGCGATGACCACGCAGGCCGGCCTCCACCCGCGACCCAGCCAGCCCTCCGATCGCTGCCGCCGGGACGTCACGCCGGCTTCGGAGCTCCCCGGCGGCTGACCTTCTCCTCGATCCGGCTGTCGAGGATGAGGGTGACCGGCCCGTCATTGACCAGCTCGACTTCCATCGTGGCCCTGAAAACGCCAGTCTCGGCGGCCACGCCCGCAGACCGGAACGCCGCCACCAGCTCTTCGAAGAGCGGCCCCGCCACCTCGGGTGGGGCCGCGCTGCTGAAGCTGGGCCGCCGGCCGCGCCGGCAGTCGGCCAGCAACGTGAACTGGCTCACCAGGAGCAACCCGCCCCCCGATTCGCGGAGCGAAAGATCCATCTTGCCCTCTGCATCCTCGAACAACCTGAGCTCCGGCACCTTGCGGACCATCCAGTCTACGTCTTGCCGGTCATCCCCCTCGCCAATCCCGACCAGCGCCAGCAACCCGCGCCCGATCGAAGCGACCCGCTCGCCGCCAACGGACACGGACGCTCGTCCGACTCTCTGCAGCACCGCGATCATCTCTTACTGAGCCTGTCGAAGAGTCATCCTGAGCCCTTCGGCATGCTTAGGACACTCTTGTCGAAGGACCCCGCGACGTGCCATTCGCTAGCGCTCGTCGGCTTCGCTTCGGATGCGCTCGTCGTCGCCGGCGGCAGGCGCCCCGAAGGTCCCTACCGAGCGCGAGGGGTTCGCCTCGGGCCTCGTGTTCGTCACCTGCGACGGCTCGCGCACGGACCCCTCGGGAAGCGATCCACCGGAGCCGGTGGACCCTTCGACTCCTTCTGTCGTCGGCCGCTCGTCGGCGGTGACTCCCGACTGCGCCATGAGCTGCTGCAGTACGGCGTAGTCGAGGTTCTTGTTCTCGTACTGGCCTGGCGGGGCGTTCGACTGAGGCACCCAGACGAAGTCGGGGTGGTCGAATTCGCTTCCGCCCGTCCAGTCGCTCGCCACGATGCGGTTCCGGTCGTCCAGCTTCATCCGGAAGGCGTACTTCACGACCTTCGGATTCGGCCCGTCGAGGTCGTAGGGGCCGTAGGTGGCATACGTCACGAGCGCCTCGAACCGGTACTCGCGCCGGTCCGCGTCGTAGCGCTGGACGTACTTGTACCCGTAGGTCGGGTGGTTGTCCTTGGCGTTGTCCGCGTCGATCTCCGTAACGAAAGCCTGGTTGCGCTGCCCCAGGTAGTCGAGGCAGATGCGATGGAAGTTGTGTGGGTAGATGTCCCGGAACGGCTCTCCGCCGTTGGCCCGCAAGGCCTCCATCGCCCGCACCTGGTCGTCGCCCGAGAAGTTCCCGAGCGTGATGCCGTTGTAGACGTAGCCGCGCTCGCGTACGCCTCGGCCCTCGAGGTAGCGGCTCCGGATGATGGGGTGGGACATGTCGGCGATGCAGTCCATGAACGACTCGCTCAGCAGGCCCTTCATGTCGGGCCGCGAGAACTCCAGGGTTCCCGATCGCTGTTGCTCGACCGTGTACTGATCGTCGCCTTCACCGTTCATGTCGTAGGCGGCGGCGTAGCTCTCGTAGCGCAGTCGCGCGGCCTTCAGCGGCCCGCGGAGCTTCACCTGGGTCACCGCTGGCGGCAGCGGCACCAGGCAGGCGGCAGCCGCCCAGCCGTTGCAGTGACCGAACCAGCCGTACCGGGCGGCGCCCGGGATCTCCGTCTCGCGCCCGTCCGGTCCTGCCACCTTGATGCCTTTTTGTCGCGGCTTCTTCTCCTCTTCGGCGGAGACGGGCTTCTCGAAGGCCTTCTGGAAGTAGTTGTGCTTGTTGGCCGGGTTGGCCTCCCAGGCCGCCGCGCGCGGATTCTTGCCCGTCTGCGTCAGCACGTAGCTGTCGTACTTCTCCAGCGGGGACAGCCACTCCCTTCCGGTCCGGCCCAGCGCCAACCGGCAGGAAATGAACGGCCAGTAGCCGCTGGACCACGGCAAGCTCTCCTTCTGGACCGTCATGTTGCGCTCGTAGCGCTCCTTGACGACCGGGAAGGACTGGCTGCCCACGACCCGGTTTCCGCTCACCCAGCGCAGGTCGTAGCTCTCCAGCCGCGTCGACTCGTCGCCCGCCCTGACGATCACGTCGTCGAAGTTGAGCGTGTCTCCCTGGACCCGGACCATGCGGTCCAGAGCATCCGCCGAGAGTGCGTCCGGCGTCTCGTCCGGCTGGGCCGACACAATGGCCGTCGCCAGGGCCAGGAGCATGATCGATAGGAGCAGATGTCGCATGAGGAAAATCAGGGCTTCCCATGACTCCTACGCGGGACGCCTGGAGGTTGTTGCGGCAGGGCGGGAGGCTCCACGAGGTAGCTGATGCCGAGCTGGCTTCGTGAGTAGATGGCCCACGGCCGCCCGGGGCTCCAGATCTGGTGCACCAGCGCCCCGTCAGCGGGCCGTGACAGCACCCACTCGACGTCCCGGGCGGCATCGGTCGCCACCTTCGGCGCAATCGGCTCCCTGGGGCCCTGGAAGAGCAGCGCTTCCTCTCGCGGGTACCGAGCCCCGGCCGCGGGTGCGCGCACGGCCTGCATGACATCGCGAGCGAACGGCAGCCCACCCAGCATCTCGGTCACCTCGAACGTCACGGCCGTCGTGGCCGGCGTGCTGGCAGCGTCGAAGAGGGGGAAGTCTGCGGGAATCAGCGAGTCCTCTCCGACCACGGGGTGCGGGGTCGCCCCGTCCTTGCGATAGTCCCGGCTCAGCCGCTGAAGGCGGCCCTTCACGGGCGACTCGAACGTCGCGCTCGCCAGCGCCAGTCCTTGCGGCCGCCCCGCCGGATCGAGCCGGGAGAGAAAGATGAATCCCGCGCGTCTGGGGTCCCTGCCCGCCGAATCGCGCGCCAGCACCTGGTAGTACTTGAGCGCCCCCTGCGTTCGCACCGAGGCGACCCGGTACTCCCAGGTCGTCGCCGGCGAGGCTTGCTCGCTCGGCCGGGGAGTGCCCTCGTGGAGGCTCAGCACTACCCGCCGCGACTCCACGAACCAGCAGTCGCCCTCGCGCCACTCGGGCACCGGAAACGGCTCCGCCGCCCAGCCCGCGCACACCGCGGCCAGAGCGATCCAGCCGAGCCCTGCCGGCGCCAGCCTCCATCGCGACCCGTTCACTCCGCCAGTATACGGAGCCCTCCCCGCTTCCAGGGCAGATTTCACGCGATTTCAGCCCCGGTTCAGTCTTCCCCGGCGTAGCCTCCCGCCTGTTCTTGCGAGCACGGCCGGTTTGCGGCTGCGGCACCGCCCGCTCCCGCAAATGAGAACCGCCCCGGGCGGTCTGACGGGCCTTCCGGGGCGTTGGAGGCGTGGCAGAGTGGTTGATTGCACCGGACTGTGACTCCGGCAAAGGCTCCAGCACGGGGTCTTTCGTGGGTTCGAATCCCACCGCCTCCGCCCCCGACTCTACCGCCCCCGCCCCCAAGCCGCAAGCCCGCGCCCGAGCCCTCGCCCCTGCCCGAGCCCGCCGACCCCGCCCTACTGACCCCGCGAGATCTCCAGCTTCAGCACGGTCGAGCCGTCCTTCTGCTCGGCGACCTCGATGATGCGGATCTGGCCCTCGCCCGACGTCTTGCGCAGCTCCTGCAGCATCTCGTCGATCCGGCGCGCCACTTCGATGCTTGGGTAGTGGTTGGCGTCGAGCTGCTTGGCGAGCAGGTCGACTACCTGCTGGTAGTTCTCCAGGTCCTGTACCGTGACCCCGACCTTGCGCAGCGCGCCCTTCTTGTAGACGTCCAGTAGCCGGTCGTACGTGCGCGCCACCATCCGCGCCACCACCGTGACGTTGTCGAACCCGGCCTCCAGCATCATCGCCGAGGAGCGGTCCGGCAGCAGCCCCTTCTTGTGGAAGGTCCTCAGCGTGCCGAGCACGAACTTCTTCCTCGGCACCGGCTTGAACGGGTTGAGATCCACCACCGACCACGCCGCCGGCTTGAGCTTGAAGCGGGGAGGGGGCTTTACGGGCTCAACCTTCGGCGGCACCCGGATGCTCATGCTCACGCGTTCCGACGGAACGCCCGTCGCGTTGGGCAAGGGCAGCGTCAAAGTGGACTCCGCCAGCGCGCACGTGGCCGCCAACGTCCCCACTGCCGCTGCCATCCCCAGCGCCCGCAATCGCGAGCCGTTCTTCCTGAGCACGCCGTCGTCCCTTCGTCACGCCCGGAGCCGGTCTTCGGCCCCTCATGGGACACTTTCGGCCGTTTCTCACCGACTCCTGAATGCTGGCCCTGCTGATGCTCGGGGACGCGTAACCGTCTTCCCCTTCCAACTTCTAACTTCCGGCCCCTACTTCGGCCCCACCACCGCGATCGAGTGGAAGTCCTCCCGGAAGAGCTCCCCGGCCACCCGCAGGACGTCGTCGTTGTTGATCGCGTCGATGCGGGCCAGGACCTCGTCGACGGCGTAGGTGCGCCCGAAGTAGATGTGCGACACACCCAGGCGGTTCATCCGGAACCCGGTCTTCTCCAGGCCCAGCAGGAAGCTGCCGCGAACCTGCCGCTTGAGCTGCCCCAACCGCTTCGTGCTCAGCCCCTTGTCGGCCACCCGTTCCAGCTCCGACTTCACGATCGCCGTGACCTTGTCGATGCGGTTGGGGCTCGTGCCGCAATAGATGCCGAAGAAGCCGATGTCGCGGTAGGCCTGCACGAACGTGTAGATGCTGTAGGCCATCCCTCGCTTCTCCCGGACCTCCTGGAAGAGCCTGCTGCTCATGCCGCCCCCCAGGTAGTTGCTGATGAGGTGCAGCACGAAGCGGTCGTCGTGCACGACGGGCAGCCCCGGCATCCCGAGGCAGAGGTGAACCTGCTCGATCTCCTTCTTGATCTGCGTCTCGCCGCGGCGGAACCGCGTCTTGCCGTCCACGGGCGCCAGCCCCTTGGCCGAGGCGCCATCAGGCCAGAACTTGCGGATGCCCTTCTCGAACTCCTCCTCGGTCAGGTTGCCCACGACTGTGATGAAGAGGTTCTTCGGGTGGTAGTAGTCGCGATAGAACTTGGCTACCTGATCGCGGTTCATTCCGCTGATGATGGCGCGGGTTCCGATGATCGGATGGCCCAACCTCTGATCGAAGATCTTCGCCACCAGGTGCTCGTGCGAGAGCTCCTCGGGGTTGTCCTCGTACATCGAGATCTCCTCGAGGATCACCTTTCGCTCTTTCTCCAGCTCGGAGGCGTCGAAGGTGCTGTTGCTTACGATGTCGGAGAGCACGTCGACGGCCAGATTCCAGTCGGTGTTGGCGACCTTCGCGTAGTAGCAGGAGTACTCGCGTGAGGTGAAGGCGTTGCTCTCGCCACCGATGAACTCGAGTGACTCGGCGATCTGGCGGGCCGAGCGGCGTCGAGTCCCCTTGAAGATCATGTGCTCGACCACGTGGGCGATGCCGTACTCTTCGGGCCGCTCGTGGCGAGAGCCGATGAGCGCCCAGACCGCCACCGTGACGGAGCGCAAGTTCTCCATGCGCTCGAACAGCACTGGGATTCCATTTTCCAGGACGAGCGTGACGACGCCCGGGTCCCCCTGAGGGGCTCTCTTCTTTCCGCTGCCCGGCTTCGCCGCTGGCGCAGTCCCTTTCACCATGAGTGCTCTCATCGCTCCTTCCGAACGCGCGTTCGCCGCTGCCGGCGAGGCGTCATCGGGTCGCCAACACGTCTCGACCGGGCGGACGTGCCCCGGCCCGGGGCGGTCCTCCGGGGTTTGGGCAGGGCCCATCCCTTCTTGCGTCCCCGAGCCACCGGCTCCCCGAGGCCCGCCGCCCCCTTGAGTTTGCGCAGCTCCGCTTCCGTCAGCGGCCGCGTCTCGCCAGGCTCGAGCCGCCCCAGCTCGACCGGGCCGACTGCCACACGGGTCAGCTTCTGCACGCGGTTGCCGAGCGCCTCGAACATCCGGCGGACCTGCCGGTTGCGGCCCTCGGTCAGCACGACCTCGTACCAGATGCCGCTTCGATCCGGCAACACGCGCAGCTTCGCCGGAAGCGTCCTGCGGCCATCGAGGACGATCCCGGTGCGGAATCGTTCTGCCGCTTCCGGCTCGAACGGGCGCGCCGCCTTGACGCGGTAGACCTTGGGCACGCCGGAGGATGGCCGTGTCAGCCGCTGGGCCAGCTCCCCGTCGTTGGTCAGGAGGATCAGCCCTGACGTGTGGTAGTCGAGGCGTCCCACGGTGCTGAGCAGCCCCGCGCCCTTCGGCACCAGCTCCATCACGGTGCGCCGGCCCTTCGGGTCCTCCCGGGTGCAGAGGAACTCGCGCGGCTTGTGCAGCGCCAGGTAGATTCGCTCCCGGGCCAGCTCCACCCGCCGTCCCTCTACCGTCACCCTGTCGGCCTGGGGGTCCACCGACATTCCCAGCTCCGCAGGCTTGCCGTTCACTTTCACCGAGCCGTCCCGGATCAGCTCTTCGGCCTGACGGCGCGACGCGATGCCGGCCATTGCCAGGTACCGCTGGAGCCTGAGCTTCTCGGGGGCGGCGCTTGCGGCCCGCGTCATGCTGCCTCCTTGGCGAGGGGCGCCAGCGCCGCATCGTTGACCGGCTGGCCGGCGATCGCGCCGAGGAAGTTGGCCAGCATTCGCTTGCCGCCATCGGTGAGGATCGACTCCGGGTGAAACTGGACTCCGAAGATGCGATGGGTCCGATGGCGCAGGCCCATCACCACGCCGTCCTCGGTCCAGGCCGTGACCTCGAGCTCCGCGGGGAGCGAATCGCGCTCCACGACCAGCGAGTGGTACCGAGTCGCCCGGAAAGGGTTCGGCAGGCCGTCGAAGAGGCCCCGTCCGTCGTGATGGATGGCCGAGGTCTTCCCGTGCACCGGCTGCGCGCCCCGCACGACGCGGGCGCCGAACGCCTGACCGATGGCCTGATGGCCCAGGCAGACTCCCAGGATCGGGAGCTCGTGACCCAGGTTTCGCAGAACGTCCAGGCTGACACCGGCTTGGTCGGGGTTGCCGGGGCCTGGACTGATGACGATCGCCGCGGGCGCCAGGTTGCGGATCTCCTGCCAGGTGAGCCGATCATTGCGAACGACGTCGAGCTTCGCCGACAGCTCGCCCAGGTACTGGACGAGGTTGTAGGTGAACGAATCGTAGTTGTCGATGACGAGCACGCTGCCCATGGTGGTGCGCCTGCGGAGAGCGGAATCCTACCACGCTCGGGGCCGCCGCCCCTATTGATCTCGGAGCTGGAGGCTGCGCAGGTACTCGCGAAACTCCTTGCCGATCTCCTCCCGGCGGAGCGCGTACTCCACGGTGGCTTTCAGGAAGCCGAGCTTGTCGCCCGTGTCGTGACGTGTGCCCTCGAAGATGAACCCGTAGACGGCCTGGCGGCGCAGCAGCCGGCGGATGGCGTCCGTGAGCTGGATCTCGCCGCCCTTGCCGGGTGTCGTCTCGTCGAGCTCGCGGAAGATCTCCGGCGTCAGGATGTAGCGGCCGATGATGGCCAGATCGCTCGGCGCTTCGTCCGGGCTTGGCTTCTCGACCATGTCGAGGACCTGGAAGACGCGCTCATCGATCTGCCTGGGCTGCACGATCCCGTAAGAAGAGGTCTGGTTCTTCGCGACCCGCTGGAGAGCAACCACGCTGCAGTGGTAGCGCTCGAACACCTCCAGCATCTGACGCATGCAGGGCACCTCGGAGTCGATGACGTCGTCGCCCAGGAAGACCGTGAAGGGCTCGTTCTCTACCAGGTGGCGAGCGACCAGGATGGCGTGGCCCAGGCCCTTGGCCTGCTTCTGCCGGACGTAGCAAGGGTTGATCAGGTTCGAGATGCCGTTCAGCTCGGCCAGCTCGCCCCGTTTGTTCTTGGTTCGGAGAAACTCCTCCAGCTCGAACGACAGGTCGAAGTAGTTCTCGATGGCCACCTGGCCTCGGCCCGTGATGAAGATGATGTCCTCGATCCCGCTCTGGACGGCCTCCTCGACCACGTAGTGAATGATCGGCTTGTCGACCAGCGGCAACATCACCTTGGGCTGGGCCTTGGTCGCAGGCAGAAAGCGCGTGCCCAGGCCCGCTACCGGAAAGATCCCCTTTCGGACTTTCATGGCGACCTCGCCTCCCCGCTTCCCGATTCCCCCTCGGAGGAGCTTTCGAGTCGACTGACTGCGATCGGCTCCGGCGCCCGGGCACCGGGGTCCCGCTGCAGCCCCATCACCAGCCCGCCCGCCACGAGCGGCTCCTCGCCCTCCAGCTCCAGCCCGTACACCGGGCCCTCATAGCGCTCCATCAGCGTCTGCTCCACCAGCTCCTCGCGCAGCCCCTCCGGCGTCGTCGCCACGCAGACCATTCCGGCCCGGACGTAGGCGATCGGCATCAGGAAGTACGGCTTCGATGGCCCGATCCGCACGCGCTCCTGCACGTCCACGAACGGGTCCTTGCGGGCCGACTCCACCCGCGTCGCCACCTCCTGCCTCGTGGCCACCACCTCGTGGCGCACCTGGCGCGTCATCAGGTTTCGCAGCTTCTCGCCGCTGATTCGCAGGCTCTCGCCCAGCGGGTGGCGGCTGACGACGTGGCCTGCGTGCCCCCCGGCGTCGCCGGCGAAGTAGACGACGTCCAGAAGCTGCCGGTGCGGCAGCTCGGCCTCCGGAAGCGCCCGCATCAGCCAGTGCGGGAGCTCCTCGTCCAGGTGGCGGTCGGCCAGCAGCCGCCGCGCCCGGGCAAACGTGTTCACCTCGATCAGCAGTCGCCGGAACAGTTCCTCCGGCATCGTCCGTTCGCCCTTGCGAGTGCCTGCGGGGTAGGTCGGGATGCCGTACTGGCACGACAGCAGCGCTTGCTCGTAGTTGGCCTGGTTGGCGCTCGGATACGCCGAGAGCAGCCAGACCGATTCCTTGCTCTGGGGCTCCTGACGCTTGAAGAGGATGCGGGTCTCGACATTGTCCCGGAACAAGCCGTTGGCCACGACCAGGAAAAAACCCAGCCCCTCCCGCTTCACCAGCATCAGATCATGGTGGAGACGCGTGGATTGGGAACCGTACGGAAACGGTTGGTCCGGAGTTGCGCAGAAGCGCCGCCCGGTCGTCGTCGACAGGCAGAAGAGCCTACCCGGCGCGCTCCCCATGTAGACGCGTTTGATGGAACGGTAGGCCAGCTGTCCGTTCGGCAGGCAGACCTGCAGCTTCTCGTTGCCGTGCAGACGGCGGACGTCGACGGGGCCGGATTCGGTCTGGACCAGTGTGCCGGGTGGGAACATCGGGGCTCGGCTCGGGGACCGTTGGCGCGCTACCGGCGCGACTCCTCGGTCTCGAGCCACTTCTCCTTGAGGATCTGCATGGCGTAGTGCTTGCGGAACTTCACGGTGGTCAGCGGCAGTCCCATGATCTTCGCGATGTCCTGGAACGCGAACCCCTGGACGAACCGCAGCGTGAGCACCTCGCGGTACTTGATGTCGAGCCCGTCGATCAGCGTCGACAGTGTGCCCGGTGTCATCTTGAGGACAATCTCCTCGGGCGACTCGATCGGGGTCGAGGAGAGGCTGCCGTGAACGCGCTGCTCGGTCAGCTCGTCGGCAAAATCTGCGCTGAAGGCATCGACCCGGCGCTTCTTGATGTGGTCCAGGCCCAAGTTGTGCGCGACCTGCATGATCCAGGCTCCCAGCTTGTTGCGTTCCTTGAGATCCGCCAGCCGCTGGTAGACCTTCAGGAAGACTTCTTGCGTCAGGTCCTGCGCGGTCTCGCGATCTCGCAGGAGCCGGTAGAGCAGCGTGTACACCCGGTGCTGATGGGCTCGAACCAGGCTCTCGAAGGCGTCCCGGTCTCCCGCCAGCACCCGATCGATCAGCGCACTGTCATCCGCCACTGTAGACCGTCTCTCTCCCCAGTCGGGTGCACGGAGGGGCCGCAAGGATAACATGCACGCCCGATCCGCGCAACCGTTCGAGTCCCCAATTTCCCATCTATCCCGGCGTCGATGGCGCTCGTCTCACTTCCCGGAAAGCGCGAAACCGATGCCACGGCCGGCCGGCCAAGAGCCCCGATGAAAAGGTCCCCGAACTCGACGAAGTGATACGATGAATCCGATTTCCAGAAAGGAGCAACCGATGAGGTCTTCCAGCAGCAACTCCCGCTACGCCATCATGGCGCTCGCCTTCGGCGCTATCGTCTTCACCACCGGCTGCGACGACCCGGCCTCCTCGGCCATCAAGTCGTCCCAGCAGGCCCAGGCAGAGAAGGAGAAGGCCGAGACCGAGCGCTACAAGGCCAAGCTCCAGGCCGAGACCGATCGCGAGAAGCTCAACTTCGAGCGCGAGAAGGAGCGCAACCGCTCCCGCGAGGAGCGCCAGCGGGCCGAGCTCGCAGCCCAGAAGGCCGAAGCCGGCAGCACCACTCCGACCGCCCAGCCCGCCGCAGGCGCGCCCGCCGGCACCACGGGCGAAGCCACCAAGGACGCGACCAAGCCGCCCACGGACGAAGGCGCTGCCATCGGCGGCGGCGCGGGCCAGAACCCCCAGGCCCCCGCCGAGACCCCTGCAGCCGGCAGCCAGACCAAGACCGAGGAAAAGCCCGCAGAAGCACCTGCAGCACCCGCCACCGAAACCCCGAAGCCCGAAGAGAAGCCGGCCGAGACCCCGGCGCCTCCGGCAAACCAGACTCCGGCCCCCGCTTCTGGCAACTGATCACGGGGGACCTGCCGGACGACCCTTCCGGGGCTTGCCGCAACGTCTGCGGCGGCCCCGGCCGGGCCCCACCATGCGGCCATACGGGCCGCGCTCCGGGTAACGTGCGGCCCAGCACGCCCCAGTCCGCGTGAGGTGAGAGAAATGAAGAACCCGGGTCTAAAGCTGGTGCTTGCGACAGTGCTTTGCAGTCTGACCGTCTCCAACACCGGCTGCTCGTTTCTACAAACGATAATGCAGATGCTGAGCGGGCCCGCGGGCCAGGCGGTCACCAAGCAGACCGGAAGCTCCGAGCTCGGAGGCGTCACGAAGAGCGCCATGAATTCCTACTCGTCCTCGAGCGCGTCCAAGACCCCGCCGGCCTCGCAGCGCACTGCCACATCCGGCTCGAACAAGACCTCGACGGCGGACGCAGGGAAGACGGACGCGCCTTCCAAGCCCGCGGCGCCGGCCAAGCAGGAGGCCAAGTCCGAGGTGACCCGCATCAAGGCCGGTGATGAACCCTAGGCCGTCTTTCCCGAGACGCCAAGCGGGCGTCGGCTCGCTCGTCATCGTCGTCCTGGTCCTGCTTCTGGCCGTGGCCGTCATGGGCCTTGGCCAGAGCTTTTTTTCCAGCCATCTCATAGACAAGGCGCAGCGCTCCAGTCTCGGCGGCGTCGCGCTGGCTCTTGCCGAGTCCGCCGTGCAGGAGGCGCTGCTGTCGGTGCAGCTGCTGGTGAACGATCCGGCCTCGCAGGTCTACAAGAAGTTCCGGGAGCCCACCGACGCGCAGGGCGACGACGGATTCAGCATCAGCGTTCCGGGTAACCCGGCCTCCCAGCCGCCCCTGCCAGCGACCCAGAGGCTGCTGGCCCGGCCGGAGCTCGGCGGCTACACCCTGGAGCCGATGCTGATCGACGTCTGCTTCCGCCGGCCTGTCAATTCGATCAGCTACGAAACCTCGGGTCTCCTGAGATTCTCGGCAAAGGTCTCGAGCGACCGGATGGGGTCGGTCGTGCGGGGAGTGGATCTGTACAAGGACTTCCGCGTCAATCTCGTCTGCCCGCCGCGACCGTTCGACCAGGTGAGTTTCTTCTTGAACGAGCCCGACTCGCTCCTCGGCTCGCCGGTGGCCGAGGCCAACGATCGGATCAAGACCGCCTACGAACGGCTGCAGCAGTTCGTCAAAGAAGTGTTGCCGAAGGCCAAGCAGCAGGTCCGGGACGCCGGAGGTAGCAGCACCGTCGAGAAGGCCATCGACGACTGTCTCGCAAAGCTCGGCGCCTGGGTCCCTCCGAGCATCGAGAAGCCGCCCGGGGACGACAACGTCTGGACCCACTACTTCAAGGACCCGCTGTTGGTCCTCTCGATCGCCGACGTGCCGGACCTGGCAGCGCTCGATCTGAGGGCGCGACTGCAATCCTCGCGGGACGCGCTCAAGGCTGCCGAGGACGCCATTTCGGCCAAGGCCGAGGCGCTCTCCAAGGCCAGCTCCATCTCGGAGGGAGAGCCTCGCGCCATCGAGCTGGTCGAGGCGATCGATGGCGCCGGGACGCTCTACCGCGCTCGGCTGGAGCTCTACCGGGAGTTCCAGAAGGCCTTCTTCGAGAAGGCGGGCCCCGACTACCAGAAGTGGCAAGAGCAGTTTCTCCCGAAGCTGGAGCCGGACCGGTGGAAGCAGAAGGCAAGCTTCGTCGTCGAGTCCCAGCGCCAGTTCGACGAGCTCCACTCGCGCCTGGGCAATCGACTCAACGGAGTGGTTTACGCCAAATGTGGTCTCGAAGTCCCGCCCGCTTGGAAGGGGAAGGCGGTGCTGGTCGCGGAGGGCCCGGTGGAGCTCAAGGACGTGGCGCTGGAGGATCGCTCCAAGGACCAGCTGACGGTGCTGGGATTTTCCGAGATCCGCGTCACGGGCGCCAAGTGCGAGGCGGCCATCCTCTGCGGTCCTGCTGCGGACCTCACGATCGCGGGTCCGGTGAAGTTCTACGGTCAGCTCGTGTTCTCGGGCCGGGTCCGGCGCCCAGAGGAGCTGAAGGGGCAGCTCGAGAAGAACCGCTATCTCTTCAGCGGCTACAGTGAGGACCCGCAACCCAAGATCGATCATCTCATGGTGAGCATCAGCCCCCAGGTGAGGTTCCGGGGGGTGTATCGCAGGTGAGTAGCGAGTAGTGAGTAGTGAGTAGTGAGTAGTGAGTAGTGAGTAGCGAGTAGGGGGGGGGCGAAGGTCAGGAATCGAGAATCGAGAATCGAGAATTGAGAGGCGAGAGGCGCTGGGTGTTTGAGCGAAGGAGAATGTCGGAGGGAGCACTGCTGGCCGTTATGGGTCAGGGGGGGCGTTCGGGCGTTCGGGCGGGGCGCGCAGCGGCGGCCCAATCGCTACTCACTACTCACTACTCGCTACTCACTACTGGTCACGCCTTCAGTCTCGTGGAAGTATTGATCGCTCTCGGCATTCTCACGTTCGGGCTGCTGCCGGTCGTGACGATGTACCAGAACACGACGCGCAAGGGCGGGCTCTCGGAGTTTCATATTTTCTTCCAGGCGCGCGCGGTGCGGGTCGCGGAGTTTTACAGCTCCTACAACTACGACTTCTTTCGCAACGCGCTGCTCTCCGCCGGGGCGCGCAGGGTGAGTCTGCCGATCGAGGGGAAGATCCCGGACCCGGCACTGCCGGTCGAGTATGCCCGGAAGCTGGCGGGAAACAACTTCGAGGAGAGCTGCACCATCGAGCTCGAGGACAACGCCGGGCTCGACCTGGTGCGGCTGACGGTCGCAATCCGGTGGCGCTTCCCGCTGGACGACAACCCCCACGGCTACACGCTGGTCCGGCTGTTCGCCCGGCCGGATGTGACGCTCACCGAGAACGACGTCGTCTATGCCCCCGACGGACCCTGAGCCGATGTGGATGACGTGGGAAAACCCGTGGCGTCTACCTGTACCGGGTTTCTTTGGAAACCCGGTACAGGTAGACGCCACGGGTTTGCCCGCCACGGGCTCACGAGGGACGCGGCTTCGAACGCAGGCCTTCACGCTCATCGAGCTGATGGTGGCGCTGGTGATCGGGCTCATCGTGCTCGGGCTGCTCTGGACGCTCATCAGCGCAATGACGCGCGGGTTCGCTTCCAGCCGAGACCTGCTCAATTCCCTGCAGGGGGCGCATCTGCTGGTCGAGTACGTGAAGAACGACCTGGGCGGGTGCTTCTACGCGCCCGGAACTCGGCCGGTGGAGGTCTCCCCCGACTATTTCGAGCTGACGTTCTACTGTCACGACCCGGACGGCGCCGCGCCGCCCGCGCTTCCCGATCCGCAGGCGCCGCTCGAACGCGTCACGTACAAGTTCGACGCCGCCACGGGGATGGTCAGCCGCAACGGCAAGGCCTTCAACTTCGCCCGCTTCGAGCGGGTCGTCTTCTACTACAAGCCCCCAGACTACGAAGCGGTCCCCGACAAGGTCTTTGGCAATTACGTGACGCTGCGGGTCACCTGTGCTTCCGACGAGGTCATCGAGATCAACCGCACCCGCTCCGACCGCGACCGCGTCACGCGCAACGTGGTGACTCTGATCACCAGTCTTGGCCTCTCCCAGAAGGCATCCCAGGAGATCTTCCCACGCTGGAACCCGCCCGAGGAGCCGGTGATGGCGGTGCGCTGAGCGGAAGGCCGGGCGCGGGAAATTTTTGGATGAAAATCCGCCCCCCTTGGTGTACCCTGCATCGCATCAGACTGAAGGAGGTCTGCTGGTTATGACTCATGTGGTTTGCGAGCCGTGCATTGGGACGAAGGACCACGCTTGCGTCGGTGTGTGCCCGGTCGAGTGCTTCTACGAAGACGAGAAGATGCTGTACATCCACCCAGACGAGTGCATCGACTGCGGCGCCTGCGTCGACGTCTGCCCCGTCACCGCCATCTTCCCGGCCGACGAGGTCCCCGCGCAGTGGCAGGCATTCACCCAGGAGAACGCGGACGTCTTCAAGCGCCCCACGCCTCCGCCGAAGGCCGCTCCGAAGGCCGAGTAGATCCTCGACTTTCCCCGATCAGTAGCTGACGCACGGCCTCCCCGCAACCCCTTCGGTTCGCGCGGAGGCCGTTTGCATTCTCAGTAGCGAGTAGTGAGTAGCGAGTAGTGAGTAGCAGAAGGGCTACTCGACTCCTCGCAGCTCGCTACTGTTGTCTACCCCCTGATCCCTCAAGCCTGATCCCTCACGCCTCGAGCCTCACGCCTTCCCTGACGTTCTGCGCCAGGACCAGAACGGCGCCCAGCACCATCAGAGCGCCGCCCACGTTCATGCGAGTCATGAAGGCGGAGTCCTGGAAGATGGGAACCGCTTTGCCGGCGCGGTACTCGGCGACCGTGCCGAGGACGAAGTACTGGTCCCAGGTGGCGCCGAACATGGCGACGTTCAGGAAGAGCGCCAGGCCCGCGCTCGCAAGGAAGGCGCCGAGCTTGGCGCGACTCAGCAGAAGCGCCGCCGTGAGGTAACCAAAGAACATCCCCGACGCGTACCCTGCGAACACGCAGGGGCCCACCCAGGCCGGCACCCCGGCGGGCTCGAACATGTAGACCAGGCTCCAGTCTGGGTAGGCGTAATAGAAGTACCCGGCGACCGGCACGAAGCAGCCGACCGACCACGCCATCGCCCTGCCGAACACCCTATCGAATGGCGCTGCCGGCTTGTTCCAGAGCTGCTTCCACGCGCTCAGTGCAAACAGGTGCCCGACCAGCAGATTGGTCTGTACGTCGAGGAGTACTGTTGGACTCACCTCCGGGGGAGAATCGAGAATCGAGAATCGATAGGTGCCGCTCCCCCAATCTTATCGCACTTCGCACCCACCGGCCCCTGACTCCTGATCCCTGACCCCTGAAGCCTCACTCCTCAAGCCTCACTCCTCATGCCTCAAGTCTCAAGCCTCAAGCCTCACTCCTCATGCCTGCATTCTCTGCCCCACGTGCGAGGCAAGCGCCATGATCGTCATCATCGGATTCACGATCGAGCTCTCTGGAAAGAGGCTGGCGTCGGCGACATAGAGGCCCTTGGTCCCGAAGACCCGCCCTTCGATGTCGGTGACGGCGGTGTCCGGGCTGCTTCCCATGCGAAGGGTGCCGTGCGGGTGATAGGCGCTGATCTCGATGTCGGCGGCGGGGATCTCCAGGTGCGCGAATGCCCTGGCCTCGTCGATGTTCGTGAGCAGCTCGCGGCCAGCGACGGGAAGGAACACACGGAGGGCGCCGGCGGCGAACAAGATCTCGGCTGAGAGCGACATGGCCCTCAAGAGCTTGCGGGTGTCCTCCCGTCCGATGTCGTACCAGACGATGGGAGTGCCCGCCACCGAGGGCCCGACGCTGCCCGAAGGCTGGTCGATGATGCGGTAGCCGAGCATCGCCATGCGGTCGTAGTCGCGCATCATGGCGGCATGGTGGGCGCCGAAGCCGGGCATCGCGGGGGCCAGCACGGCGGGCGGAACGAAGATGCCTTCCAGGCTCAAGCCCTGCTCCAGGAACTGGGTCAGATGGTAGGACTGAGGAACGTCGAACTGGCCGCGGATCTCCCTATCGAACAGCCCGACCACGCGTGAAGCCGGGTGAATGCGCAGGTGCTTGCCCGCGTGCCGGTGCTGCCTCCCGACCCCGCTTTTTCGCAGCAGCAGCGGGCTGAGCACGGCGCCTGCAGCCAGGACGACGTTCGGCGCGCGCACCGTCAGCCTCCGGCGGCGCCGCTCGCCCGGGGCGTCGACCGAGGCCTCTACGCCGACGACCCGTCCGCCCTCGAGCAGGATGCGCTCGGCCCGTGCGCCGGTGAAGAGCCGCGCGCCCAGCTCGAGCGCGCGCGGCACGAAGCTGACGTTGGTGGAGCGCTTGGCGTTGCGCGGGCACCCGAGAAAGCAGCGGCCGCTGGCCTTGCAGCCATCCGCATTGCGAGTCAAAACCTCCCCCGAGTAGCCGAGCTTCTCGCTCCCGGTGCGGAAGATCTTCGAGTTCTCCCCCAGGAGCTCCTCGGCGACCGGGCCGACGCCCGAGGGCGGCTCCACGCGCTCGTAAAGCGACTGCAGCTCGCGCCAGGAGAGCGCTTCCAGCCCGTGCTCGAGCTGCCAGCGGCGAAAGGCCCACTCCGGCATTCTGAGCGCCGTGCCGGAGTTGATCACCGTGGTTCCGCCAACGCACTTTCCCAGCGGCATCAGGATGTTCGGAATTCCCATCGTGAAGGTGAAGCCGTGGTCCCGGTACAGCCGCCGCACCGACCGCATCGGCGTATCCCCGGCGTAGTCGGCCGCCGTGTAGTAGAGCCCTTCCTCGAGCAGGATGACGTCCAGCCCCCGCTCGGCCAGCTCCTTGCCGACCACTGCCCCGCCTGCGCCCGTGCCGATCACGCAGACCTGCGCGTTCACCTCGCCATCGCCCGGTACGCGCTCCGGGGCGTACACGCGTTCGGCGGGAATCACCGGTTCCAGGCCGTGATCCGCAGGCCGCAGGCGCGTCATCGGGTAGCCGCTCTTTCGACTTCCAGGTTCATCGGAATCCTACCTCCAGCGACCGATCCCCCCGCGCCCTCAGCCGGTTGCCGCCTGTCTAGCCTCTCCCCCGGCAGAAGTCCGCTTCGACCTCCGGCCGGTCGTAGACCAGCCCCATGACGACCACCTTGAGCGCGAAGAAGAGGCTGCGGATCGTGTAGCGGGGGCTGCGGTCCCAGCGGCTGAGATACCGGTCCGCTTGCTCGCGGTCCATCGAGGTGAACCGGGTCGGCCCAAATCCCCAGGCCAGCGGACCCAGCTCCACGGCCCATATCGCCAGCCGGGTCGAGAGCGTCAGCGCGGCGGGCGCGCCTTGCATGAAATCGTCGATCGACCCGGCGACGTCCACCCCCCGAAACAGCTCCTCCCGCATGGGCAACATCGCCCCGGCCAGGGCTCTGATGATGCGCCTTTCGGGCTCCGTCAGCACCGCCCCTCCCACGTCGAAATTAAAGTTGACAGAAAAGTATAGTTAGCGGTACTCTGTCTCTCGAGGCGGTACGCGTGGGATCGTCTCGAGGTGGACACCGGAGCTGCGATGAGATTTACGGCACAGGAGGAGTACGGCCTCAGATGCCTGCTCCAAATTGCTCGGGAGCCCGGTGAGTTCATGACTATCACGGAAATCGCAAAAAGGGAAGGCCTCACTTCGGCTTACGTGGCCAAACTGATGCGCGCCCTCCGCAAGGCCGGCCTCGTCAAGTCGATCCGCGGCCAGAAGGGCGGTTTCCGGCTCGCCACCTCGCCCGAGCGGATCAACGTCGGAGAGGTGCTGGCCAGCCTGGGCGGACGCCTCTACACGAAGGACTTCTGCGGCCGATACACCGGCAACGAGCAGATCTGCACCCACAGTCTGGAGTGCTCCATCCGCTCCCTGTGGATGACCCTCGACCTGGCCGTCCAGCGCGCCCTCTCGGGTATCACCCTGAAGCACATGCTGAACGGCGCCATGATCGAGGGCGTTCACCTCGCCCTGGTCGCGCTCTCGAGCGGCGCCCCCGAGCCGTTACCCGGAGCCGCCTGACCCCGCGCCATCACGATACCCACCGACCTCCCCTGGACTGAAACCGTACTTTTTCGTCGGATTTATGCAAGACACCGAACCGCTGGCGACCGACTCCGAGACCGCCACTCTTCAGGAGCTCACCTCCAAGGAGTACAAGTACGGCTTCGTCACCGACATCGAGGCCGACGCCGTCCCCCGCGGGCTGAGCGAGGCGATCGTGCGCGAGATCTCGGCCCGCAAGCAGGAGCCCGAGTTCATGCTCGAATGGCGCCTCCAGGCGTTCCGCCACTGGCTCACCATGACCGAGCCGACCTGGCCCAACGTCCAGTATCCGCCGATCGACTACCAGGACATCGTCTACTACTCGGCCCCCAAGTCGAAGAAGGACGGCCCCAAGAGCCTCGATGAGGTCGACCCCGAGCTCTTGAAGACTTTCGAGAAGCTGGGCGTGCCGCTCCACGAGCGCGCCCGGCTCGCTGGCGTCGCGGTCGACGCCGTCTTCGACAGCGTCTCGGTCGCGACGACCTTCAAGGAGAAGCTGGCCGAGAAAGGTGTCATTTTCTGCAGCTTCTCGGAGGCCCTCCGCGAGCACCCCGACCTCGTGCAGAAGTACCTCGGCAGCGTCGTCCCCTACAGCGACAATTTCTTCGCGGCCTTGAACAGCGCCGTCTTCTCGGACGGCAGCTTCTGCTTCATTCCCAAGGGCGTCCGCTGCCCGATGGAGCTGTCGACCTACTTCCGTATCAACGCCATCGACACCGGCCAGTTCGAGCGCACGCTGATCGTCGCCGAGGAAGGCGCCCATGTCAGCTACCTGGAGGGCTGCACCGCCCCGATGCGCGACACCAACCAGCTCCACGCCGCCGTCGTCGAGCTCGTCGCCCTCTCGGGGGCAGAGATCAAGTACTCCACCGTCCAGAACTGGTACCCAGGCGACGCCCAGGGCAAGGGCGGCATCTACAATTTCGTCACCAAGCGCGGCAAGTGCGCGGGTGCGCGCTCCAAGATCTCCTGGACGCAGGTGGAGACCGGCAGCGCCATCACGTGGAAGTACCCGAGCGTCATCCTCCAGGGCGACGACTCCATCGGCGAGTTCTACTCCGTCGCCTTGACGAACAACTACCAGCAGGCCGACACCGGCACCAAGATGGTCCACATCGGCCGCAACACGCGCAGCACCATCATCTCCAAGGGCATCTCCGCCGGCCACGGCCAGAACACGTACCGAGGCCAGGTCAAAATACTCAAAAGCGCCGAAGGAGCCCGCAACTATTCTCAGTGCGATTCCCTCCTGATGGGTGAGCGCTGCGGCGCCCACACGTTCCCTTACATCGAGGTCAAGAACCCCACGGCCAAGGTGGAACACGAGGCCTCCACGTCCAAGATCGCCGAGGACCAGCTCTTCTACTGCAAGCAGCGCGGCATCCGCGAGGAGGACGCCGTCTCGATGATCGTCAACGGCTTCTGCAAGGAGGTCTTCCGCAAGCTCCCAATGGAGTTTGCCGTAGAGGCCCAGAAGCTTCTCGGTGTCAGTCTCGAGGGTGCCGTCGGATAGCCTCCTGCCTCCACCGCCCCACAAGAAGGTCCCAGCAATGCTCGAAATCAAGAACCTGCGCGCCACCGTCGGCGGCCAGGAGATCCTCAGAGGCCTCGATCTGGTCGTCAAGCCCGGCGAGGTCCACGCCATCATGGGCCCCAACGGCTCCGGCAAGAGCACGCTCGCCAACACTCTCGCCGGCCGCGAAAACTACGAGGTCAGCGGCGGCCAGGTGCTCTACGACGGCAAAGACCTGCTCGCGATGTCGCCCGAGCAGCGCGCCGGCGAGGGCGTCTTCCTCGCCTTCCAGTACCCCGTAGAGATTCCTGGTGTCGGCAACGCCTACTTCCTGCGCGCCGCGCTCAACGCCGTCCGCAAGTACCGAGGCATCGAGGAGCTCGACGCCATCGACTTCCTCACCCTCGTCCGCAAGAAGATGAAGCTGGTCGACATGGACGAGGGGTTCCTCTCCCGCTCCGTCAACGAGGGCTTTTCCGGCGGCGAGAAGAAGCGCAACGAGATCCTCCAGATGGCCGTGCTCGAACCGCGCCTGGCCATCCTCGACGAGACCGATTCCGGCCTCGACATCGACGCCCTGCGGATTGTCAGCGCCGGCGTCAACGCGCTCAGGAGCCCCGACCGCGCCATCGTCCTCATCACCCACTACCAGCGCCTTCTCAACTACATCGTCCCCGACTTCGTCCATGTCCTCTCCGCAGGCAGGATCGTCAAGTCCGGCGATAAGGAGCTCGCCCACGAGCTCGAGCAGGCCGGATACGCCGGCTTCGAGGAGCCGCCCGGCGACGGAACCCCCGTCGACGTGCGGGCCGTCCAGTACCGGGGGGCCTGACTCCATGCCCGCTCTGGAGAGCTTCAGCCGTAACTTCCAGGCGCTGGCGGCCGCGCCCGGCGCCCCGGACTGGCTTTCGCCTCTGCGCGCGAGCGCCATGGGTGCCTTCCTCGCCGCCGGTCTCCCTACCACCAAGCACGAGGACTGGCGCTACACCAGCCTCACTGCCATCGCCGGGACCGACTTCTCCGAGCCCGCTGCCGCCGACCCCGACGAGGCCGCCCTGGCGTCGTTGCGCGCCGCCGACCTGGCCGAGCTGGACGGACTGGACGGACCGGTCCTCGTCTTCGTCAACGGCCGCTTCTCGCCGGGCCTCTCCAGCCCAGGCTCGCTTCCTGCGGGCGTCCGGGTCTCGAGCATGGCTTCCCAGCTCGCCTCGCGCCCGGCCATCCTCGAGAGTTCACTTGCTGCCACCGCGGGCGCGGCAGCTCCCTTCGCTCTCCTCAACACGGCGCTCTTCACCGACGGCGCCCTCATCGAGCTGCCGGCCGAGACCGAGCTCCAGGGAGCCATCCAGCTCGTCCACATCACCGTGCCGGGCCCGACCCCGCACGCTGCCCATGTCCGCAACATCTTCTCGCTCGGGGCGGGTTGTCGCGCCACCATCCTCGAGTCCTGGGTCGGCACCGGCCCTCGGAGCTATCTGTCCAATGCCGTCACCGACGTGCGGCTGGCCCCGCGTTCTGCGCTCCACCACTACCGGGTGCAGTGCGAGGGCGACGGCGCCTTCCACCTCTCAGACGTCCGGGTCGATCAGGCGGCCGAGAGCCGCTACGTCTCGTGGTCCGTGAGCTTGGGCGGCGCGCTCGTCCGAAACGACATCTCCGCCCTCCTGGCCGCTAGCCACGCCGAGTGCGTGCTGAACGGCCTCTACCTGGCCACCGACCGCCAGCACGTCGACAACCACACCTTCATCGACCACGCCCAGCCCCACTGCCGCTCCTCCGAGACCTACAAGGGAGTGCTCGACCGCGCTGCCCGCGGCGTCTTCAACGGGAAGGTCCTGGTCCGGCCGGGCGCCCAGAAGACCGACGCCTCGCAGAGCAATCGCAACCTGCTCCTCACCCGCGAGGCCGAAGTCGATACCCGCCCCCAGCTCGAGATCTACGCCGACGACGTCAAGTGCACCCACGGCGCCGCCGTCGGTCAGCTCGACGAGGACGCCCTCTTCTACCTGCGCGCTCGAGGCATTCCCGCCGATGTCGCGCGCAACATGCTCACCTACGCCTTTGCCAGCGATGTGCTCGACGGGCTCGCGCTGCCGCCGGTGAAGCGCCGGCTCCAGGGGCTCGTGAGGCGCTGGCTCGACAAGTCCCAGGAGCGCCGCGGATGAGCACGCTCGCCAAGGCCTCCGCTGCGACAGCCCCCGGCGCCGGTCCGGCCGCGCCGTTCGACGTCGAGCGCGTGCGCAGGGACTTCCCGATCCTCGATCAGGAGATCCACCACGGCAAGCACCTCGTCTACCTCGACAACGCGGCGACCAGCCAGAAGCCGCAAGTCGTGATGGACGCCCTGGGCCGCTACTACGGCGCCGACAACGCCAACGTCCACCGCGGCGTCCACCGCCTCTCGGAGCGCGCCACCGAGGCCTACGAGGGCGCCCGACGCCGCATTCGCCAGTTCCTCAACGCTGGCGAGGACCGGGAGATCGTCTTCGTCCGAGGGACCACCGAGGCCATCAACCTGGTCGCCCACGGCTGGGGCCGCCGGTTCTTCAAGGCTGGCGATCGGGTGGTCGTCTCCGAGATGGAGCATCACTCCAACATCGTCCCCTGGCAGATGCTGCGCGATGAGCTCGGCATCGAGCTCGCCGTCATCCCGATGGACGACGAAGGGCAGCTCGAGCTCGAAGGGCTAGAGGAGCTGCTGACCGCCCGCACCAAGCTCGTCAGTGTCGTGCACGTCTCCAATGCGCTCGGGACCGTGAACCCGGTGGAGAGGATCGTGCAACTGGCGCACGCCCGGGGCGTGCCCGTCCTGCTCGACGGCGCGCAGGCGGTGCCCCACATCGGCGTCGATGTCCGGGCTCTCGACGCCGACTTCTACGTCTTCTCGGGCCACAAGCTCTTTGGGCCCACCGGAATCGGCGTCCTCTACGGCAAGGCCGAACGGCTCGAGGCGATGCAGCCCTACCAGGGCGGCGGCGACATGATCCGCTCGGTCACCTTCGAAAAGACCACCTACAACGTCATCCCCTACAAGTTCGAGGCGGGCACCCCGCATATCTCCGGGGCCATCGCTCTCGGCGAGGCGATCGAGTGGTTCCGTGCGCTCGACCTGGCCGGCGTCGAGGCCCACGAGCGCGCGCTCCTGGAGCTGGCCACCCGCAAGCTTCGAGAGGTCCCCGGCGTGCGCATCATCGGTACGGCCCGCGAGAAGCTGGGCGTCGTCAGCTTCGTGATGGAGGGCGTGCACCCCCACGACATCGGGACGGTGCTCGACCTCGAGGGCGTTGCAATCCGCACGGGTCACCACTGCGCCCAACCCGTCATGCAGCACTTCAAGGTACCGGCGACGGCCCGCGCCTCCTTCGCCCTCTACAACACCGCCTCCGAGATCGACGCGCTGGTCGCGGCTCTCGCAAAGGTCCGGGAGGTGTTCTGCTGATGTCCGACCTGCGAGACCTCTACCAGGAGGTCATCCTCGATCACAGCAAGAAACCCCGAAACTACCGCCGCATGGAGGACAGCTGCTCCAGGGCCGAGGGGTTCAACCCGCTCTGCGGCGACCAGCTCGTGCTGTTCGTCAAGGTCGCCTCGGGCATCATCCAGGACATCAGCTTCGAGGGTTCCGGCTGCGCCATATCCAAAGCCTCGGCTTCGATGATGACGGGCGCCGTCAAGGGGAAGACCCTGGAAGAGGCCGACCGGGTTTTCGAGCACTTCCACAAGATGGTGACCGGCCAGCCCGGCGATCCGTTCGATGCGGAGATCCTGGGGAAGCTGGCCGTGTTCAGCGGCGTCTGCGAGTTCCCCGCGCGTGTCAAATGCGCCAGTCTCGCCTGGCATACCCTCAAGGCCGCCTTGAAGGGCGAGGGGCAGCAGGTAACCACCGAATGACTCCGGCTCGCTCCGAGCACCACTCCGACCATGTACGAACCTCAACAGACCGTTAGCCTCCAGCGCGACTGCGAGGCCATTCAGATTCCCTTCGGAACGCGTGTTCCTCTCGAGAAGGGGACGATCGTCACCATTACCCAGACCCTGGGCGGCAACTTCACGGTCATGACCGACCGCGGGTTCCTGGCGCGCATCGCCGGCAAGGACGCGGATGCCCTGGGGATGCAGCCCCCGCCGCCGCCACCCGCGCCCATCGTGGCCGCGGCCCCGGCCTCGCCCACCGTCCCCTCGGAGCCCGGCAAAGGGGTCGATGCCCAGCTCGTATGGGACCAGCTCAAGACCATCTATGACCCCGAGATCCCGGTCAACATCGTGGACCTCGGGCTGGTCTACTGCTGCCAGGTCGTGCCCACCGAGTCCGAGGGCATCAAGGTCCAGGTGGCCATGACGATGACGGCGCCCGGGTGCGGGATGGGCGGCATGCTGCGCCAGGAAGCGATCGACAAGATTCTCGCAATCCCAGGCGTGAAGGACGCCCAGGTCGAGCTGGTCTGGGACCCGCCCTGGGACATGAGCAAGATGAGCGAGGCGGCCAAGTTGCAGCTGGGGATGTTGTGACGCCCAGGCCGCTAGGCACGGGCAGACCGGTGCATTAAGATGTTCAGTGAGTCAGCGGCGGAGCCCGCGCGAATCCGGCCGGCCCGGCGGGCCACCCCCCTCTGCCGTTCGCGCCGAGCGACGGCCGTGTGACCGTTCAGTCCGATGATGAATGTCGAACAGCTCCAGGAGTGCATAGGCCACCTCACGCGCATCGGGGTGGCGCTGACGAGCGAGCACGACCTCGACAAGCTGCTCGATCTCATCGTGACGGAGGTGCGGGAGTTCACGCACGCCGACGCCGGAAGCCTCTACATCCGCGAAGGTGACCGGCTGCGGTTCGCCGCCAGCCAGAACAAGACGCTCGGCATGGGAATCGGTCCGCAGCCCGCCGATGCCCCCTCCTTCCGCAATCTCTACATCCCCATCAACATGCAGAGCCTGGCGGGCTACGTCTGCGAGACCGGCCAGGTGCTCAACCTGGTGGACGCCTACCAGATTCCGGCCGACAGCCCCTACCAGTTCAATCGCGGCTTCGACCAGAAGACGGGCTACCGGACCCAATCGATGCTTCTGGTCCCGATGCGCAACCAGCAGCAGAAGGTCCTCGGCGTCATCCAGCTCATCAACTCCACGGCCAAGGACGGGACCGTGGTCCCCTTCGATAGGGACATGGAGAGCCTGGTCGTCTGCATCGCCAGCCAGGCGGCAGTCTCGCTCGACAACGCGCAGCTCACCAAGGCCATCAAGGAAGCGCACCTGGACACCATCTACCGGCTGGCCATCGCCGCCGAGTACCGCGACGAGGACACTGCCCTGCACCTCAAGCGGATGAGCAACTACTCGCAGATCATCGCGCGCCACTACGGGATGACCGAGGAGCGGGCGGAGCTGGTGCTCTACGCGAGCCCCATGCACGACGTCGGCAAGCTCGGCATCCCGGACGCCATCCTCCTGAAGCCGGGCCGCCTGACCGCCATCGAGCGAGAGATCATGCAGACCCACACCAGCATCGGGGCCAAGATCCTCAGCGGCTCCCAGTCCGAGCTGCTCGAGGTCAGCCGCATCATCGCGCTGACCCACCACGAGAAGTTCGACGGCACTGGTTACCCCCTGGGCCTGGAGGCCGAGGACATCCCCATCGAGGGCCGCATCGTGGCGCTGGCCGACGTCTTCGATGCCCTCACCAGCCGCCGCTGCTACAAGCCCGCCTACGAGCTCGAAAAGGTAATGACCATGATCCGGGGCGACCGCGGCAAGCACTTCGATCCCGGTGTCTTCGACGCCTTCGACAGGGGCTTCCAGGAGATCCTGGAGGTCTACAACAAGTACCGCGAGTAGCGTCGCGGACCGCACGGCACCAGACGGGCCGTCGCCAGTTCAGGGCTTCCCATTCGCGGCTTCGGGGGGTATAATCCCGCAACTTTCCGCGACCGGGGTCGCGGAGGCGAAGCATGCAGTCGCAAGCCAACATCACGCGGGAGTTCCGGGAGAAGCAGATCTGGGCGGTCCGCTTCCGCGGCGGCATCCTGCTCGGGCTGGCGGCGCTCTACGCGGGCCTGGCGGCTACCGGAGCGGTCCCGGTGAACGGCTACGCGCTCGGCGCGCTCGTGCCCCTCTTCGTGCTCAACGAGATCCGGCGCCAGTGCCACCGGCGCGGAATCCATAGCGACCTGCTGACAGAGCTCTGCGTCGTCGCGGACGTGCTCACCATCGGCGTCATCTGCTACTTCACGGGCGGCGTCGAGAGCTTCTTCCTGCCGTTCCTCTTCATCCAGGTGGCCGGAACCTCGCTCCACGTGAACTTCCTGGCCGGCCTGAAGGCCGCCGCCGGCGGGGCGTCGCTTTTCGCCATCCTCTGCGCGCTCGAAAACGTGGGCGCCCTGCCCCATTCGCCGTTCATGGACGCCGCCGGTCACACCAGCCACTGCCTCAACACGGCCTACGTCGCCAGCGCGTCGCTGCTGATCGGCTTTGCGCTCTTCCTGGCTGCGCTTTCGACCGGCTACGTCGCCAAGCGCCTCCGCGTTCGGGAGGAGGAGCTGGCCGAAGCGAATCGGCAGCTGGTCCGGCTCTATCGCGAGACCCAGCGCCTCTCCATCACCGACGAGCTCACCGGCGCTTTCAACCGCCGCCACCTGATGAAGCGGCTGGCCGAGGAGATGAGCCGCAGCACGCGCTACGAGCGGCCCTTCAGCATCGTCATGATGGACGTCGACCACTTCAAGAAGGTCAACGATGCGCACGGCCATCCGGCCGGCGACGCAGTTCTCAAGGAAGTCGCCGCCCGCGCCATGGGTGAGCTGCGCGAGTCCGATTTCCTCGCGCGCTACGGTGGTGAGGAGTTCGCTGTCCTGCTCCCCGAGACATCGCTGGACGGCGCCAAGCTCGTCGCAGAGCGCATCCGGGAGCGCATCGCTGCTACTCGTATCGTCCTCGACGAGACCGAGCTGGCCGTGACGATGAGCCTGGGAGTCGCCACCCTTCCGATGGTCCGCAAGGAAGCCGCTGATCCGATCGCCGACATCCTGGCTGCCGCCGACGCGCGCCTCTACCGGGCCAAGAAGGCCGGCCGCAACCGCGTGGTCGCAAGCGACCAGCCCATTGCCGAGCCCGCCGGGCAACCCGGCTTCGGCGAGGCCACTCCCGAGCTGGCGCACGCGTAGCGACCCCGCTATCCGGGAAGAAAAAGCACCGCAGCCGGTGGTGCCGGCGTGCGGTGCTTGTGGTCGATTGGGGACGGCTTCTACCGGGCTTGCCGGCGTGTCGGCTTGGGTGCCTTCCGCTCCAGGAGCATCTCCGCCCTGGGCGTCGTGTAGTAGACCGTGGCCTGATCGGTCAGGATCAGGGTTCCGTCTGCCAACCACTCGCGCAGCTCGGAGGTCGATAGCCCCGCATCCAGCAGCAGCTCCATCGTCGTCGTCTGGGAGCGCCAGCCGCGGACTCGCGGCAGCGGCGTGCGCGGGACCGGCTTGGCCTGCTTGGCCTTCCGGGTGGCCCGGGAAGCGGGGCGGGGAGCGGGCTTTGCCGCGACAGCCGCAGGCCTGGGGGCTGTCTCGATGGCGACCGGGATTGCCTCAGCGGGCTCGATCTCAGCCGCCGGGACGGGCGCGGTTGCCGTCATGACAGCAGCGGGAAGCTCCCTGGCCGGCTCCGCAGTGGCAATCGAGGTCGAGCGTTGCTCGACTTCGAACGCGGGCTCGGGGCTGACGGGTCGGACCGCCAGCTCCGGAGCTGCCGTGAGCGGCTCCGAAGGGAAGGGGAGCTCGGCCGCAGCCGGCACTTCGGCTGCTTGCGGAGTCGGAACCGGTTCGACAGTCTCCTCGATGGCAGGAGCTACCGCTGTCGCCTCGATCACGGGCTGCGCCGACGAGGCGAGGTCCTCGGTCTCCTGAGCCGGCTGCAGCGGGGGGAGCGACTCTCCGCCCGCCTGCGCGGGAAGCGGCGCGGATACCTGCTCTTCGACAGCCGGTGCGCTTTGCGGCAGAGGAAGCGGCTGCTCGACTGCCCGCGCGAGTAGCGGCGAGGCCTGGGGCTCCTCCTCCGTCGGCGCGGCTTGCTGCGAGGGGAAAGGCTCCTCGAGCGAATGTGCGGCTTCCGCCAGGACGGGGGGCTCCTCGGCCCGTGGAGCCTCGTCCGGCTGCTGCGGATGCATCACGAGGTCGGACGGATCGACCTGTCGCAGCCGGAACAGCAGGTCCGGGTGCGCGTCGAGCCGGACGCCGGCCCCGCAGAGCGCCGCGGTGACGTGCTTGCAGTTGCCCGCCCACTCGGCGCACGAGCACGACAACTTCAGCTCGCTTACCGACGGGTAGAGGCCGCCCGGCTTCCGGGTCAGCGCGGTGACCACCGAAGCCGGCGCCGCAGCCAGCAGCTCCACGACGGAGCCGACCTGCCGCTCGCACGCCTGGACGATCTCCTGCCAGTCGCTTTCGGGCATTACTGGCACCTCGATCTTGACGGTGTAGAGCTCCGCTCCCTGGACAAGTGCGCTGATCTGCCCGGCCTCGATCTTGAGATCGACCAGCAGATCGTTTCGCAGATACTCCAGGGCGCTCGGTAGCAGCGCCGCCAGTTCCGCCGAGGACTCCAGGTTCGTCCTCCAGTTATCCCCCCAGAACGTCCCCCTCAGGTCTTGCCCCTGAACGACGACCGGGTTAGCCGCGTACCCCCTTTTCCTCAATTCCCAAACCTGCCGTCGAGCCATGAGCATGCGAGTGCCCACGCTGACGAAGGGCCGCCAGCCACTGGACGAACCGAATCCCATCGACATATCACTCTCCTAAGTCCAAACAATTGAAGGGTTCCATTTTGGGCCACATGGCCTGCAATGTCAAGCAATTCCGCTCCTAGAGTGGATCTTCGCGTACTCGCCCGATTCCGGCCGGCGCCCGGACAATGGCGGTGTGTACTAGACTGGTTTCGTGGCGGAGCTCCGAGAGAAACTGGCCCTGGACGCTTCCTTCTGCGAGAAGTACCAGCTCGGAGAGAAGCTCGGCGAGGGGGCGATGGGCACCGTTTACGCGGCCACCCAGCGGTCACTTGGCCGCCGCGTCGCGCTCAAGTTCCTATCGGAGGGGCTGGCGCGCGACGAGGGCTGCCGGCGCCGCTTCACCGCGGAAGCCCGGATGGCTGCCAGGCTCTCTCACACGCACCTGGTGGCCGTCCACGATTCCGACGAGGCGGCCGGACTGCCCTTCATCGTCTTCGAATTCGTCCCCGGCAAGACGCTGCGTCGGCGTATGGACGAGGGGCCCGTGCCGGCGCGGGAGGCCCTGGAGCTCGCGGCCCAGATCTGCGACGGGCTCCAGACCGCCCACGCCGCCGGGATTCTCCATCGCGACATCAAGCCCGAGAACATACTGCTCTCGACCCAGGGCGTTCCCAAGATCGCCGACTTCGGTATCGCCAAGGACCTGCTGCTCAGCCGGGCCGCCACGCAGCCGGGCGCCATCGTCGGCACGCCGCTCTACCTCTCGCCAGAGCAGGCCGAGGGCGTCGCGGCGACGGCCGCCTCGGACATCTACTCCGTCGGCTGCGTGCTCTTCGAGATGCTGACTGGCCGGCTGCCCTTCGAGGGCGACACGTTCGTTGGGCTCCTGCGGGCCAAGATGATCGAGAGGGCTCCCAGGGCCGACATCGTCGATCCCCGCATCCCGTCTCGCGTCGGCGCGCTCCTGGCCGTGGCGCTGGAGCGCGATCCGGCGTTGCGGTATCCCTCGGCGTCCGCGTTCGGCCAGGCCCTGAGAAAGGCGCTGCTTCTCCCGGACCTGCCAGCCCAGGCCAGGCAGTCGACAGCGGGTGAGCCGGGGCGCATTCCGAGCGGCGCGACGGCGACGGTCGTGCGCTCTCCCGTGGGCGGCCGTGCAGCCTCGGGCCGATCGCCCGTGGTCCTTGCGCCGCCCCGCGCGTCGTTTCCTTGGGTGGCCGTCGTCTGGACGGCTTTCGCTGCGATCGCGCTGGCGCTGGCCACCCTGCTCCTGCCCGACGAAGGAGCGCAATCCCCCGGTGGCGTCGATCGGCTCGCATGGCTGTCGCGGCATCCGGGTTCGGGTGCAGGCCGCTCGGGCGCGACCACGCGCACGCTGGTGCTCGTGAAGGCGCCTGCAGCCGCGCCATCGATGCCCACCACCGTCGCTGGTCCCGCTGCCGGCGGGGGGGGAGGAGCGGCACCCGAGCCCCCTCGGTCGCGCGGCCGTCGCGAGGGCGAGACGAACCTTGCCTGGCTGTCGCGCGATCCGGAGAGTCCGGCTGCGCTGCGCGCCTGTCTGGACTCTCCGGCGGACCGAACGTCGATCGAGATTGTCCTGGGGCCCAGGCAGCGGCAGTCGGCTGCCGTGGCGGCGCTCCTGGCCCGGTACAAGATGGAGCTGGGGCAGACCTCCTCGGCGGCGGCGCTCATCCGCAGCGCGCTGGAGCGGTCAGCCAATGGTGTGCTCGCCTCGCCCGAGATCCGCGAGACGATGGAAACGGTGTCTCTTTGGCTGGGCGATGCGACGCTGCTGACGGAGGCAGCCACGGAGCTGCCTGCGGGGGCTGCAGGGATCGAGCCGTCACTGCTGGGGGCGAGCGCGGCCATCGGTGCCAAGCAGCCGCGAGCTGCGCTCGAGCTCTACCGGGGGCTGGTCGACTCCGGCTATCCGGAGGCCGGCGTCCACCTGGGGCGCGCGGTGGCGCACTGGCAGGCCGGGGACACGTTTGCGGCCTCCCTGGACGCGAAGCTCTACCTGGAGCGGAGGGGCCTGGAGCGGGGCCGGTCCGTGGCCAGCTTCGTGCTGTCGATGGCGGCCCGGCGCATGGGGGCGCGGCGGCTGGCGGCCCAGGTTCGGTCGGAGCTTGCGGGGCTGCCGTTGCCGCCCGCCCGGTTGCAGTCGGCGCTCGCCTGGGAGGCCGAGCTCGGCGAGGCGAGTCGGGACGAGGAATCGGACTCGGCGGATGATTTGCCGACAGTGGTGCCCGCCGGTCCCACCCGGATGGGGCGCGAGGAGTGGGCCGAGCGAGGGTGGGCCGCTGCCGCGTTCGAGCCGCTGGCGGGTGGACCGGAGCTCGAGCGAGTCGAGCTGGGGGCCGAGCTTCCCGGCCGGCTGCGCGCCTTCCTGACGAGACCCTGACGTGGTGGCCACGATCGCGATCTCGGTGCTGGCGCACGTGGCGCTGCTGGTGAGCGTCTCGGCAGCGCTCGGGTGCGGGTACCTCTTCGGAAATCTGAGGCTGGCGCCTCTGGTGGCTGCAGGCGTGGTCTTCTTGGGGCTCCTGCCGGTGGCGTCGAGGGAGGTCTTTCGGGCGCTCAGGCGGGCCGGGTCCCGCGGGCAGACGCCGCTCTGGGCGCTACCTCTCGGGCAGCTGGCGGCGACGCTGTCGGCCACGATTTGTGCGCTGGCGTTGCCGGCGACGCTCGGCCGCTCGGATTTCTGGCGCGATCTGTTGGATGTCTCGCCCGGACCGTTCACGGACTTGGTGGTGCTTTCGAGTCTGGTGATGATGGGCGGCTGCGTCGTGAGCTTCGTCCTGCTCAGCTACGAGTGGATCCGCCACGGAATGGTGCGCGAGATCCGGGGGCCGAACTCGCCGACGCGGCTGGCGCTTGCCCTGGGGGGAGGGCTGCTGCCGCTGCTGGTGCTCCTGACGTCGGCCTTTCCCTCGGACAACCTGGCGTATCTGACCGCCTGGAAGGCCTACTCCTTCGACCGGGACGCCGAGCGAGCGCTGGCCGGATTCAGGCGCCTGGCCGAGGCGCCGGCGAGCTCGCCGCTGGTCGACAACGCGCTCTTCCGGCTGGCGCTGCTCGAGCGCGAGCTGGGGCGGTCCGCGGAGGCGCTCGAGGCGTTGAGGCAGCTCAGGCAGCGGTGCCCGGCCTCACCTCTGGTGGACGACGCGACGTTTCTCTCGGGCCGGCTGCTGCTGGCGCGGGGGGACGCCGTGGCGGCGAGCCGGGAGCTGGAGCTGGTGACCGAGCGCTGGCCGTCTTCGTGTCTGGCCGACGACGCGCTCCTGGCGCTCTATCGGATAGCGCGGGACCGGGGCGACGAACAGCGGGCGCAGGCGCTCTTCGAACGCATCCGGCGGGACTGTGTCTGGCGGTTCGCGGAGGTCGACACGGGGGCGGGTAAGCCGCGCTTCGTCCGCACGGTGGAGCTGGTCCCGTAACGCGGACGGCGGGCGCGGCGCTACTTCACCTTGACGGCGTGGACGCCATCCCAGCCCGGCGGCGGCGGGGACTTGGCGTACTGCTCGGCCCGATCCAGCATCGCCCGCGAGGGGCCGTCCTCGGGGACGACCTGCAACGCGCGGCTCCAGAGCGCCATCGCGCCTGCGAAGTCGAGCGCCCGGTAGGCCGCGAGCGCCCGTTCGTAGAGCGCCAGCATCTCCTCGAGCTCGTTCGGCAGCGGCGTCGCACGGGGGGCCAGCGGCTCATAGAGGGATACGGGTGTCTTGCGGCCGACGACTCGGACCCGGTCGATCTCGCGGGCCCAGAAGTGGTTGCCGGTCTGGGCCATCGTGTCGCCCGTGACCAGCACCTCGGTGCCGTACTCCTTGTTGGTCGGCTCCAGCCGCGCGCCCAGGTTGACGTTGTCGCCCAGCACCGTGAGGCTCTTGCGGACGGCGCTGCCGAAGTTGCCGACGACCATCTCGCCGGTGTTGACGCCGATGCGCATGGACAGGTCGGGGTGGCCCATCTCGACGGCCAGGTCGGCCATGCGGTCGCGCATGTCGATGGCAGCGGCCACGGCGCGGCGGGCGTGGTCCTGGTAGTAGCCGATGGGCCAGCCGAAGAAGGCGACGACGGCGTCTCCTACGTACTTGTCGAGCGTCCCCCAGTGGCGGAAGACGATATCCGTCATCGCGGTCAAGTAGAGGTTGAGCAGCCGGGCGAGCTCGGTGGGGTCGCCGATCTTCTCCGAGAGCGTGGAGAAGCCCTTGAGGTCGGTGAAAAGGACCGTCAACGTGCCGCGTTCGGGCTCCGCGTTGAGCGCATCCGGATCGTTCATGATCCGGTCGATCAGGGCGGGCGGGACGTACTTGGCAAAGGCCGTCCGCAGCTCCTCCTTGGTAGCCAGCTCGCGTTCCAGCGAGGCCTGCGAGCGAGCAAGCTGTTCGTCCTTGGTGCGGTGCGCGCGGGCGTTGGTGAGCGCCAGCCCCAGGAGGGATGCAAGAGTCGAAAGATGCGCCAGCGTGTCCGAGTCGTAGGCCTCCGCGTCGAGCCGCGCCACGTTGAGCAACGCGCGCACTTCGCCGGCCACCTTCACCGGCACGCAGACCTTGCATGGCAGCGGGCCCTTCGAGAGCACGCGCCTGAGGTCCGGGTTCTTGAGGCTGTGCTCGCCGTACATCTCCCCGAACATCGCCGCGTGTCCCAGGAAGTTGGCGTCGCCGCGGGCCACACGCACCGAGGCGATCTCGGCCAGCGCACGGCCCTCGCTGACCCGAGGCACGTAGACCTGCCGGTCGTCGTCGGAGATCAACACGTGGTACTCGCGGACTCCGACGTCCTCCAGGAGGATCTCCTTGAGCGTCGTGAAGATCTCCTCTTCCTGGTGAAGACCGGCCAGCTTCTGAAAGCGCCGGAAGACCCGGTTGACCCGCGAGGCGATGCCCGGTCCCCGCCGCACCAGCTTGTCGGCGAACGCGGCGAGCGATTGCGCGAAGAATTCCTGGAACAGGACCTGACAGAGCGCCGCCAGGACCGCGTAGAGGTAGAAGTTCAGCCAGAGTAGCGGGTTCTTGCCCGCGGGCACCGGCAAGAACTCGGGGATCTGCGCCAGGGAGAGGTAGCGATAGACCCAGTAGGCGATGGTCGCCTGGAATGCCAGCGAGGCGATGGTGAGTGTGCCGGACCCCATCACCGACGTGTAGAAGATGCTCACGAACGCACGCCAGAGGCTGGCCAGGGGGAGCATCGTGAAGAGGAACCCCCAGCCGATCGCCGTCAGCGAGACGAGGAGCTGGGGGTGCGCCGCCAGGGCCGGAACTGTGTCGCGCAGCAGCGTGTAGAGGTAGGGGCCGTGTGGCAACAGCACCTGCATGACGCCAAAAAAGGCTTGCAGGAAGAGCCCCACCGAGCTGCTGAGCGCGGCGTAGTAGGCGGCCAGCCGGGCCAGTTGACGCTTCTCGCGTGCGGCCTCCTGGGCGCGCGCCAGGCAGCCGGAGCAGACGAATTGCATGTCCCAGGCAGGCAGCGCTTCGCGGTCGACTGCATCGCGCGCCGCGTCGCCCAGCGATTCGGGGTCGACGCAGTCGGCCAGAGGCTTGTCGTTCTTGCAGAGCCGGCAGGTGACGGCCAGGAGCTGGGGCCGGGAGTTGGGGCCACAGGCGCGGAATGCGGCCGAGCTGCAATCCGGCGATTGCGGCTTGAGCTCGCCCGAGCGGAAGTCGAAGACGAACGACATCGCGGGCAAGACCTGTCCGTGCCGGTCGAGGAAGTCGACCAGCGCCAGGGTTGGCTCCGCCACGAAGGAGAGCTCCTGGGTCGTCGGTGCGTGGGCCGTGGCGCGCGCCAGAAGATGAGTCTCCACGCGCGTGCCCCGGGGGTCGCTGGTCTGGACGAAGAGCGCCTCGCCCCCGTCGTCCACCAGGAATCGCCCCCGGATGTGGAAGCCCTCGCCCTTGGCCGCCAGCAGCGTTACGCGGTGCTCGCGGGCAAACGAGCCCTTCGGGCCTAGGCCGATGGGGCCTGCCAGCGCGTAGCCTTCTCCCGTGAACGGCGGGCTGCCGAGCGAGGATTCGCGCGGATTGAGCACGCACGAAAGGTCGGGCATCCTCAGGCCGGAGGCGTCGTAGAAGTCGAGCTGCACGCCCAGCGTGGTCGCCGGCACCGTGAAGCTGGCCGCGCGCCCGCTGCCGCCGCCTGGAAACGCGACCTCGCCCAGCTCGGCGGCCGTGCGCTTGCCGCTGGGCCACAGCGAGTACTGCAGCCGGGCCGCCCGGCCCCCGTCGTCGAGCGCCACCGCCAGGTCCAGCCGGTCGCCCTTGCGGCTGTATACGACGTTGACGGCGCGCGGGAACCGGTAGCGACCCGGTGGCCCGTAGCCGAGAGGGACGTTTTCGGTCACTTGCCCCCCAGGAGCTGGCTCAGTAGTCCGTAGCCCGCGCCGGCGGCCGAGTGGCAGCGCGATTCGAGCACCCGGCCGTCCTTCAGCAGCGCGAGCTCGAGCTTGCCGAATTTGCACGCCGGGCAGTGCGAAAGCTGGGCCTGTACGCCGCTCTTCGTGTCGGCCGGAAGGCGTAGGCGGCCGGCGATCAGCCCCTCCACCTCGGCCCGCACGGTCTCGTCGCGGGCGCGCCCCAGCTTCATCAACGCTTCCACAAGCACCAGGTCGTCGCCCGCAGGCGCCGTGAAGAGCCGGTGACGTGAAAGCCGCTCGCCGCACTTCGGGCACGGTGAGACAAGCCCCAGTGCGGACTTTGCGGATTCCAGAAAGGACATATCGATCGAGCTCTCGACGACTCCCCTATTATTACGGATTCTCTCCCTTCGCATCCCCCCCCTCGAGCCTCACTCCTCGAGCCTCACTCCTCAAGCCTCACTCCTCACTCCTCACTCTCATCGCAAAGGCCATCGCCACCCTCCCGGTCGTGCCCAGCGCCAGGTGCAGGCGATCGTCTCCCAGGTGGCGCCCGATGGCGCCCGTGCATCGGACCTGGGGGCGCCTCCTGGCCGAGCCCGGGTCGACGTCCAGGTCCTGCCACTCGAAGCCCGCGTCGTAGGGGAGGCCGATCGCCTTGAAGAGCGCCTCTTTGGCGGCGAAAAGACAGGCGTAGTGCTCCAGCGGACGCGCCGACGCCCGGGCGCGTTCCCGCTCGGCGGCGGTGAAGACGCGGGCCGCGAACGCCTCCGGGCTCCGTGTCAGAGACCGCTCCAGCCTCGCAAGCTCGACGACATCGACGCCGATTCCGGTGCCTTTGTCGAACATGGGCCCTCCCGTAAGATTTCACGCAACCTGGGTTGCCGGCGAGCATCCAAACAGATACATTTCAGCTGGGATTCTAAGCACACGAGGAGGCATCGCGTGAACCGGACCTTTGTTCTATTGCTGGTGGCGGGTCTTACCCTGTGCGGCCCCGTGGCTGCCGGGTTGTCGCTCCACGTGACTTCCGATCACGAATCGAAAGTCTACCTGGGCAACACCTATCTGGGCGACACGCCCATCGATCTCAACTCCGTCAAGCTCGGCACCCATACGGTGAAGGTGAAGAGTCTGGAGACCGGCCAGACGCAGACCTTCTCGGTGGTCTCGAGCCGGGTCGCCAACACGGAGAAGTCGATTCATGCCCGCTTCGATGGAGCCTCCGGCCGGCAATCGGCTTCGGTGGAGCGCGACGACCGCTGCATCGAGTCGGGCAGGAGCTCCCGGTTCCGGGTGGAGCCCTACGATCCGCCGCGCCGCGAGTACAGCTACCGCGAGTATGGCTACTCCCCGTACCGCTCCTACTCGGAGTACGCGCCTGCCCCGACCTACTACCGGCCCGCACCGGCCTACTCCACGCCCTACCCGAGCTACTATCCGGCGCCCGCCTACTCGCCGCAGTACTACCCGAGCGGCTACTCGACGCCCTACTATCCTGGCGGTTACTCGGGCGATCCCTATGCCCGTCGCGGCAGTTCCACCGATCGCTTCCGGAATGTAGTCCTCGGCGCCGCCATCGCCAACGAGGTCTTCAACAACGGCCGGCGCAGCCGCACCGGCATCAGGCGCGGGCTGGTCGGCGCGGGGCTCTTGAACGAGCTGGTCGGCGGAAGCTCCCGCGGAGGCTACGGCTACGGTGGCTTCGGCGGTTCCGGCGGCTACGGCGGCTCGGCCTTCGGTTCGCTCTTCGGCTTCTGAGCTCGCACCGCGCGTGCTATCATCGTCGTCCAACAATCGGGAGGACGACGTGTCCAGGGACGCTTTCTACATCACGACGGCCATCGACTACGTCAACGCGGAGCCCCACATGGGCCACGCGTACGAAAAGGTCGGGGCCGACGCGATGGCCCGCTACCAGCGACTCCGAGGCAAGGACGTCCGCTTCACCATCGGCACCGACGAGCACGGTCAGAAGGTCGCCGAATCGGCGGCGGCGCTCGGGCTGGAGCCGCAGCAGCACGTCGATCGCATCGCCGGTCGCTTCCAGGAGGCCTGGAAGCAGCTGGAGATCTCCCACGACGACTTCATCCGCACCACCCAGCCGCGACACCACAAGAGCGTGGCGGAGCTCTTCACACGTGTCCAGAGCGCCGGCGACCTCTACCTGGGCGATTACGTGGGCTGGTACTGCAAGTTCGAGGAGACCTTCTGGCCCGAGACGAAACTGGAGCAGGGCAACTGTCCCACCTGCAACCGCCCCGTTCAGAAGATCACCGAGCGCAACTGGTTCTTCAAGCTCTCGAAGTACACCGAGCCGCTGAAGCGCCACTTCCAGTCCAATCCCGAGTTCATCCTGCCGGTCGCCCGGCGCCAGGAGATGATGAACATCCTGGAGGAAGGCCTGGAGGATCTTTCGATCTCGCGTTCCACGTTCCAGTGGGGCATCCCGTTCCCGGGCCATCCCGGCCACGTCGTCTACGTCTGGTTCGACGCGCTGATCAACTACATCACTTCGGCCGGCTTCCCGGACGATGCCCCGAGTCTGGCCCGCTACTGGCCGGCCGATTACCACGTCATCGGGAAGGACATCGCCAAGTTCCACACCATCATCTGGCCAGCGATGCTGCTTTCGGCCGGGCTTCCGCTGCCGGCGCATGTTTTCATCCATGGCTTCGTCCTGACGCCCACGGGCAAGATGTCCAAGTCGCTGGGCAACGTCATCGCGCCCGGCGAGATGGCCGGCAAGTACGGCGCAGATGCGCTGCGTTACACGCTCTTGCGCGAGATTGCCTGGGGTCAGGATGGTGTCGTCAGCGAGGAGATCCTGGTCAACCGCTACAACCGCGATCTGGCCAACGACCTCGGCAATCTGTTGCACCGGATCGGCACGCAGATCCAGAAGCACTTCGGGGGGGTCGTTCCGCCGGTCGCCGAGGGCTCCAGCGGACCGCTCGAAAGCGAGCTCCAGCAGGCTTCGTGCGAAGCCTCGCGAGCAGCGGCCGCGGGCTACGAGGCGTTCGCGTTCCACCAGGCGCTCGAGGGCGCCTGGGGGCTGGTGCGGGCCGCCAACCAGTACGTCGACCGCGCGGAGCCCTGGAAGTGGGCTGCCGGAAAGTGGGGGGACGGCCTTCGCCTGGAGACCCCGCCGGCCGCCGAACAGGCCCGCGCGCGCCTGGGGACCGTGCTCTCGGTCGGCTCCTAGGCGCTCCTGCAGGCCGCGACGCTCCTGGAGCCCGTGATCCCGGCGACATGCCAACGCATTCGGGAGACGCTGGGCATGGCGGGTCGCCCCAAATGGGACTCGGAGGCTCCTTTGAGTGGGCGTCTCGCCGGCAAGACGCTCTCGCTTGGCGCGCCGCTCTTCCCCAGGCTCGAGGCGCCCGTCAAGGTCGAGGCAACGCCGAAGCCTGCCGCGAAGCCGTTGGCACCCAAGCCTGCTGCCCGGCCGCAAGCAGCGCCCGCCGAGTCGCTCGGCTACGACGACTTCATGCGCGCGGACCTGCGGGTCGCGCGGATCGTCACCGCAGCCCGCGTCCCGAATGCCGACAAGCTCCTGCAGCTCTCGGTCTCGCTCGGAGAGGCTGGCGAGCGCCAGGTCGTCGCCGGCATCGCGCAGAGCTATGCCCCCGAGGAGCTGGTGGGCAAGCAGGTCGTGCTGGTAGCGAACCTGGCGCCGGCCAAGATCCGAGGCATCGAGAGCCACGGCATGATTCTGGCCGCCACCGACGCTGACGGCAAACACCACGTCGTCACCCCCGACGGCTCGACGCCCGACGGCGGCCGCGTCAAGTGAGCGGCCGCCGTCCTCGTCTGTCTGCTACCGTTCGCCCGTGAGCGACTCCAGGCTCGCCTGGGGCGGGCCGTTGCCGGCGGGCGCTGGGTCGCGAAGCGTGGCGGCGCTGGTGGAGGCCGTGTCGCCGCCGCGACGCCGCAGCGCATCGGCAAGGGCGGCCTTCACCTTGTCACGCTGGCCTTCGAGGTCCCCAAGGGCGGCGCGTAGCTTCTCGAGCTGGCCGTCCAGGTCCTTGATGGTCTGCTCGAGCTTGGCAATGCGGTCGCGGGAGGCGCGGATGGCGTTGGCGAGGGCTGACTTCGCCTTCGCCCGGTGGTCCTCGACGCTCTTGATCGTGGCGCGCAGCTTGCCGATCCGGTCCTCGAGCCCGGCCAGCGTCTGCCGCAGCTGGGCGATCTCGCGCTTGTTGCCCGAGCGAAGGGCGCGGGCCAGCGCGGTCTTGACCTTGTCGCGCTGCGCCTCCAGGTTCTGAAGCTCCTTCTGGAGCTTGGCGAGCTGGCCGTCGTAGTTGCGGATCGACTCGATGAGGCGGGCCTGTTCCCGCTTGGCAGACTGCTGCGTCTCGGCCAGCGAGCGCTTGGCTTCGTCGCGGCGCTTCTCGAGCGCGCCGAGCTCCGCGCGGAGCTTGGCGATGCGGTCGTCCAGGCCGTGGAGCGTGGCCTGGAGCCCGGCGATCTCCCGGTCCAACGCCTGGCTTGCGGCCAGCGCCGCCTTCACCTTGTCCCGGCGAGCCACCAGCTCCTCGCGTTCGCGATGGAGCTTGGCTAGCTGGCCGTCCAGGTCACGCATGGTCCCCTCGAGCTTGGCCAGCTCGGCGCGGGACTCCTTGTGGGCGTCGGCGACGGCCTGCTTGTACTTCTCGCGGCCCGCTTCGGCCGAGCGAAGCTCCTTCTGCGCGCTGGCGATCTGCTCGTCTAGCCGCGCCAAGGTCACCTTGATGCGAGCGACCTCGGGAGAGCCGGCTTGCTGGGCTTCTTCGAGCGCGCGCTTCACCTTGGCGCGCTGGCCCTCGAGGTTCTCGAGCGTGTCCTGGAGCTTGGCAATCTGGCCGTCGAAGTCCTTGACGGTCGCCTCCAGCCTGGCGATCCGGGCTCGCGAGGCCTCCATCGCACGCGCGATCGAAACCTTCAGCTCCGCGCGCCGGCCGTCGATCTGCTTGACGGTAGCGTCGAGCTTCGCGATGCGGCCGTCCAGCTCCGCCAGCTCCACCTTGAGCCGTGCCGTCTCGCCCTCGCCGGGCGACCTGTCCTGGGCCGGTCCGGCCGCCGGCGAGCCGAGTGCGAGTGCGAGCGCCAGGAGCAGTGCTGCGAATCGAGCCTTCATCGAGAACTCCTTCACTTCCGTGTCATTGTCTGGCCAGCGTCGAAGGTCGCCGTCCCTGCCCAACCTAACACGCGTGCCCCTGCGTCAGTGGCAACCTGCGTCACGAGAAAAACCGGGGACACACGACCTATTTTTCTAAAATAGGTCGTGTGTCCCCGGTTTTTCCCTGTAGGATTCGGGCGGTATGGGGACGATCTGGAACGGCCACGGCGGCTATCGCCAGCTCGCGGTGGCGGTGGCGGCTCTGGTGCTGTTCGCGGGTGGCGGCGCGGCAGAGAGCTACCGGGTGCAGCTCGGCGACTTGCCGCCGGCGTACATACCGGACGCCTGGTCGTACTCGGCCCAGATCGAGATCGATCCGCCACCGGTGAAGTCGCGCGCGGTGATCCCTTCGCCGAAGGACCCCGGCAAGTTCGCCAGTCCCAGGTTCCGGGGCGGACGGGAGGCCGGTGCGGTGAAGCTGATGCCGCCGGCGAAACCTCAGGCCCCGCGCAGCCAGGTCGTCCCGGACGTCTACCTGGAGCCGACCAAGGACCGGCCGACGAAAGACTTCCTGGCGCAGATTTCCAAGGCCTACCGGGTGACGAAGCCGGCCGAGCAGCAAGCGGTCTGGAAGTGGTACCAGGCAGAGCCTGCCACGCTCAAGGAGACCGAGCGCCTCGAGAACGCGTTCATCCGCTACACGATGGCCGAGCCCGCCCCCGATCGCGCGCTGCGCGTGGAGGCGACCGAGGGCACTGTGAAGTCCGAGTTTCCCTTGATGATGCGCCAGACGCCGTTCGGCGCGAAGAGCGAGGAGCTGCGCAACGGCTCCAAGTTCAAGATCCTGCCTCCGCCCGACGGCGCCTGGTACCGCGTCGAGACACCGCAGGGCATCGGCTGGGTCTGCGGACTCTGGGTCGAGGCGAAGTGAGCGCCCCAGCCGCATCCGCTGCGGGCGCCCTTCGCAAAGCGCCGGGGGCGCGCGGCCGCCGCGGGTTCAACCTGGTGGCGCTGGTGCTCTTGCTGATGGTGCTGGGCGGGGCGATGCTCTTCATCTCGCGGCTGGCTCGCCAGGCGGGTGTTACCGGCTACTGGTACCTGGACGCCCAGCAGGCCAGCAACATCGCCGACGCGGCGCTGAAGAGCGCGCTGCTGGAGCTGAGGCAGGCCAACAGCCGGGCGCTGGCCCAGGCAGCGCCGCGCAACTCGGCCGTGCTGACCGCGATCTACGACGCAATGACCGGGGCGACTTCCGACGACGGCCCGTTCAGCCTGATGACGGGCGAGGACCCGGCCACGCTGCCGCCTGCCGTCGCCGACCAGATTTCGGGGCTGGCGGACTTCGCGCCGCAGCTGGAGGTGACGGTGCGGCTGCTGGACGCACAGCCGCTCTGGGACGGCCTTCTGGAGGGAATTCCGGCGATGGCGGCCGAGAAACGCGGAGCGGTCCAGGTGCTCAGCAAGGCTTCGCTCAAGCGCAAGACGGGCGTGCGCGTGGCGCGGACGATCCTGGTCGAGAAAGAGTTCAAGGTGGTCAACGTGCTCCCCGCGGTACTGGGGCGGTTTGCGCTCTTCGTACAGACGGGGGACGGCCAGGACCCCAACTGCATCGACGTGCAGTTCGACCCGTCCACGGGCGACGGCCGTCCGGGGGGCGGCGGTCATCCGCTGCGGGTCCTCTCGCCCGTGACGGCGCCGTTCGTCGCCTCGCAGCGGCTCGACCGCGCTTCGCTCGTCTCCGGCGGCGCGGCTCCGAAGTTCCTGGACGCCCAGGGCTGGGTCTACCTGGGCGGCGGCGATACGGCGACTCCCTGGAAGCTCCGGCTGGCCCACGGCTATGGCGAGGGGGGCGAATCGCCGATGCTCCCGGGCTACCGCTACCGGGCCCTCTTCGGCGAGAGCGCGCTGGCCGACGAGCAGTTCCTGGGCCGATTCAAGGCCGCCCTGGACGCCCTGGGCAACTGCTCCATCGAGTTCGTGCAGCCGGCCGACGGTCTCTACCATTTCCATCACGGCTTCGCGTCCAACTACGAGCTGATCGGGCTGGAGCCGCCGCTCTTCGCCACCGTCCAGGCCAGTGGCGGCACGCGCGTGAAGCCCGAGCTGGGCGCCGGCGAGGTCTCGTGCCTGAGGCTCCTGGGCACGGCGCCCGAGGTGTCGCCGACCGTGGTCTTCGGCCCCGTGTCGCGCGTCTATGCGCGCCGCGCAGCGCTCCAGGGTACGCTCCAGCCGGGGCCGACGTGCCCGACCCCGGGCCAGCTCGCGTTCACGCTCTTCCGGCTTCCCGAGCACGCTCCCGGCGTCCGCGGACTCCTCACTGCAGCGTTCGAGTCCGAGGCTGCCTACGATCGCTACGGCACGTCCGCCGTGGAAGAGCCGTACGCCCAGTCGCTCAACGTGCTGCTGGACCCCAGGGGCGCCGGGGAGTACAGCTCGATGGGCGTCCTGAACCGGACGACCGAGAGTCCACCCTCGGCCTCCTACTCCTCCGACCTGCTCCCGTGGCTGGGCGCGCTGCCCGCCGCGGACGGCCTGGCGCCGGACACTCTGCAGCGGCTCTGGGACGCGGAGCTCGCCGTGCCGACCTTCTTCGAGGGCAACCTGGCCCGAGGTATCCCCGCCTTCCTGACGGCCCTGCGCGAGCGCATGGCGTTCAGGTTGACACCTGAGGCCGCCGGCAATCGCCTCTTCGAGGGCACGGCCCTGAAGCTGCCGGGCATCGTTCTGGTGGAGCAATCAGAGCCTTTCAGTCTTGGACCCGTCGACCAGGTCCTCTCGGGCGGCATCCTCGCCAGCCGCGGACCGATGCGCATCCGCGGCAACATCCGCCGCGGCGCCGAGCCGCTCACCCTGGTCAGCCTCGAGGGCGACCTCACCATCGAGCCCGGCGTCTCCACCGTCGAGGCCTACCTGATCGCAGCACAGGGCAAGGTGCGGTTCCCGGCGGGCGAAGTGACGATCGCGGGCGGCATCGCCTGCAGGGAGCTCGACATCCAGGGACTGCGCACCAACTCCGCGCCGCCGACCATCCGCTACACCCGCGACATGGACCCCACCGGCCCCGGGGCCAGCACGGCCTTGCGCACCTTCTACGGCAACGAGGACCGGATCAGCGTCGCCGGGGAGTGACGACGATGAGCCCAGGACCAGTACAGCCACGCGGTCGCCGGCCCGGTTTCACGCTGATCGAGGTCCTGGTCGCGATGCTGGTCGGCTCGGCTCTGATGTACTTGGGCTATCAGGCGCTGGTGGTCCTGGCGCGGGGCGAGAAGATGACCGACCGGGAGTCCGCCCGCGCCATCGTCCAGGCGCGCACGATGGAGTACCTGACACGCGACCTTCGCTCCTCGGTGGCCGTAACCGACCTGGCCACGGGCCATTTCCGTATCACGCGCTACGTGCCGATTGACGGTCGGCTGCAGACACGGACGGTCGAGTGGCAGGTGCACGACGGCCGCCGCGTCACGCGCCAGCAGGAGGGTGAGCCGGTGCAGGAGTTCAACTTCACCGGCCTGCTCGAACCGAACAGCCCGGCGCTGGCGCTGAAGATGGAGCGGACCACCGACACCGTGTTCACCTACTGAGCCGCCGGTCGGCGAGGTATGCTGCAAGCGTGAGTGCTGCGGCAGTCAGGCTGGCCGTTTCCGGTGTCCGGGCGAGGGGCTTTTCGCTCATCGAGGTCGTCATCGGGGTCGGAATCTTCGCCGCGGCGCTGGTGCCGATGATGGACCTGGTCACCTCCAGCACGCGGATGAGCGTTTCGGCCGGCCGGATGCTGGAAGCCACGCTGCACGGGCAGACGTTGCTGCAGGCTCTGGCCGAGCTGGAGCCTGCCGAGTTTCCTCCTGTGGCGACCGGGGACGAGACGGTCGTGCTGCAGGATGGGGCGCCTGCCGCTCCCGGGCAGGGGCCGCGCTGGCAGGCGCTGGCCGCCTACTATGCGAGACCGACTTCGTTCGCGATGCAGCGCCGCGCTCTGGCGAGAAGGCTTGCGGGCGGAGAGCTGGCGGTCCGGGTGGAGATCGTCTGGACCTCGACGCCGGGCGAGGCCGACCGGACCCAAACGGTCTCGCTCCAGACGCTGTCGACGCCGCGGAACTGGGACTGACGCGAGCTCCCGGCCATGACGACAGGCAGCGTTCCCGAGGGCCGGCCGTCGAGCCCGCGCATCTCGCGGGCCGTGCCGCGGGCCCGATCCTCCGCCAGGCTGGTGGCTGCGAGCCCGCCGCCCCCCGAGCCGCGGCTGTCGACGCGGGCCCTGCTGGGGCTTGCGGCCGGTGCGCTGGCCGCCTTGGTGCTCGTGGCCTGTCTGTTTCTGCGACCCGGCGCGAAGGCGCCTGCAGCGCTTGCCAAACCGCCGCCGCGGACCGTTGCCGCCCGCGATCCCGAGGCGCCGCGGCGCTACCGGGGCACGGTCGGAGTGCTGGCCGAGGACGGGCGCGGTTTCAGGTTGACCACGTCCGCAGGCGCCGCGGACGTCCGCTTCAAGGAGCCGCTGGCGCTCGAGCTGAGGGCCGGCCAGCTGGTCGACGTCGAAGGGCGAATGGAGGGTCCCGAGCCCGAGCCCGGAGCGCCTCCCGGGCGATTGCGGGCCAGCCTGCTCAAAGTGCTTCCGGCCCGGCGGTGAGCTCGCCGGCTCACTCGTAGAGACAGAGGATGTCGTCGGCGAGCTCGATGTAGACGTTCTTGACCTGTGTGTATTCGGACAGAGCGGCTCTTCCGAGGTCTTTGCCGTAGCCCGACTGCTTGTATCCGCCGAAGGGCGTGTAGGGGCCGACCATGTTGTAGTTATTGATCCAGACAGTCCCGGCGCGCAGTCCCCGGGCCACTCGCAACGCGCGCTTCACGTCCCGCGTCCAGACGGCGCTGGCCAGGCCGTAGCAGGTGTCGTTGGCCAGCGCCAGCGCGTGCGGCTCGTCCCGGAAGCTCATCACCGCCACGACGGGGCCGAAGATCTCCTCGCGCGCGATCGTCATCTGGGGCGTCACGCCGGCGAAGACGGTCGGCTCGACGTAGTTGCCGCCGGCAAGCTCCGGGTCGATGGGCGCACGGCCACCCGTCAGCAGGCGGGCGCCGGCCTCGACGCCTTTCTGGACATAGCCGAGCACCCTGCGGCGGTGCTGGGGCGAGATGAGAGCGCCCATCCGCGTCTCCCAGGAAGTCGGGTGACCGACCGAGATCTTGCGGGCGCGCTCCACGAGTCGCTCCAGGACGGTGTCGTGCACGGACTCCTGCACCAGAAGTCGCGAGCCGGCGCAGCACATTTCGCCCTGATTCAGGAAGATGCCGGTCATGGCGCCGCTCACGGCCTGGTCCAGGTCCGCGTCCTCGAAGATGATGTTGGGGCTCTTGCCGCCCAGCTCGAGCGTGATGCGCTTGAGGTTCCCGGCCGCCCGGCGCTGGACCTCGCGGCCGATGGCCGTGGAGCCGGTGAAGGAGATCTTGTCGACGCCGGCGTGCTCGGCCAGCGGCTGGCCGACCTCCTCGCCGAAGCCGGTGACGACGTTGAAGACGCCTGCGGGGGCGCCCGCCTCGACGAAGATCCGGGCGACCTCGAGTGCCGTCACGCTGGTCAGCTCGGAGGGCTTGAACACGACCGTGTTGCCGGCCGCCAGCGCGGGCGCCGCCTTCCAGGCGACGAACATGAGCGGGAAGTTCCACGGTACGATGGCGCCGCAGACGCCGAGGGGCTCGCGCAAGGTGAAGTCGAGCACGTCGCCCGGCACGGGCAGCACCTCGCCGGCCGAGGCGCCGGAGACCTGGTCGGCGAAGAACTCGAACGTGTCCGCCGCGCTCGGCACGTCGATCATCGAGGACTCCGTGATTGGCTTTCCGCTGTCGAGCGATTCGAGCATCGCCAGCTCATCGCGCTTCTCGCGAATGCGCGAGGCGACCGCGCGCAAGAGCTCGGCGCGCGCGGGCCCGTTGCGCGGGTGGCCCCACTCCTCCTCCTCGAAGGCCCGGCGCGCCGCGGCCACGGCCCGGTCGACGTCGTCGGCGCTGCCTCGAGCGATGCGCGCGATCGTCTCCCCGTCGCCCGGGCAGACGCTGTCGATGGTCTCGCCCCCCGCGGGCTCCTGCCACTCGCCGTCGATGAAGTGCTGGTACTGCCGGACTTCGTAGCTCAACTGTTCACACCTCGCGACCCCGCGATTTTCACCCGTACGCGCCAGGCCGAATTGTAGCAGAGGTGCGGACCTGCTAGGATCGCCCGACATCATGAGATCGCCGATCTACGCCCTGGAACACCAGCTCGCCGCCCGCTTCGTCGACTCCGGCGGCTGCGAGGTCCCGGCCAGCTTCCAGGACCCCGAGGGGGAGTACCGCGCGGTGCGGACCGATTGCGGCATGGCCGACCTTTGCCATCGCGGCAAGGTGTCGGTCGAGGGCCCCGACTGCAAGGCGTTCCTGCACGGGTTCGTGACGGCCGACATCAACGGGATGGCCGACGACGCCTCGGGCTACGCGGCGATCCTCAACATCAAGGGCAAGATGATCGCCGACGCGCGTGTGCACCTTTCCGGCGGCCGGATCGTGCTGGACGTGGAGCCCGGGCTGGCCGGGGCGGTCACGACGCACCTCGACAAGTACACGCTCGGCTTCCAATCAGAGGTAAAGGACCGTTCGGAGGAACTGGGGCATCTGGGCCTGTACGGCCCCGAAGCGCCGCGCGTGCTGGGCCGGTTCCTGGGCGAGGAGCTCGGGCCGCTGGAGCCCGGCGCTCTGCTGGCGTGCGACTTCGACGGCCAGCCGCTCTGGATCGCGGGCTCGGCGTTGACCGGCGAGCATGGCTTCGACCTCGTGCTCCCCCGAGAGCTGACGCCAGCCCTCTGGACGGCGCTTCTGGAGCTCGGTACCGGCCTGCGTCCCGTCGGGCTGGACGCGCTCGAGATCTTGCGCGTCGAAGCCGGCGTGCCCCGGTTCGGGCCGGACATGGGCGAGGACACGATCCCGCTCGAGGCCAACCTCGACCACGCCATCAGCTACACGAAAGGATGCTACCTGGGCCAGGAGACCATCGCCCGAGTGACTCACAGGGGGCACGTCAATCGTAAGCTCACCGGCCTGCTGCTCGAGCGCGGTGGGGTCGTCCGGGCCGGGACCAAGCTGATGGACGGGGACCGGGAGGCCGGCAGCTTGACCAGCGTCGTCGTCTCGCCCGCCCTGGGCCGACCCGTCGCACTCGGCTATGTCCGGCGCGAGCTCCTGGAGCCGGGCAAGAAGCTCACCCTGGAATCTGGCGGCGAGGCGACGGTTCACGGGCTGCCGTTCTACGGGAGTAGTCAGTAGACAGTAGTCAGTAGTCAGTAGGGGGGCGCGGCTCGATGGGGGGGAACTGGCGCCCTCGCGCGTCCCCGCCCGCTAACTCGGCGGTCCTCGAGCCCGAAGGCGCGGCCCTGGCTCCTACTTCGGCACTGCATCCTAATGCCGACTATCTACTGACTACTCGTTCCGAGCTCCACGTAGACGTCGCTGCCGTCCACGGTGACGCGGTAGGTCCGGATGCTGACGTTGGGCACCAGAGTCGAGCGTCCGGTTTCGACGTCGAACTGCCAGCCGTGCCAGGGGCAGACGATGTTCTTGCCCATCTGGAAAGCGTCGGCCATCGGGCCGCCGCGGTGCGGGCAGGCAGCCTCGGTGGCGTAGAGCGTGCCATCGACGTTGTGGAGAGCGAGCTCGAGGGTGCCCGCGCGGACGAGCTTCCCGCGACCCGGGGTGAGCTCCGAAATGTCGGCCACTCGCACCCGGCCTGGCGCCGCCGTGGGTGGCGGCAGGTGGCACTCGCGCACGGCTCTCACGAACGCCTGGACCCGGGCAGGGTCCTTTCGGCCGGGCGCCAGCTCGACGCCGCCGCTCACGTCGACAGCAGCCGGCGCGACGGCCCGGATCGCCTCGGCGACGTTTTCCGGTGTCAGGCCGCCGGCCAGCACCAGCGGCCTGCAGCTTGCGGCGATGCGGGCCAGGTTCCAGTCACAGACGCGGCCGGAGCCGCCTGCGGGCCCGTCGACCAGGATGGAGACTTCCGGCGCAGCTTCTGCGAAGGCCTCGAGGTCGGCAAGGTCCTTCGCTTCGCATAGCCGCACGGCCTTCACGGCGGGCAGTCCGAGGGCCGCGACGAAGCAGGGCGATTCGTTGCCGTGCAGCTGCAGGTGCGTGAAGAGGCCGCTGGAGGCGATTTCGCGGGCCTCCGATTCCGAGGGATCGACCAGCACGGCCACTCGCGCGACGAAGGGTGGGAGCACCCCGACGATCTCGCGCGCCCGATCGAGCGTGACCTGGCGTTTGCTCTGGGCCAGCACGCAGCCAACGGCATCGGCGCCTGCGTCCGCCGACGCGCGCGCGTCCTCCGCGGTGGTGATCCCGCAGATCTTGACGCGGATGACGCGGGCGTCCGGGCGCGTCATCGGAGGAAAGGGTTCATCCGCTTTTCCTCGTCGATGGTGGTGGTTTCGCCGTGGCCGGGGATGACCAGCGTGTCGCCTGGGAGCACCAGAAGCTTCTTCTTGATCGACTGGATGATGTCGGGGAAGGAGCCGCCCCAGAGGTCGGTGCGGCCAATGCTCTGCTGAAAAAGCGTGTCACCGCTGAAGAGTACGGGGTCGGTGCCGTCGACCTTGAAGCAGAGGCTGCCGGGCGTGTGGCCTGGCGTGAACAGGATCTCACCGCCGACCTTGCCGACGGCGACCGTGTCGCCCTGCTTCAGGTAGCGGTCGACCGCCAGCGGTTCATCGACTTGCCAGCCGAACATCGCGGCCTGCATCGCCAGGTTCTGGTAGAGCCACTCGTCGTCCTTGTGGAGCATGATCTCGGCGCCGGTGGCCAGCTTCAGTGCCCTGCTCCCCGAGACGTGGTCCAGGTGTGCATGCGTGTGGACAAGCGCCTTGACCGTGAGGCCCAGCTCTCGAACGCGCTCCAGAATCGTCGAAACGTCCTCTCCGGGATCGATCACGATCGCCTCGCGGGTCTCCTCGTCGCCAAGGATGCTGCAGTTACACTGAAACGCTCCGACCGGGAAGGTCTCCAGGATCATGAAGGGGTTGCTCCCATCTCCCGCGAGCCCGGGGGCCGGCCGGCCCTGCCAGGCGATCGAGTGCGGAAGGAATCTCGCCGCTAACGCTCGCGCTCGGAGCCCGCGGTGATGCCGTCTGCGGTGTGTCTCACGGCCACGTCGACCGGTCTGCAGCAGACCGGGCAGTCGATCTCGAAGCTCTGGGCGTCGCCCTCCGAGAAGTCGAAGTCGAGGCTGATCGTTTCACCGCAGTACGGGCAATCGATGTCGTAGGTGTCTTGGTAGGCCATCGGATGAAGTGTAGCACCGAAGGCCTCAGGGATCAGGCCTCAGGGATCAGGCTTCAGGCGTCAGGGAGCAGGGGGCTATTTGAGCCCACGGCCGCCGTCGGCGGCGAGGAACTGGCCGGTGACGTAGTCGGGGCCGGTCACGAAGAAGGCGACGGCGTCGGCGATGTCCTGGGGATCGCCTTCGCGGCCGGCGGGGATCTGCGCGCGGATCTGGGTCTTGCGGGCCTCGGAGGCTTGCTCGGCGAACACCACCGTACCGGGAGCCACACAGTTCACCTGGATGGCCGGCGCCAGCTCCAGCGCCAGGCACTCGGTCAGCATCATCACGCCGGCCTTGCTCACCGAGTAGGCCAGGTATCCGGCCCACGGCCGCTTCGAGCTGACGCAGCCGATGTTGACGATCTTGCCCCGGCCCAGCGCCCGCATGTGCTGCGCTGCCCGGCGCGCGCAGAGCCAGTACGCCTTCAGGTTCACGTCCAGCACGCTGTCCCAGGTGGCGCCGTCGAGCTTGTCGAGCGGCGTCGGAAAGAAGACGGCCGCGCTGTTCACCAGCACCGCCAGCTCCGGGAAGTTCGTGGTCACCGCGTCGAACATGGCGTTCACGGCGTGCTCATCGGTCAGTTCCGCACGGTACTTCGCGGCGCGGACGCCCAGCTGTCTGGCTTGCTCGACGACCTCATCGGCCGCCCCCTCTGAGCTGTTGTAGTGGATCGCCAGATCCATCCCCCGGCGCGCCAGCTCGAGCGCGATGGCCCTGCCCACCCGCTTCCCCGCCCCTGTGACGAGGGCCGCCCTGCCGCGTGGTTCCATAGGTGGCGAGTAGCGAGCAGGGGGCAGTGCGCTCTACTGACGACTGGCTACTGTCTACTCCTCACAGGTCCAGCACGCGCTTCACGGCGCTGATGATCTGCTCTTCCTTGAGGGGCTTGACGATGAAGTCCAGGGCTCCCAGGCCGATCGCCTCCCGGATGACGTTTTCCTGCCCGACCGAGCTCACCATGATGATGCGCGCGTCGGGAAACTCCTGGAGGATGCCTCGGGTGGCCGAGATGCCGTCGATGTTGGGCATCGTGATGTCCATCGTCACCAGGTCGGGCTTCAGCTCCCGGTAGAGCGAGATCCCCTCCTGGCCGTCTTGTGCCTCGCCGGCGACGGTGAAGCCGTTCTTCTGGAACATCGACTTCAGGATGCGCCGGATGATCGCCGCGTCGTCGACGATCAGGATGCGCTTTCCGTTGGGCGGGGCGTTGACTACGGTGTCGTTGGGGTCGGTCATGAAAATCCGTAGGGATTGTTATTACACGACACCCGGAAGATCAAGTGAGGCGGTCCGCTCGATCGCTTCCGGAGCCACTGCGCCGGCCCGCACGATCACGAGGGCGCCCTGGCGCATCGCCACCACCGTGGACGGCTGGCCGCTGCCGGTTTCGCCGGTGTCGACCACGTAAAGCAGCCCGTGTCCGAGGAGGTCGAGCACGGCCGTCGCGCTGCTGAGCGGCGGCTCTCCGGAGCGGTTGGCGCTGGTGCAGGCCAGCGGCCGGTCGAGCGTCCGCAAGAGCTGGTCCAGCAGCCGGCCGCCCGGCACTCGGAAGGCCACGGTGCCGTCCGGTGACGCCACGGAGGCCAGCCTGCCCGCCCGCGGCCGGCAGACCAACGTCAGAGGCCCCGGCCAGTACGCGCGCGCCAGGCGCTCGTACTCTCGAGGCCAGTCCTCCACCCAGCGCCGAACGCAATCCACGTTGCGCTCGAAGAGCGGCAATGCCTGGCTCTCGTCACGGCACTTCAACTCGAAGATCCGTCGCACGGCATAGGACCGCTCGGCCAGCGCGGCCAGGCCCCAGACCGTGTCGGTCGGAAAGGCGATCACGCCGCCGGCGATCAGCCCGCGCCGCAACTGACCCAGGCAGGTCTCGTAGGCGACCGACCCTTCTTCCGAAGGGGGCATTCGCAGCAGGTCCGCCACCGTCGCCCCTCGTGCTCAGCCGCGCCGGGCCACGAAGACCCTGTCCAGCCGGGCCAGGTCCTGCACGACCTTCACGACGACCAGGCCGTGCTCGACTGCCAGCCGGCAGACTTCCGCTGCCTGGTCGTAGGCCATTTCCATCAGGAACACGCCATCCGGTTTGAGGTGGCGCGCCGCCTGCGCGAGCAGTCTGCGGATGACGGCCAGGCCGTCCGAACCGCCAAACAGGGCCAGGGGCGGCTCGTGCTCGGCGACCTCGCGCTGCAGGCTAGCGCGCTCTCGTTCGGCCAGGTATGGCGGGTTGGAGACGATGGCGTCGAAGAGGTCGCCCGGCCGGAAGGCGCTCAACAGGTCGCCTTCGACGAAGTGCACGTTGGAGCCGTGGGTGATCGCGTTGGCCCGGGCCATCCGGATGGCCGGCCGGCTGACGTCGATTGCCCAGACTTCCACTGACTTGAGGCTCCGTTCCAGCGAAACTGCGATGCATCCGCTGCCGGTGCCGACGTCGACGATGCGGAGCGGACCTCTCCGGGCTGCCAGGGCCTCTCGCGCGCAGTCGACCAGCGTTTCGGTTTCGGAGCGCGGGATCAACACGTCCGGCGTCACGCGGAAGCTGCGCGAGTAGAACTCCTGTGTGCCTCGCAGGTACTGGAGCGGCTCGCGGTTGGCGCGCCGGCGTGCCCAGTCGAGGATGCGGTCGATCGACGCCACCGGGAAGAGATCGTTCCAGCGAACGTAGACGCCCGTGCGGCCGCAGCCGAGCAGGTCGCCGACGATCAGCTCGGCCTCGAGGCGCGGGTTCGGGATGCTGGCCTGACCCAGCATCGCCTCGACCCGGCGCACGGCGTCGCCCAGCGGCCAGAGGGCAGCGGGAGCGTCCATGTCCATGGGTCTGCAGGTTGCGATCATTCCACTTCCAGGTCTTTCAGCTTGGCCTCCTGGTCGCTGGTGACCAGGGCCTCGATCAGCGGGTCGAGCTCACCCTCCATGATGTCGCGCAACTGGTAGAGCGTCAGGCCGATCCGGTGATCCGTGCATCGCCCCTGAGGAAAATTATAGGTACGGATCCGCTCGGAGCGCTCCCCTGTGCCGACCTGGCTGCGCCGCTGGCTGCTGCGCGCGGCGGCCTGCTTCTCCCGCTCCAGCTCGAGCAGCCGCGCCCGCAGCACCATCATCGCCCGCGCCTTGTTCTTGAGCTGCGATTTCTCGTCCTGGCAGGTCACGATCATCCCTGTCGGCAGGTGCACGATTCGGACCGCCGAATCGGTCGTGTTGACGCTCTGGCCGCCCGGCCCGCTGGAGCGCATGATGTCGATGCGGAGGTCCTTGTCGTCGATCTTCACGTCGACCTCTTCGGCCTCGGGCAGCACGGCCACCGTAACGGTGGACGTGTGAATGCGGCCGGCAGCTTCGGTCACCGGGATGCGCTGGACGCGGTGGACGCCGCTCTCGTACTTCATCCGGCTGTAGACGCTGGTCCCGTGGAGACTGAAGATGACTTCCTTCAACCCGCCCACCCCCGAGGAGCTGCTGGAGAGCAGCTCGTGCTTCCAGCGCTTCCCCTCGGCGAACTTGCAGTACATCCGGAACATGTCGGCCGCGAAGAGGCCGGCTTCGTCGCCACCCGCGCCGGCCCGGATCTCGATGATGGTGTTCTTGCCGTCCAGCGGGTCCTTCGGGATCAGCTCCAGTCGCAGCCGCTGCTCCAGCCCTGCCAGTTTTTCCTTCCCCGAACGCACCTCTTCCTCGAGGAACTCCCGCATCGAAGCGTCCTTCTCCCCGGAAAGCATGCCCTGCGTGTCTTCGAGGTCGCCGCGCAGCTTCTTGTACTGGCGGTAGAGAGTCACGGTCTGCTCGAGCGACGAGCGAGCGATCGCCACCTGCTGGTAGCGGCTGGGGTCGGCAAGAAGCTCCGGCGTCGCCAGCTGTTGCTCCAGCGCCGAGAACTTCTCTTCGATCTTGTCGAGCTGCGTGAACATATCGTCGATGGAAACAGGAACTTCACGAACTTGGCCGCTCTGGCCTGCCGGCCTTGGCCCAGGGGGGGCGCCGTCAGCGCCATGGACGCCGGGCCGCATCCGCGGTCAGCGCAGTCGCAGGGGAGCCCCGCGACCTACATCCGGACGATGATCTCCGAAACCAGACGAACGAAACGCGGTTCGGCTTCGCGCGCGGCCCGGATGACCTCCTCGTGGCTCACCTTGAGGTTGGGCTCGCCCGTGGCCATGTCGGTGATGACGCTGATGCCCAGCACCTCGGAAATGCCGCCGTGCTTGGCGACCAGCACTTCCTGCACGGTGGACATGCCGACCGCGTCGACTCCGAGCCTGCCGAACATGCGGAGCTCCGCAGGTGTCTCGTAGTTGGGACCCGTGACCGCCACGTAGGACCCCTTCTGCAGCTTGATCCCCAGGTCGGCGCCGCACTGCTCCGCCAGCGCCATCAGCCGTGGCGAGAAGGGGCAGGACATGTCCGGGAACCGGGGCCCCAGCCGCTCGTCGTTGACGCCGCGCAGGGGGTTCAAGAAGCTGAAGTTGATGACGTCCTCGATCAGCATCAGGTCGCCGACGTGGAACAGCCGGTTGATGCCGCCGCTGGCGTTGGTGACGATCAGCCTGGGGATCTCGAGCGCCCGGAAGACGCGCACCGGGAAGGTGCACTGTTCCGGCGTGTAGCCCTCGTACAGGTGGAAACGCCCCTGCATGGCCAGGACGCGCCGGCTGCCGATGCTGCCCACCAGGAGCTGCCCGGAGTGGCCGTGCACGGTGCTGACCGGGAAGTTGGGGATCTCCGAGTACGGGATGCGGATGGCGTCCTGCAGCTCGTCGGCCATCGGGCCGAGGCCCGACCCGAGGATGACAGCAACCTCGGGCCGGTCCCCGATCCGGGGCGAGAGGTAGTCCGCCGTCTGGCGGATCATCTCGTAGAGCGACATTGGCGCCTCAGGTCCCCATCTCCCAGCTGTTGAGGTACTCCTCCTGCTGGGGGGTGAGGGTGTCGATCTCGATCTTCATGGCGGCCAGCTTGAGGCGGGCGACTTCGCGATCGAGGTGCTCCGGCACCGAGTAGACCTGCTTCTTGAGGGACTTGTGGTTCTTCACCAGGTAGTCGGCGGCCATCGCCTGGTTGGCGAAGCTCATGTCCATCACCTGGGCCGGGTGGCCCTCGGCGCTGGCGAGGTTGACGAGCCGGCCTTCGCCGAGCACGTTGACGCGCTTGCCGCCCTTCAAGGTGAACTGCTCGACGTAGTCGCGGACGATGGCGCGCTTGGTGGCCATGTCGGAAAGCGCGTCGAGGTCGAGCTCGACGTTGAAGTGGCCGGAGTTGCAGACCACGGCGTTGTCCTTCATGGCCTTGAAGTGCTCGCGCCGGATGACGTGGATGTCACCCGTGGCCGTGACGAAGACGTCGCCCTTGGGGGCGGCCTTGCTCATGGCTGCGACCTCGAAGCCGTCCATCGCTGCCTCGAGGGCGCGGGTCGGGTCGATCTCGGTGACGATGACGTGGGCGCCCATGCCCTTGGCGCGCATCGCGATGCCGCGGCCGCACCAGCCGTAGCCGGCGACGACGACCGTGGAGCCCGAGATGAGCAGGTTGGTGGCGCGGATGATGCCGTCCATCGTGCTCTGGCCCGTGCCGTAGCGGTTGTCGAAGAGATGCTTGGTGAGGGCGTCGTTGACGGCGATCACGGGGAACTTGAGAACGCCCTTGGCGGCCATGCTCTTCAGGCGGATGACGCCCGTCGTGGTCTCCTCGGTGCTGCCGATGAAGCCCTTGGGGAGGGGCTCCTTGCGGGAGAGCAGCTCGGTGACCAGGTCGGCGCCGTCGTCCATCGTGATGTTGGGCTCCGTGGAGAGCACGGCGCGCAGGTGGCGGTAGTAGGTCTCCTTGTCCTCGCCCTTGATGGCAAAGACCGGGACGCCGAAGTCGGCCACGAGGCTGGCGGCGACGTCGTCCTGCGTGGAGAGCGGGTTGGAGGCGCAGACGCTGACCTTGGCGCCGCCGGCGACCAGGGTGCGCACCAGGTTGGCGGTTTCGGTGGTGACGTGGAGGCAGGCGGCGAGCCGAACGCCCTTGAGTGGCTGATCGCGCTCGAAGCGGGAGCGGATCAGGCGCAGGACCGGCATGTTCTCGTCGGCCCAGCGGATTCGCTTGAGCCCGCCCGCGGCGAGCTCCAGGGACTTGACGTCGTGAGGCACCGGCTGCGGGGCCGCCGGCTTCTTGGGGGCTTTGGCTGTCATCTTGGCAATCCTCTCCTGTCCAGCTTTTCGTCGTGGTGCCCAGGCCGGCGATGGAAGGGCCGCCGGCGGGAAATCGGCATGATAGCACGGTGGCAAGCGTCGTTCAATGATGCAGCGCGTCAAAGCCCGGGCCAGTGGAGCCCGGCGGTCCGGCGTGGTACCGTCTGTCCGGGCGTCCCGGATGAGATACCGCTGTAGCAGCTGTCTGAAACAGTTCGACTTTCCGTCGCTGAAGAGGGGAGTCGAGGCGCTCTGTCCCGGCTGCCACGGGGAGCTGCGGGAGACCGCCGCCGGCTTGGGCGTTCTGGTCTGGTCCGGACCGGCCGGGGAGTTCGCCACCGAGCGCGAGCTCGACAACGGAACCACGCTGGGCCGCGACGAGACGTGTGACATCTGCCTGGCAGACGAATCGATCTCCGCCCTCCACGCCAGGTTCTTCCAGCAGGCCGACGGCAGCTTCGGAGTGAGCGACTGCGACAGCACCAACGGCACGCGGGTCAACGGCGTGCGCGTCGTCCTCAAGACGCTGCGGCACGGGGACCTCTTGCGCTTCGGCCGCTTCGAGGCAACCTTCCGGATGAAGGGTGGCCCGTCGCCCGAGGCCGCCCAGCTCACGATACTCGAAAGCGAGGCCGCCAGCCCGCCGGTGGCGGAGTATCGCCCCGCGCCGACCACGCTTGGCGAGGGTGCTTCCGGGCACGGCACCGAGGCGACCCGGTCGCTCTTGCTCGAAAGAGCGCTGGAGATGACCGCGGAGCTGGCCACGCTCCTCGACGCCCAGAAGCTGCTGGAGCGGCTGGCCCAGGACATCTTCGAGCTCTTCCGGACCGAGCGCGTGGCCGTGCTCCTACGCAACCCCGACCGGCGCACCTTCTCGCTGGCGCTGGCCCGCTCCGCCGACGGCACCACCCCTGACGCCTTCCAGCTCTCCCGGACGGTCCTCCGCAAGGTGGTGGGTGAGCGGACCGCCATCGCGACCACCAACGCGCTCATGGACGACCGACTGCCCGCCACCGGATCTCTGGTGGCGGCCGGGACGCTCTCCGCCCTGGTGGCGCCGCTGGTCCATCGCGACGAGGTCCTGGGGCTGGTCTGGACCGACACGCTCGAGAGGGTGCGACCGATGGGGGACCTGGAGCTTCGGCTGTTCACGGGACTGGTGGGGGTGGCGGCTGTGACACTGGTGAACGCGCGGCTCTGGGCGCGGGTCGCCGCCGACGCGCGGGTGCGCGCGCACCTGTCGAGGTACCTGGCCCCCGAGGTCGTGCAGAGTGTCCTCGACGGGAAGCTGAGCCTTGGGCTGGGCGGGACCCTGTGCGAGGCGACCGTGATGTTCACCGACATCCGGGGCTTCACCGCCGCTTCCGAGCGTCTGGAGCCGGGCCAGATCGTGGAGCTGCTCAACCGCTACTTCGAGCGGATGGTGGACGTCGTCTTCCGGCACGGCGGCACCGTCTGCAAGTTCACGGGAGACGGGCTGATGGCCGTCTGGGGAGCGCCTGCGCCCCACGAAAGCCACGCGCTGTCGGCCGTGCGGGCCGGAATCGACATGCAGCGCGCGATGGGCCCCTTCAACGCCGAGTCGAGGGCGCTGGGAGCCCCCCCGCTCGAGATGGGGGTCGGGGTCCACACCGGCAGCCTGGTCGCGGGCAACATCGGAAGCAGCCGCCGCATGGAGTTCACCTGCCACGGGGACGCCGTGAACACCGCCCAGCGCATCGAATCCGCGACCGGCCCCGGCGACGTCTATCTCAGCCGAAAGACGCTGGAGCTCCTGGATGGCCGCATTCCGGCGCTGCCGCTGCCGCCGATCCGGGTGAAGAACAAGGCCGAGCCGCTGGCGCTTTTCTCGGTCGACTTCCAGGCGCTGGCGAGGTCGAGCCAGACGTGACGCCGAGCTTCGAGCCCGGGAGCACGCGCGCATGACGGACGACGCCGACGACCGCCCGCCGCGCGGCCGGACGGTGATCCACTCCGACGAGCCGCAAGCTTCGGTGCCCGGGGGGGCGCCGGCCTCTCGGCAGGCGCTGCCGACCCTGCCCGGCTACGAGCCCATTGCGCTGCTGGGGGCAGGCGGGCAAGGGATGGTGGTGAAGGCGCTGCAGGTGGGGCTGGAGCGAGAGGTGGTGCTGAAGTTCCTGCTGCCGGAGTACGTGGGGCAGGGTCCGATGCGCGAGCGGTTTTTCCGGGAAGCGCGCCTGACCTCCAAGCTGACCCACCCCAACGTGGTGAAGGTGCTCTCGGTCGACGAGTCTCGAGGCGCCATCGTCTACGAGTTCGTTCCGGGCGAGACGCTGGGCGCAAAACTGGCGCGAGAAGGTCCATTGGAGCCGATGGATGCAGTGAGGTTGTGCAAGCAAGCGGCCTCCGCGCTGGTCGAGGCGCACGCGGCGGGAATCCTGCACCGGGACATCAAGCCCGACAACCTGCTGGTGGCCGCCGACGGGACGCTGAAGGTGCTCGACTTCGGACTGGCGCGGTCGGCCGAGGGCGGCGGCGCGCGCACGCAGACCGGGGCGATCCTCGGGACCCCGGGCTACATGCCTCCCGAGCAGGTGCTGGGCGAGAAGGTGGGCCCGGCTGCCGACATCCACGCGCTGGGCGCGACGCTCTTCCACTTGCTCACCGGCCGGCTGCCCTACGAAGGCGACGATGCCGTCGAGCTGCTGCGCGCGGCGCTGAAAGGGCCGCCGCCGATGGTGCGAATCGTGCGCCCGGAGGTGCCGGCCGCCGTGGCGGCCGTGGTCGACAAGTCGCTGGCGACCCGGCCGCAGGATCGCCAGGCCGATATGGCGGAGATGGAAAGGGCGCTGGGCCGATGCCTGAGGTCGAGCGCCGCGATGCAGTCTGCTTCGCCGGAAGCGCCCAGGCCGGCGTCCTCGGGTCGGGTCCCGGCGGCCAACCGCACGATGGTCTCCGGCCGCCACGTGGCGGCCCGCAGCCTCCAGCCGAAGTCGCTCGCTGCTCTGGGCAAGCCGCCGGCCCCGCCGGCTCCTGAGGCGCCCTCGCGCGCGAAGTGGGCAGGCGCGGTGGTGGCCGGGCTGGTTGTGGTGGCCCTGGCAGTGCTGGCCTTCCGGCGGGGTGCCGCCCCGGCCGCGGTCCCCCCGCTACCCCCGGCGCCTCCGGTCGCCCTGCGGCCGGCACCACCACCACCGCCACCGCCAGTGGTGCCGTTGGCTCCTTTGAGTGCAGTGACCGTCGCCGAGGCGCGGGAAGGGGCCTTCCGGGTGGCGCTCGTGGCGGTGGGCGACGTGCTCGTCGCAGGCTGGGGCGCGTCCTCGGGACGGCTCGGGTTCGCGTCCAGCACCGATGGCGGCCGCAACTGGAAGCGCTGGGCGGCCGACGACCGGCTTCGAGTGGCGCCCAGGGGCGAGCTGCAGCTGGCCGCCGGCGCCGGCGGGATCTTCGCGGCCTGGATCGACCCTTCGCCGCCGCGCGCGATGCTGGCCCGGCTCGACTCGACGGCCGCCAAGGCCGGCCTGCCCTCTGCACTCGGTGAAGCCCTGTCGGCCGATTCGACCCTGGCGCTCGCCGCCGGCACCACGCGGGACGGCGCCGGGCGGGTCCTCGTCGCCTGGAGACGCGCCAAGCAACCCGAGGAGGGCTCGATTCACGACCTGGTCGCTGCCTGGGCATCCGCGGAGGCAAAGGCTCTTTCGATTCCTGCCAGGATCGGCGACCAGCGGACGCGCCCCCACCGGGATGCTCAGGGTCGGTTTCGGGTCCTGTTCCTTCAAGGACAAGGCGTCGTCCTGCTCGAAGACGCCGAGAAAGGCGATGCTCCGTTCAAGGGGCTGTTCCGCTCCGCGAGCCCCGCTCCCGGGGCCGCGTGGACAGCGCCCGAGCGGCTGCGCCTCACACCCGAGGCCGAGAATCCGGAGTTCCCGGGCATCGCCTCGACGGCAGGAAGGACCTTACTTCAATGGACCGTGATGGAAGAGGGGATCGTCCCGGGCCGGAAGATCCTCGCAGGCCGCTGCTCCGGCGCGGACTTGACCGTACCCGAGGGACGAAGACTCACCCGGGTCCCCGGCAGCCATGTCGGGGCCAACGAGCTGGCCGCGCACGGCAGCCGGCTCTGGTCGATCTGGCACGAATGGGTCGAAGGCTCCAATGTCTGGACCTCGAGCTCCGACGGCGGTCTCACCTGGCGGCCCGTGCAGAAGCTGGTCTCCTACAAGAAGGACTGGCGCCCCGCCGCCCTGGCCGTGGACGCCGCCGGCCGCTGTTTCACCCTCTTCTGCGACCCCGCCGGCGCCGTCAAGGCGATGAGGCTGCCGTGAGGATTGAGGCTTGAGGATTGAGGCTTGAGGCTTGAGGCTTGAGGCGTGAGGCTTGAGGCTCACTCCTCACTTCTCGAGCCTCGAGCCTCGAGCCTCAAGCCTGCCTCATCGCCAGCTCGCGGTGAAAGGCCAGGTCCTCGCGGATGTCTGGCCGGAGCGTGCGGTAGATCGAATCACTTACCAGCTCGGCCAGGATGCCGAGCGTCTCGGGATCGCGCAGGCGGCCCAGGCCTCGCACGGCCCACTCCTTGACGAGCGGATCGGGGTCTTCCATCTTGCGCAGGAAGTGCTCGCGCCCGGCGCGGAACCTCACGGTCGCCAGAAACCGGGTCGCCATCCCGCGCACCAGCGGCACCGGGTCGTCCAGCAGGGCCAGGACGTCTGCCGAAAACGCGGCATCGCCGCTGGCGGCCACGGCGTCAAGCGCCGCTAGCCGCACCTCTTCCTCCGCATCGCCGAGCCCGAGCCGGGTCAGCCCGGCCACCTCCGAGGCCGTTCGGGAGCGCGCCACGGCGTCCATCAGGCAGGCGCGTCCCAGGGCGTCGGCCTGCTCGAAGGCGGCCGAGAGCAGATCGACTTCGCCCGAGCGCATCGCAGGCGTCATGGCGTTCATGCGATCGTAGGTCTCGCGGCATCCGGCCAGCCCTTCCTGCAGCCATGGGGAGAGCCTCGCATAGACGCGCGGCTCGAACTTGGTGCCGAGCAGTCGCAGCACCAGCGGGCTCCTGAGCCAGCCCAGCGCCGCCGCGGCGCTCTCGCTGACCCACATGTCGGCGTCGCCCAGGGCGCGCGCCAGCTCGTGCTCGTGGCGCCGGTCGCCCCCGGCGCCCAGGTACTGGCAGGCGATCCGGCGCAGCATCGGGACGCCGTGCGCCAGGTGCGCCAGGGCCGCCTCGTCGTGACCGGGCCGCGCGGTGCGCCGGAGCATATCGAGGACGAAGATCCGCACAGAGACGGCCTCGCAGCCCAGCGCCCACTCGGTGAACGCCACGGCCCAGGCGGGATCGTGAGGCTCGAAGGCCCGCCGCGCGCAGACCAGCGCGCGGTACTCGGCTTCGGCAGCGTCCGGCGCCTCGCCCAGCCACTCCCGCCAGTCCCGGCGATCCACCTGTTCCCAGTCCGCCCAGAGTCTCTGGAGCCCGGGCGGCGGGGACTGGCCGGCGGCCATCGACCCGTCCAGCAGCGGCTTGCCGGCTGCGCGAGCCAACCTCCACATGTTGGCGCCCTGGGCGGCCAGCGCCCGGATCCGGGGGACGATGTCGCTTCCGGCGCGGGCAATCATCTCCTCGGGGGCGTCGGCCCACGCGGTGAGCATGAGCTCGAGCGCCTGGTAGCGGACCTCTTCGTCGGGATCGTCTCCGAGCGGCGCGGCGCTGAGCTCGGGCGTGAGCGCCCGTGCCGCCTCGGGGAACGCCATCAGGTGGTGGAGGGCTCGTCGGCGGACCCAGGTCTGAGGGTGCGTCAGGACGGCCGCCGCGGACGGTACCTCGCCCCGCTGGAGCGCCTGGTCGAACTGCTCGAAGGTCTGGTAGGCCTCGCGAAACGGAGTCAAGGCCTCCTTCAACTCCGGGTCTGCCCGCTCATAGGCGGCGGTGACCAGCTGGGCCTCCATGTAGTCGAAGCTCTCGGGCTGGAACAGCCCGGCGATGGCGATGAGGGCTGCGCGGTCGACGAGTGGAGTGCGCCGGCGGATGAGTCGAGTCCCTTCGGCCCAGGCGCGCTCGGGGGCCAGCTTGGCCAGGTTCAGGAGCGCCTGGCCCGCGACAAAGTACGATTCGTCCTCGAGCGCCCGCAGCAGGTGCGGGACGGCCGCCGGGTCGGAGCAGCGCTTCAGACGGCTCACGGCGTCCTCGCGCACCCAGACGGTCGGATCGGCCAGGCGGCCGCACAGCTCCTCTACCCGGGCGGGGGTGAGCTCTTCCTCGTCCTCCACGCCGACGACCGGGATGCCATAGCCGCGGATCAGCCGGTGCAGCTCCCAGAACCGGCGCGTGCGAGTCACCTCGTCCAGGCCCGTCGTGTCCTCCCATGTCGTGTTCACCGTGAACGGGTTGAGCTGCAGGAGCGACTGCGGATCGACGCCGTAGTACTCGGCCTGCTCGGCCAGCGGGGAGTGCGGGTAGATGATGCACATCGCCAGCACGCCCACCTCGTGAACGTAGGCGTGGTTGCGCCGCACGAACTCCATCGTCAGCTCGTGGTCTTCCTCGGTCTCCCCGGGGAAGCCGACGATGAGGTTGATGACGTTGTAGATGTCCGATTCGCCGCCCAGCCGCAGGACGTGATCGGCATCGTCGACCATGTAGCCCTTGCGCATCTTGCGCAGCACTTTCTGGGAGCCGCTCTCGATGCCGTAGACGAGCGCCTTGATGCCGCCGGCTTTCATGCGCCGGAAGAGCTCCCGGTCCATCAGCCGGTGTACGACGGCGTTGCCCCACCAGCCGACGTCCAGCCCGGCGGCGGCGATGGCGTCGCAGACGGCGCCCAGGTGCGGCAGGTTGCCGTTCAGTAGCAGGTCGTTGCAGCTGAACTGGTTGATGCCGTAGCGCTCCTGGTGCGCGCGCATCTCGGCCACGATGTGCTCCACGGAGCGATGGCGAAACCCGGGCCAGAGGATGCGCTCGTAGCACATCGCGCACTTGCGGACGCAGCCGCGGCTGGTGAGGAACGGCAGGATCGGCTTCTGGTAGATGGAGAGATCGAACTCCTCGAAGGTCGGGGCTGGAAAGAGGTCGAGGTTGCCCTGCTGGGGGCGCGGGACGAACGGCCGCTCCCGGCCGCCGGCCGTCCAGGCGATGGCGCCCGGGATCTTCGCCAGCTCGCCCCCTTCGAGGTGCGCCCGGACGACTTCCAGCAGCGTCTCCTCGCCCTCGCCCTCGACGAACACGTCCACGCGGTCCAGGTGACGCTGGATCTCGTCGGCGGAGTCCATCTCGTTCATCCCGGTCGGCCGGAAGCCGGTCAGCCCCAGGGTGCGCGGATCGGGCGGGGCCTGCAGCCGCACGGAGGGGCCGCCGAAGACGATCAGCTTCCGGCAGCCGCGCGCGCGCAGCTCCTCGAGAATGCCGAGCGTGAAGTTGACGTTGGCGCTCTGACACGAGAAGCCCAGGATGGAGGCCGGACTCTCGACGAGCGAGTCGACGAACTCGGAGAGCGCCTGCGTTGTGGCCGGCGAGAAGACCCCGTCCAGGATGCGCGGCCGGGCCCAGAAATCCGAGGTCGTCAGGTCCCAGTAGCGCCGCTGCTCGGGCTCGATTTGCCGGTAGAGCTCCGCGTTGAAATCGCGCACCCGAGTCCGGACACCGTGACTCCTCAGGTAGCTCGAAAGGCACGCCAGAGCCAGGTGCGGGCATTCCGTCCGCCACGGCGGGCAGACCACCAGTTCCACCTGCGGCTCCGCGTGTGCCGGCGCGGAAGCGGACATCGGCAAAAGTATACCGCAGCGCTGAGCCCGACTCGCCCGAGCCCCTAGGGGACCCCGCCGGAGGATTCGCGCGGCGCTCGGTATCAGCTACGGCCTGCGCGGCGGCTGGGGCTCGCGCTTCTTCAGCGCCCTCGACGTGTTGGCGATCCATCCGGCCGCCTCCGACAGCCGTGCCCGCGCGTCGGGATGGAGCTCCAACGCCAGGCCGGTCCCGGTTTCCGGCGGGGACTGCAGGTCGTACGGCCAGCTCGAGTAGAGACGATCGCGCGCCGCGGTCCAGGCCTTCTGCTGGCGGTCGAGCTCTTCGATGGCGTCCCGTCCGTCGCCCACCACGACTTCCCTGGAGGCCCAGACGCGCTGGACCGCCAGGTCGAACCGCGCCAGTTCCCGGGCCGGATCGGCAGCGGGCTCGCCCGGCACTCTCAGGGCTTGGTCGAGCAAATCCGTGGCGCCTCTGGCGTCCTTGGAAGCGCGCACGGCTCGGGCCAGGGCGCGTACGATCATGAGATCCAGCCCTCGCCCTTCGCGCAGCACGGCGAACAGGGCGTCCCTCACCAGCTCGCTCGGCGGGGTCCTAGTCCGGTCTCGTGGAAGCGCACCCTCCACCAGCGCCCTCATGCACGCCGCGCCTCCTCGACTGGCCGGATCTGAGAAACCGGTGAGCAGAGGACCTACCCTCTCATAAAGCGGCAGGGCGGCCTCGGCCATTCGCTGCATCAGCAGCACGCCGTCCATGGAGTGGGCATAGGCCAGCAGGCCCGTCTCCCGCGAGGCCCACAGGCGCAAGGTGTATCCGAAGCAATCGAGGATGTCCCAGGCTGTGAGCAGCAGCGACCCCATCAATCGGGAAAGTTGCGCGCGGGCTGCGGCGTCCTGGCTCACGATGCGTGCCTTCAAGTCGTCGAAAGCGGCGCCCTGGCCCTCGAGCGATTCCTTCCAGAGAGCGAGGGTCCGGGCCAAAAGTGCCCGCGGGTCGCCGGAGTTCTTGTTGCGCTCCTTCGCATGCAGCCGCTCGACCGCCTCGCGCACGTCGCGCAATCGTTGCTGGGCGCGAGCCAGCGTCGGGACAGCTTCGTCCCCGGGCAGGGTAGGGGCCGCCATCCAGGCCGCGGGTCGCGCGGGCGCCTTACGCAAGGGATGCGCTGCGGGGGCGGCCTTCGGCGGCTCGGGATTCGGACGCGGCGGGCGTGGCAGGAGGGCGACTGCGACCAGAGCGAGACCCGCGGCCAGGACAAGCGCCGGGAAGACGCCCCGTTTGCTCGGTCGCTCCGCCGTGGTCACTATCGTTGTCGCCAGAGGACGACGAGCGGGGTTCGACGGCCGCCCCGCCGAGCGAACTGCGCTCGCAAGCGCGCGGGTCCGTTCGGGCGCTTGCGGCGGCTGAGGCCGGACGGGTGGCAGCGCCTGCACTGCCCGCAAGAACGCCGCGGCGTCCGGGAATCGCGCCGCCGGGTCCTTGGCCAGTGCCGTTCGGAACAGGGAATCGTAGGCGCCCGGCAGCTCGGGACGAGCGAGCGATGCGGCCGGTATCGGCGCCGAGAGGTGAAGCCGGAAAAGCTCGGCCGGGTCCTCGGAGTCGAAGGGCGGGCGTCCGGTCACCAGCTGAAAGAAGGTGATGCCCAGGGCGTAGAGGTCCACGGCGGGCGTCGCGGCTTCGCCTCTCCAGACCTCGGGGGCCATGTAGAAGGGCGTGCCCAGCATCAGCCCCTTGCGCGTGAGCGGGCCGGCGGAGAGCAGGTCCTTCGCCAGGCCGAGGTCACCTACAAGGACGCCCCGGTCGGAGGAGAGGAAGAGGTTTGCCGGCTTGATGTCCCGGTGGAGGATTCCCATCTTGTGGAGAGCGGCGAGCACTTCGGCGGCGGTGGCAATCACCTCCAGCGCGAGCTCGATCGGCAGTGCCCCCTCCTGCTCCAGACGCTGCCCCAGCGTGTCACCCATCACCAGCTCGTGCGCCAGCATCAGCCGCCCCTCGACCTCGGCCACGTCGAGTACGCGAACCAGGTGGGGATGCACGGCGCGAGCAGCTAGCCGCCCCTCCTGCAGGAAGCGCGCGCGAGGTTCAGCGTCGACAGCCAGGTCTGGGGCGAGCAGTTTGAGCGCCACGGGGCGGTCCAGCGACAGCTGTACGGCTTCGTAGACGGCGCCCATCGCTCCGGCGCCGAGCAGTCGTACGATACGGTAGCCGCCGAAGAGATTGCCCGGGCGCAAGGCGCCGGTGCGCCCCGGGTTCGGGCCGGGAGTCATTGTCGAGCGCGACTTCAAGCCTGGAGAGGATACCGGAACGGCGATTGCGGCGGGCGGGGCCGCAACGTGGGACAGTCCCGGCCGTTCGGGGCTCGAGGTCGTACCGATGGACTGACCACGCTGGCGAGCTGGGGTGTTCCTACCCCACCCCCCCCTCAGGTCTGCCCCCTCCCATCTTCTACCTTCCCTCTTCCGCCAACTTCTTCCGCCATCGCCCGTCTCCGCCCCGCGCGTATCCCAGCTCGCTCAAGGCCATCGCGCCGGCGGGACCGCGGCCCGTGGCCAGGGTGAAGGCGACGTGCGCGTGGAGGCACTTGAGGAAACGGGCATCGCCCACTCCTGCTACGCCCCGCACCTGTCGCAGGTAGGGCGTCGGATCGACCTCGGGCAGCTCCCGGCGGAAGAGCGTGTAGAGCATGCGACGGTAGAGTTCCTGCGAGCGGAGAAACGCCGCCCACAGTGAAGGGTCGGCGGCAAGCTCGGCCTCGTAGCGCGCGATGGCTCGCTTCGATTCCAGGCCCGCGACCTCGGCGGACAGGTCGGGGCAGGTGAGCCAGTAGGCCGTCTTGGAGATGCCTCGCCCGAAGAAGCCGAGCACTACCCGCGGCCGCCCGTCGTCAGAGCGATCGACGACCGCCAGCGGCTCGTACCTGAGCCTCCCCAGCGCCTCGAGCACCGCTGCCCGGTCCTCCTCCGACACACGCCGTTGGCTTCCCGACCCTCGAGGAGTCTCTCCGCTCCCGACTTCTCGCTTCTCGATTCTCAATTCTCGATTCTCGATTCTCCTGTCCTCATGCTACACTTCGCGGACCCGTCACCATGCCGGGCGGCCGTTCCCAGGCCCCGCCCGGATTGTTTCGCCGAGGAGGAACCGTCCCCATGATCGACACTCTCCGGGCCCGAGTCGAGGCGCTCCTTCCCTGGGTCGATCGGCCCGCCCGCTACATCGGCGGCGAGTTCAACTCGGTCACGAAGGACCCCGCCGGCAAGCTTCGCTTCGCCTTCTGCTTCCCGGACGTCTACGAGATCGGCCAGTCGCACATGGGCGGCGTCATCCTCTATCACCTGCTGAACGAGCAGGAGGGGATCTTCTGCGAACGCGCCTTCCTCCCCTGGGTCGACATGGAGCAGGCGATGCGCCGCGAGGCGATCCCCTGGTTCACTCTCGAGACCTGTTCGCCGGTGAAGGAGATGGACATCGTCGGGTTCACGCTGCCCTACGAGATGCTCTACACCAACGTCGTGAACGGCCTCGACCTGGCCGGCATCCCGCTGCACCGCTGGGAACGCTCCGAGGGCGACCCCATCGTCATCGCGGGCGGCCCCGGGACCTACAACCCGGAACCGGTGAGCGACTTCATCGACCTGTTCGTCATCGGCGAGGCCGAGGAGCTGGTGCTGGAGATCTGCTCGGTCGTGGCGCGCAAGGACATCTCCCGCGCCGAGAAGCTCGAGCTGCTTTCGCGGGTCCAGGGTTGCTACGTGCCCGCCACCGTCGAGGTGAAGTGGCGCGAGGACGGCTCCATCGACGCCTTCCAGTCCCAGGTGCCGCTGCCCGTGATGAAGCGGATCGTCGCCGACGTCGACAAGGCCTACTTCCCGACCAAGCCCCTCGTCCCGTTCCTGCAGGTCGTGCACGACCGCGCCAATCTGGAGGTCCACCGCGGCTGCGTTCACGGTTGCCGCTACTGCCAGGCCGGGATGCTCTACCGCCCCCAGCGCGAAAAGAGCTTAGAGACCCTCACCCGCCAGGGCGAAGAGGTCATCAGGAACACCGGGTTCCAGGAGATCGGTCTATCCAGTCTCAACACGCCGGACAACACCCAGCTGGTACCGCTCATCAAGAACCTGACGAAGGCCTTCGAGGAGAAGAAGGTCGCGGTCGGTCTGCCTTCGCTCCGCGTCGACAGCTTCTCCGTCGGCCTGGCCGATTCGCTCAACAAGGCCAAGAAGACGCAAATCACGCTTGCTCCGGAAGCCGGCAGCCAGCGGCTTCGCGACATCATCAACAAGAACATCTCGGAGGAGCAGATCCTCAACACCGTCAAGTCGGTCCTCGACGCGGGCTGGCGCGAGATGAAGCTCTACTTCATGCTGGGTCTCCCGGGCGAGACCGACGACGACCTGGTCGAGATGGCCGAGCTGTTCAAGAAGATCGTGGCGCTCTCGAAGGGCTATCCGGGCCGGGGCCTCTTCATCACGACCACGCTCTCGAGCTTCGTCCCGAAGCCCCACACGCCCTTCCAGTTCGTGAAGCAGTTCCCCAGGGACGTGCTGGAGCGCCGCATCCGCATCTTGCGCGAGCGAGTCGACCCGCATCGCGTCAAGCTCCGGTGGCGCGAGTTCGAGCTGGGCGAGCTGGAGGCGATCTTCAGCCTGGGCGGCCGCGAGCTCGGGAAAGTCGTCGAGCGCGCCTGGCGCCTGGGCTGCAAGTTCGATGGCTGGTCCGACCACTTCAAGTACGACCTCTGGATGCAGGCGTTCCAGGAGTGCGGCATCGACTCGGGCCGCTACTGCTACACCGACAAGACCGCCGAGACGATCTTCCCCTGGGAGGTCGTCAGCTGCGGCGTCGACAAGGACTGGCTCTGGCGCGATCTGCAGGCGGCCTGGAACCGCAAGTCCATCCCGAACTGCTTCTTCGACAAGTGCAGCGACTGCGGCGTCAACGAGACGTTCGACTGCTGAGCCGCCCATGATCCTGCGCGCCTCCTACTCCAAGACCGGCCGGATGCGATTCCTGGCGCACCTCGATCTGGCGCGCACGATGCACCGCGCTCTGGCCCGGGCCGACATCCCCATCGCTCACAGCGAAGGGTTCAACCCGCAGCCCAGGGTCGCCTTCGGCCCGCCGGTGGCGCTGGGGGTGGAGGGGCTCGAGGAGTGGGTGGACTTCGTCTTGATGCGGCCGCTCGAGCCGGCCGAATTTCTGCAGCGCCTCAACGCCGCGCTCACCGAAGGTATCCAGTTCACCCGGGCGATCGAGCTGTCCAGGCGGGCGGCATCTCTTGGCAGCCTGATCCGCTGGGCGCGCTACCGGGCGGAGACGATCACCGGTTGCCTGCCCCAGGCCGCGGCAATTGCGAGCGCCATGTCGGGCAGCTCGCTCGAGCTCGTCAAGCGGAGCAAGAAGGGCGAGAACGTTGTCGATGTCCGCGACCGCGTGCGGGAGCTGGCGCTCGACGGTCCCACGCTCCACGCGCTGCTGGCTTGCGGGCCGGAGAAGAGCCTAGGGATTCTCGACCTCATGTGTCATTTCACCGGACTGGAGAACGCTGCCGTGTTGGCCGGGTTTCGCGTGTCGCGCGTGAAGTTGTATGCTGAGGTCGGCGGGGAGCCGGTCCCGATCGAGGACATCCCGGCCGAGTCGAATGGCTGATCGAAGGAAGTCCCCGTTCGCCCGCTTCGCCGACGGCGCCAAGGCGCCCCTGCGCGGCGTCGATTTCCTGCTGCGCCACCCGTCGCTCTCGCGTTACGCCATCGCGCCCTTCGCGATGAGCTTCCTGCTCTTGCTGGCGCTGCTCTTCGTGACGGTGAACTACCTCATCATGCCGTTCCACGACGCCATGGTCGCCCGGCTCAACCTGGCGAGCTGGATCAAGTGGGCCTTCGAGCTGGTGCTCTGGCCAGCGATCGTCGTCACGTACACCATCCTTGCCAGCTTTGTCTTCACCGCCCTGGCGAACCTGCTGGCCGGCCCCTTCAACGACCGGCTCAGCCAGCGCACCGAGGAGATTGCCACCGGCAAGGCCGAGTCGACGGTCTTCACGTTCCGCGAGGCCTTCTCGAAGCTCGGCAAGAGCTTCCTCATCCAGCTCAAGAAGATCGTGGTCTTCATCGCCGTGCAGGTGCTGCTCCTGGGTTTGTACCTGGTGCCCATTCTCGGGGCGATTCTCCACCCGGCGGCCGCGGCGCTCGTCACGATCTGGTTCCTCGCCAGCGAGTTCCTCGACTACCCGATGGAGCGGCGCGAAGTCTCCTACCGCATGCGGCTGCTCTTCACGTGGACCAACCGCTACGAGGTGGCCGGTTTCGGCACTGCCATCGCGATCTGGCTGGCCGTGCCGCTGCTCGGCTTCACCGCGCTCCCCGTCGCCGTCGTCGGCGGGACGCTGCTCTACCTGTCCGCGCTGGAGTAGCGGGGGGCGAGAACCGAGAATCGAGAATTGAGAATCGAGAATCGAGAGTCGAAAATCGAGGAAGGGGCTCACGTCCTCGGTCAATCGGCACCGGCCTGGGCAAGGTAGCGCCCTTGTTTTTCTACTGGCTACTGACTACTGGCTACTGACTACTCTCCCCCGTGCTCTCCGCCGTCGACATCCACAGGCGCATCCTTTCTCGCGAGGTCACCAGCGAGGAGGTCGCGCGCGAGCATCTCGAACGGATTCGAGAGCTCGATTCGCGGCTGAACGCGTTCCTGGAAGTGACCGGAGAGCTGGCACTCGACGCGGCGCGCGAGGTCGACCGCCGGCTGGCGCGAGGAGAGGAGCTGGGTCCGCTGGCGGGCGTCCCGGTTGCCGTCAAGGACAACATCAGCGTGCCGGGAGCCGGCGCCACCTGCGCTTCGCGAATCCTGAAGGGCTACAAACCCATCTACGGAGCGACCGTCCACGAGCGTATGTCGGCGGCCGGGCTGCCCTGCCTCGGCAAGACCAACATGGACGAGTTTGCGATGGGCAGCTCGACGGAGCACTCGGCGTTCGGTCCGACCTCCAACCCGTGGGACCTGGAGCGCGTTCCGGGTGGCTCCTCGGGCGGCTCTGCGGCGGCGGTGGCGGCGGGGATGGCGCCGCTGGCTCTCGGGAGCGACACGGGTGGCTCGGTGCGTCAGCCTGCCGCGCTCTGCGGCATCGTCGGGCTCAAGCCGACCTACGGAGCGGTCAGCCGCTACGGCCTGATCGCGTTCGCGAGCTCGCTCGACCAGATCGGGCCGATGGCCCGGACGGCGCGGGACTGCGCGCTGCTTTTCGACATCATTCGCGGACGGGATGCGCGCGATTCCACTTCGGTGGAGTACCCCGGCCGGGCCGCGACGGCGGACCTGGAGTCCAATCTCGACGGGTTGCGGATTGGAGTGCCCGAGGAGATGATGGGGGAGGGGATAGAGTCCGAGACGCGGGCCTCCGTGGAGGCCGCGGTGCGCCGCCTGGAGGGGCTGGGCGCTCGCGTGGGCGTGGCTCGCCTGCCCCACCTGAAGTACGCCATCGCCACCTACTACGTCGTGGCGTGCGCCGAGGCTAGCTCCAACCTGGCGCGCTACGACGGCATCCGGTACGGCCATCGCACGGCGCGTGACCAGGACCTGGCCAGCCTCTTCACGCACACGCGCGGCGAGGGGTTCAACCCGGAGGTGAAGCGCCGCATCATCCTGGGGACGTATGTTCTTTCGTCGGGGTACTACGACGCGTACTACGCAAAGGCCCAGAAGGTGCGAACGCTGATACGCCAGGATTTCTCGCAGGCCTACGCCGACTTCGACGTGCTAGCCGGGCCGGTGAGCCCCACGCCCGCCTTCCGAAAGGGCGAGAAGAGCGAAGACCCGCTGGCAATGTACCTGGCGGACATTTGCACTCTCTCGGCCAACCTGGCGGGAATCCCGGCGCTCTCCCTGCCGTGCGGGTTTTCGGCCCGGGGCCTGCCGGTGGGGCTGCAGCTGATGGGCCGGCCGTTCTCCGAGAGCGTGCTGTTCAACGTCGCGCATCGGCTCGAGGGCGAGCTGGCCCTGGGCGGCCGGCACCCGGGTCTCTGATCGACGGGCCGCAACTTCCCGGAAGAGCTGCGGTATTCATTAATCGAGGGTGACGGCGTCTCGACATGGACGCTGCCACAACTCTCCGATGACCGAAACGACCACACCGATGAAGCGAGAGAAGCGGCTGGCGCAGCTGACGCAGCGGCGCGGTCTGACGACGAAAGTCGCCGTGCTTTTCGAGGACCGCCTCGAGATCCGGACCTCGACCTTCCTGGGCGAGGTTCGGTCGGCGCTGGAGCTGGATGCCATCGAGGGGATCAGCCACGTGCGGGGCGCCAATGTCTCGCTCACCATGGCTGCAGCCTCGACGCTCTCTGCGCTGACGGCCTTCGGGATTGCGGTCCTCACCGGTGGGGCAACGCCGGTCGACTTGCGGGTCCTGGCCATCCTCGGCACCGTCGCCGCGGTGCTGATCCTGGCGCTCCTGGTCGTGCGGGAGAACACGTTCAGGCTCGAGACCTTCCGCAAGGGACGATTCACGCTGTTCGCCGACCACGAGCCCGACACGGCCGTGTTCGAGTTCCTGGGTGCCGTGCGCCGCGCGCGGCAGCGCTTCATTGGCAAGGGCCGGGCGGGAGCTGGAACCCAGGCCGTCGCCGAGGAGCTGCGAAAGCTGGCGGGCCTGGTGACGAATCCAGCGGCGCTGGAGGCCGAGGAGCTGCTCGAGGCCGATGGCCTATCGGATCTGGCCGGGGAGCCGGCGGATTCCTCGGAAGAAGCCGCCGACGGCAAGCCTCGCTCGATCAACTAGCGCCCTCGCCGATGTGGAGTTTCGGGCGGGCAGGACCTATAATGCTGGCCGGCGAGTCGAGAGGGGCTCAGCGGCCGGATGAAGAAGAGACTGATCCACGATTGGAATCTCGGCGGCAAGGTGTTCAAGCCGTCGAAGCCGGTCTGGTTCGACGATGAGACGCTTCGGGACGGGCTCCAGAGCCCCTCGGTGCGTAACCCCGACATCGACGAGAAGCTGCGCATCCTGCGGCTGATGGACCGGCTGGGAGTGCAGCGCGTGGACCTGGGCTTGCCAGGTGCAGGCCCGCGCCATCGCGAACACATCGAGGCGATGTTGCGCGTCATCACCGAAGAGCGGCTCTCGATCCGCCCAGGCTGCGCCGTGCGGACGATGCAGTGCGACATCGAACCGATCGTCGAGCTGCAGCAGAGGTACCGCCTGCCAATCCAGGCGAGCATGTTCCTGGGCACCTCGCCCATCCGCAAGTTCGTCGAAGGTTGGACGACGGCGCGGTTGCTCGAATCCTGCGAGAGCGCCGTGAAGTTCGCCGTGAGCCATGAGCTACCGGTGATGTTCGTCACGGAGGACACGACCCGCTCCTCGCCTGCGGAGATACGGACGATTTACACGCGGGCGATCGAACTGGGCGCCCGGGCCATCTGTGTGGCCGACACCGTCGGGCACGCAACGCCGCGCGGCGTGAAGCGGCTGCTCGGCTTCGTGCGAAGGGTCATCGACGCGACCGGGGTGGAGGGCGTGAAGATCAACTGGCACGGGCACCGGGACCGCTGCCTTTCGATCGCCAACTGCCTTGCGGCGGTGGAGGCCGGCGCGGACGTGATCCATGGCACGGCCTTGGGCATCGGCGAGCGGGCGGGCAATGCGCCGATGGACCTGTTGCTGGTCAACATGAAGCTGCTCGGCTGGATCGAAAACGACTTGTCGTGTCTGGCCGAGTACGTGCAGGTCTGCAGCCAGGCCCTCGAGGTCCAGCTCAGCAGGAACTACCCGGTGTTCGGCGAGGATGCGTTCGAGACGGCGACCGGCGTACACGCCGCTGCCATCATCAAGGCGTTCCGCAAGGGCGACCCCGAGCTGGCCGACGCCGTCTACAGCGGCGTTCCCGCCGGGCGATTCGGTCTGCACCAGAAGATCCGGGTTGGTCACATGAGCGGCCGATCCAACGTGGTCTTCTGGCTCGAGAGCCACCACATCGAGCCCCAGCCCGGCCTGGTCGAGAAGATTCTCGAAGCCGCCAAGTTCTCGGCAAGACTGTTACGCGACGACGAAATCCTGGCTGTCATCGCTGCGCACGGGGGAGCCCCCGAGCCTGCAGGACAGCCCTGAGTCTACAAGAGGAGACCCGAACGACCATGAAGACATCGTTGATGACGAGACCCGTTCACTGGATGGCGATCGCGCTCTGCTTGGCGTTCGCGGGGCCGGCCGGTGCCGAACCGTCGATGGTCGACCTGCAGGTCGCGGACGTCCTTTGCAGGCCGGGCGACGACGTGGTGATGCGCGCGAAGCTCGAGGAAAACGGGATTCGGGGCGAGGACATCGACAACGTCGCCGTCGAGTTCAGGCTGGATGGAAAGGTGCTGGGCAGCTCCAAGACCAACGACGACGGCGTCGCCGTCTTCCGGCTGCGGGCTCCGGCGGCTGGAGATCACGTCGTGAAGGCTGTTTTCGAGGGAACCGCCGAGTACATGCGCGGGGAGTACAACGCGCTACTCTGTGTGCGGCCCTCGACCACGCCTTTGATGATTCTGGACATCGACTGGACCATCTCGATGACCCAGAACTTGAACACCGCGTTCGGTAGCTCCGACAGCCCGCCGCTGAAGGACGCCGCTGAGGTCGTGCGCACGCTTGCGGCGAAGTACCTGCCCGTCTATGTGACCGCCAGGGCTCGCCAGCTCAGGAAGCGTACCATCTCCTGGCTCGATCGCTATGCGTTCCCGAAGGGGCCGGTTTATGTCCTCAATCCCAAGGAGTTCCCGACCTACAACGAGGCGAAGTACAAGAAGTCGGTGCTGCTTCCGATGAAGGATCTCTTCCCAAAGATTGTCGCCGGCTTCGGCAACAAGGAATCCGACGTCGAGGCTTACAAGGCCGCTGGCATCCCGTCGGTGTTGATCACCGAGCGCAGCGTCCCGGATGCCACCTGCGTGCCCGCATGGTCCGCCGTCGAGCAAGCGCTGGGGGGGAAGTAGTAATGAAGGTGGAAGGTAGAAGGTAGAAGGTAGAAGGTAGAAGGTAGAAGGTAGAAGGTAGAAGGTAGAAGGTAGAAGGTAGAAGGTAGAAGGTAGAAGGTAGAAGGTAGAAGGTAGAAGGTAAGCAGCGGACCCGTCTGCGGCGAACCTGATCGATTCACAATTCTCGATTCTCCTCATGACTCCCCGCGAACCGCACGTTGCAGGCGCGTTCTATCCGGGCTCGGCCGGGAAGTGCCGGGACCTGATCGAGCGGTGCATGGAGGGGCTGGAGGCTGGCGAGGCTTCGGCCGCGCGAGTCGTCGCGGGCATCGTGCCGCACGCGGGCTGGATCTTCTCCGGCCCGACGGCGGCTCGCACCTTTGACGCAGTGCGGCGTGGGGGGGGCGTGGACACGTTCCTGCTACTGGGCGCCGTCCATGTGTGGGGAGTCGAAGCGCCGAGCCTCTACGCGAGTGGGGCATGGCGGACGCCGCTCGGCGACGTGTCCATCGACGAGGAGCTCGCGGAGGCCTTGCTCCAGCGGCTGGCGGGCGAGCTGGTCGAGGCGCCCGAGGCGCATCAGATGGAACACTCTTTGGAGGTCCAGGTTCCCTTCGTGCAGCACCTGTTCCCCGAGGCTCGCATCGTGCCGCTGATGATTCCGCCGGAAGCGACTGCAGGGAAGCTGGGCCGGAAACTGGCTCGCGCGGTGCGGGAGGTCGGCGGTGGAAAGCGGATCGTGGCGCTCGGGAGCACCGACTTGACGCACTACGGGCCGAACTACCGGTTCATGCCCGAGGGGCTGGGTGCTCGGGCGCTCGAGTGGGCCAAGTCGACGAACGACAAGAGAATCCTGGAGCTGGCGCTGGAGATGAAGGAAGACGCGATCGTCGCTGAAGCCGTGGGCCACATGAACGCTTGCGGTCCGGGCGCCATGGCCGCTGCGTGCGGATTTGCCCACGAGCTGGGCGCTCACGCCGGCCGGCTCCTGGGGCACACCACCAGCTTCGACGTGATGCCGGAGCGCCAGCCGAGCAGCTTTGTCGGCTACGCCTCCATCGCGTACGACGTGGCCGGCTGAGCCGATCCGGGGCTGCGGGCGCGCTTGAGTCCGTTCGGGTGGGAACGCTAGGATGGGGCGGCGACGCCCATGGACTACCAGCCCGTCATCGGTCTCGAAGTGCACGTTCAGCTCTCGACGCGTTCGAAGCTGTTCTGCGGCTGCAGCACCGACTACTCGGGGAAGCCACCGAACACGCACGTTTGCCCCGTTTGCCTGGGCCTCCCGGGCGTGTTGCCGGTGCTGAATGACGAGGCGCTCAGGTTGGCGGTCAAGACCGTCCTTGCCGTGGACGGTGAGGTCGCCAGGTTCAGCCAGTTTGCGCGCAAGCAGTACTTCTATCCCGACCTGCCCAAGGCTTACCAGATCTCGCAGTACGACCGCCCGATTGGGTTGGGTGGGCATATAGAAATCGACTTGCCGGGCGGCCCTCGCCGCATCGGGTTGACCCGGATTCACATGGAGGAAGATGCCGGCAAGCTGGTGCACCCCGCGGGGGAGGCGCATAGTCTGGTCGACTACAACCGCTGCTGCGTGCCTCTCATCGAGATCGTCAGCGAGCCCGAGCTGCGGACGCCCGAAGAGGCGAAGCTCTACCTCCAGAAGTTGAAAAGTGTGCTCGAGTATCTCGAGGCCAGCGACTGCAACATGGAGGAGGGGAGTCTCCGCTGCGACGCCAACGTCAGCCTGATGCCCGTGGGTTCTTCCACCTTCGGTGCCAAGGCCGAAGTGAAGAACATGAACAGCTTCAAGGCGGTGGCGCGCGCGCTGGAGTACGAGATCGAACGGCAGGCGAAGGTGCTCGACGATGGCGGGCGGGTCGCGCAGGAGACGAGGCTGTGGGACGAGGCCAGCGGAAGGACGTTCCCGATGCGCAGCAAGGAAGACGCGCACGACTACCGGTACTTCCCAGAGCCGGATCTGCCGCCCGTGGTCCTGGAACCTGAATACATCGATTCAGTCCGAAAATCGTTGCCCGAGCTGCCGGATGCGCGGCGAGCCCGGTACATGGCGCAGTTTGGGCTCTCGGCCTACGACGCGGGAGTGCTGACCGCCGATCGGCGTCTGGCCGGCTGGTTCGAGACGGGGGTAGGTGTGCACCCCAACGCCAAGGCGCTATCGAACTGGGTACAGAGCGAGCTGCTGGGCTATCTCAACCGGGACGGGTTGGACATCGGGGCGGTGAAGTTCTCGCCAGCCGACCTGGCGGAGCTGGTGAAGCTGATCGACGCCGGGACCATCAGCGGCAAGATCGCCAAGGACGTGTTCGCGGAGATGTACGCCTCGGGAAGGCCGCCGGCGGCTGTCGTGCGGGAGAAGGGGCTCGAGCAGATCTCCGACGAATCGGCGATTGAAGGGGCGGTCCAGAAGGCGATCGAGGCGAACGCGGAGGCGGTCGCCAGCTACCGGGCCGGAAAGCCGGCCGCGCTCGGGTTCCTGGTGGGACAGGTGATGCGCCTGACGAAGGGCAAGGCCAATCCTGGCCTGGTCAACAAGCTGCTCCGCGAGAAGCTGGGCGGCGAGGGATGAGCCGATGAAATTCTTGCTTCTGCACGGTCCGAACATCAACCTGCTGGGCGAGCGCAAGCCCGAGATCTACGGCACGGTTCGTTATGAGCAGCTGAACGCCGTCCTCGTGGAGTACGCCACGAGCTTCGGCGTGGAGCTTCTCATCAAGCAGTCGAACCACGAGGGGGAGCTGATCGATCTGCTGCAGAAGTTCGCGTCTGGCGAGAAGGCCGACCCGGGCAAAGTGGCCGCCGTGGTGTTCAATCCCGGGGCCTACACGCACACGAGCATCGCGTTGCGGGACGCGGTCGAAGCCTGCACGGTGCCGGTGATCGAGGTCCACATGACCAACGTCCATGCGCGCGAGAGTTTCCGGCAGAAGTCGGCCATAGCGCCGGTCTGCATGGGCCAGATCTCCGGATTCGGGGTGCTCTCGTACTTCCTGGCGATCTACGCGCTGGTGAAGCAGTTCGGCATCGACGGCCGGGGGTAGGCACGGGCTTGAGGCTTGAGGCTTGAGGCTTGAGGAGTGAGGCTTGAGGCTTGAGGAGTGAGGAGTGAGGGCGGGGCAGCGGGAACGGGGTTGCCCCGCACCGGATCTACTCGCTACTCGCTACTCGCTACTCACTACTCACTACTCTGAACAACTGCTCGGCGTCACGGGCCATCTGCTGGAAGCGTTCGAGCTCGATGCGGACGAAGAGGCCTTCGGCTTCGGCGTAGAGCTCGCCTGCGGGGCCCAGGAGGGCGCCGTGGGTGAAGACCTTTCGGCCCTCGAGGCGGTCGATGCGGGTTTCCAGGCGGGCGACGGTTCCCAGGGGCATCATGAGGCGGAAGTGGGTGGTGAGGCGGGCTGCGACGACGGAGTAGCCGGCGAGCCAGGAGGCTGCGCCCATCGCCTCGTCCAGGATGGCGGCGAGGCTTCCGCCGTGCGCGTGGCCGGGCGGGCCCTGGCAGCCTGGGCCGAACCAGATTTTTCCGACGAGGGCGCCGTCGGCGTCGCGCTGGTAGTAGCGCACGCGCAGCCGGTCGCCTTCCGAGTCGGTAGAGACGAAGGAGCGGGCGGACTTCCAGAGGGTCTGTGGGGTGAGCGCGGACCATCCGGGCTCGGGAGCCAGTAGCGGCAGCACGTCGTCACGGCGTCGGGGAGCGGAGCGTTCTCGGGTCATCGAGGGGGAGAATAGGGCTGGGCTGGAGGGGGCGCAAGCCCGGTGGGGAGCGGAGGGTGAGGAGAAGGCTCATCCGGTGGCGATGGAGTGCCGATAACCGGGAACGCGCACATCTGGCAGCAGATGCGCGTCAGAAGAGGGAAGTGGACGCTTCGGGCCGAGGTGAAAAAGAGAGTTGACTCGGCCGTGAGGGCATGATACACTTCGCAGCTCTTGAGCGAGGGAGACCTTGCGAGAGCGCGGCCCGTGATGGGCTGTTAGAGAGTTCATTGAAAAACCGAATATGAGCTTGAGGTGCGGGCCAGGAAGCAAGAAGGTTCTGTTCGTTTGAGGACGGAGCAAGGGCTCGAGGTGAATCAAGGTGATTGTGGATGTTCTGCCGAGAGGTAGTGCATCTGTGAA
>JACQZN010000072.1 GCA_016213845.1 Candidatus Wallbacteria bacterium
GCTGCAACCGTTACTCCCGTGGGCGGCCACTACTCCAGAAGGCGCCGGGTCGAGCTCGTCGCTCCACTCCGGGCCCGTCTGTCCGCGCCCTTGCGCTTCGCCCGAGCTCCGCTTCCGGGCGCTAAAGGCCCCGCCCTCCCGGCGGCCGTCAGCTCCGGGCATCGGCCGCGCCCGCGGACCCCGCCCCCGCAGCACCGGCACCGCCTCACGACTCGCGGGGCCCGCGTTCACGGCCGCTGCTTCTCCTGCGCTGACCGCCGCCTCCCGTCCGCCCCGCGGGGCTCCCTCCACGCTGCAGCGCACTCCCTGCGGCGCCGCCGGCCAGCTCGTCGGAGGGTTCCAGAGAGGCGCCCGGGTCTCCTCGCTCAGGCCTATCCGAGCAGGTTTGCCGATCTCCACGCGAAGCGCGGCCGCGTCCATCGCTGCTAGCTGGCCGAGCTTGCGAAACAGCAAGGCCTTGTCGAAGGTCGCGAGCACCGGTTTGATACTTGACGGCTTCAACAATCCGGCCTTCTGCCAGTCCACGATCCCGATTTCACCAAAGAGGGCTCTTCCAGCCGAGTGACCGCTCACGGCCATCAGGACAACATCTGGTCGCAACTGGTCCTGGGCAGTCGAACTGACGATCACTGCCGGTCGCGATCTGGTGCCACTCTGGTCCGTGAACGGAAAGGGCGCCAAGAAGACATCGCCGAAGTCATGGGCGGTCATACTCGGCATCGTCAGTTGCGTGGAAGCATCTGCGCCTCATGCGACAGGAACTGAAGGATGATTGGAGACAAGAACGGTCGCCGAGATGCGCCTCGATCGCGGTAGGGTGGGCCGACGCTGCCGAGGCTGGCTGGCGGGCCAGGCCTATTGCTGTCCGAGTTCTGGCGCTGGCCGACCGATGGACCCGGCCGGCGGGCCGAGCCTCGCCTGCGCCGGAAGCCACCCCGGTCAGTCCTTGTGCTTGTGCACCAGTCCGACGGCCTGCCAGCCCAACCTGTCGCGATTGCCGCCGTGAACGGGGTCGGAGAGGAACCCCTCCAGCACGTGCTGCCTCAGGAGCGCGAAGTCCTCGGGCGAGCTGGCCTCCAGTTTCCGGACGACCTCACGGGCACGCTCGGCTGGGAGCGAATCGAAGGGGCCGCCCGCGCCTGCCCGGGCCAGCGAATCCAGCTCCGCGAGTGCCCGGCGGTACACGCCCAGGTACCGCGAGTACGGCCCCTCCAGCGCCCGCTCGATGTACTCGCACACACCCGACTTGTCGGCGCCGGGCATTTCCGCACCCGCCGGCAGCATCGTCTGCGCCAAGGCTCGGAAGGTGCCCCAGGGACCCCGCCCCAGCAAGCGCTCGCCGACCGGCGCCACCGCGGCAGCCGCAGGCGCTGGAGGCGCCGCCGGGCCGGACTGAACCGCCACTCCCGCCGCCGCCGCGGCAGCCAGAAGCTGGCGCCGCGTCATGCCGGCTCGCCGCGTCATCCGCCCAGCTCCTTCCGATGACGCGCGATGAAATCCGCGACCCGATAGGCGTTCGCCTGGATGGTGAGCGTCGGATTGAGGCCGCCGGACGTCGGGAAGAAGCTGCTGTCGACGACGAAGAGGTTCGGAACGTCATGAGCGCGGCAATCCCGGTCCACTACTGACTTTCTGGGATCTGTGCCCATCCTGCACGTGCCCATCAGATGGTAGGTGTAGGCTCCCGTCACGTTCGTGTGCGCCACGGCCTCATCGACCACCCGGCCGCCCGCGGCTTCCAGCAGCCGCCCCATCTTCTGCTGGGTGGCCTCCAGCGCACGGCGGTCCATCTCGTGGTACTTGTGCGTGATCCGCGGCAGCGGGAAGCCCTCGGGGTCGAGCCGCTCTGGGTCCAGCTCGACCCGGTTCGCGGACTGCGGCAAATCCTCCACCATCGCCTGGAGCTGCTGCGTCCGCGGGAAGTCCCGGGCCAGCGCCGGCCCGTACTGCTCCCCCCAACCCGGCTGCCGCAACGCGAACGTCAGCGGGCCGCGGCGGCTGCCCGACTGAATGGAGCAGTGGTTGATCCAGCCCTCCTCCTTGCCGGGGAAGTACCAGTCGTGGACGCCCAGCTTCTTGGTCAGCTCGAAGGCGAAGGCCTCTTCGAAGACGGCCGTACGGCGCCCCTCGATGTGAAACATCATGTAGCGTCCGACCAACCCTGAGCGGTTGGCCAGCCCCTCGGGGAAAGCCGAAGACTTCGATAGCAAGAGCAAGCGCGGCGTCTGTACGCCGCCCGCCGCCAGGCAGACGACGGAAGCGGGCTGCCGGACGTCCTTTCCCGTCGCGGCGTCGCGGTAGACGACCGCCGCGGCGCGGCCGCGCGAGTCGAGCTCGACGCGAGTGGCGTACGCCCCCGTCACGACCCTCGCCAGTCCCGTCTTCTCGGCCTTCGGCAGCACGGTGATGTCGGTGCTGTTCTTGGCGTAGAAGAGGCACGTGTAGCCGCTGCACCACCCGCAGTACTGGCACTCGTAGGTGCCGGTCTCCGGGTTGTTGCGGGTGCTGATGGCCGTCGGAATCGGAAACGGTCGCAGCCCCAGCTTCCGGGCCGCCACGGCCAGGCGCGCGCTGAAGGGATCTTCCGGGAGCGGCGGCATCAGGTGATCGGCGCTTCGGCGCGGCTCCGTCGGATCGGCACCGCTCTTGCCGCTCACGCCGATCTCGCGCTCCGCAAGCGTGTACCAGGGCTCCAGCTCCTCGTACGTCACCGGCCAGTCGACCAGGTCGGCGCCCGCCACGGCGCCATAGCGGGTCTTCTTGCGCAGATCGTCGGGTCTGAGCCGCCAGGAAGCCGCAGCGTAGAGCACGGTGCCGCCACCGACCAGGTAGAAGGCCTGTCCGACGCGGGTCGGAGGCGCCTTGGCGTCGGGCGTCTCGGCGACGACGGTCCCGTCGCGCTCCACGGACGGCTGATGGGTCCTGCGCACGACCTGCAAGAGCTCGTCGGAGGCCGTCTCGTCCCGCTTGGCCTGCTTCCCGCGCTCCAGCACCACGACGCGAATACCGGCCCGGGCAAGCGCGTGCGCCAGCACGCCGCCGCCGGCTCCGCTGCCCACGATACAAACGTCGGTCGGCTCCACCATCCGGGCTGGAGCATAGCCGCACCGACATCCCGGGCGCCATGCCTGTTTCCCGCCACGCGTTCCGCTACACTTCGGGCGTGAGCGACGAACGCCCACCCGAGCTGAGCGAGGCCTTTCGCGCCGACTACGAGCTGGTGCGCGCGCTGGGCCACGGCGCCATGGGTTCCGTCTGGCTCGCCAAGCAGGCACGCCTTAAGCGGCAGGTCGCCGTCAAGTTCGTGCGAGGAGCTGGCGAGACGATCCAGCGGATGGAGCGCGAGGCGAAGATCCTTTCTGAGCTCTCGCACCCGAACCTCGTCGCCATCTACGACGCCGGCAGGGATGGCGAGACGACCTACATCGTGCTCGAGTACGTCGACGGCCAAAGCCTGGACGCGCTGCTGCAGAAGCAGACTCGCCTTCCCGAGGCCCGCGCCTTCGCCATCGCCGAGCAGATCCTCAATGCGCTCGCCTACATCCACGGGCGCGGCGTGCTGCATCGCGACCTGAAGCCCGGCAACATCCTGCTCGCCTCCGATGGGACCGCCAAGCTGGCGGACTTCGGGCTGGCTCGCTGGTCGGAGAAGCAGTCGACCTTCCAGACCCGCGAAGGGATGATTCCGGGGACGCCCGCCTACATGTCTCCGCAGCTTCTGCTCACCGGGAAGGCCGACGCCGCCAGCGATCTCTGGGCATTGTCGGTGACGATCTTCCGGATGGTGGCGGGCGAGGGCCCGTTCCTTTCGCAGGACCTGCACTCGATGATGGGGCAGATTCTGAACCGCGACCCATTCGAGGAGCCGCGGTTCGAGGGGGTCTTCTCGGCTCCGCTGGCCGACCTATTGAAACAGGCGCTGGCCAAGTCTCCGGAGGTACGGCCCGGGGACGCGGCAACCTACGCGCTGGCCCTGAAACGGGCAAGGGTCCGGACCAGCTCCTCGAGCCAGCGCACGCCCTCGGCCAAGCCACCCTCGTCGGCGCGCCAGGCGCCAGTGACGGCAACGACGCAGCCCCCCGCGACCGAGCCCGCGACTCCGGCCTGGCGGCGGCCCGCTCTTCCCATCGCGCTCGCCCTGGGCGTCGTGGCGGTGATTGCGACGTCCGCGCATTTCCTGAGCCGCCCCGGGATGCCGGCAGCGCCGAAGACAGCGGAGGGCTCTGCGTCAGCCCCCCAGCCAGCAGCCACGCGCACGCCGCAGCTGCGCGGCCTGGATGTCATCGTCCGGGCTCTGTCGGCCACGGTCCGCTTCGAGAGCCTCGAGCCCGGCCGCTTCGAGCTGGCCTACGGCCCGGCCGCAAACCGGCTCTCCGCCGCCACCGCCGGTGAGGGCCCTCAGACTCACCACATCCTCCGGATGAAGGCACTCCAACCGGCGCGCCCCATCCACTGGGCCATCCGCACGCTCTCCCGACCGACGGCAACCCTGGCGACAGGCGACTTCACGACGCTCACGGAGGTCCCTTACTGGGAGCGCCCCACCTACCGTCCCAGGCCGAGCGCGCTCACACCCCTGGGGAAGAACGTCCAGGGCTACGAGGAGTTCCGCAACGAGATCGACCGCACCGTGATGATCCTGGTTCCGGGCGCAGAGTTCGTGATGGGCGATCGCTCCGGACTGGCGCACCCCAACTGCCGGCCGGCCCACAAGGTGCGCGTCGACACCTTCCTGCTCGACAAAACGGCCATCACGCGCAGCCAGTTCAAGCGCTTCATGGAAGAGACGCAGTACAGCTCGATCAACCTGCTGAGCCTGCCGTGGAAGCAGTGGGATGACCGCCCGATGGTCCACGTCAACTGGCACAACTCCGCCGACTACTTCCGCTGGGCGGGCAAGCGGTTGCCGACCGAGGCCGAGTGGGAGCTAGCGGCCGGAGCCGCGCTCGGCTACACCTATCCCTGGGGCGAGGCCGTCCCGCGACGCGGCCAGATGGCCGACTGGGGGCGCGAGAACGAGGACGACGAGCCGCTCCCGGCCGGTAGTTTCCCGCGGTTCGCGGCGCCGTACGGCCATCTCGATCTGGCCGGGGGCGTGAGATGTTGGTGTTCGGATTGGGTGGACGATGGTTACTATGGTCACAGTCCGTACCGGAACCCCCAGGGGCCGCCCGCCAGCATCGAGCTGAAGCGCGCCTGCAGGGGCTCGAGCTACTTCGCCGGCACGACGCGCGATCTCGAGGTCTGGTACCGCTACGCCAAGTTGACCATCCTCAATTCGAACCAGCAGACGGGTCTGCGGGGAGCACGCGACATCTGATGAGCCGTCAGGAGACCAAGGAACATCTCAGGTTGGGGGGCGACCACGAACAGGTGTTGCTCTGGCGCCGCTGGGGCTCATACGTGGCCGAGCGCGCCTGGGGCACCGTGCGCGAGGACTACAGCCCGTCGGGCGATGCCTGGAGCTTCCTGCCGCACGACCTGGCGCGCAGCAAGGCCTACCGCTGGGGGGAGGACGGCCTGGCCGCCATCTGCGACCGCTACCAGATCCTGGTCTTCTCGCTGGCGCTGTGGAACGGCCAGGACCCGATCCTCAAGGAGCGGTTGTTCGGGCTGTCGAACCCGGAGGGAAACCACGGCGAGGACGTCAAGGAGCTCTACTACTACCTGGACAACACGCCCACGCACAGCTACATGCGCTACCTCTACAAGTACCCGCAGCGGGAGTTCCCCTACGGGTGGCTGGCGGACGAAAACGCACGGCGCGGAGGACTGGAGCGAGAGTTCGAGCTCCTCGACACGGGGCTTTTCGACGACGACCGTTACTTCGACGTCTTCGTCGAGTATGCCAAGTACACCGAAGAGGACCTCTGCATCCGGATCGAGGCCTTCAACCGCGGGCCCGAGGAAGCCCAGATTCACCTCATCCCGCAGCTCTGGTTCCGCAATGCCTGGGCGTGGACCGAGCCCGCGCGGCCCGAGCCGGTGATCCGGCTGGAGCGCGATCACCCCGGTGCGATGACCCTCGTGGCAGACGACTCGGAGACTCCCCCGCTGCCAAGGCTCGGCTTCGACGCGCGCGTGGGAAGAAGAAACCTCTTCGCCGATCCGGGAGGCACGCCGCTCTTCACCTGCAACGAGACCAACGGCGAGCGGGTGTTCGGGCCGGGCAACCGCAGCAGAAAGCCCTGGGTCAAGGACGCCTTTCACCGCCACCTGGTCGACGGCGAGGACTGCGTCAACCCAGCGATGGAAGGGACGAAGGCGGCGATCCACTACCGGCGGGCCGTCCCGGCGGGTGGCTCGACGGTGGTCAAGCTCAGGCTCTCGCCCGACCAGCCCGCGCACCCGCTCCTCAACCTGGACCGTGTTCTCGAACAGCGGCGCCGCGAGGCCGACGAGTTCTACGACTCGATTCATCCGCCGAAGGCATCGGATGACGAGAAGAGGATCCAGCGGCAGGCCCTCTCCGGGATGCTCTGGAACAAGATGGTCTACTTCTGGGACGTCGCCACCTGGATGGACGGCGATCGCGAGGACCTGCCGCCGCCCCAATCGCGGAGGCAGATCCGCAACCGCCACTGGCGCCACCTGAACTCGATGCGCGTGATGGCGGTGCCCGACAAGTGGGAGTATCCGTGGTTCGCCGCCTGGGACCTGGCCTTTCACGCGGTGACGCTGGCGCTGGTCGACCCGGGCCTCGCCAAGCACCAGCTCTGGCTCTTGCTCTTCGAGCAGTTTCAGCACCCCAACGGCCAGATCCCCGCCTACGAGTGGGAGTTCAGCGACCTCAATCCACCGGTCCACGCATGGGCCGTCTGGCGCGTCTACAACATGGAACGCTTCCGCGAGGGACGGGCCGACCGCGACTTCCTGGAGCGCTGCTTTCACAAGCTCTTGATCAACTTCACCTGGTGGGTCAACAAGGTCGACAGCGAAGGCAACAACGTCTTCGAGGGCGGCTTCCTCGGGCTGGACAACATCGCCGTCATCGACCGGAGCGAGGTGGGCGACGACGGCACCAAGCTCTTGCAGTCCGACGCCACGGGCTGGATGGGCATGTTCTGTCTGAACATGATGCGTATCGCGCTGGAGCTCGCGAAGGAGAACCGGGCCTACGAGGGGCTGGCGACCAAGTTCTTCGAGCACTACGTCCTGGTCGGCGCAGCGCTCAAGAAGATGGCGGGAGACATCGATCTCTTCTCGGAGCGCGACGGCTTCTTCTATGACGTGCTGCGGTGGCCGGACGGCAGCTTCCATCGCTTCCGGGTCCGGTCGCTGGTCGGACTGATTCCGCTCTACGCCGTGGAGCGGCTCGAGGAGAACTGGGTAAGGCCGTTCTCGACGTTTGCCACCAACGTCGACTGGTTCCTTGCCAACAAGGACGAGCTGACGCGGCTCTGCATCGAGACCGTGGAGCGCAACGGCCAGCAGGTCCATGTGCTTGCCGTCGTGAACGTGGCCCAGCTACGGCGGTTGCTGCAGCGAGTCTGGGACCCCGACGAGTTCCTGTCGCCCTTCGGCCTGCGCAGCCTGTCGAAGGCGCACGAGCACCACCCGGTCGGGTTCGACGGCCGCGAGATCCGCTATGAGCCCGGGGAGTCGTCCTCGCGGCTCAAGGGCGGCAACAGCAACTGGCGCGGCCCGGTCTGGTTCCCTACCACCTTCCTGTTGATCGAGTCGCTCCGGAAGCTGGGCACGGCCTACGGAGGCGACCTCTGCGTGGCCCGCTCAGCCGAGGACCCGGAAGTGACGCTCGACGAGATGGCGCGTGGTCTGGCCGACCGCCTGATCGCGATCTTCAAGCGGGACTCCGCCGGCCGCCGCCCCGCCCACGGCGGACATCCGAAGCTGCAGGAGGACCCGCATTTCCGGGACTACATCCTCTTCCACGAGTACTTCCACGCCGACACCGGCGAGGGCCTGGGCGCCTCCCACCAGACCGGCTGGACCGGCCTGGTAGCCAATCTCATCGACGAGTGGCGGAGATGAGAGACAAGTAGTGAGTAGCGAGTAGTGAGTAGCGAGTAGAGCGGTCGTAACAGAACCATCACGTCTCGCCCCTCGAGCCTCGTGCTCCCCCACCGGCTCGAGGAGTGAGGATGACTGGCCTACTCGCTACTCACTACTCGCTACTCACTACTTCATCACGAGATAGAAGCCGCAGTCCTTCACGTCGTTGCCGCGCCACTGGAAGAAGGAGAGCGTGTTGCGACATGGGTCGACGACGAGGGCGACCTGCCAGGAGAGGTTGAAGAAGTTGTCCTGGATGAAACGGTCATGGCTGGAGAGGAAGCAGCCAAAGGTCGGATGGGTGTGGTGCCATCCGACCAGCATCTTCGTGTCGATGTCTCCCAGGCGCTGGTGGATGTCGTGCCAGGCGTCATGGGTGAACGTGAAGGACGCGGAACGGCCTTCGCCGAGCCGCGCAGAGAGGTAGGAGTCGATCTCGACGTAGGGCCGCTCCTTCCAGACGTAGTAGCCCCCGACGAGCACGCCGCCCAGCTCCTGGGTCTTGTCGGTTCGCGAGTAGGCGATGATCTCCTTGAGGGTCTTCTCGTGGATGAAGATGGGGAGGTCGGACTCGTCGACGACGTTGACGGGCTTGACCCGCAGCTTCGGATCGCCCGTCGGAATCGGCTTCTCGACGGGTTTGCGGGTCTTCATCTCGGCGGACTCGAGCGCCATCTCGGAGACCTCAGCGGTCGTCGATGACGAAGACGTCGGGCTCTTCTTCGTCGGGCTGGTCTTCGCCGATGAACGTGATCTCTTCGCGGGGAGGGGGTGGCGGATCCGGGATGGGCGCGTCCGGACTGACGAGACCGGCCGCCAGCTTGTCTTTGAGCGTACGCGAGTCCGTGGGGAACTCATAGAGCCTCTGCCGTTCGACCCAGCGCGCGGCCTTGTAGTTGTAGGGACTCTTCACATCGTAGTTGGCGTAACGCACCATGTCCCAGAGCATCTCGCAGAGCTCGTCCAGGTTGAGGCTCGGCACCCAGTTGGTGGAGTAGCCGCCCAGACAGACCTGGCCGAGAGCGCTGATGTTCGGATGGAAGATCGGAGTGCGCCACTTCAGATCCGGCTTGGCGCGCGGGTAGTTGTTCTGAAGCCGGATCTCCACCTGGTGAAAGTCGGTGTAGACGACCTCGTCGGTGTTGGGCGGCTGCATCAGGCCTCGCCCGCGGAGCGTGATGAGGTACCGGTTCGGCGGGCTGTCGAAACCCTCGAAGTCGAGGATGGAGCTCTGCGTCTTCAGCCGCGTGATGGCCCGCAGGTCGGAGCGCAGCCGTCGGTCTCGGGGCGATTCGTACATGGTGCAGCGTCAGTCGACACGGTCGAGTGGGGCGGAAGCATCCGGACTGGAACCGATTCCACTCAGGGGCTTCGCCCCCGAACCCCGACCAAGGGGCCAGTGGCCCCCTGGACCCCCGTTTATCTGCGGCTCTGAAGTCCGAGAAGCCAGTTCGAAACACTGGAGACTTAGCGACCATTCGTAGCTCGGCAGGTCGACTACCCGCCGGGGCTTCGCCCCCGCGACGATCTCGGGATAGACGATGAGGTGGTCGCCGTCCTTGACCCCGGCCTCGGCAAGGGTCTGGTCTTCCAGCAGGCGCTTGCCGCCTTCCTTGTGATCGAGGCTGTAGCTCATCGGTGTGCCGTCCGGGCTGGTCACCGGGAGCTTCATCTTGGTGATGATGTTGGGGATGATCTTCTTGACGCGCACCTTCTCGGCGATGACGGCCTGAACGCTCTTGGCTCCCGTCTGATCCAGGAACGTCACCTTGATGCCGAGCTTGTCACCACTGTCCTCCATCCGGATTTCCTCCTTAGTCGTGCGCCCTTAAGCGACCGCGCCCAGGGCCCGAGCCCGATCGGCGGCGAGGCAGACGAAGCGCGACTCGTCTGCCCGGCTCACCCGGACCACATCGTAGGCCGGGATGCCCAGCCCCGCCAGCTGCCGCTGGGCCAGCGGCGAACCCTCGAGCACCTCGCTGGCGATGTCGGTGCTCATCACCTCGCCGCACCCCGGACAGATGGCCTCCTGATGCGAGACCTTCGCCAGCGGACGCATCACTTCGCGTGAGATTCCACAGGGCGGGCACTCGACCTTCACCAGTAGGTCCCGGTCCAGCGTGAGCTTGAGCGCCCCCCTGGTCTCCCCGAAGAGCTCCCGCGAAGCCGTGAAGAGATCCTCGGCCCGCGACTCCTCCGAGGAGAGCTCCAGCGACTCGATGGCGGGATAGGTTTCGTGGGAGAGGCAGCTCTCCTTGCGCGGGAAGGCGGTCGTGTAAAAGTTGTTTCCCATGCCGCTGACGACCAGCCCCTTGCCGGCGAAGTCGCGAAACCCGTGGAGGAGCTTGAGCGCCTCCTGCGTCTGGAGACCCGCGACAATCGAGGAGATGGTGGGAGCGGTCGGCACCTTGCCCTGCACCAGGTCCTCGTGACGCAGCAGCGGGCAGCTGTAGCGCAGGTTGATGAGGCGGTAGTCGGCCTCGGTCATCGTGCATTCGTAGCAGGAGCCGTCGGGAGGGGAGAAGACCTTCATCACGCCGGCGATCTCCTGGATGGCCCCGTCGATCCAGGTAACACCGGCCTTCCAGCACGAGCGGTTTACCCAGAGCCGGGCCTCGCGGTTGTCGAGGCAGCCGACCACGACGTCCATCTCGCGGAAGACACCCAGGCCGACGTCGGTGATGACGTTGGCTCGGCGGGCTTCGACGGCGACGTCGGGATTCAGCTCCGAGAGCGCCCGGGCGGCAGCCTGCGCCTTGGGCTTGCCCTCGTCGGTCACGCGGAAGAGGACGGAGCGCGAGAGGTTGCTGTTCTCGACGCAGTCCAGGTCGAGCACGTAGATGCGCCCGACCCCCAGCAACGCCAGGTTCTTGAGGACCTCATTGCCGAGAGCACCCGCGCCGACGACCATCAACCGGGCGCCGCGGAGCCGCTCCTGGTCCCACCAGCTGATGAGCCGGAGGCGGGAGTAGCGGTCCTGGTCGTCGAGGTAGAGAGCGTCCGTAGCCATGGAGTGCGCCACCGTCTGAGCGATCATATCAAGCGCGCCTCCCGCGCGCCAGAACAGGAGGCGAGCTCACCGGGCAGCCAGCAGGAGACTAGCCGCTGGCGGAGGGGCGGCCGAAGCGTTGGAGCAGCCAGGCGCGGGCGGCGTCCTTTTCGGCGGGAAGCTCGCCTGCGACCAAGGCGTCGAGGAGCGCTGTCTTGGCTCTCCCCAGCTCCTTGCCCGGCGGCAGACCCAGGAGCTGCATGATCTCGTGGCCCGAAAGGGGCGACTCGAGCCGGTGAATCTCGTGCGCGGGACCGAGCGCGGCGATGTCGTGCTTGAAGCGGTCGAAGGTCTCGATCTCGGGATCTCGGTGGGCAAGCCGATCGCAGAGCACCACCAGCAGGAGCTCGTCCAGCCTCAAGCCCGCCTCGCGCACGAATCGCCGCAACGCGGCGCCCCGCGCGCCGTGCAGCTGCATCGGCCTCAGGTGGAGCCGAACGAGTAGCTGGAGTCGCTCGATCAGCTCCTTGGAGTCCAGGTGAATCCTGCTGCTGGAAGCCAATCGCATGCGCGGCACCAGTTCCCCGACCATGCGCGCGCCCACTTCCTCATGGCCATGGAAGTGGACGGCGCCCAGGTCGTGCGAGCGAGTGGCGGGCTTGCCGATGTCGTGGAGTAGCACGGCCAGACGCGTGACCGGATCGGGCGTGAGATCCTGCGCATGCTGGAAGGCGAGCATCGAATGCTCGAAAACATCCAGGTGGTGGTAGCGCTCCGGCTGGCCGACGCCCTTGAGCGCGGCCACCTCGGGCAACAGCCGTCGCAGGATGCCGGCCTCGTCGAGCAGCCGCACGCCCTTGTAAGCCGCCCTGCCCCCGAGGATGCCCCAGAGCTCGTGGGCAATTCGCTCCGTGGAGATTCTCTCCAGCAACGGCGCTTTCTCGAGCACGGCTGCCCAGGTGGGGGCTTCGACGTCGAAGTCGAGCTGGGAGGCGAACCGGATCGCCCGCAAGACCCGCAGATGGTCCTCTTCGAAGCGCGCCGCTGGTTCGCCGACGCAGCGGATGACGCGGCGCGTCAAGTCTTCACGCCCGCCGAACGGATCGACGACCTCGCCCGTCTCGGGGTCGAAGGCCATCGCGTTCACCGTGAAGTCCCGGCGCGACAGGTCCTCGTCTAACGAGGTCGTGTGCTCGATGGTGGCGTGACGGCCGTGGCACTCCACATCGCGCCGGAAGGTCGTCACCTCGTACGGCACGCCGTCCACCACGACGGTCACCGTGCCGTGCTTGACGCCCGTCGGTATGACTTTCGGGAACTGGGCCACCACCTGCTCCGGAGTCGCGTCGGTGGCGATGTCATGGTCCTGCGGGTCCAGCCCCAGCTCCCGATCGCGCACGCTGCCGCCCACCACGTAGGCCTGGAAGCCCGCGGCTCGCAGCTGGCGGATGACGAAAAGCGCGCGATCCATGACGATTTGACGTCGGCCCAGGCCGGCCTGCCGGCCCTGCCGGACAGAGCATACTCGACAACTCGGCCCTGGGAAGACAGAGGGCCCCCGGAAGGCCGCATCGCTTCCCGGGGGCCGTCAGTTTTCAGTCCGTGGAACTACCAGTCCTTCTTGCGTGGGATGACCTTGTACTCGAGCAGCTTCTGCACGAAGTAGACGCCGAAGAAGTTGCCCTGGCGCTGCACGACGCCGATGCCCTTGGCGACCCACATCTCGAAGTCGGAGAGCTTGACCCCGAGCACCGTGTCGGTCACCAGCACCTTGATGCGCACGCAGTTCTTGTACTTGCCGGCCGGTACCTGGACGTCCTGGGTGCCGACCACGGTGGCCACCCAGGTCATCGTGTTGCCGGTCCCGGGGTTGCGGAAGCTCGGCACCGTGGTCTGCTTCTCGCCGAACTTCGTCTTGAGCTGCGCGAACTTCACCTGAGGCGTCCAGACGGCGTGGAACAGCGAACCGTCGGAATTGGTGCGCTGCTGATCGTGCAAGCTGATCCCGTCGGCGCCGACGGTGATGGCGTCCGTTTCGATCTTGTCGTCGCGCTCGTAGTAGTAGGCCTTTTGACCGTTGACGTCGATCTGCTTCTTGACGTCCATCCGGAAGATCTTGTTGACGGCCAGATCCGTGTACTTCCAGTAGTTACCGATGTTTACCGGATAGTAGTCCGAGACGTCGAACACCTCGCCCGGATTGATGACCGGCCCGTTACCCTGATCCGGGGGCGGCGGGGGCGGTGGATTGGGTGGGGGAGGCGGCTCCGGCGGTGGCGGCGGAGGCGGATTCGGTGGAGGATTGGGCGGTGGGGGATTCGGGGGTGGTGGAGGCTCCGGCGGCGGCGGAGGTGGCGGCGTCGGCGGAGGAGTCGGGGGTGGCGGGTTCGGCGGCGGCGTAGGCGGCGGCTCCGGCGGCGGCGGGGGATTCGGAGGTGGCGGATTCGGAGGCGGTGGAGGCGTGGGGGGTGGCGGGTTCGGGGGCGGCGGCGGGGGTTGCGGCGGCGGCGGATTGTCCCCGCCAGGAACCGTCACGCCCAGCCGGCGCAGGATGTCCATCACCTTGCGCGCGTTCCAGACGGCCTTCGGGTTGTCATCATGCTGAGCCGTGAAAGCGGCGCGCTTCCCGAGGATCTCGAGCAGATCCGTCGGCGTCTTTTTCACGCGGGTCACGAACATTGCGCTCAGCTCGAGGTTGGCGAACCCCATGTCCATGATCTCGCGCCGGGAGAACGGCGTCGGGACCTCCCACTCGTCCCCGTAGCCGGGCTCGTGGAAGGCGCTGGCAGCCGTGGGCGCCAGCAGGGTGCAGACCAGTGCTGCCGAGAAAAGACGCTTCCAGTTCATCCCGTTCACCTCGTCACAAGAAAGGGCCATCCCCGGCCCACGGCCGAGGTCCCATGATTCTAATGACTCGCTTCGCTCTTTGCAAGACGTATGGCCGAGAAACAGCCGCCAACAGCCCCGAATGCAGGGGAGCTCACCCTCTCCTACCGGGCCCGCTCCCCCCGAGTTTCAGCGCGCGCAGCGAAACCCGATGTGCCGAGCACGCGCCGCCGGCTCCGTATGGGCGCGGAAGGTGGCTCGCACGCTGCTCGCGAAATCCAGGAATGACCCTCCGCGAAGCACGCGTGTCTCTCCCCGATCAGGCCCAAAGGGGTTCAGATCGTCGCCCTTCGTGTACCAGCGCGGGTCGAACCAGTCCAGACACCATTCCCACACATTTCCCGCCATGTCAGCGCAGCCCTCCGGGCTGGCACCCGAGGCATACGCGCCGACGGGCGTCGGGTGGCCAACCGCCCCGCCAAAGTTGGCCCTGGCGGGCTCTGGCGACTGTCCCCACGGGTAGCGACGCGCCTCGGTCCCCCTGGCCGCGCGCTCCCACTCCGCCTCGGTCGGAAGCCTCTTTCCAGCCCAGCCCGCGTAGGCAAAGGCGTCGAACCAGTCGACGCCGGTCACCGGCAGATTGGGGCCCGAGAACTCCGGTCCGAAGTTCTTGTGGCGATGGTCCTTGCCCCGCGGCTCGGCGTGGTGGCAAAGCGAGTGGTCCCGGCGCCGCTCCATCCACTCCTCGAACTCGCGGTAACGCGCGTTGGTCACCTCGAGCTTGTCGATCGCGTAAGCCGGCAGCGTCACCGTGTGCGGAGGCCTCTCGTCAGGGGCCCCTTGCACGGAACCCATGGTGAACTCGCCTGCGGCCACTGCCGCCATTTCGACCGGATCGCGGCCCCAGTAGCGCTCGGCGGGCGAGGCCGCGGAACAGGGAGCGGCCAGCAGCACGCACGCCGCCACCGCCAGGAGCCGCTTATCCATAGTGGACACGCTCTCCGACGAACCGCTTCTGCAGCATTGTCAGCCCCATGATGATGAGGAACAAGACGTACGCCAGGCTCGAGGCGTATCCGATCTGAAACGTGTGGAAGCCCTTCTCGTACAGGTAGTAGACGATCACGCGCGAGCACTCCGGCACGTTGCCGGCGTAGAGCATGTAAATCTGATTGAAGACCTGGAACGAGGATATGGTCGACATGATCAGGATGAAGTAGGTCGTCGGGGAGAGCAGCGGCCAGGTGATGTTCCAGAACCGCTGGACTGGGCCGGCCCCGTCGATCTTGGCGGCTTCGTAGAGCTCCTGGGGGATGGTCTGCAGGCCGGCGAGGAAGATGACGACGTTGTAGCCCAGGCGCTGCCAGACGCTCATGACGATGATCGAGACCATGGCCAGGCTGGGCCCCGCGGCCCAGGCGGGCAGAGCGAGCCCGAAGTGCCCTGCGGCCAGCGAGAAGACGCCCGACGGCTCCTGCAGCCAGTTCTGAACGGGCAGCCCCAGCCAAGCCATCAGCCCGTTCAAGACACCCCTCTGCGGATGGTAGACCCACTTCCAGACAAGTGAGACGGCCGCCGCCGAGGTCACGACCGGAAGGAAGTAGATGGTGCGGTAGATACCGGTCCCTCGCACGCCAGCGTTCAAGGCCAGCGCTACCAGAAGCGCCGAGACGATGGATGCGGGCACCGTGCCGAGCACAAACCAGATCGTATTGCGCATCGACGACCAGAAGTACGGGTCGACCAGCATCGCGCGGTAATGCTGCAGCCCCACGAACTCGGAGAACAGGTACTCGGCCGACTGCTCGAAGCCCGACAGCGCCAGGCTGTAGAAGATCGGCAGCAGGTGGAAGAGCCCCAGCACGGCGATGGCCGGAGCCAGGTAGAGATACGCCCCCAGGTCCAGCCGCCGCAGCCGCACAGCGATCATCTGGGGGAAACCGTCACTTCGGGGCCCGCTGCATCTTCGGGCAACTCATGATGGGAAGCATGGCCGCGTAATCGAAGTCGGGGCTGTTGCTCTTGTCGTGGCAGCGTCGGCAAGTCGCCTCGGCGGAGCCGCGCTTGGCCATGCTCCCCTTCCCGTGGTCCAGTCCGGGACCGTGGCAGGCCTCGCACTGCACATTCTCGAAGCCTGCCATGCGAGCAGGAATGTCAAAGCCGCCCGGCTCGCGGAAGCCGGTCGTGTGACAGCCGATGCACTCCTGGTCATTGACGCGATTCTTCTTCTTGAGGATGTCGATGGCTCGGGCATGAACCGTGCCTTCCCAGAACTTGGACTGCTCGACGTGGCAGCTGGCGCAAAGAGGCACGCCCCAGTACGTGAAGGTTCCGGCCGGCGGCGGCGGCCCTAGCGGCTGCTGCGTCGGCGTCGTGGAGCCAGGCACGGGCGGGGCCCCCGCCGGCGGCTTGGCGGAGACGACCAGCTTGGCGACGGCCTCGTTGTAGCTCTTGATGTCGGCGACGATCGCCGCGTCCTCGCCCATCTTCTTGTCCAGGGCGACGAAGGCCGCAGTGAACCTGGAGAGCTTGGGGTCCGCCGGTGGAGCCTGCCCTGAGCGCACGAAGTGCCATGTCGGCGGGACGCCTGGGACGCGCGGCATATCGAGGTCGAGCCGGCCGACGTACTTGCCCTGGGAGAAGGCCTGAACGACGAGCGTGCTGCCAGCGACGATCGGCTCTGTGGTCATCTCGCGGGAGTGGCCGCCGACGATGACGTCGATGCCGGCCGTCTGACGCGCCAGCTCCTGGTCGGCCGCGAGCCCCATGTGGGAAAGGCAGACGAGAACTTCGCATTTGGGTCTGAGGAAGGCGATCTCCTCGCGTGCCACCGCAATCGGCTCCGACTGCGCCAATCCCTGCTGCCCGGGAGCGCTGCCCGTCAACGTGGACGTGATGCCGAAGAGGCCCACGCGCACGCCGCCGACATCGACGAGCATGTGGGAGTGGAAGGGCTTCTTGCCGTTCTTGTCGAGCACGTTGGCAGAGAGCCAATAGAAGTTGGCCTCCTTGGCCAGCGACGCGGCGAACTCCGGGCCCGCGGAGAGGTCGCTCTCTCCGAGCCCCGAGGCCAGCAGACCCAGCTTGCCGACGATCTTGCCGACTGTCCGCGCCTTCAGCTCGAGCTGCGCCTTTTCGGTCTCCATCGGCCACGGAGTCTTGAAGAGCATGTCGCCGGAGTCGACGACCAGCGTGGGGAATCCCTCACGCTTGACTTTCTGGATGAAGACCGCCCGCCGGGCGAGTCCGCCAATCTGGTTGGAGTGTCAGCCACAGGGATCGGTCTCGCCCAGCACGTTGGACGTGAAGAGCAAGACCATCCGCACGCGCGATCCGGGAGCTGCCGGGGCGACCGCCGCGGTGAGCGGGACCACGACCGGAACCGATGAGGCCGCCGTTTCCGGGACCGCGAGCGTCGTGGGTGCCGTGGCGGAAACCGGCTGCACCGGGCCGGCAGATGGGGTTGCAGGTGTGACACCCCCAGGCACCGGCACGGTCTGCGCGCCTGCGACGCACAGCGCCGCAGCCAGGAGAACGCACCCCCAGCCAACCCCTATGGTCTTGAGCCATCCAGAGCCATGCATACAGCGCACCCTCGTAGTCGTGCCGACATCGTAACGAATGGAGGCCGGTCAGGCAAGGGGCAGACCAGAGGCTTCAGGGGTCAGGCTTCAGGGATCAGGCTTCAGGAGTCAGGACTAGTGTGATGGCTCAGACAAGTTTCGGGGACCCGGCCAAGCAAGGGCTGGCCCCCGCCGTGCCTTCCACCTTCCACCTTCCACCTTCCACCTTCCACCTTCTACCTTCCCCCGCCCCGCCCCTACTGACTACTGTCTACTGTCTACTGAAAAGAGCCGCCGGGTCCAGTGACTCCAGGACCCGGCGGGCTCGCGCAACTCGGAGCGCTGCGGCCCGAGGGCCGGCGCTCAGGCTCCAGGGATGCTCAGTCGACGACGTCCTTGAGCTCCTTGCCCGGGTTGAACTTCGGCACCGTGCGGGCCTTGATCTTGATCTTCTCGCCAGTCTTGGGATTGATGCCGTTCCTGGCCGCGCGCTTGCGAGTCTCCCAGCTGCCGAAGCCGGCCAGCTGAACCCGCTCGCCCTTCTTGAGCGACTTCATGACGGCTTCGACGATCGCGTCGATCGCAGCAGCCGAATCCTTCAGCGACAGTCCGGTCGCCTGCGCGATGGCCTGGGCCATATCCTGTTTATTCATCGAGCACCTCCGGTCACGGTGAGTGGAATTGCCAGAGCCTAGCATCCCGCGCCACCACTGTCAAAGCCCGTTTTTTCGCACAATATCTCGGTCGCTTCAGCCCGAAGTGATCCATGACGGCCAGCGCGCCCGCCTTGCGCCGCACCGGATTGACGGTTTTCTCAGCTCGCGTTAATGAGCCTCCGGGACGTCCCGGGACGCCGACTGCGCGCCCGGGCCGGAGATCGACGAAAGGAGGAGGAACCAATGGCTTCCAGGATCACGCGCCTCATGCTGGCGATTGCGCTCATCGCGGGGTGCATCACACTGGGTACCGGCTGCGGCTGGCACGACCACGACCACCACGGGCACGGCCATTACTGGGGACATCACTACGACCACTGAGCCGCAAGATTAGCGGTAATGAAGCGGGCCAGGCCTTTCGGCCTGGCCCGCGTGTTTACCGCACCTGGGTCCTGTCAGAGCGTCTCAGCGAGACGCGGTCTCCCGCGCCTTGTCGAGCGCTTCCTTCGCCTTCACGTACCGGTCGTAGGCCGTGCGGGCGTCGGTCACCTTCCGCTCCTTCAGGTTGTTGATGTACTCGTTGTACGCCGTCTTCATCTCCTGGGCTGCCGCGGCCATGCCCAGGCTGGGCGTGGTCTCGGAGGCCGCCGGGGCCGGAGGCTCCGCCAGCGTCTGAACCGGGGCGGCCTGCACCGCAGGCTGCTCGGGGAGAGAGGCCGCCGCAGAACCCACCGGGGCAAGGTCGGCCACTTCTGCCTGCGGCTGGCCCTTGTTGAAGAGCTTGCCGAGGAGGAAGTTGGCCACGGCGCCCGCGGCGATCGACGCGCCGATCAGCGCGATGCCTGGGGCGGCCGCTCCGCCCAGCAGCGAGTACGCCAGGGTGTAGCCGCCCGCCGAGGCGAGCGTGCTGCCAATCGTCTGGATCCAGTTGGTCGGCGAACCCTTGCCGAAGAGCCCGCTGCCGACCTCGTAGCCGAGCGCGGCGCCGAGGAAGCCCGGGATGACCTTGAAGAAGATGCCCATACCCGGCGGCAGGAACGAGGAGGCCAGCGTCTGGAAGAGCATCGACCCGACGAAGCCGCCGGCCGTACCGCCCCAGAAGCTGGGCTGCGCCACGAACGAGAACGCCTTCTTGATATCGACCTTCTCGCCGTTGACGACCTGGCCGATGATGTTGACGCCAGCCGTGATGCCGACGCTGTAGAGCGCCCAGGTGGCGGCGTCCTTCATCACGGCGCCGGCCTTGGACTCGCCGGCCTTGTTGAGTCGGTTGGAGATCTCCTTCTTCTGCGCCTCGAGCGTCTCGAAGCCCTTCTTGAGGTTGGCGATCTCCTCGGTGGGGACAGGCTTCTGCAGCCGATCGCTCTTGGCGACCAGCTCGTTGATCCGGTTCTGGATCGCCTTCTGGGCATCGACGATGGCGCGGGACTGCTCCATCAGGTGGCCCTGGATCTCGAGCTTGCCCAGCTCGTTGACCTGCTCGCCCGAGAGCGTGCGGGTCTTGGAGCCGAAGATCTTGTCGCGCAGGCTGGTAGCGCCTTCGCGGATCTTGTCGACGCCCCGGGCCAGGCCGCTCTCCGTGAAGCGTCCGTCCTTGGTGCCGACCGCGATGTCCTCGATGCGAGCGATGGCGTCGCCACTCTTGATGGTGCCGCCCGGCCACTTGCTGGAAGCGCTGGCCTCACCCGTGACCCACTTGCCGTTGGTGAACTTGACCGTCGACTCCCACTGGCCGCGGAACTTGATGGCCGAGGTGTCGGAGAGCGGCAGCTCGTAGTAGCGGTTGAAGTCGAAGAGCTTGTCCTTGACGGTCAAGAAGCCGGTGTTGACGCCGGTGGCCGCCGTGTCTGCGGTGCGCTTGCCGCCCAGGACCAGCTTGTCGAAGCCGCCCTTGATCTTGTCCACGATCTTCGTGCCGGCCGACGCCTGAGGCGCCGAGGAGGCTGCGACCTCGGGGGCGGGGCTGGAACTGCGGCCGAAGAGCTTGGAGATCCAGCTCTTGGGCGCGCTGGCCGCGCTCGGCGAAGCTGCGCTCAAACTGCCAGTAGCCTGCGCGTTGTTGGCCAGGATCTCGGCCTGCTGAGGCGTGGCGCCCTGCTTGATGAAGAAGCTGAAGGCCTCGCCCAAGGTCGGCTTGTAGTTGACGGGCGTGCCCGGGGGGACGGGCTTGGCAGCCCATGCGCCCCAGAGCTTGGCGAGCGAGTTCTTCGCGGTGGCCACCATCCCGGCGACTCCGCCGCTGGTGGTCGGCGCAACCGTGGTGGGGGCCTGGGTCGTCGGCGCCTGCGATGTCTGGGCTTCGACGATCGGCGCTCCAAGGCTCATCGCGAACGCCATAAGCACAAGGAGTGAGGTTCTCCGTATGAACGTCCTGTCTCTCATGGCCTGTCTCCTCTCAGTACTCGCTCCTCCAAACCTGATTGTAGGGGGTGTACTGCTTGTCCGTGTCATGCCTCGCCGATAATGGTCCGTTTTCGCGAGGCGCCTTGATTATGGAAATGGTCCCTGGAAGTGTCAAGGTGCCGGGAGCTGAATTTCGCCGGCACCTCGACTTTTCTGCTTTCCGGCCCCGGGCCGGCTTGGCATGATAGGCGGTCGACCTTCGTCATGCCCGGCCCGCCCGGGTCCGGTGAGGGGATTGCGATTGTCAGCTTTAGCGGTACCGCTGGTACTGCACGTCCAGGCTGCGAAGCTGCTGCTGGTACTCCATCATCGCGCGGCGATCGCCCCGGCGGGAAGCTTCCTGAATCCGGCGATAGATATCGTCGTGGCGGGCCCGGATGCTGACGGCGGAACCACCGCCGTTGTAGCCGATGCCCAGGTCGAAGCTGAAGCCGTCGTTGCGACTGCGCTGGTCGTACTGGTACCGGTAGTCCTGGTCCTGGTAGTACGCCGGCGGGTACGGGCGCTGCTGGTAGCCGATGTAGTCCTGGGCGTAGCGGCGGCTGTCCCGGTAGTCGTCGTAGTAGGCGCTGTCCTGGTCGTAGTAACCCCAGTTGTCGCGCATCCGATCCTTGAAGCCGCCGGTCTTGTTGTGGAACCAGTCGCCGATCGAATCCTTCCAGTCGAGGAAGCGGTTCTTGGTGCGGCTGAACTCCCAGCCCACGTCGTCGACGTAGTCGCCCGGGCTCGAGCGCTTGTCCGCGAAGAAGTTGTCGCCGAAGATGGCGCCCAGGGCGTAACCGCCCGCCGCGCCGGCCACGGCGCCGATGGGGCCGAAGCCGACCGCGCCGATGACCGCGCCGGCGCCAGCGTAGATGTTACGCGGCGTGGCGTACCGGTCGAGCGTTGGCGCGAAGAGTTTGGCCAGGATGCCGCCCGCCAGGCCCGCGACACCCGCGGCGACGATGCGGCCTGCCGGCCCCGCGAAGGGTCCGAGGGCCGGGATGAGAGCGTAACCGAGAACCGCACCGGCAGTGGCGCCGACCAGCGCCCAGGTGGTGCCCGGGCCCAGCATACGGTCGCCTTCCTGTCCGAGGCTGCTCAGAATCTTGCTTCCGAGGAACGCGCCGCCGGCGGTGATCGCCGTGCCGACGATGATCGGGACGATCGGGCCCATCGAGGCCAATCCGGCGCCCTTGATGACCGCAGCCGCCAGGGCCGCGCCACCGAAGCTCCCGGCCGCAACGCCGGCGACGCCGCCAAGCGTGCGTCCCAGCCGCGCGTTGCCAGCCCCATCGGGCGGGTTGCGCTCCGGCCATCGATCCGCACCCGGGATGAACCTGTCGTAGCGGCTCTGCGCCAGCAGGTCCGCGGGGACCAATGTTCCCATGAACGAGACCAGCAGCAAAAGCACCATCGGCGCTCTCCACTGGAGTATTCTTGCCACTCTCATCACGACCGCCTCCTCAGCTCCTTCAAGCGTTCAGGGTTTCCCGGCTCCTCGCCGGCGATTCTCGGCCAGCTCTGCCTCTGAATCGTCAAACCCCGGTTTCTAGTCCTTACTACGCACTCTCTTTCGGAAAGTTTCAGGCTCCCTGCGAATTCACTGCCAATTCTGCGCGTCCACCGCAATCCATGATCCCGCGGCTCAGCGCAACCCGCCCAGGTCCCGGTTCAGGTCCTGCTCCAGCTGCGCCAGCTTCTGCAGCGCCGCCGCCCGGACATCCGCCGGCGTCGAGTTGTCCGTCGCCATCTTGCGGAACCGCTCGATGGCGTCCCGGTACGCCGCCCGCTTCTCCGCCAGCGACGTCCCCGGCGGGAAGTAGGCCTTCACGTCGAGCCGCACCTGCCGCTCGTACCGCTGCTCGTAGCGCTCGCGGAACTTGACCTGAGACTGGGGCGGGAAGAACTGCCAGTGGCTGTTGTCCAGCTGCGGGTAGCGCCCGCCGTTGCGGCTCCAGGCCGCCCAGTAGTCTCTGTACAGGTTCGGATCGTAGCCGCCCGTGGTGGCCGCCGTACCGCTGGTCGAGGCCGTGCCCGAGGTGCTGCCGCTGGCCGGCGCCGACACGCGGAAGCCCCGCCTGTCGTAGCCCTGCCGGTCGATTCCCTGCGGGTTGTAGCCCAACCGGTCGTACCCCTCGCGGTCGTAGCCAGCGCGGCTGTAGCCGGAGCGATCGAAGCCTTCGCGGTCGAAACCCGAGTTGTCGTAGACACGGCCACCCGTGGTGACGCCGCTGCCGGTCTCGCTGCCCCTGGGCCGCCAGTAGTCTCCCGTGTTCCAGTCGGCCAGCCGAGTGTCGGGGTCCACGAAGACGTACTTGTCGAAAGCGTCGCCGCCGATGTAGCCGAGCGGAATTCCGACCGCCGCTCCGAACGGGCCCGCCAGAAGCGCCCCGTTGACGCCGCCGATCAGCGCGCCCATCGTGCGCGGGTTGAAGTCCTTGTTGGCCTTGTCATGGATCTTGTCCGCGACCCAGCCGCCGACCGCCGCGCCAATCGCTGCTCCCAGCGCCTTGGCCACGACATTGCCCCCCGGCATGAACACGAAGCCCATCAGGCCGCCCGTCACGCCGCCAACGACCTGCCAGATGCGGCGGGCCTCGAAGCGCTTGTCGATCTCGTTGCCGACGCCGCTGCCGAGCCTGCCGCCGGCGTAGCCGCCCGCCAGCGCCGTCGTCGCCATGATGGCGCCCGAAAGCAGCGGGTTGCCCGCACCAGCCGCGGAAGCCAGGGCCGCGCCCAACGCGCTGCCGCCCATCAATCCGAGCGCCGTTCCGGCGTAGCCCCCCTCCGTGCGTCCGTACTGGGCTGCAGCCGGCGTAGCCGTCGCGAACAACGCGATCACCAACACCAGCGCTCCCACGAAGAGTCTCGTTGCCGTCGTCCTGGTTCCGTTCATCGCACTCACCTCGACTGGGTTCGTCCCTGGAGCTCGCTCACTTGGCCCGCGCCTGGAAACTGGAATTGCGCATCCCATCGAGCCGCGCCTTCAGGGCCGCGTACTTCTCGTAATACTGGGCCGCGTCGCCATAGTTGCCGGATTTCTCGCTATCCAGATACCGCTGGTAGAAAATTCCCATCGCGTTGAACGTGTCTTCCACGTCCTTCTCGGTGAAGCTCGCCACCGTCGCGCTCGCCTTCGCAGCCGCACCCTCGGCGCCCGGAACCTGAGGCTCCCCGGCCTGGCCTCCGCCCTCTGCCGTCTCCGACTTCGGATCGCCCCGGATCATCTTGAGGATGAACTTGGCCGCCTCGGCGCCCATCATACCGGCGCTGATCTGGCCGAAGATTCCCATCCCGGGGAAGAGCGACATGGCCAAGGCCGCGCCTAGGGTCGAGCCGATTGTCTCGGCGCCGATCTGCAGCCAGTCCGCGTCCTTGAAGCCACCCGAGAGCAGGGTGCTGCCGAGCGCGCCACCGGCCATCGCGGGCAGCATCTGCAGGAACACCCGGCCGACCGGCGGCAGGAAGCTGCCCAGCTTGGTCGTCAGGATCAGCCCCATCTTGCTCAGTGCGAACTTGGAGCCGGCGTAGGCGCCGATCGCGGCGCCGGCCGTTCCGAGCAGGAACTGAGGCGTGGCGATGCCCTTGATGGCTGCGCCCAGGTCCGGCTTCTCGCCGTTCATGAGCTGGCGGCCCAGGCTCAGCATGATGTTCGTGCCGGCCGCGATCAGGAACATGTTGCTCGCCTGCTTGGCGAAGCTCTCCGGCGGCATGCCCTTGATCTGGTTGATCCGCTCCTGCAACGCGCGGCCGTAGCGGGAGTTCGGATCGACCTTGGCCAGCTCGACCTCGAGATAGCCGGCCTGCTTGGCCTGCTCGGCGAAGACCTTCTCATGCTTCTGCTGGTAGGCCTTGTTGGCCGTCTCGAGCGCCTGGGGGTCCTGCTTGTAGCCGGCGATCTCCTTCTCCAGCGTCGCCTTCTGCTCGTAGAGCGCCTTGAGCTGCTTGCCCTTGGTGAACTTGGCCAGCAACCCCGTGGAGCTCTCCAGCTTGGCGATCTGGGCGTTGACGGAGTCCAGCTGCGTCGTGCGCGCGCTCAGCAGCTCCGTCATGCCCTTCGACGGCGCCGCGGGTGCAGTCTCCGACTTGGCCGGCTGCGACTGCTTGAGCTGCTCCAGGCTCGAGTCGATCTTCTTGACGGCCTCGCTCTCGGCGCCGAAGCGCTCGACGGCCTTGGCGCGCGCTTCCTGGAGCTGGCCCGCAACGGCGTCGGTATTGCCTTTGCGAAGCGCTGATACGGCGTCGTCGGTCAGGCCCAGCTTGGAGAGGTCGTTTACCGAAATCTTGCCGCCGTTGGCCTTGGCGGTCTCGGCAATCTTCTGGGCGTTCTCGTTGGAGATGAGCCCGCCGGTCTCGGCCTCGATCTGCTTGGCCGTCATGGCGCCCAGGTCGTGCGTCTTCTGGCCGAACTTGACGGAGAAGCCGTTGGCATTAGCCGCTTCGAGCACCGGCGGCAGCGCCTTGGACACGGCCGCATTGCCGGCCCCGCCAGCGGCGGGAGTCTCGGCCGCCGCGGGTGCGCCGGCGGGGGTCGGCTCCGCGGCGGGCGCCGACGACGGCTTGGCCAGCGCGGTTTTCTCGGTGCGCAGGGAGCGGATGCTCTCATTGACCTTGTGCAGTTCGGCCAGCTTGCCGGAAGCACCCGACTGCTCGCTGGCACGGTACGCCTCGCCGGCGTTCTTGAAGGTGCCTTCCTTGACGAGCCCGCTGCTCAGGTCATGCGCCCGGGTGCGGAGACTGGCTATCTCGGAGTTGATCGCCTCGATCTTCTGGACCTGGGGGGACTTGGCGACGGCCGGCTCGGCCGGGATCTCCGCGATTGGAGCGGTCGGCTCCACCACGGTGCCCTTGGGCGCCGGGGCAGTCTCGGCGGCGGGGCCGGTCTTGGCCGTCTGGCTGGCCTTGGTTTCGACGGGCGTCTCAGCAGTCGGCAGCGTCTCGGCGGCAGCCTGGGCCTTGGCCTCTGCGGCGGCGGCGCGAGCCTTGCCGGCCAGCGTGTTCTTGCCCGTGAACCAATCCTTCAGGCCCGACCAGAAGCCGCCCTTCTTGGGCGCGGCGGCCGGCGTCTCACCGGCGACAGGCGTCTCGGAAGCGACCACGGTCTCTGCGGGAGCCGTACCCTTCGCCTGGGCCTCTGCCTGGGCGGCGGCCTTGGCGCGGCCGGCCAGAGTGTTCTTGCCCGTGAACCAGTCCTTCACACCCTGCCAGAAGCCGCCCTGCTTCGGGGCCGCGACCTGTTCGGACAGAGGAGCGGGGGCGGTCTCAGGCGCGGGCGCCGCGGGGCTGGTGCCGGCCTTGCCGGGCGTGGGGGCTTCGGTGGCGGGCGCCTGGGTCGCGACGGCCTTCTTGGAGACGCGCAGCGAGCGGATCTGGTCGTTGATGGACTTGAGCTGCGCCAGGTCGCCCGAGGCCCCGGAGGCCTCGCTGGCCTTGAAGATTTCGGCGTTGTTCGCGAACTTGCCAGTCGCCTTGATCTTCTGCTTCAGCGAGTAGGCCTGTCCCTGAAGGTCCTTGATCTGGGCGCCGACTTCGACCGGCTTGGCCGGGGTTCTGGCGCCCGCGGTCTCGGAGGCCAGCGGCTCCTTCGTCATCGGGATCTCGGCCACGGGCTGCTCGGTGAGCGGCACCTCGGCGGCGGGTGCGGAGCCGGAAGCCGTCTTGCGAGAGAAGAGTCGCTTGAACCATCCGCCCTTCTCACCGGCGGGCGCGGTCGCCTGGGCGCCCTCGCCCTTCAGCGTGTTGAGGTACTGATCGGCCCAGCCGCCGCTCGGAGCAGGCTTGGTGGCGCCGGCCGTCTCGGAGGCCCGGCCGATCCCCTCCACGGGCGCGGGCTCCACGGGCTGGCCGGTGACGTGGGCGCCGTCACCCTTGAGCATCTTCAGGTAGCCGTCGGCCCAGCCGCCCTCGGTCGACTTGTACTGGCCGCCCTTGAGGGGCGCCGTCACCCTTGAGCATCTTCAGGTAGCCGTCGGCCCAGCCGCCCTCGGTCGACTTGTACTGGCCGCCCTTGAGTGCCTTGAGGAAACCATCGGTCCACTTGCCCTTCGGGGCGGCCGTCTCGGCTGCGGGGGCGGCCGCAACTCCGGTCTCGGAGGCCGCGACCTTGACTTTGGCCGGGGTCGGCTCCACGGCTGCGACCGGCTCGGCAGTCGCGGACTTCGTACCCGCCGGGGCGGTTTCGGCGGCCTGCGCTGCCGGCTTGTTGGCCGAGCGGTTCGCCCGGATCTTGTCGTTGATCGACTTGAGCTGAGCCAGCTCGCCCTTTGCGCCGCCCGTCTCGGAGGCCTGGTAGACCTCTCGAGCGTTGGTGAATCTGCCTTCCTTCACCAGGCGGGCCGTTAGGTCCTTGGCCTGCTGCGAGAGGAGCTGCGTTTCGGTCATCGCCTTCGCGGGAGCCGTCTGCTCCACGGGGGCAACGGTCTCCTGCACGGGCGCGGTCTTGCCCTTGGCAACCTGCTGCTCTGCGGCGACCGGCTCGGCGGCGGGCTTTGCTTTGGCGACGGGCTTCTCGGTCGCCGGCGCGGCCGGGGCTTCTGCAGTCGCC
>JACQZN010000021.1 GCA_016213845.1 Candidatus Wallbacteria bacterium
GTACAGGTAGACGCCACGGGATTTCTTCGTTTGAACCTCCGGGCGGCGCTGGCGTCATCGGGGTGAGCGCGGAGGTGGAACGATGGGAGAATCGAAGAATCCGGTCTGGAGGTTTCTGATTCAGCAGGACTGCTGGTACTTGCTGTCGGGGTTCCTGATGCTGCTGGGGTGTTTCCTGATGAGCCAGGCGCCCGGGGCGGACAGCGTCGAGCTGGCGGCGGGGCTCCGATTGCAGACGGTGGTGCTCGCCTACCAGCTGGCGGTCGTCGGGTTGGCGATCTTCGTCCGTCGCCGGCTGCGGGTGGAGAACGACGCCTTCAACCTGGCGTGCGTCGCGCTCGTGTTGTTGCCGGACCCGACGTTCTTTTCGACCCGGTTCTGGGGGCACTCGCACTCCGCGGGGATGGCCGTCAACGGTGTCGGGTTGATCGCGTCGATGCTGATGCTGGTGTTCCTGGCCGAAGTCGGGAGGTTCCCGATCTCCGGTCGCTCGATGGGGGCCTGGATGGGGCTGCTGGTGGCCGTGTACGGGGCGGGGGCGCTGCTGGAGCCCGGACAGGCGGCGGCGAACGCGACGGCGATGGATCTGCTGGCGCTGTTGCCGCTGGTGCTGGCTGCACTCGCGGGCAACTGGGACGAAGGGCCAGCCGACGAGGCAAGGAAGGCGCGGCAAGATCCGCGCGTGGCCCGGCATCCCGTGCTCTGGGGCGACCCTGGGCTCATCTATCGCCGGTACCTGGCCGCGATCGTCGTCGCCTACCCGGCGCTCGTGATGCTCAGGCACCTGTACGGACTGTCGGGTGTCTTCGGGCTGGAGCTGGACGCAGTTCGGCTGGCGCCGTTCGTCCTGGCCGTCGGCGTGCTCCTGCCCAGGCTGAACGAGCGGTTCGTCGACATGCCGGCCGCGACCGGCTTCCTGGGCTTCGTATCGATGGCGATGGCGGGCGCCCGGACCGGAGGCACGGTGCCGATGTTTCCAATCGTCGTCGCGGCCAACGTGCTCCTGGGCGGCTGGCTCTACTGGCGGCGCGGAGGCGTGGGATTCCCGGTCCATGCGATCGGGAGTTTGGTGGCACTGGTCTCGGGCCGCTCGCTCGACAACGCGCTGATCGGCATCTTTTCGCTGAAGCCGGCGCCGCTCTCGGTCTTCGTGACTCTGGCCATCCTGCACGCGGTTCGGGACCGAGGATTCTGGGAAATCTGGACCGCGGCGTTCTCGGCGATGCTGCTCGGCTTGCGCGTGGCGCCGGTTGCCGACCCGACGGTCCTGGTTGCGCTCTTCCACGGTGGCGCCGCGCTGTTCCTGGTCCTGGTGCACCTGTACCCCCGCAAGGATCTCTACCCGGTGGCGGGCCTTGTCTCCGGACTGATGATGCTCGCGGTCATGCCAGCCGCGCACTCCGGGTTCGGGAACGCCGAGCTCGCCGCTGGATTGCTGGCCGCCGAGGCCGTCGGCTTCTTCTTGGCGGGCATGGCCACGCCCGTCAAGGGCTACCTGCTCACCGCGTCCGGCGTGACGCTCTTCGAGCTGGCCAGCGCCGTCCTTCGAGGCGTCAGCCGCGTCAATTTCTCCGGCCTCTTCTGGAGCTGGGGCGGTCCGGCCGCCATCGCACTGGCCTTCGCGACCCTCGCCCTCGGACTGGCCGGCAGCCGCGAACGCGCGGAGGGGAAGTGAGTTGAGAATTGAGGAGGGAGTAGTCAGTAGCCAGTAGTCAGTAGCCAGTAGGGGGGCGGACACGACCCGTGTCTCTGCCAGCTCACTCCTCAAGCCTCAAGCCTGACTCCTCAAGCCTCACTCCTCAAGCCTCAAGCCTGACTCCTCAAGCCTCAAGCCTACCCCTCACCTGTAGCGCCGAATGACGCCGACGACCTTTCCTTCGATGGTGAAACCGCCGGAATCGGGCTGGAAGATCATCGGTGACATGGAGGCGTTCTCCGGGACCAGGGCGATGTCCTGGCCCCGGCGCTGGAAGCGCTTGACCGTGGCTTCCTCGCCGATCAGGGCGACGACGATGTCGCCGTCCGAGGCTGTTTGCTGGGGGCGGACGATGACCAGGTCGCCGTCCTGGATGCCGGCCTCGATCATGCTCTCGCCCTGGACTTCCAGCGCGAACGCGGCGTCGGGGCCGAAGATCGTCTCGTCGAGCGAAAGGTGGCGGCTGGCCTCCTCGGCCTGGGCCAGGATGGGCTTGCCGGCAGCGACCCGCCCCAGCACCGGGAGCCGGCGCATGCGCTGGTGTAGCCGAGCGATCTCTTGGAGACCGACCACGTGGATCGAACGAGCCTTTTCCGGGTTGTGCGTGATGAAGCCCTTGCGCTCCAGCTCTCTCAGATGACGGAAGACGCTGTTCGTCGATGCGACGCCCATGTCCTGGCCGATCTCCCGGATGGTCGGCGGAAGCCCCGTCGACTGGATGTGGTCCACCAGGTAGTCGAGCACCGCCCGTTGTCGGTCAGTCAGCACTTCACGCATCGCGCCCCTCCTCGGGTTGTTGAACGGATGTTCACGTCATCATACTGACAAAACAGGCGGATTGCAAGGGGAAATTGTGTGATGGGCGCCCCGTCCGCGGCCGAGGGTGCGGACGATCCCGGAGCCCAAAAGCGGCGCCAGCGCCCGGACGGCACCGGAGCGCGAGAGGCCGAACCGAGCGCGCAGCTCCCGGTTTCCGACCCGGCCACGCTCGGCGATGAAGGCCGCTATGGCCCGAGGCGAGGCCTGTTCGCAGGCCTCCGCGCCAAGCGGTCTCATCCAGAGCGCGCGAACGGTCCCGCGGAGCCGATAGCCGGCGCGAGTTCGCTGCACAACAGACTGACTCCGAGGAGTTTCGCCCAGCAGGCGCCGGAGTCGGCTCAGGTTGTAGTTGAGGCGGCGGTCGTCGTACTTGCCGCGATGCTCCTGCCCCCAGACGGCCCGGAAAAGCGCCTCGCGGGAGATCGCGTGGCCCTGGCGCGCCAGGAGCACCTCGAGCAGTCCTCTGGGGATGTCGGTTCCGGCGAGGCTTTCGTCTGGGCGTCCTGCGACTTTCAGGCTGCGCGCCCGGCCGTCGAGCACGAGCTGGAAGCCGTCCAGCCGGGCGATGGCGCGCGCTCCGATCGGGCTGACCGGCGCTTCTCCCCACTCGGAGATCAAGAGGACACTGGCACTTCCTACGTATCGCCGCTGCAGGGATTCCCGGCGTGTGACGTCGAGCGACTTCGGCTTGGAGAGGATCATCTCCTAGACCTCCTTGCCCGGGCTCCCGGGCGCTGCCCTCCCAAGGCAGCCTCCCTGCCAGGCGGAGGAAGTCACGCTCCAGAGCCGATTCTCGGCCTTGATCCGCAGCCGTGGCCTCCGGTTTTCGGAGGGTGTTCGACCGATTTCCGGTCGCCCTTCGGGGGCCTTGCGGCGAGCGTGGGTGCCGTTTGAGACGATTTAAGGTCGTTTCACCTTCCGCCGGTGGACGGCGGGGAGGGGGGAGGGGTATCCTTCGACCCCTCGCCGCCGGGGTCCGTCACGGGGCTGGCAGACGAGGATGGAGCGCGAGGAGGATTGAGATGGATTTCAAGAGAGTCGCCGTCGTGGGTGGCGGCCAGATGGGCGCCGGTATCGCGCAGGTGGCGGCCTGCGCCGGTCATGACGTCACGTTGCGGGACATCTCGGACGACTTCCTGAACCGGGCCCGCTCGACCATCGGCTCGAGCCTGGGCAAGTTCGTGGAGAAGGGCAAGCTCACCGAGCAGGCGCGCGAGGCTGCCCTCTCCAATTTGAAGTTCACGACCCGGATGGAGGAGTGCTTCGGTGCCGACCTGGTCGTCGAGGCGGTCCCCGAGGACCCGGCGCTCAAGACCCAGATTCTGCAGGAGCTGGGAAAGGGCTGCTCGGCGAAGACCGTGCTGGCCACGAACACCAGCTCTATCTCGGTGACGCTTCTGGGCCGTGCCAGTGGTCGCGCCGGCAGCTTCATCGGCATTCACTTCATGAATCCGGTGCCGCTGATGAAGCTGGTGGAGATCATCCGGGGGTATGCGACTTCCGATGAGACGCATCGGCGGGCGCTGGATTTCGCCACGCGGCTGGGCAAGTCGCCCGTGACGGTGAACGACTACCCCGGTTTCATCAGCAATCGAATCCTGATGCCGATGCTGAACGAGGCCGCCTACGCGCTGATGGAGGGCGTTGCCACGAAGGAGGCGATCGACCAGGTGATGACAATGGGCATGAACCACCCGATGGGCCCGCTAGCGCTGGCCGACTTCATCGGGTTGGACACCTGTCTGGCCATCATGGAGACCCTGCACGAAGGATTCGGCGATACGAAGTACCGTCCCTGTCCGCTCCTGCGGAACATGGTCCTCGCCGGCCACCTGGGCAAGAAGTCCGGCCGCGGGTTCTACGACTACGCCCGGGGCTGAGAGCTCGAGATGCTGGCTACCGTTTTCAGCGGCTCCGTCATCGGCCTCGACACGCACCTGGTCCGTGTCGAGGTCGACATCTCCGGCGGCCTGCCCGCGTTCCACATCGTCGGCCTTCCGGACGCGGCGGTCCAGGAGAGCCGGGAGCGCGTCCGTGCCGCGGTGCGTCACGCGGGCTTCGACTTTCCGGGCCGCAGGATCACGGTGAACCTCTCGCCGGCGGATCTCCGCAAGGAGGGGCCTGCGTTCGACCTGCCGATCGCGCTCGGGGTCCTGGCCGCAAGCGGGCAGGTCTCGGCCGACCGGCTCCCGAATGTCATCGTGGCCGGCGAGCTGGCGCTGGACGGCTCGACCCGCAGGGTGCGCGGCGTACTCAGCATGGCGTGCGATTTGCCGGCCCTGGAGCGGGAGGCCGGGAGCTCCCGAATGGTGCTGGTGGTTCCCCGTGAGAACGGCGGCGAGGCGACCGTCGTCTCGCGAGTTGCCGCAGAGCTGGTGTCCAGCTTGAAGGAGGCGGCGGGCGTGCTGGAAGGCGCGGAGGCCGGCGCGCCCCAGAAGTTGCGGTCCCGGTCTATAGCACGGGAGTGCGGCGACGGGGCGGGCCCGGACCTCTGCGAGGTCGCCGGGCAGCTCACAGCGCGGCGCGCGCTGGAGATTGCGGCCGCGGGGGAACATCACATGTTGCTTTCGGGGCCGCCCGGTTCGGGGAAGACGATGCTGGCGGAGCGGGTCCCTTCCGTCTTGCCGCGGCTCTCCGAAGGCGAGGCGGTCGAGGTGACGAAGATCTACAGCGTCGCGGGACTCCTGCGGGAGGAGGGCGGCCTGATCGAGCGGCGGCCGTTCCGCTCGCCGCACCACACCGTGAGCGACGCGGCGCTCATCGGGGGCGGGCGGCTCCCCAAGCCTGGCGAGGTGAGCCTGGCGCACCGGGGCGTGCTCTTCCTGGACGAGGTGACGGAGTTCCGCCGCAGCGCGCTGGAGGTGCTGAGACAGCCGCTGGTCGACCGGCGGGTGCAGGTCAGTCGGGTCCGGGGAAGCGCGACATTTCCGGCAGACTTCACGCTGGTGGCGACGATGAATCCGTGCCCATGCGGTTACCTGGGCGACGCCGGAAAAGACTGCGTCTGCACGCCGCTGGCGGTGGAACGGTATCGGTCCCGGCTTTCCGGGCCGCTGCTCGACCGGATCGACCTGCACGTCTCGGTACCGCGGTTGCCGGTCGAGGCCCTTCGAGGCGAGGCGTCGAGCGAGTCCTCGGCGGCGGTGCGGGAACGTGTGGAGAAGGCGCGGGCGGTGCAGGCCGAGCGGCTGGCGGACTCCGGGAGAGCCAGTGGGCGGACGAACGGCCGGATGGACGGCCGGGGGCTGGGGCGTCACTGTGCGCTCGGGCCGGCGGACCGGCAATTCCTGGAAAAGTCGGCGGCGGCGTTCGGGCTCAGCGCTCGCAGCTATCACGGCGTTCTGAAGGTGGCGCGCACCATCGCGGACCTTGCGGGCGCCGAGCGGATCGGCGAGCCGCACCTGGCCGAGGCGCTCACGTACAGGTCGCCGGAAGCGCTCTGAGAGGCACTCGGAGGCTCGAAGCGTTACACTGCTCGCCGGAGCTTCGCATGATCCAGATGTACAACGTGAACAAGGTCTACCCCAACGGGGTGAAGGCCTTGAACGCCATCGACATCCACATCGCCCGTGGTGAGTTCGTGTTCCTGGTGGGGCCGAGCGGCGCGGGCAAGACGACGTTGATGCGTCTCATTTTCCGCGACGAGCTGCCGAGCACGGGCCACGTCATCGTCGACGGGCGCAACATCGAGCGGCTGAACGCCTCGAAGGTGCCGTACCTGCGCCGCAGCATCGGCGTGGTGTTCCAGGACTTCCGGCTGCTGGACAATCGCACGGTCTTCGACAACGTCGCCTTCGCGCTGCGCGTCACGAACACGCCTTACGACGAGATCCAGGACCGCACGAACAGCGTGATCGACCTGCTGGGTCTGGGTCACAAGAAGCAGTTCACGCCGCTGCAGCTCTCCGGCGGCGAGAAGCAGCGTGTCTGCATCGCCCGGGCGATCGTGAACAACCCGGCCATCCTGCTCACCGACGAGCCGACGGGCAACCTCGACCCCGACATGTCGGTGGAGATCATGGACATCCTGGCGGAAATCAACAAGCGAGGCACGACGCTGCTGGTGGCGACGCACAACACGCAGATCGTCAACAAGATGCAGCGGCGCGTCATCGGGCTGGTGGACGGGCGGGTTACCTCGGACAAGGCCAAGGGGGTCTACAATTACTAGTCTGAGGGACAGTGCTCGGGGGCTCTCCTTCCACGTCCAGGAAGCGCTCGACGGCTTGAGGCAGGCCGTGGTGATGAACCTGGCCACGCTCTCGACGGTCGCCATCACGCTCTTCATTCTCGGGAGCTTTCTGCTGTTCATGAGGAACATGAACGAGAACCTGAAGCTGTTGCGGTCACAGCTACAGCTGACGGTCTACCTGAAGAAGGAGCTCACGGAGCCGCAGAAGACGGAGCTGGTGAGCCGGCTGCAGGGCGATCCGTCGATCGTGAACTACCGCTTCGTGGGCCGGGACGCGGCGCTCAAGACGGTGAAGGAATGGATGGGCTGGTCGGACTTCGAGGTGCGGGACAACCCGCTGCCCGACTCCTTCGACGTGAAGCTGCACGAGGGGGTGGACTTCGACGCGTTCGTTTCGCGGGCGAAGAACTGGCCGGGAGTGGACGATCTCAGCGTGGGAGAGAAAGAGGTGGGCGCGCTCATAAAGCTGCTGGATCTGGCTCGGTCGGTGGGGCTGGTGCTGGTGCTGGTGCTGGGGACGGCCTCACTGATGATCATCGCCAACACGATCAAGCTGACCGTGTACGCGAGGCGCACGGAGATCTCCATCATGAAGCTGGTCGGGGCGACCAACTGGTTCATCCGGATGCCGTTCCTGATCGAGGGGTTCTTGCAGGGTCTGCTGGGGGCGGCGATCGCGCTGGCGCTGCTGCTGACGGGCTATCCGGTGGTGGTGGCGCGCTTGTCGGGGATCGCTCCGTTTCTGCGGTTCGTGACCGATTCGGCGGACCTTTTCCGGCTCTCGTGGCAGCTCGTGCTGATGGGAGTGCTGCTCGGGCTCCTGGGGAGTCTCATCAGCCTCCGGCGGATTGCCGTCTGAAATGCTCCGTCCAGTCCTTTTGCTCGCGGCGCTGCTGGCCGTGCTCGCGGCATCGGGGGCGCAGGGGCGGCCGCGGGCGAGCGCGGCGGCCGGCCGCCAGGGGGTGAAGGAGCAGCTCGACACGGTCCGCATCCGGCTGGTGAACATCGCGTCCCAGTACCAGGAGCTGGAGAAGCAGCGGGCTGAAAACGTCCAGCAGGCCAAGGTGCTGGAGGAAGAGGTCACGTCCACCAACGTCAAGCTGGCCAAGGCGCAATCGACGCTGGAGCGGGTCCGCGAGGAACTGCGGACGGCGGAGGGTTCGTACAACGAGCATGTCGACCGGTTCGCGAAGGGGCTGGTGCAGTTCTACCGGCTGAAGAACCGGCCCTACCTGGCGTTCGTCATCGGGGCCCAGGACATGGCCGAGTTTTCGCGCCGCTACAAGTACCTCCAGTACATGTTCCAGCAGGACTACGCCCAGCTGGAGGGGTTGCGCAGCACGCGCCTGGAGCTCGGGCGCAAGCAGCAGGAGCTGGAGGCAGCGACCGTGGAGCTCGAGGCCGGGCGCCGTCAGAAGGAGCAGAAGAGCCAGGAGCTGGCGCTGACAATCAACCGCGGCCAGGAGATCCTGGAGTCGCTCGGCAAGGAGAAGCAGCGCGCGCTGGAGCGGGCCCGCCAGCTGCAGGACGCCCTCGAGTACATCGGGCGCAAGGCAGAGCAGGTGGCGCGCGAGGCGCCTGTCTACGAGCCACCGCCGGCGCTGGACCTGCCGGTGCCGACGGCCCAGCGGCGCAGCATTCGCCCCGGGCAGATCGCCTGGCCGGTCGATCCGAGGGGCGAAGTCCAGATCGTCCGGGCGTACGGCCAGTCCAAGAGCGAGACGGGCAGCCTCTACTTCAACCCGGGCATCGACGTCCGGGTCGACGGCCCGCAGACGGTGCGCGCGGTCGAGAGCGGCAAGGTGATGCACCGGGGGGACATGCCCAACTTCGGCAAGGTGGTGTTCATCGACCACGGGGGGCTGCCAGACAAGATTATCTCGATCTACGGCAACCTGGATGAGATACTGGTTCCCGTCGGCCAGGAGGTGGCTCGTGGCCAGGCTGTCGGCACCGTCGGACGCAGCGGCGCGGACGTCCAGGACGCCACGCTGCACTTCGAGATCCGCCAGAACGCGCACCATCAGGACCCGCTGAAGTGGCTCCGGGCGGGAATCAAATGACCGGGAGGATGAAATGAGGTTTCAATCGGCCGCCACGGCCGCCGTTTTGGTCGCGGCACTGCTCGCTTCGGGCCGGACAGCGCATGCTGCCAGTGCGACCGGAGCGGCCCCTGTTTCGAGCTCCAGCGCGCTCATCGCCGCCGCCCTCAAGAGCATCGAGGCGCAGTTCCCTCAGGCCTCCCGGCTCTCGCCCGACAAGGTCGCGCACGCGGCCATCAACGGAATTCTCAAGGAGATCGATCCCTCCGGCTCTTCCTTCAGCTACGCCGCCGCGGACGGCCAGAAGGGCAAGCCCACCCCGGGCTTCCTCGTGCGGCTGGTCGACGGAGTTCCGACCGTGGTCTCGGTCTTCGCTCACACGGATGCCTACTACAAGGAGCTGGCACCCGGCGACATCCTGCTGAAGGTCGCCGACCTGACGGTGGTTGGCAAGACCGTGCACGACATCGCAAAGCTTCTCGAGGGCGAGGCCGGCACCAGCGTGAAGCTGACCGTCTACCGCAAGTCGGCCCTGAAGTTCCTCGAGGTCTCCGTGAAGCGCGAGACCGTGGCGAGTGCCGCGTATGCGCGCTCGGTCGGCCGAAATGTGGCTTTCCTCACGGTGAATGCGCTCGACTCGAAGGGCGTCGAGCTGCTCCGTGGGCGGCTCGACGAGGCGCTCAAGGACAAGCCGATTGGCATCGTGCTCGACCTTCGGAGCACGGCCGGCGGCACCGTGGAGGATGCGGTCGCCGCGGCCGGGCTGTTCCTGTCGGACGTCCCGGTCGTCAAGGTCCAGAGCCAGGGCTCCCCGCCAACGGAGCGCTCCGCGCCCAAGTCGGCGCCGTCGACGGTCCCGCTCGTCGTGATCTGCGACTTCGGCACCACCGGGGCCGCCGAGATCGTGGCCAGCGCTCTGCAGGACGACAAGCGAGCCGTCGTCATCGGCGAGAAGAGCTTCGGCCTGGCGAGTGCGCAGTCGGCTGTCAACCTGGACCCTCAGAACCTGCTGCAGCTGACGACCGCGCTGTACGTGAGCCCCAGCGGTCGCGAAATCTGGGCCGAGGGCGTCAAGCCCGACATCGTGATGAAGCTGGAGCTGCCGGCTGCCGACCAGCTGGTCAAGCTGCGCAAGGAGTTCACTCGCTTCTGCCTGGGCGAGAAGGCAGCCGGCAAGACGCCGGAGACAACGTCGGCCGGGGCCGCCGGTGCCACGACGTCCACGACGGCTTCCGCAGCTGCGACCGGCGAGACGACCGCCAGCGAACCCGACGAGGACCATCCCGAGGACGAGGACGAGGCCGGACCCGACGGCAAGCCGAAGATCAAGACTTCCGATGGAATCCTGGAAGAGTACAAGCTGGTCAAGCAGTTCGATACGCAGCTCGTCCGCGCCATCAACATCCTGATCAGCGCCAACATCTTCTACGAGTACGGCCAGCGGCAGCGCTGACGGGCCCAGGCGGCCCCCGGCCTCTGCTCTGACCGGAGTTCCCGACCATGAGAATCGTCCGAAGGTTCTTCATCCCCACCCTGGCGGTCGCCCTTGGATTCTCGCTGGCGATCAACTTGTTCTTCTTGCGCGAAGCGGGCAGGACGGTCGAAGCGGGGCGGCTGGGGTTGACGTTGTTCGGCGACCTGGCGCTCGTGCAGGAAGTGCTGGACCACGTTCGCAAGCAGTTCGTGGAGCCGAAGAAGGCCGAAGGGGAGAAGGTCATCTACGGGGCGATCGAGGGGATGCTGGCCAAGCTGGGCGACCCATACAGCCGCTTCATGCCGCCGGTGGCGTACAACGAGATGAAGATCGAGACCCAGGGCAGCTTCGGCGGGCTGGGGCTCATCATCGGTCAGAAGGAAGTGCGGATCGTCGTCATCTCGCCGCTGGTGAACACTCCGGCGTATCGCGCGGGCATCGAAGCCGGCGACGAGATCGTCAAGGTCGACAACGAGCCGGTGAAGGGCAAGAACGTCAACGACGTGGCCAACCTGCTCCGCGGCAAGGTCGGCACCAAGGTCCACGTCAGCATCTTCCGCGAGGGTGACAAGAAGCTTCGTGAGTACGACATCGTGCGCGAAGTGATCAAGGTGCCATCGATCAGCTCCCGGATGCTGGAGGGGAACATCGGGTACATCTACCTGGCCCAGTTCATCCAGACCTCGGGGGAGGATCTGGACAAGCGGATCACCGAGTTTCTGCAGCTGGGAATGAAGGGGTTGATCCTCGATCTGAGGCACAATCCGGGCGGGCTGCTGGAAGCGGCCGTTGCGGTGAGCCGGCTGTTCCTGCCCAAGGGGGCCACGGTGGTGACGGTGAGGGACAACGCGAACAATGAGACGCGCTACGCCTCGTTCGGGTCGACCCACCCGGCGTTCCCATTGGTGGTGCTGATCGACAACGGCAGTGCCAGCGCCTCCGAGATCACGGCGGGCGCGATGCGGGACCACAAGCGCGGCATCCTGATCGGGACGAAGAGCTTCGGAAAGGGAAGTGTTCAGACCGTGCTGGAGCTGTCCGATAAATCGGCGCTGGCGCTGACGACGGCCTACTACTACACGCCCTCGGGGACGCTCATTCACAACCGTGGCCTGCAGCCAGATGTGGAAGTGAATCTGCCCCAGATGACCGAAGCGGAAGTCCGGCAGCTGCGCGAGGAGCGTTCGAAGTTTTTGGACGATACGCCTCCAGGCAAGGGCAAGGACCGCAAGTCGTTCGACATGGAAGTCCTGAAGAAATTCGATACGCAGCTGCAGCGGGCCGTCGACGTGTTACTGAGCAGCCAAATCTTCCAGCAGCAGGTCGGCAAGCCGGCCGCCGGGCAGTAGGGGGACGGGCGCGGGGGGGGGCTGATTCGATTTCGGCGGCAACGTCGAGGCTTATGGCCGGTGGCGATCGCGAGCCTCGTCGCCCTCGGAATCGCCACATTCATCATGTCGCGCGGACCGGTAGTGGCATGGTCGGGTCGTGTCAGAATGCAGTACCATCTGCTATCGAAGCGACTGCAGAACGGAGGCTCGACATGCGCCACCTCACGATCCGGAATCTTCCCGACGATGTGCACGAGACCTTGAAGGAAGAGGCCTCCGCGTCCCACGTGAGCACGACGCGGGTGGTGCTCGCGGCCCTCACGGAGTACGCCGAAACCATACGCCGCCGCCAGCGCCTGACCCAGGTGATACCGCAGATGAATGCGCTCCGCAGGAAGATCCATCGCAGGATCGGGAAAACCACCGACAGCGCAAGACTGCTTCGCGCGGACCGAACGCGCTAGCGCATGCGCCACAGTCCCCGGGATGCGCCTTCGCCGAGGGCGCTCGTCATTGACGCCTCTGTCGCGGCAAAATGGGTGTTTCCCGAACACGGGTCAGTTGCCGCGATGGCCCTGCTCCAGCAAGTTCAGCGGGGCTCTCTCAACTTGCTCGCTCCCGACCTGTTCGTGGCCGAAGTTCTCAGCATCGCATGGAAGAAGTGCGCGCTGAAGCGAGAGATTACGCAGCAGGAGGCTCACGAAGCCTGCACCGCGGTGCTGGCCGTAGCGCCTCGACTCGTGCCTTCGAGCCTCCTTTGGCAACAGGCCCTCGCTATCGGCGCAGTCCACAGGCGCTCGACCTACGACTGTCTCTACGTGGCCCTGGCGCTCAGCGAACGTTGCGATCTCATCACCGCCGACCGGACGCTCGTCACGGCGCTGAATCCAGTCTTCGGCTGCCTACGCTGCCTTGATTGAGAGGGGGCGCGAGCCGGGCCTGAAGGTGCCGCGCCATCGGCAATGTGGTTCGAACTGGGGGAATCTCGAGGTACCTGAGCTCGCGTGGCCAAAGAAGTTTGGTTTAACCTTCCCTGCTTCCCACGCCAAGCCGTGCCGATGAGCGCTCAAGGCCCAGGTTCGGTAATCTGCGCCGCCCTCTCCGCCATCGCGTGGCTCGCCGGCGCGCTCGTGCGGTCATCGGCTTCGCCGCCCGCCTTCCGTCGCGCTACTTCCAGACTTCGGACGTCGAGTCGAAGGCGACGGTCTCGCCCTTTGAAGCGCCTGCCTTGAAGGCGGACTTCTGGCCCTCGGTCACCAGAGTGAATTGACCTAGCTTGTCCGTGACTTCGACGCGGTCGCTGACGAACTTCACGGCGCACTGCCCGCCCGTCTGCTGCAAAGCGTAGAGGCCCTTCCATCCCTTGACGCGGATGCCGCCGAGCTCGAGCTCCACTCTGGGTTGGCCCCACTCCATGTCGAAGACGAGCTGGCCGGTCACTCCAGAGACGCGCACGGCGACTTGGTGCCGCTCCACGATCTCGATCTCGATCCCGTCGTTAGAGAACCCACACTCCCCCATCAACAGGAGCGAGTTCCCAGGTGGGTTCGTCCCGGGCCGCACGACGCTGTCCTTGGCCGCGGTCACCTGTTGGTCAGGCCCCACCGACGCGTCCGGGTCGACGATCTCCGCCGCCCAACCGGCGCCTCTTCCGACACGCGCCACACCGCGAACGGAGTGGACCGACTTGGGCTTGCCGCCGGCCTCGATCGCCTTGAGCTCTTCGTCGGTGGCGAAGGAGAGCCGCACCTCATAGAAGCCCGCCACGTCGACCTCGTGCTTGAACTTGCCGCTGCTGATTGTGACGCGGGGGGCGTGTTGCCGGCCTGGGTCCAGTCGATCGGCGTCGTTCCCGGACGGTCGATTGTATGCTGATAACTTTAATCGTCACTTCGGGAACCTTCTCCCGGGGACCTCTCGTATGCTCTCAGTAGAGGGGTGCGGTTCGTCTCCCCCGGGCCGCACGTCTCGGTTGTCGTTGTCTGGGTGGGTCTACCGAGTCGGAATCAAAGCGAGGAGAGACATGGATGCAAGTTCCAGGGCGGTGCCGTCCGCGCGCGCTCGCGCGCCGGGGTCGGGAGACGCACGCCACGGGCTCTGGCTCGTGGCCTTGGCCGTGACCGCAGCCGTCGGGCTGGCGGTGTTGTTCGCCTCGTTCGGCCGGGCCCAGGCCGATCCTGGCCGGCTCGAACGCACGCCCGAGCAGCTCGCGCACGTGCGCTCCGTGCTCGATAGTATGCTCTCGGCGCTGGCCAGCTAAGGGGCCATGGCCGAGCAGTACGGCCGCGTCGTTCATCTGGAGCCGGTCGCGGGCCGGGCGGCCCAGTTGATCCCTCTGACCCTGGTGACAGATCCGTACTCGCCCCGGGAGCGCGCGCACTTGGAGCACGCCCAGCGTGAGCTCGCGGCCTATCTCGCACCGGCCAGCCGGACAGCCGAGGCGCTGCAACCGTACTACAAGCACGTTCACAAGGCCGTCGAGGCCCTGCTGAAAGTCCGGGAGTCGCTCGTGAGCCAGGAGGGGGGACGATGGTGAGCTCGCTGAGATGGACCTCACGCCGATGGGGAATGTTGGCGCTTCTGGCCCTGCTTCTCGCAGCACTCGCGGCGCCCTGCGCCGCTTGCCCGCACAGCCCCGATGGGCCGTGCCCGACCTGCGACACCTGCGGCGGCGGCGGGGGCTGACCCGGCTCCCCGAGCTGCGGCCATCAGAGCCCAGTGACGCCCCGGTCGGGCCGTTTCGACTACAGCGAGACGGATCTCCGCGTGGAGTCCCCCGGTGTCCCCTTCGAGTTCACGCGCTACCACAACACCCAGACTCACCTGCCAGGGCCACTAGGTTTCCAGTGGGGTCACTCCTACCACTGGCCTCTGCGCGTGCTGCCTTCGGGCGACGTCGAGATCACCGGCCCGCTGCTGATCCCGATGGTCTTCGTCAAGCAATCCAACGGCACCTTCGTGCCGACGACCTCTGCCCGCGAGTTCGAGCTGACAACGGCACCCGACGGCCTCTTTCATCTAAAGCGCGACAAGCTCACCTACGACTTCAACCAGGGAGGTCTGCTCAGCACCATCCGCGGACCCGACAACCTGGGCCTCAGCCTGTCCTACGAGCCCATCACGACGGACGCGCTCTGGGGTGTCTTGCTAAAGAAGGTCACCGACTCCGTCGGTCGCACCTATACCCTGAGCTGGACGGCCGTTTCGGAAGCCCAGCTGGCGCTGGCGCTCCTGCCGCCGGGCAACTACCACCAGCTCGATAAACTGACTCAGGACGCGACGGGGCGCACGTTCACCTTCGACCATGGCCCACCGGAGACTTCGGCCCTGACGCTCTACGCCGTCCACGATTCAGCGTACCCGCCGGCCCAGTTCATGTCGTACGGCTACTGGGGCAGCTACAGATCACAACGATCCGCTGGGACTCTTCGCAATTCCAGTCTCTGCGTTTGTCGTGCGGGCAGTAGTAGGTAGTCTGCTGGCAGCAGGAATGATGGACGAGATCTTCTGTGGGTTCGAGCAGGCCCATTCCGCGAGACTCATACGAAATGGGCGGCACAACTTCTGGTTCCATTGCACCGTTGGCTGCGAGATCTCCCGGAAGTGTCGATTCGGAAGGGCATCGACCCTTGCCGGAGCGATCTTCTGGGAGGTCATTGAACCGCTCGAGAATCTCAGGCATCTCTACAACCTCAGCCCGGAGCCGTTCAGCGACATCTGGGCTGCTCTAGTGGGAGCAGCACTGCCGGCGGAGTGCCCCTGTGCCCAAGCCTGCGAGTACCATTACCCGGGACTCGAGAATCCCTAGCTCAACCAGACGCTGCCTCATGGGAGAGTCCCCTCGCGACCGCGGCTCCTGGGAACTCGCATTTCCAGTCGTCGGCTTCATGCCGATCATGAGCTACTGGCGCTGGCTGCCCGGATCGCCTCTACAACTGGAGGAGCAGCTTGAACGCGCTCTAGATTCAACCGCTTTTCTGGCAGACGTCTCGATTCTCGGCATCCTGGCATTCACGGCAATCTCAATTGTGGGACACCTGCGGCACCGCATCGGCGTCCCCGCGTTACTCAAGGCCGCGTGTTTTCGTTGCTTTGTCCTTTTAATGTCGGCGATAGCCGTCGGTGAAGCGACGCGGCTCCTGGCACTGCATCGAGCCGTAGGGAATGCCGGGACGCTCGTCGCGGCCGTAGAGGCCTTCCACAGCAGGCTTGGTCACTACCCAGCCACAAGAGAGCAGATAAGTGGTTTCATCACGCGAGACCCTTCTTCGTCAGGGAGTTTGGGTGCCTCTCGATACACGTACCGAGTGAGGAACTCCACCGCTGGACCTTCCGACTACGAGATCATGGTCCACTGGGGAAAGCTCCCGGCAACCGTTCTGCTGTTCAGGGCTTCAAGAACATACCCGCCCGCCCTCTACGATGGGTTTGCCTCCCGGTTTGGCGATTGGGCTCTCATCCGCTCCGGAGTCTTGCCCAAGGACGATCCGGGGGGAGTGAACCTGTAGCAGCGCAGTCCTTGTCAGAACCTGAGGGTGTCGCTCCCTTGTGCTCCAGGCCCATGTCCCCCCGGCCAAGATCGGCGGATGGGGGCTCAGGTTTTGGCAGTGATCGGTCGAAGATCCGTTCGGGGACTGACTGTCCATTCTGGGCGAGCACCTGGAGCTGGCGATGCGGATGAACCTGGCAGCGGCAATCAACCACGCGGACGACGCGGAGCTGAGGCTGGACCGGCGGAAGGCCCCTCAGACCTCCGTCTCGATCGACTGGGTGCTGGCGCAGACCGGAGCGCTGGTCGACGGTTCGGTGGCGTCGCTGCGATTCCGCGAGAACATCGAGAGCGCGGGCGTCAGCCTGATGGAGCTCGAGGCGTGGGTGCTGCAAGCGCTCCAGAAGGGCGACGACGAGGGGTACCGGCACGCCGTGCAGGACCTGGTGCACGCGGTGGCCAAGCGGCTGGGTCTGAAGGTGCAGTACGGCAACTACGATCGGCGAGCCAAGGGCTGGCTTCCATTCGACGGGCTCTGGTGGCTAGATTCGCGCAGCTTCGCCTGCGTGAGGGTGCATCCTCGGCGATTGACCGCGCTCGACCTGGACGAAGTGATCGGCAGTCTGGAGCGGGTGCGCGAGCTGGGCGGCATCTTCGCCGAGGCTCGCGGGACCGTGGTCTACGTGTTGGCGGAGGGCTACACGGCTGACCTGGAGCCCAAGCTTCGGAGCCACGCGGCGCTGGAGTCGATACGGCTGCTGGGCGTCGACACGCTCTTCGACGTGGCGCGCATGCACGAGGCGGGTGTGCTGTCGACGGCGCAGCTGCCTGTGCTTTTCTCGCCGTTCGACAGCATGCGGCTGGGGCAGGTCGTGGATTTCCTGGAGCGGTTCATGTCGCGCTTCGAAGAATCCGCCGAGGCGTCGCAGGGCGTGGCCGGCGCTGCGAACTCGGGCTTCGAAACGGTCCGTGACGCGCGGACGGGCGCTGAGGCGCCGAAACTGCGCGTGGTCGCGGGTGGCAAGAAGGATGAGGCTGCCAGACCACCGACGCCGGGTGCCGCGGGGGCCGTGCGGCCCGTGGAAGCCGTGCCGGGCGTGGACCGGCGGCAACGGCTGGAGATGCTGAAGGAGATCCTGTCGCTGTTCAAGGCGTCCCGGTTCGCGGAGTGTCTGGTGCTGCTGGAGCGATTCGTGAGCATCGATGATTCCAATCCTCGTGCCTGGGAGATCTACGGGGACCTGTCTCTGAAGACGGGGCGTCACGGTGAGGCGATCCGCGCCTACAGCCGTGTGCTGAGCCTGGCGCCGCCGAACCTGACTCTGGCCATGCGTGTGTCGCGGCTCTACGAAACCCAGGGCGACATCCGGGAGGCCGTTCGAGTGCTCGAGGAGGTTGCCTGCGCCGATCCCAAGGGTGCCCGCGACGCGCGGCTGGCCGTGGCCCGGCTTCTGTCCCGGGCGGGCGATGCCCGGGGAACGGTCTCAGTCTGCGACCAGCTCCTGGCCGGCGGGCCCTGGGATCGCGAGATTGTGGAGCTGCGGGAGCAGGCTCTCGGGAGCGCCGGAAAGGGGAGTCTCCGCGCGCAACCGGCTCCGATTGCGGGTGCCGCGCCGGTGGCGGTTCAGGGGAAGCTGGACCGCTGGCTGGGTGGGCTGTTGGGGCGCCGCTAGGGGCGCTGCCGGTCCTGGGCGCGCCCTCAGCGCTGGGCCAGGCCGCGGCAGCGTCGCGCGGAATCTCGAAGCTGGGCGGCGCGGGCCGTGTCGTTCTTGATTGAGCTGATCTGGGCCAGCAGCTCATAGACGTCGGCGCGCAGGAAGGTCGGCGCAGCATCCGTTCCGGTCAACCCCAGACCGCGCTTGGCGGTCGACTCCGCATCGGCTACTTTCTGCTGAACCAGAAGCACCTCGGCCAGGCTGAGGTGGGCGCCGGCCATGAGCTCCCGGGCCGAGGGGTCGGACGGGAAGGCGAGGGCCGTGAGCTGGCGAAGGAGGGTGGCTGCGGCGGCATAGTCGCGGCGGCGGGTGGCTTCCTTGGCGAGGCGGAAAAGCTCCTCGCCCTTCAAGACGTTCTGTTCCTCCGGCGTCCAAGCAGCGGCGGGCGGCGGCACGGGTGAAGGGGGCGGGGCAGCCAGGAGCGGGCCGCCGGCGAGCAGAACGCTCGAGGCGGCCAAGGCGACTAGGAGGAATGGCTGCATCTACGTGCGGGCGCAATTAGCGCTGCGGCTGACGTGTGCGCACGGAGCGAGCGTAGCTGCGGAAGCCGGATTCGACGTAGTCCCAGCGCTTCTGGTTCAGCTCGATCTGGCGCTTTTCGGGAGAGCTGTGAATGGAGGTTCCGGTGGCGCCGCTCTTGGCTTCCGCGGTCTGCAACGGCCCCGGCTGACGCCACAGGAGCACGGCCACGAGCAGCAGGAAGGCGGGCACCGGAGCAAGGACGAGGCCGCGCAAGAAGAGAGCGCGGAGCGATTCGAAGGCCCCCGGCACGGGCGCGGGGGCTGGCGGTGGGAGCTGGGCCTGGATGCGTGCCCACATGCGCTCAGCGGGCGGGGAGAGGTCCGGCAGCGCCTGGGGAATGGCTGAAGTCAGCAGCAGGTGATCGCGGAGCAGGTCGCCGCAGTCGGGGCACGACGCGGCGTGCTGGAGGTAGGTTTGGCCCGTCGAAGCGTCCAGCCTGCGATCGATCACATCGCCCAGTCCCGCAGTGAACTCCTTGCACTCCATCTGGCTCACCCCATCCTCGAATGAAACGTCATGGTTGAATCTCTGAGGTCGCGGACCGCTCCAGGCCGGAGGCTGCTCCACGGCGGCGGCGGGCACGGCCTTGCGATGCGCCGCTCCACGCGGGTCCGACGCGCTCGGGCACGGCCTCGTCCACCTGCGATAGATGCATTCATAAAGGTAAAGTTACGTCCAATTCGCAAGATTTATTCCGCCTCGCGCTCATGGCCGCAGGCTTCCTCGGGAGCGCCGGAATCGGCGTCCACCTTGCAGAGCCGCCGGATGTTCTCGCGAGCGCGGTGAAGCCGGCCCTTGATGATGGGGACGGTGACGCCGAGGATCTCGGCCATCTCTTCGTAGGAGCGGCCGTCGATGGGGCCTAGGATGAGGACCAGGCGCTGGTTTTCGGGCAACTCGGCGAGGGCGGTCTCGATGCGGCGGCCGAGCTCGCGGCGTTCGATCTTTTCGAGTGGGTCCGGGGACGGGTGGCCTTCGAGCTGCACGTCGGCCAGGTCGTCGTAGTTGACGGTCTCCTTGCTGCGGGATTTCTTGCGCAGGAACTGGAGGCAGGTGTTGGCGGCGACCCTGTAGAGCCAGGTGTAGAAGCTCGATTCGCCCTTGAAATGCTCGAGGTTCTTGAAGGCTTGGAGGAAGATTTCCTGGGTCAGCTCCTCGGGGTCGTTTGCGAGGCCGACCATGCGATAGGCAAGGTTGTAGATTCGCTTGACGTATCGCTGGTAGAGCTCCTCGAATCCGGTCGCGTCGCCCCGGCGGCAGCGCTCGATGAGCGAGAAGTCGTTATCTTCCATCCGGGTGCATCCTTGGGCAGAATCTACAGGACCGCGCCCGGCGGCGTCAAAGAATGGGCGGGGGAGGCAGGTTGGCTGGCTAGCTAGCCGTCAGAGCCCCGACAGCCAGCCGCGCACGGCTGCGAGCCAGCTTTCGCGGTCGGGCCCCTGGGGGCGACGGCGGGGGTGTTCCAGCGACCAGAGGCGAGCCTTCTCGTGGTTCTCGGGGCGGCGCCCGTCGGGGCTCGGAGCGGCAGACGGCGAGGCGGCTGCGGCGTCGTCGAGCTCGATGGGACCTGGGACCGGATTGGGCGTCGGCATGGGGACCTCCGGGTAGGGGATCGAAGACGGGGAATCCAGGTAGCTATCGGCTAGATGTTCCATTTTCGAGAGGGCCCGAGCGGGCTCTGCGGCAGGATCTGTCGGATTCGGACAAAACAGGTCCTGTTGCCGGGGCCGCTTTTCTGTTGCATGAGAAAGTGCGATCTGATACCCTTTGTGGACGTTTTTTCTTGGACCGGAGCGGCATCTGGGGACGGCGGATGACTAGCCAAAAGGGAATTCCTCAGTCGGTCATTGACGAGATTCGGGAGCGCGCCGACATCGTGTCGGTGGTGAGCGATCACGTCATCCTCAAGCGCTCGGGCGCCAACTTCAGCGGTCTGTGTCCGTTCCACAACGAAAAATCCCCCTCTTTCTCGGTGCACCCCGTCAAGCGGATCTTCCACTGTTTCGGTTGCGGGGTCGGCGGTGATGTCTTCGGTTTCCTCATGCGCATTCAGAACCTCAGCTTCCCGGCGGCCTTGGAAAAGGTTGCCACGCAGGTGGGTATCGACCTGGCGCCGTACAGGGGAAAGGGGAGCGACATCGACTTCGTGCGGGCGCACGACCTGCTGCGGGAGGCGCGCAAGTTCTTCCGTCGTCAGCTGGGAGGGGCGCCCGCGGCGCGGGACTATCTGGCCAAGCGGGGGCTGACTGCTGCGACGCTGGAGGAGTTCCAGATCGGCTGGGCAGCAGACGACTGGCGGCTCCTGTCGCAGCACCTGAGGCAGGCGGGGTACTCCGAGGAGGAGATGACCGCCTACGGGCTTGCTCGCAAGGGTAAGGAGTCGGGGGTCTACGACTACTTCCGGGCGCGAGTGGTCTTCCCGATCGAAGACGATTACGGAAAGCCGGTCGGTTTCGGCGGCCGCGTGCTGGGGGACGGTCAGCCCAAGTACCTGAACTCGCCGGAGAGTGCGCTCTATGCCAAGGGGCGGCTGCTCTTCAACCTGCATCGGGCATCCAAGGCGGTGCCGGCGGAGGGACCCGACGCGGGGACGCTGCTCCTGGTCGAAGGCTACATGGACGCGATCGGCCTCTACCAGCACGGCTTCAGGAACGTCGTCGCGACACTGGGAACGGCGCTGACGGAATCGCAAGTGAAGAAGCTGGCGAAGTTCGCGAAGCGACTGGTGTTCGCCTACGATCCCGACCAGGCAGGTGTGAAGGCGACGTTGAGGGCCTTGCCGCTCCTGGAGAGCTCGGGGCTGTCGCTGTCGATGCTCCAGTTGCCTGCCGGGATCGACCCCGACGAGTACGTGCGGACCGAGGGTGCCGAGGCGATGCGGGAGCGCGTGACAAATGGTCAACCGGTGGAGGCCTTCCTGTTCGAAGCGACGCGCGATCGTCATCCGAACTGGAGGACGCCGGATGGCAAGCGGGCCGCTCTGCGAGACATGATTCATGTGTTCCGGCTACTGCCGTCTCCCCTGTCTCAGCAGAACTTCATAGAGCGGGTCGCGGACGCGTTTGGTATCAGTGAAGAGCTGGTGCGCAAGTCCATGTCGAACGTGCCCGAGCGGGAGGCGGCGATGTCCGCGGCGGTCGCCGCGACCCGGCCGGCCGTGCTCTCGCCGCTGGTGCAGGCGGAGCGCACCCTGGTGCACTGTTACATGTCGGAAATTTCGGCGTATCGGAAGGCCGAGGACGAGCTCCGGGTGGCGGAGTTCAAAGATCCATACTGCAAGCGGATCTTGCAGCTGTTGGGTGAGCTCGGGCAGGAGAGTGGAGACGTCAGCGGGGCCCTCATCTCGGTGTGCGAGGACGAGGAGCTGCGTCGTTTCATTACTGCCGAGTTGATGGTGAGACCTCCCATGGCCGAGGGTGGCCTGGGTGAGACGCTCGCCGACTGTTCGAGGGAATTGAGGAAGTATCGCCTGGAGGCCCGGAAACGGGAGCTCCAAAGGCTCGTAGCCAGTGACGGTGCAGGTGACGAGGTCCTCCGTGAGTTCAAGCAGGTCACGGAGGAGCTTCAGTCTCTGCTGAAGAGTCTGGACGGGGCGATGTCGTCGCTCCCCCAGGCTCGATAGGACAGGTGCGATAGTGGCCAACTTGGATGTGAAGTCGAAGAGCCAGAAGCCAAAAAACCGCGTTCCTACTCAGGCCGCTGCCGCCAAGGCATCGCCCAAGCGGCGGCCGGCTCCGACTACCGGCAAAACGAGCGCGCCTCCCAAAAAGGCCAAACCGGATCGTCCCAAGGTGAGGCCGAAGGCTGTGGTCTCGCCGAAGAAGCCGGGGGCCCGAAAGCCCGCGGCCGCGAAGCCGGCTGCCCGAAAGCCCGCGCCCAAGAAGGCGCCGGCGCTTCGTGCGTCGAAGCCGGCGGCCAAGGCTCTGGCCAAGCCCGCGAAGAAGCCGGCAGCAGCAAAGATCGCCAAGCGACCAGCCACCAAGGTGGTGAAGCCGGCGGGCAAGGTCATCGGCCGTCGGCCGGTTGCCGCCCGGCCCGCCAAGGCTGCTGCAGGCATCAGGTCTGCGAAGAGGCCGGCTGCCAAGCCGTCGTCGAAGAGGCCGGCCGTGAAGGACACCAAGAAGCCGTTAATGCGGCCGGTTTCCAAGCAGACCGCGAAGAAGCCTGCGGCTTCCAAGTCGGTTGCGCCCAAGTCCGTCAAGACGAAAGCCGACCAGAAGGTGACGGGCGCCCGCAAGCCGGCTCCGAAGGCTGCGCTGAAGAAGGTCGCACGGCCTCAGGAGTCTGTGCGCCAGGGAAAGACCGTGAAGGCACCGAAGGTTGCGGCCAAGGGGCCCGTCGCCAAGACGCCCGCGCCGAAGTCGGCGCCGGCGAAAGCTGGTTCCAGGCCGAGTGCCTCTTCGAATCCGCTGCGCGCGGCGCTCGCCACGGCGTCGAAGGCACCGGCGCAACCGTCCGCCAAGCCGGCCAAGCCGACCAAGCCGTCCGCGTCTTCGTCGAAGACCGCGGTCCGGGCGGCCGCAGCGGCCGGACTCGAGGAGGTCCGCGGCGACGCGGTGCCGAAGATCAACTCGTTCAGGGCGAGCGAGACGAAGATGGTGCCGCCGAAGTCGCACTCGAAGGTCTTGCGCCGCGAGCAGCCGGTGCTGCGCCTGGCCTCGAAGCCGTCCAACACCCTGGCGGATCTTCCGCCGGGAGCAGCGATCGTTCCCAAGTCGACGTCGAGGGCCGCCATCCCCGCGCTGCTCTCGAAGGTCTCCCGCACGGAGACGACGACGGTGAAGAAGATCTCTGCGACCCGGACGGTCATCACAGTTTCTCGGCCGGCTCCTGCGCCGAAGCCGGCAACACCGGCTCCGCGTGCTCGCTCCAACGCCAAGCCGATCCACACTTCGGGTGAGACCGAGAGCATGCTGGGCGTCGAGAACACGCGCAACCTGCTCACGATCCCGGCTCTCAGGGACGGGCTCGCCGACAGCTTCGGTGGCGACATCGATCTGGCGGTCGGAGGCTCCGAAGGTGAGGCCGACCCGACCAACCGTGGTGGCATCGAGGCCTGGGACAACGTCGCCTCGAAGCCAGCGCCGATCCGGCCCGCGAAGTCCGGCGCCGAGTACACGCCGGCGTCCTACACCGACGCCATCAAGCTCTACTTGCAGGAGATCGGGCGCACGCCACTCTTGTCGAGCGCCGAAGAGGTGGAGCTGGCGAAGCGGATCGAGAACAAGGACATGCAGGCTCACGAGGCGCTGGTGAAGGCCAATCTGAAGCTGGTCGTCAGTGTTGCCAAGAAGTACGTGAACCGCGGAATGGGCTTGCTCGACCTGATCCAGGAAGGCAATCAGGGCCTGATCCGAGCCGTCGAGAAGTTCAAGTACCAGAAGGGCTTCAAGTTCAGCACCTACGCGATGTGGTGGATCCGGCAGGCGATCACGAGGGCCCTGGCGGACCAGAGCCGGTTGATCCGCGTGCCCGTGCACATGGTCGAGAACATCAACCGCGTGCGCAAGGTGGCGCGCATCCTGACCCAGCGGTTGGGCCGGGAGCCTGCCAAGGAAGAGATCGCCGAGGAGATGAACCTTCCGCTCGAGAAGATCGAGCACATCCTGAAGGTGGCCCAGGAGCCGGTCTCGCTCGAGACGCCGATCTCGAGCCAGGACGACGGGAACCTGGGGAACTTCGTGGCCGACGAGACCGCGGTCTCGCCGACCGAAGAGGTCGCCAACACGATGCTGAAGGAGCAGATTGCCAACGTGCTCTCGACGCTGCACGGCCGTGAGCGCGACGTCATCCGCTACCGCTTCGGGATCGGCCAGACCCAGCAGTTGACGCTGGAAGAGGTCGGCCAGAAGTTCGGCGTGACGCGCGAGAGGATTCGCCAGATCGAGGCAAAGGCGCTGTCGCGCCTGCGGCATCCGACTCGCAGCCGCAAGCTGGAGGACTTCTATCACAAGTAAGGCTCGAGGCTTGAGGCTTGAGGCTTGAGGCTCGAGGCTCGAGGCTCGAGATGTTGCCGAATTCCTTGAGCCTCACTCCTCACTTCTGATGCCTGAGGCCTGGAGCCTGACTCTCGTTGTTCCCAGGGGCCCATAGCTCAGCGGTCAGAGCTGGCGGCTCATAACCGCTTGGTCCCAGGTTCGAATCCTGGTGGGCCCACCATGACAGCGGGGAGCAAGTCTGGTATCTTCTTCTCTTCGATTCACGGTCAACCTCGCCCCCATCGTCTAGAGGCCTAGGACATCGCCCTTTCACGGCGGTGACACGGGTTCGAATCCCGTTGGGGGTACCAAGGATTCAAAAGAGCCGCCGACTCCATGTGGGGTCGGCGGCTTGTATCTTGGACCGGCGTCGCTAGACGTCAGCCGAAGCGCTAAAACGTGTACCGGACGCCGGCGGAGACGCCGTGGCTGCTGTAGCTTGCACCCGAGACATTGGAGTCATTGCCCAGGTAGCGGTACTGTA
>JACQZN010000086.1 GCA_016213845.1 Candidatus Wallbacteria bacterium
CCAGGGGGCCTTCGGCCCCTTGGCGGAGGTTCGGAGGCGGAGCCTCTGAGTGGAATGCCTTGAGTGAGCATTGGTGCTGGCTCTCAACGATCTGTCAATGACTGAGGGACTGGCTCCGGAAGCCCGCTTGAAACCTGGCAGTCGTCCGGTCGGCCGGCCGGGCTTCCGGCGCCTTCCATCTGTACCCGCTTTCCGACGACTTTGCAGTTGTCCTGCCCTCCCTGGCCCGTCCCTTGCCATGACCCTGCGCATGACGCGACTCGCCCTCCCCACTCTCCTCGCTCTGCTCCTCGCCACCGTCTGCCAAATGGAATCCGTGGCGTCTACCCGTACCGGGTTTTCAAAAAACCCGGTACGGGTAGACGCCACGGGTCTTTCTGGCGACGACCAAGGCGCTCCCGGCGTCGGGACGCTTTCGAGTGCGAACATGATGCCGTTCGACTTCAAGCAGCCTGGGCAGTTCGACGTCCAGGTGCCGTGGAGGCTGGGTCCCGAGGCCACACATTGCCCGCTGGTGGTGCACGCCTTCTTCGGATACACCTGGATGCTCCAGGAGCAGATCGACCTGCGGGTCGAGGGGCTCACTGTCGAGGTCAACGGCAAGCCGGTCACGGCCGACGCGCTGGGCGTACCGTTCGCCTTTCCGGAATCGGAGCGCACGGTCCGCAAGGCCGGCTCCGGCCGCCAGTGGTGGTACCGCATGTTCCGGCTGCCGCTGGCGCTCTTCCCGGTCGACCGGAGAAGCACCGTCCGCGTCCGCATCCACCGTCGCGGCCGCGCCGTCCGAGCCCTGGTCCCGGTGCCGAAGGCGTACAACACGCCTCCCGACATGCGCATCGGCGCCGAGGATTCTCCCTACGCGGGCGAAGAGCGTGGCTGGCATCTCTTCGAGGTCTACCGCTCCTCCAAGCCGCTGCCCGGATTCGACGGCTTCTACTCCGGCGACACGCACGTCCACACGGAGTACACCCACTCCTCCTTCGAGTTCGGAGGCCCCATCGAGGTCTACGCCGCCGCCGCCAAGACCATCGGGCTCGACTGGGCCACGTTCACCGACCACGGCCACTCCTTCGACTCCCGGGAGAACCTGGACCTCTACAACCGCGGCAGCACCTTCCCGCCGTTCGAGCCCCGCCACGCCTCCGGGCTCGACGCCAAGTGGAACGAGTTCGTCGCCCGCACCCAGGCCGCAAGCCGCCTTCCGGGCCGCCCCTTCGTCGGAATCGTGGGCACCGAGGTCGACGTGCGCGCGCCGTCGAACCAGGGCCACGAGTACTTCTGCCACGCGCTCGTCTACGGCCACGCCCGCCCCATCCCCGCCGAGGGTCCCAACGGGATCGACGTCAAGCTCGGCCCGGTCACCGTGCGCCACGGAGAGCACGGCACCAGCGGCAAGGCCGACGTCTTCGGCGCCGACACGCTCACGCTGGCCGAGCTCCTCGAGGGGCTTCGAGCCGGCCGCTTCGGCAACCTGTACGGCGCGGACCGCACTGTCGTGCAGCTGGCGCACCCGATCAACAAGTACGGCCAGTTCAAGGCGAACCCCGTGCACATCGGGCATTGGTGGCGCTGGGGGTTCGACGACGAGCCCAACGAGTTGCCCGCCCTCTACGAGCGCGCCTCCGGCCGCCTGCCCGTCACCGGCTTCCAGGTGTTCAACTCGAACACCATCCCCTACTCCGAGGAGCTCGACCCGGCCATCCCGTACTGGGACTCGATTCTCTGCGAGGGCTTGCGGATGCAGCCGCCGCGCAGGAACACCATCGCAGGCGGCACCGACGCCCACGGAGACCTGGGCTCCGTCAGCATGCGATCGAGCGAGCCCGGGCTGGGCTACCTGAAGCTCTTCCGCAAGCCCGACGGCGACGGGTTCGGCACCGTGCGCACGGTGGCGGCGTGCGAAGGAGGCCTCTCGGAGGCGCGCGTGCTCGAGGCGCTCCGCGACGGACGGACGTTCGTCACCAACGGGCCGGCCCTGATGATCGGCGTCGACAAGGACTCGAATCAGCGATGGACTCCAGGGGTCGACGTGCTCCCTTCCGTCCGCGAGGGCGACGAGCTCACGGTGAACGGCGAGGGCTGGCTCGACATCGAGTGGCGCTCCTCCGAGGAGTTCGGAGCTGTGGAGGAAGTGCGGCTCATCTCGGGGCGCTCCACCGGCGCCCGCGTGATCTGGAGCGAGCGGCCCGCGGCAGGCCCGGCCGGCTTCGCGGGACGCGCGCGAGTTCGGCTCGAAGCCGGTTCGCTGCCCGCCTGGAGCTACCTGCGCGCCGAGTGCGTCACGCGCCGCGGCCAGGACGTCCTTCGCGGCGAGCGCCTCCTGCGCCGCGTCGAACGCCGCGCCTACACCAACCCCATCTGGGTCCTGAAAACCGGGGACACACGACCTATTTTTTAAAAATAGGTCGTGTGTCCCCGATTTTCTCCCCCATTCATTCCGTGACCCGCCCAGGCCGATCGCCTAGACTGGACCGGCCTCGCCCCAACAGCGCGCGGCCCAACCTCGGAAAGGACGGAGTCGATGCGACTGGCGTGTCGGGCAGCACTCAAGGTTTTCATGGCGGTGGCGCTGGCCACCGGCGCGCTCCATGCCGGGACGGCCGAAGACCTGGCAGACGTCGCGCGGTTCTTCCCGGCGGGCACGGAAGGCTTCCTCTACTTCAAGTCGCCCGGCGCCGTGAAGGGCCTTTTCCGCGGCTCCCTGTTCGTCAGCGCCGAGCGGGTCGAAAAACACCTGGAGGACGCCTACGGCAAGTTCGGCGCAGCTACCGGCTTCCACCCGTTCAAGGACAGCGACTGGCTCGTCATGAACGTCACCTGGCCCGAACCCGGCAAGGCGCAAAATCCGCTGCTCTTCATCCACGGCAACTTCAATCCGCCAAAGCTGCTGCCGGTTCTCGAGAAGGACCCGCTCATGACCAGCGGCGGCCTGACCAAGGAAATGGTCGAGGGACGGCCGCTCTACTCCGCCGCCAACGGCGGGGCCGCGGGCTTCGCGACCGACACCCTGCTCGTGCTGGGTGACACCGCGCCCGTGAAGGCAGCGCTCCAGACGAAGAAGGACGCAAAGCCGTCCTTCGACATGACGAATGCGCTCCGCGGGTTCGACACCTCTGCCCGCGTCGGAGTCTCCGTCGACCTCACCGGTCTGGCCGGCAGAATTCCGGCCCAGGCAGGCAACCCGGCGGCCTCCGCCATCCTGTCGAAGATGGTCCGGCTGGTCGTCAACCTGACCGAAGCAAAGCTGGGGATCGGAATCGAGTTCCACGACGACCAGGAGGCGAAGGCATCCGCAGACATGCTCGGCGGCATCAAGGAGTTCGCCAAGAGCTACTTCGCCATGCAGGTCGCCCGGTTCCAGACCTCGGACCCCTCGTCGGTCCTCGGCCTGGTCACCCCGGAGGCCGTCTATTCCAGGGTCGTCTCCGAGGCGATGACGGAGTTCCTGACCGCCCTGAGCGTGACGCCCGCCGGGCGCGTCATGACCGTCGAGGCCCCGCGCGAACGGTTGCCGTTCCTCGACGGCGGCGACGGCCCGCTGGCGCTGGCCGTGGCGGGCGCCGCGGTGGCCATCCCGAACTTCGTGAAGGGGCGCGATGTCGCGGCCCGCACGGCCTGCCACCAGAACCAGCGCATCCTCCAGGCGGCCGTCGAGCACTTCCGCTCCAAGAACAAGTCCAAGCAGAAGGCGGCGCTCGAGGAGATCGTCGAGAAACTGGTCGCCGACGGCACGCTCAGCCTGAAGCCCGAGGACCCGGGCGAGGGCAAGGATAGCTTCAAGAACTACAAGCTCGCAGACGACGGCAAGGTATCCTGCGCCAAGCACGGCTCCGAGACCGACTCCCAGGAGGCTCCCTCAGGCTTGCCGGGCGTTCCTGCAGGCCTCCTCAACGTCCCCGGACTGAACGCGGCACCCGCCATTCCGGCGGCCCCAGAAGCACCCGAAGCAGCCCCCGAGAGCAAGACCGACCCGGCCGACGCGAAGAAGACCGACGACTCCCCGGACGCCAAGAAGGCCGACGATCCGCCCGCCACCAAGGCCGGCGAAGAGGACGAGGACGACGAGGACGACACCGGCAGCGCCGCCCCCAAACCCGCGGCCGGCAAGGCCAAGTCGAAGTCCAAGTCGAAGAAGCCCTGAGAGGCTGTGATTCTATCCAAAGTCCCCCAAGAGCCGCTCGGGCCGAGCGCGTCGAGGCCCCTCATCGAAGCGGCTCTGGCCCATCGACAGGCTCAGGGCGGACGGCTCCGGGAAGTTCCTTCAGGGAATCTGAGGTTCGGGACCAGTCGTAAGGCGGTGCCAGGCCTCCTGCTCGGGCTCCTGGCCCTGCTTGTCTGGCCGCACCCTGGGTTCCCGCATGGCCTGGGAGTCAGTTACTCCACCGTGTCGCTCGAGGCCTCCCCGCCCACGGCGCAGATCCGGATGCAAGCGCATGACGTGCTCCTGCTGCTCGGCGCCGATCCCCAGGCCGACCCGAAGTCCGAAATCCACCTGCGGGCACGCGAGATAGCGCTCTACTGCAGCAATCGCTATGCGCTCGACGTCGACGGCCGGGAGCATCCGCCCGCCGCCATCACCGCCACCTTCCAGGACGAGGGGCTCGGTTGGGCCCTCGTCGAGGCTACTTACCCGCCGCTGCCGCCCGGCTCCGTGTTCGGTGTCCGCTCGACCGTGATGCTGGAGCTCGATGCCGCCCACGTCCACATGGTGCGCGTCAAACGGGCCGCCGGCGTCGACGACGAGCTGGTCCTCAAGCAGGCCGCGCGCGGCGAGCTTCCGCTGGGCCGAGGAGACTCTGCGCTGTGGCCCCAGCTGGCGCGCTACCTCGCCCTGGGCGTCGAGCACATCTTCCTCGGCTACGATCACATCCTCTTCCTGATCGCGCTGCTCCTGCTGGCGGCCGGCTTCCTCGACCTGGTGAAGATCGTCTCCAGCTTCACTGCGGCTCACACGCTCACACTGCTGCTGGCCACCCTCGACGTCGTGCGCCTGCCCGGCAATCTGGTCGAGTGCGTCATCGCTCTTTCGATCATCTATGTGGCCATGGAGAACTTCTTCGTCACCGATGCGCGCGGCCGCTGGAAGCTCACTTTCCTGTTCGGGCTGGTCCACGGCTTCGGCTTCTCGTCGGCCTTGCAGGAGACCGGACTGCCGGCGCGCGGCCTGGTCGCCTGCCTGCTCTGCTTCAACGGTGGCGTGGAGCTGGGACAGCTGGCAATCGTCGGCATGCTCTTCCCGCTGATCCGGCTCTCCGCCCGGTGGCGGCACCACCACCGGGTCGTCCGGCAAGGCGGCTCCGCCGCCATCCTGCTCTTCGGATTGTACTGGTTCTTCGAAAGGGCCTTTGGAGGCTGATGGAGTCGATGGAGCTTTCGACACTCTTCACCGTGACCCTGCTGGCCGCCAGCCTCACGCTGCCGCGGGTGGCCGAGGCGCACTCGGGTCATGCCCGCTCGAGCGAGGTCGAGATCGCCCACGAGGTGACTCTCTCCCCGGGCCGGGTCGAAGTCCGCCAGACCCAGGCCTACACAGGAAAGATGGCGCTGGCGCTCTTCGCCGAGGTCGACGCCGATGGCGACGGCAAGCTGAGCGAGGCAGAGCGCGCTGCCGGGGCCAAGGACGGCGCCCGGCAGTACACAGAGGCCGTGGAGCTGCTTGTCGACTGGCTCCCTGCCGAGAGCCTGGGCGTCACGGCTACCTTCCTGAAGCTGCCCCAGGCCCGCCCGGCCGACGGGGGCCCGCCGGCCGAAGCCGTGACGCTGGTCCACGCCTCCTATCGCTTCGCCGCGGGCGACGGCATGCGGCCACTGTCGCTCGGGCTGGGCCAGCTCAACGCCAATCGCATCACAGGCGGGATCGACGCGTCACGCCGGCTCCGGATTGCCCGGGCCAACTGCGGCACGGTCGCGCCTCAATCCGTACGCGGGATGGTGGCCACGGCCGGCTCGCCCGACAGCTTCCAGATCCTCTTCACCACGGACGACGCGCCGGGCGGCGCACGCAGCGGGGGGGGCGTGCCGCCGGCCGCGGCTGCAGCCGCCGCGGTCGTCCTCTTCCTCGCTGGGGTCGGCATAGGCCGCAACCAGGCTTCGCCCGCGCGAACCTCCGGAGGTCCTTCGAATGAAAGCTAAGCGTCCCGGGAGCCTCAAGCCCTCCACCCGCGAGACGGCGCGTGTCGTCTGGCTCCCCGGCGACGGCGTCGGGCCGGAGGTCGTGCGGGAGGCCCGCCGAGTGGTCGAGCGCGCTGCCGAGCTTGCCGGGCTCGAGCTCGAATCGCGCGAGTATCCGTGCGGAGGCCGGTACTGGCTCCAGACCGGCAAGGAGTGGCCGGACGAGGCCTTCCCCGCCTGTCGCGACTGGGCCGACGCCGTGCTTCTGGGGGCGGTCGGCTGGCCCGGCGCCACCTTGCCAAACGGCGATCTGGCGGGCGGCGGCGTGCTGTTCGGACTGAGGTTCGGCCTCGACCTGTACGCCAACGTGAGACCGGCGAAGCTTTTCCCGGGAATTCCCCATCGCGTTTGCGGGGCCTTCCGGGTCGTCTGGCCGCCCGAATCGGTCGACATGGTGCTGATCCGGGAGAACACCGAAGGATGCTACGCGCCCGTGCACGGGCAGCTGACGCGCGGCGGGACGAGCGAGGTCGCGGTCGATTCGCGGATCATCACACGCAAGGGGGCAGAACGCGTCATCCGGCACGCCTTCGAGCTGGCGCGCGAACGCCAGGGCGCTCCAGGCGACGGCAAGCGCCGCGTCACTTGCATCGATAAGGCCAACGTCATGGCCGGCTGCCGGCTGTTCCGCGGCGTCTTCGACGAGGTCGCCCTCGCCTACCCGGACATCGCCACCGAGCACATCTACGTCGACGCCTTCATGCAGGCGCTGGTCCGCCAGCCCGAGCACTTCGACGTCGGAGTCACCACCAACATGATGGGCGACATCGCCACCGACCTGGCAGCCGTCCTTCAGGGCGGAATGGGCGTGGCGCCTTCGGGAGAAATCGGGGATAGGCATGCGATGTTCGAAGGCGTGCATGGAAGCGCTCCCGACATCGCGGGCAAGGGCATTGCCAACCCGCTGGCGGCGATCCTCTCGGGGGCGATGATGCTCGACTGGATCGGGTGCCGCAAAGGCTCGGCGGCCTGGCGGGGAGCAGGGGCCGCCATCGAAACGGCAGTCCGGGCGATGGTCGCGGCCGGCGAGGGCCTGTCGCCCGACATCGGCGGCACCGAAGGCACCTCCGCCGTAGGCGACGCGGTCCTCAGACGCCTCGCAGGGGAGGCGCGTCGAGCGAGTAGCTCTTCAGCGCGTCGTCCACGTCGGCGTAGAGCTTGAAGAACTTGATCAGCTTGGTGATCTGCAGCGTGTCCTTGAGAGCTCCCGGCACGTGCAGCAACCGGATGTCCCCGCCCTTCTGCCTGAAGGAGGAGACGAAGCTGGCCAGCAACCCGAGCCCGGCCGAGTCCATGTAGCCGCACTCTTGCAGATCGAGCACCGTGTTCATCTCGTTGGTCGCCTGGTACCGCTCGAACAGCTCCTTGAGCTGGCGATAGTTGGCGTACGTGAGATTGGCCGCCAACCTGACCAGACGGACCCCGTCGTGCTTCTCTTCGGTTATGAACGGCCGCTCGCTCATCCGCCAGCAATCATAGAAGCCGCCCGCCCCCCCGTCAAGGCGCCCGAGTCGAAACTCAGGGACTCACGACTCGCTTGTCCCTGCATTTCGCCGGTTCAACCTGGGCCGGAGGCGCTGTAGACTGCGGGGCGAGACCGGAACAACTTGAGAGCGAGGCGAGGCTCGTCATGGGATTCTTCGACTGGTTGTCCAGGCTGTTCCGCCCGGACTCGGACGCTCCACCGACGCCTCGCCCCCCTGCGCTGCCGCGCCAGCAGCGGCGAAACAAGACCGCCCCCCACCAGACCAGGCAACCCAGGGGTGCGCGCGCCGCGAGCCGCGGGAGCGCCCTCAGCCCGGAGCCTTCCGGTCCCGTCGAGCAGGCTCAGCTGGCGCTGACCCGGGCGCTCTCGGAACCAGCCCGGGCAGAGGGCTTCGCGCAGCTCCGCGCGGCCAACGGGCCCGGATCGCCGGCCGAGCAGCTCGGCTCTTCCTTCGTCCTGCAATTGCTCCCCACCGTGGAGGGCCTGCAGGGCCCGGCTGTCGTGATCGGATACGTCGATCCGGCCGACTGCCCCAGCGCCGTCCCCGAGATTCTGAAGGGGCGGCATCTCTCGATCCACCTGGAACACGAGGGCAAGCAGCGCCGGCTGATCGTCATGAACGAAAACTCGGGCGAAAGCCTCTCAGCAGAGCCCGCCGGCCCGGGCGATGGCGGCCTGCCCAAGTTCGCCGAATGCCTGCACGCCGCTGGCGGGCTCCACATCGTCGCGCTCGCCCGGGCCAACGAGCCGGTCGTCGTACGCGATGCATGGGAGCGCTCCGGCTCCATCGAACTCACCGGGGACGTTCTCCGCGCCGTCGACGCGCGTCGCCAGGGCCGCACAGAGGACGCGCTGACCCTGCTCCGCCAAGCAGCATCCGCCGACGACATGCTCGCCGGAGCAAACCGGCTGATGTCCCTGATCCTTCGTGACGACCTGGGCAAGGGCGACTGCCCCGAGGTACGCGAGCTCCTCGAAACGGAACGCCGGCGGGCGCCCAGGACCGGCATGGCGAAGGGCAGCCTGGGCATCCTGGCCAAGCGAGCCGACGACTTCGAACAGGCCGCCTCGCTCCTGGAAGCGTCACTGGCCCTGCAGCCCAACGATATCGGCCACCTGATGACCCTCGCCAACGTCTACGTCTGCCAGGGCGGCGACGACTCGATCGATCGGCTGATCGACATCCTCTCCCGCGTCAACGGCCTCGCCCCCGAGGACGATCGGCTCTCCACCTTCCTCGCCCGCCTCAAGGCCGAGACCGGCGTCGACCTCGAAATCGCCGTCCGCACCCGGGCCATCGACTGCTCCGTTCACTGAACTCCCGCCCTCCCGCTCATCCTGAGCTTGTCGAAGGACCTCTGCCGCCTGAGCACGCGGTGCTCTGCTAGACTGCGGCGCGTGAACGCCTCATCTGCATCCGAAGAATTTCTCCCCGACAGCCGCGGTTACTTCGGTCGCTTCGGCGGGCGCTTCGTCCCTGAGACGCTGATGACCGCCGTCACGGAGCTGACCGCGGCCTACGAGCGTCTGGGACAGGAAGCCTCCTTCTGCGCCGAGTTCGAGCGGCTGCTGCGGGACTATGTCGGTCGTCCCACCCCGCTCTACTTCGCCGGGCGGCTCTCGGCCCACGTGAATCCGGGCATCAAGATCTACCTGAAGCGCGAAGACCTCTGCCACACAGGCGCGCACAAGATCAACAACGCGCTCGGACAGGCGCTCCTGGCCAAGCGGCTCGGCAAGCGCCGAATCGTCGCCGAGACCGGCGCCGGTCAGCACGGGGTCGCCAGCGCCACGGTCGCCTCCATGCTCGGCCTGGAGTGTCGCGTCTACATGGGCACGGAGGACATGGAGCGCCAGGCGCCCAACGTCTTCCGCATGCGGCTCCTGGGCGCCGAGGTCGTGCCGGTCGACACCGGCAGCCGGACGCTCAAGGACGCCATCAACGAGGCGATCCGCGACTGGATCACGAACCTCGACTCGACACACTACTTGCTGGGCAGCGTTCTGGGCCCGCATCCATATCCGGTGATGGTACGGGACTTCCAGTCCGTCATTGGCAGCGAGGCGCGCCGCCAGATCATGGAGGCAGCCGGCCGCCTGCCGGACTGGATCGTCGCTTGCGTCGGCGGAGGAAGCAACTCCATTGGAATCTTCCACGCCTTCCTCGAGGCCTCCTCGGTGCGGTTGACCGGCGTCGAGGCCGGTGGGCGCGGCCTGGCCACCGGTCTGCACGCAGCGCGCTTCGCAGGCGGCTCCCCCGGCGTTCTGCACGGCTGCCTGTCGTGGGTGCTGCAGGACGAGGAAGGCCACATCCGGCCGACCCACTCCGTCAGCGCAGGGCTCGACTATCCAGCCATCGGCCCGGAGCACGCCTACTACCAGGAGCGCGGCCGCATCGACTACGCCACGGCCACCGACCAGGAGGCGCTGGCGGCCTTCGACACGCTCGCCAGACTTGAGGGCATCCTCCCGGCGCTCGAGAGCAGCCACGCGGTCGCCCACGTCCTGGACGCCGGCCGCCGGCTGCCGGCCGGCTCCGTCGTCGTCATCAACCTCTCCGGCCGTGGCGACAAGGACCTTTCGACGGTGGCGACCGAAAAGGGCCTCTCGCCGGCCGTCGCCTCGGGCGGCGGCGCCACGCAGTGAGCCGCCTCACCGACACGCTCCGCGCGGCAGTAGCCAAGGGCGATCGGGCCTTCATCCCGTTCCTGCCGGCTGGCTACCCTGACCTGGTAACGAGCGAGCGGGCGCTGGTCGCCATGGCCGACGCCGGCGCCGACGCCGTCGAGATCGGCGTCCCTTACGCCGATTCGCTGGCCGACGGTCCGGTCGTGCAGGGGGCCTATCACCAGGCGCTGGCGCGCGGTGCCACGCTCGAGGCCACGCTTGCGCTGGTGCGGCGCCTCTCGTCCGCGGGGTTCCCGCCCATCGTTCTGATGGTCGCCTACAACGTGATCTTCCGCGTCGGGCTGGAGCGTTTCTCTGCGATGGCCCGCGAGGCCGGGGCCGCTGCGATCTTGCCGCCGGACCTGCCGGTCGAGGAATCGTGCGGGCTGGCGGGGGCGCTGGCCGCACATGAGCTCGACGGCATCCGGCTGGTGGCGCCCACCACGACGGCCGCCCGACTGGGGTCCGTGCTGCAAGGGGCGACGGGCTTCGTCTACTACATCTCTCGCAAGGGCGTGACCGGCGTACGTCAGGCGCTTGCACCGGACCTGGAGGCGGGCGTGACACAGCTCCGGGCAGCCACCCCCTTGCCAGTCGCCGTCGGCTTCGGCATCTCCACGCCAGCGCAGGCCTCCGCCGTTGGCCGCATAGCCGACGCGGTGATCATCGGCAGCGCGCTGCTCCAGGCCCTCGAGGGCGGCGTCGAGCCGTGCGCCGCGCTCGCTTCGGAGCTCCAGACGGCGCTACGAGGCCTTGGACCGCTCGCTCCGCCCCCTTCACCATGAGCCGGGTCTTCCTCATAGACGGCTACTCGCTGCTGTATCGCGCCCACTACGCGCTGATCAACTCGCCACTGATCACCAGCAAGGGCTTCAACACCAGCGGGCTCTTCGGCTTCATCAACATGCTCTTCACGCTCTTCGAGCGTGAGCAGCCCGAGTACGTCGCCGTCGCCTTCGACAAGGGCGAGAAGACCTTCCGAAACGACCTCTATCCCGAGTACAAGGGGACGCGCCAGAAGACGCCGGACGAGCTGATCGCGCAGTTCCCATACGCGCGCGACATCGTCCGCGCCATGAACCTCCCGGCCGTGGAGATCGAGGGCTACGAAGCCGACGACCTCCTCGGAAGCCTGGCCCGCCGCTTCTCCGGTCAGGGCCTGGACGTCGTCATCGTGACCGGGGACCGCGACTCGCTTCAGCTGGTGACTCCGAACGTGAAGGTGCTGATGACCAAGCGCGGAGTCAGCGAGACAGTGCTCTACGACCCGGAGCGCGTGCAGCTCGACTTCGGCGTCACCCCCGAGCAGTTCGTCGATCTGAAGGCGCTGCAGGGCGATACCAGCGACAACATCCCGGGCGTTCCCAGCGTCGGCCCCAAGACGGCAGCCAAGCTGATCGCGGACCACGGCAGCCTCGACGGCGTCTACGCGAACCTCGACAAGGTGAAGGGGAAGCTGCGCGAGAATCTCGAGAACAACCGGCACCTGGCCTATCTCTCGCGCGACCTGGCCCGCATCCGCTCGGAGCTGGAGTACCCGCTCGCGCTCGAGGCCTGCCGCCCGGGCACCTACGACCGCGAGGCGCTGCGCCGGCTGTTCCTGGAGCTGGAGCTGCGAAAGCTGGCGTCGCTCATCTCACCCGGCGAAACCGGCCCCCAGCCCGCGGCCGCCGACTACCGCACCGTGCTCGCGGAGGCCGATTTCGCAGAGCTGCTCGAGGCGCTGGGCCGCGCGCAAACGCTCAGCCTCGACACCGAGACGACCAGCGTCTCGCCGATGCGGGCCGAGCTCGTCGGCATCAGCCTGGCGACCGAGGAAGGCCGCGCGCACTACATCCCGCTGGCCCACCGCTACCTGGGCGCTCCCGAACAACTGGAGCGCGCCGCCGTTCTGGAGCGACTGCGGCCGCTCTTGACCGACCCGGCCAAGCGCATCGTGGGACAGAACCTCAAGTACGACGTGATCGTGCTCGCCCGGCACGGGCTGGACATCGCACCACCGGCCTTCGACACGATGGTCGCCAGCTACGTGCTCGACCCGACCCGTCTGCAGCACAACATGGACGGGCTGGCGCTGGAGCACCTGGGCGTCAAGTCGCTCCCCTACTCCGAGGTCGTGCCGAAGGACCGGACGTTCGACACCGTGGACGTGGCGCTCGCGACGCGTTACTCGGGCGAGGATGCGGACCTGGCGCTGCGGCTCACCCGGGTCCTCGGCGCGAAGCTCGAGGAGTCGGGTCTGACGAAGCTCTTCGCCGACGTGGAGATGCCGCTGGTGCCGGTGCTGGCCCGGATGGAGAGGAACGGGATCGCCATCGACAGCGACTACCTCAGGGACCTGTCGAAGGAGATGCTGGTCGAGATCCGGCAGCTCGAGTCGACCATCCACGGACTGGCGGGCGAGGAGTTCAACGTCAATTCACCTCAACAGCTCTCTCGAATCCTTTTCGAGAAGATGGGGCTTCCGGTCATCCGCAAGACGAAGACCGGGACGTCCACCGACGCAGCCGTCCTCGAGGAGCTGGAGAAGGCCCACGGCAGCGAGATCGCGGCTTACATCAACCGCTATCGCCACCTGGTGAAGCTACGCGGCACCTACGTCGAGGCGCTGCCGCTGCTGGTGCATCCCGAGACCGGCCGCATCCACTCGTCCTTCGGGCAGGTCGTGGCCGCCACGGGCCGCCTGTCTTCGAGCGATCCGAATCTGCAGAACATTCCCGTGCGCACGGAGATCGGCAACCGCATCCGCAAGGCCTTCCGGCCCCAGCCGCCCGACTGGCTCTTCGTCGGTGCCGACTACAGCCAGATCGAGCTGCGCATCCTCGCTCACGTCACCCAGAGCCAGGTGCTGATGAAGGCGTTCGCCGAGGGCGGCGACATCCACACCGAGACCGCCAGCCTCATCTTCGGCGTCCCGGCCGCGCAGGTCGACGCCCCGATGCGCAACCGCGCCAAGGGTATCAACTTCGGCATCATCTACGGAATGGGGGCCTTCGGCCTGGCCAACCGCCTCGACATCACGCAGTCCGAGGCCAAGGCCTTCATCGACAGCTACTTCGAGCGCCTCCCCGAGGTGAAGACGTTCATCGACTCGACCGTGGCGCGCGCCCGCAAGGACGGGTTCGTGACGACGCTTCTGGCGCGCCGGCGCGAGCTGCCCGAGATTCGAAGCTCCAACGCCAACCTGCGCGGATTCGCCGAGCGGACGGCCGTCAACACGCCGATCCAGGGGACCGCGGCTGACCTGATCAAGCTGGCGATGATCCGGCTCGACGCCGAGATGCGCTCGCGCGGGATGCGCTCGCGACTGCTCTTGCAGATCCACGACGAGCTGGTATGCGAATCGCCGCCAGACGAGCTCGAGACGATGTCGGAGTGCCTCAAGCGCGTGATGGAAGGGGCGCTCGCACTGTCGGTGCCTCTCGTCGCCAACGTGCGGACCGGCGCGGACTGGTCCCAGCTCAAGTGATGGCGGAGTCCGGGGCCGCACCGGTCCCTGTGCGCGACCTCGAGGAACTGCGGGCGTTCGCCGAAAGCTTCGCCGCTGCGCTTTCACCCGGAGACATCTGGCTGCTCCGCGGCGAGCTGGGCGCCGGCAAGACCACGCTCGTGCGGGAAGTGTGCAAGGCGCTCGGCGTGCCCGCCACCCGGGTCGTGAGCCCCACCTTCACGCTCGTGCAGGAATACGAGGGCGGCCGGCTGCCCGTCGTCCACATCGACCTCTATCGGGTCGACCCGGGCAAGGCGCTCGACACTCTCTTCCTGGAGGAGGTCTTCGAGCGCTCCGACTGCGCCGTCTTCGTCGAATGGCCCGACGTCGCGCTGGGGCTGATTCCCCCGGACGCCCGCGAGCTGGTCATCGAGACCGGCCCAGCCCCCACGGCCCGTCTGCTGACTCGCCGCCCGTTCAACCCCTCGGGGGTCACCGGATAGATCGGTTTTCCGATTCGCATTCGACGCTTCGCGCCTTAATCTGCTCTCTGAATGCTGCCCCTACTTTTCGAAGCCGCCCGCCCCAAGCAATGGGTGAAGAACGGGTTCGTCTTCGCTGCGCTCTTCTTCTCGCACAACCTGGGCGAACCTTCCATGGTGGCGCGCGCCGTGGCAGCCTTCGCTAGCTTCTGCTTGCTCTCCAGCGCGGTCTACTACCTCAACGATCTCTGCGACCTGGACGCTGACCGCGCCCACCCGACCAAGTGCACCCGGCCGCTGGCAAGTGGCAGACTACCCGTTGTGGTCGGGCGCGCCGTCACGGCGGTCCTTGCCCTCGCGGGCCTGGGGCTTGCACTGGTTCTGGGAACCACGTTCTTCGCCATCGCAGCCTGCTACCTGGGCCAGAACCTGGCGTACTCACTCTGGCTCAAGCGGGTCGTGATCCTCGATGTGATGCTGATCGCTGCCGGCTTCGTGCTGCGAGCCATCGGCGGCGCCGTGGCGCTACCCGTGGCCTTCAGCGGATGGCTGGTGCTCTGCACGGTCATGCTGGCGCTCTTCCTGGGGTTCACCAAGCGCCGCCAGGAGATCGTGCTGCTGGGCGAAGAGGCCGCGCGCCACCGCGAGACGCTCACCTCCTACAACCTCCCCTTCCTCGACCAGATGATCTCGGTGGTGACCGCCTCGACCGTGATGTCCTACGCGCTCTACACGGTCAGCCCCGACGTCGTGAGCAAGTACCGCACGGAGAACCTCTCCTTCACGCTGCCCTTCGTCCTCTTCGGCATCTTCCGCTATCTCTTCCTCGTCCATGTCCGCAGCGACGGCGACAACCCCACCCGCGTCGTCCTTGGCGACCGCCCGCTGCAGATCAACATCCTTCTCTGGGCGCTCACTGCCGGCATCATCCTCTACGGAAACTGAGGATAGGCTTGAGGCTCGAGGCTTGAGGCTCGAGGCTTGAGGGAGCAGGGATCAGGAGTCGGGCGCCGGTGCGTGAGAGGCGAGAATCGAGGCCTGAGGGAGCCTGCCGCCAGGAGAGCTCCACCGAAGAGGTGCAGCTGCCCCCCCTACTGACTTCTGGCTACTCCCCCCTCCTCACCCCTCAACCCTCACTTCTCAAGCCTCAGGCCTCACGCCTCACTTCTCAAGCCTCAAGCCTCACCCCTCGAGCCTCACTTCTCAAGCCTCAAGCCTCACCCCTCGAGCCTCACTTCTCAAGCCTCAAGCCTCACTTCTTCTCCATCAGATGCACCAGGTGCGCCAGGACGCGCATGCCAACGGCGGTGCCTCCGCGGCTGAAGATCCCCTGATCCTTGTCGACGGCGAACACGGCGGCAATGTCCAGATGCGCCCATTTCGTCGGCTTCTCGACGAACTCGTCGAGGAAGAGCGCTCCCTTGATCGTCGCTGGCGCCGAGAAGCTGGAGTTCTTCACGTCCGCGAAGTAGCTGCGGATTCCCTTCTTGTAGATGGGGTAGAGAGGCAGGCGATAGACCGGCTCGCCGGAGGTCTTCCCGGCCTTCTCCAGCTGCGCGTAAAGCTCGTCGTCGTTTGAGAACGCCGGGATCAGCCCGGCACCCAGCGCCATCAACGCGCCCCCCGTCAGCGTGGCCACGTCGATCATCACGCTCGGCTTGTACTGGCGCTGCACGTACGTCATCGCGTCCCCCAGGATGAGCCGGCCTTCGGCGTCGGTGTTGGTGATCTCGACGTACTTGCCCGACATGCTCCGGAGGATGTCGCCGGGCTTGTAGGCGTTGCCGCCCGGCATGTTCTCGCACGTGGGCGCCACCGAGACGACGTTGGCCCGCACCCCGGCCTTGGCGAAGTAGTCCATCAGCGTGACGACGATGGCGGCGCCGGTCATGTCGCGCTTCATGTGGTGCATTCCGGAAGACGGCTTGATCGAAATCCCGCCGGAGTCGAACGTGATCCCCTTGCCCACCAGCGCAATCCACTCCTTCGACTTCGGGTCGCCCCGGTGCTCCATCACCACCACGAAGGGCTCATGGGCACTCCCCTTGGCCACCCCCATCAACATCCCCATCCCCAGCCGCTGCATGTCCTTGAGCTTGAGAACCTTGAGCGGCAGCTTGTTCCGGCGGGCGATGCCGGTTGCCACGCGCACGACCTCGGCCGGCGTCATCACGTTCGACGGCTCATTGCACATGTCGCGCGCCACTTGCGTGGCGTGCGCCAGCAGGTCGCCCTGCCGCACGGCGTTCTCGATCTTCCCGTTGCCGCCCTTGGTGGCAGAGATGACCGTCAACAGCTCCAGATACCTCTCCTTGTGACCCGAGAGATACTTGGTGAACTTGTAGTTGGCCAGCACGATGCCCTCGGTGAGCGATCGCGCCTCGGAGGATGCGTCTCCATCCACCAGCTCATGGGGGACATCCGCCGAGACCCGCTTGCAGCCAATCTCCCGAGCCTTGCGCGCCGCGGTCGCTGCCTCGTTGCGCATGAAATCGAGCTCGAACGACTCCCGCTTTCCCAACCCGACGATGAAGAGCCGCTTGAAAGCCACGCCGCGCGCATGCAGCACCGTCAGGTTTCCGCGCTTGCCGGTGATCTCCCCGGCCTTCACCAGCTCACTCACCCAGCCGTCGAGTCGCTCGTCAGCTCGCGCCAGCGTCCCGACCAGTTTCTGATCATCGAAGAGAAACGTGAGCAGCGCGTCGGACTTCAGCGCGAGCGGGTCCCCACTCTTGTGTCGCACCTCGATTTCCATACGGATTCTTCTCCTCACCTACTCGGCCGGCAGAGTGACCGTCTTCGCGGCCGGGACGCTCAGCAGATAGGCCGCGCCGCGCTGCAGAGTGAAGTCTGTCGTCACATCCGGCAGGAATATCTCGAAGCCGCCCGAAGGTCCGCTGCGGACGACGTGCGCGGCGCCCGTCAACTCGACCAGGTCGCTCGCCCTGAGCGTGCTCCGAGCGATGGCCGGGATGCCGATCAGGTTCGCCCCCCGTTCCAGCCTCAGTCTGAGCGACGTCGACGGCCAGTCTCGCCCGACCAGCGAAAGCGCCGCCGCAGCAGCGGTCCGCGTCAAGACGTATCCGCGCCCCCCCTCGACCGCAAACGGCGCTTGCCCCGTTCCCTGCACGAACGACTCGAACTTCGCCCCCGCGACTCGACCGGCCATCCCCCGGTCTGGCCGCCCCGACCCGTCGACCAGAAGCTGCCCCACCGTGAACGCCGACCCATCGGTCGTCGAGGGCCTGAACGGAAGAGACACCAACCGAGCGCCCTGGGCCAGCGAGACCGCGAACGCGACGGTCGCCGGAGTGCTGACCGCCACGGCAGACACGGACGCAGCGAGGTTGTCTGCGCGCACGGGATCGGCGACCAATCCGATCGTATCGGCGCTGGCGAGCACGAAGTAGCTGCCCGAGGGCGTCCCCTCCGGAATCGCCAGCTCCGCCGAGAGCTGCGTCAGCGCGCTCGCCCCCAGCCGGGACACGAGCACTCCTCCGACGGCCAGGTCCGCCACGTCGGAGACCCGGTCCACCGAAAGCAGGAAGTCGACCCGGAACGGAGTGGTCACGTCGACGTTGCCCCCGTTTTCGACCGTCGCCCCGACCGCGAACACGTCGCCCGAACGCGCCTGCGTCGGCGCCGACACGGAGCTCGCAATCAGGTTCGCGGCCTCGACTGTCACCGGTCCAGGCGAGAGCTTCGAGAAGCTGGCCGGGTCCGCGCCGGCGTCGAAACTCACCTCGTCGGTGATCACTCCGACCTGGTAGTCGCCCGGAGCCAGCGTCGCCAAAACGGGGAAGTTCCCACGCACATTGCGAACCTCGCCCGGCGCCAGCGGCCCAACCGAAGTCCGGCCCAGGATCGGATCGGTCCGGTCGAGGGAGGAGTCTGCCGAAAGCACGAAGCGGATGACCGCCGTGAGCGACGTGGCGCGTCCCGCGTTGGTGAGGTCCGCGTTGACGGCCAGGAGCTGGTTGGCGCGCACACGAAGCGCTCCCGGCGTGACCGACACGGGCGCCAGCCGTGCCTGCGGCGGTGCGGCCGCCGAGATCGCCACCTGGTCCTTGTCGAAACCGCCGCGCCCGTCGTCGGCCGCGCACTCGAAAACGTAGAGACCCGGAGAGGCCGGCTGCACGGAGATCTGAGCGGCGCTCGTGGCCGGCACGGTAAGCGACGGGCCCGACACCAGCGCCCACGAGTAGAGGAGCCTGTCGCCGTCCGGATCGAAGGCCGAGGCGTCCAGCGTCAACGGACGGCCAGTGAGGACCTCGAGGTCTCCGCCGACGCTGACTGCCGGCCGGCGATTGACGTCCACCGTCAGCGTCACGAGCGATTCGGAGGCCGAGCCCGCACCGCGAGCATCGGTCACGACCAGCCCGAAGGTGTAGGTGCCAGGCACCTCGGCGATGAAGCGCGGTGCCGGGCCGGTCGAGTCGAGCAGCGTCACCGCCGGCCCGGTCCCCCCGGCGCGCCTCCACGCATAGACGGATACGGCATCGCCGTCGGGATCGGTGGCGCTACCGTCGAGCGTCACCTCGCCCACTTGCCCATCCTGGACGGTTACGCGGACGCTTGGGCCTGCGCTGGCCACGGGCCGCCGGTTGACCAGGACCTCCACGGCCTCGGTCGCCAGGTTGGTCGACCGGCCGGCGCGCGCATCCGTGGCCACCACCGAGAAGACGTAGGTGCCGGCCACCGAGGCCGTGAACGCAGGAGAGGAGCTGCCGGCATTGTCGAGCGTTACCACGGGGCCAGTGCCACCGGCACGAGTCCACGAGTAGCCGGAGATCGAGTCTCCATCGGGATCGAGCGCTTCACCCGAAAGCGTCACGCGGGCCGAGTTCCCCTCGACCAGTCGAATCGTCTGCCCCAGGCCTGCGGTGACCACGGGCCGGCGATTGAGTACCACGCCGATGGTCACCGACGCGGCGTTGGTCGAGGGTGCGCCGCGCGCATCGGTCACGGTAAGGCCGAAGAGGTAGGAGCCTGGCTCGGATACGGTGAAGGAGGGCGCGGCCGTCGTGGCGCTGGACAGCGTCACCGCCGGCCCGGTCCCCCCGGCGCGGGTCCAGAGGTAGGTGAGCGCACCCGATGACTCCGGATCGCTGCCGCTCCCGGCCAGCGTGACGAGGGCAGTGCTCTCCTCCTGCAACACCACGACCTGGTCGGGTCCGGCGTTGGCGGCAGGGCGGCCGTTCTGCTCGATCGCCACGCTCGAAAGCGCCGCGTTGCTCGAGCGCCCGCCGCGGGCGTCCGTGACCTCGAGCGCGAAGACGTACGTCCCCGGCTGGTCGACCACGAACGTCGGACTGGTGGCGGCCGGATCGCTCAGAGTGACCGCTGGCCCCGTGCCGCCCGACCGCGTCCAGGAGTAACCCGTGATCGCGTCGCCGTCGGGATCGCTGGCAGAGCCCGAGAGCGTGACCGTGACGCTTCCCCCGGTCGGAAGGAAGACGGTCTGCGCCGGTCCGACCGAGGCCTGCGGCAGGCGGTTGAGCCCAGCGGTGACGGTGACGATCGCTGCGTTGGCGCTGGCGCCGTCGATATCGTTGAAGACGGTGAGCCCGAAGCTGTAGGTCCCCGCTATGACGACGGTGAACCGCGGGTTACGAATCGTCGGGTCGGACAGGGTGACGTCGGGACCGGTGCCGCCCGTGCGGGTCCACGAGTAGCGCACAATCGGCCTGCCCTCCGGGTCGACCCCGCCGCCCGACAGCTCCACCAGCGTGGCGCTCCCCTCGTTGACGATCACGGTCTGATTGGCCCCCGCGCTGGCCACGGGCCGCTGGCCGGCCACGACCGACACGGTGACGAGGCTCAGGTTGTTCGAGACGCCGCCACGGCTGTCAGTGACGGTCAGCGAGAAGACATACGTCCCCGCAGTCACCGCGAAGAAGGTCGGCGCCGCGGAGCGGTCGTCGCTCAGGCTCACGGTCGGGCCGGTGCCGCCCGAGCGCTGCCAGAAGTAGCCGGCAATCGCATCGCCGTCCGGATCGCTGCCGCTTCCTGAGAGCTGCACGCGCACGGCGCCTCCCAGCCCCAGCACCACCGTTTTATCGGGTCCGGCAACGGCGGCCGGTAGCTGGTCCGGGTTGACCGTGACGGTGACCTGCGCAGAGTTGACGGAGCTACCACCCGTGGCGTCCGTCACGACCAGCGAGAAGATATAGGTTCCCGTGGCGGAGGTCGTGAAGGAAGGCGAAGCGCTGTCCGCCCCCTGCAACGTGATTGCGGGCCCGGTCCCGCCGGCACGAGTCCACAGATAGGCGACGATCGGATCGCCGTCCGGATCGCTGCCGCTTCCCGAGAGCGTCACGCTCACCGTGCCGCCGGGCGAGAGAATGAGCGTGCGGCCGCTGCCCGCGTTTGCCACCGGGGGCGTGTCCTGGTCGACGGTGATGACAACGATCGGATCGTTGGTCGAGCGCGAGCCGGTGTTGTCGGTGACGGCCAGCGTGAAGGCGTAGGTACCCGCGCCGGCAGTGACGAAGCTGGGCGTGGCCGCCAGCGGGTTGTCGAGGTTGACCGGCGGGCCCGAGCCGCCCGCGCGTGTCCAGCTGTAGCCGACGATAGGGTCGCCGTCGGGATCGGCGCCGGAGCCGGTCAGGGTCACGGTCGCCGACTGGCCCTGCCTCAGCGTCACCCGGCGGTCCCGGCCCGCGTCGGCCAGCGGCGCGAATCGCGTGCCGACCGTGATCGTGACCTGGGAGGCGAGCGATGTTCCTCCGCGGCCGTCGGTGGCGGTCAGGGCAAAGATATACGTCCCGGCCTCGGTTGCCGTGAAGTTGGGAGCGCGCGAGGATGGGTTGCTCAGGACGACAGCGGGTCCCGTGCCACCGTCGCGAGTCCAGGCATAAGTCGCGATGGCGTCGCCGTCGGGGTCACTGGCGCTGCCGGAAAGCGCCACGAAGACTGAACCGCTCTCGTTGATGAAAACACTCTGATTGGGGCCGGCGTCGGTCAGCGGCCTGCGGTTGACGGTGATGTCCGCCGTGACGGTTGCCGTGTTGGTGGAGACTCCCCCGCGGGCATCGCTGACGACGAGCGAGAAGGTGTACGTCCCGGAAACCGTGGGCACGAAGCTAGGGCTGGGTGAGGAGGGATCGGCCAGCACAACTGCCGGCCCCGAGCCGCCGGCCCGCGACCAGTCGTAGACGGTGATGGCGTCGCCGTCGGGGTCCGTCCCGCTCCCCGAGAGCGTGACGCCAATGGTCTCGCCTTCCTGGACCTGCCGGCTCTGGTTGGTGCCGGCGTCGGCGACGGGCGGTCGGTTGACGGCGATGGTGATGGTGACGTTCGCCTGGTTGCTCGATGTCTCGCCGCGGGCGTCGGTCACGCGCAGGGAGAACGTGTAGGTGCCCGCCGTGGCAGTCACGAACGTCGGCGTGGCCGCCGCCGCGTCCGAGAGCGTCACCTCAGGGCCGGTGCCGCCGGCGCGGGTCCAGCTATAGGCCGTGATGGCGTCGCCGTCGGGGTCCGTTCCGCTCCCCGAGAGCTGCACGGAGATACCGCTGCCGGCCTGGATGACGAACGACTGATCCGCTCCGGCATTCGCCGTCGGAGCGCCGCGCTTCGTGACGGTGAGGGTCACGCTGGCGCTGCCGGTGGCGCCGAGCACGTCCGTGACCTGGAGCTGGAAGGTGTAGGTCCCCTCCACGGAGACCTGCAGCGTGGTCGTTGGGCTGGTCGGCGTGCTGAGCGTGACCGAGGGACCCGTGCCACCGGCGCGTGACCACTGGTAGGCGGTGATCCCTCCGCCGTCCGGATCGGTGCCGGTGCCGCTCAGGGTCACGACGATGGAGGAGCCCTGCGGAAGGTCCAGGCCCCGATCGGTGCCGGCGTTGGCGATCGGAGCGGTGTTCACGAGGATGCCGGCAGTGTCGATGCCCGTCCCGCCCCGGCCGTCCGTCACTGTGAGCGTGACGACGTAGCTGCCCGACTGGTTGGCGGAAAATGAGGCCGCCGCCGCGAAAGCGTTGCTCAGCACGGCGTTGCCGCCTACTGGCTGGGTCGTCACCGCCCAGGAGTACGTGAGCGGATCGCCGTCGGCGTCCGTCGCCGTTCCATTCAGCGCAGCCGAGACGCCGGGCGTGACCGTGAGATCCGGTCCTGCGTTTGCGGCAGGCGGGGAGTTCGCCGCGGGCGGAGTGCCGCCGGTCACCTCGAAGCCGCCCACCATCGCCGCTGTATCGGCGCCCTTCGTGAAGAGCACGGTCCGCAAGCCAGCCACGGCCGACGAGGGGACCGTGAGGTCGAATCGCCGGAACGTCGTGCCGCCCTGAAAGGTCCCGCTCGTCGCGGCGCCCAGGGTCACGTCCGATCCCCCGAGGGTTACGGTCGTGTCGGCGTCGACACCGCCCGTGTGGACGATGAGCAACTGCTTTCCGGTCGTTCCCGCCACGATGCTGGCCAGAGTTCCAAACGAGAAGCTCGTGGCCCCGGGTTCCGTGATGCCGAGAACCTGCTCGGGGTCCAGGCCGGGCGTGCCGCCCGTGACGCTCAGGTCGCCGACGTCGGTCGTCTGTCCGGCCGTGACGCTGAAGCTGCCGCTGGGGGCGCGCGTCTGGAAGGCGGTGTCGAAGGTGCCGATCTGCCTCCAGAAGCCACCGACGTTGGTCTGCTGCATCGGCCCGTCGAGCGGCTCTACGCCCAGCGCGTAAGTACCGGTCGGCAGACCTCGGATGCCGAACGCTCCCTCGGCATCCTGCGTCAGGGCGGAGGCCCAGACGATACCGCGCGTGTCCACGGCGAAAACCGAGGCGCCGAGCACACCGGCCGAGCCCTTGCGCACACGGCCGATGAAGGTGCCGAGCGCTGTGCCGCCCGGATAGGTCGTGCGAATGCCGCACAGGTCGTCCTCGGAAAGCAGGTGAGCGCCCCGCACGCCGGCCGGCGTCGACTGGAACATCGTGGCGCCGAGAACGCTCGAGTGGTCCAACCCCAGGAGGTGCCCGAGCTCATGGGTCAGCACCGACTGAAGGTGGAACTGGTCGCTGACGAGCGTCGTCGTGAAGAAGTTCTGGGAGGTGGTGAAGACCACGTCGGCGTCCTGCATCGCCCCGGTGGTCCCGCTGAAGCGCGAGAAGGTGACGGCCAGCGCGCCCCCCAGCTCGCTCTGGGCGGCGCTGTCAGCAAAAAGGACGGTGTTCTGGCCGTCATTGGTGTTCTTGGCGGTGTCAGCGGTGGTGCCGCCGTTGTTGATGGTGAGCGAGACGTTGCTGACGGTGGCCCATGTGGCGATGGCACTGGAGACGACGCTGGTCACGTCGGCGTCGGAGCCGGCGATGTTGGAGCCGTGCGTCGCGTTGAATTTTATGGCGACGGAGCCGCCGGTCCACTTGCGCGTGATGAGCGAGGTGGAGTCGACGGTCGCCGGCGTGAAGGCGAGCGCCGACTGCGCCGCCAGGCAGATGCCGAGCCCGATCACGAGATACGCCTTCATGGGCGCCCTATACATTAATGCAGTCCCCGGCCGAAAGCGAGGCCGGGCGGCATGCGGCCAGGGAAAAAGAAAGTGCCCACCTCGTGAGAGATGGGCAGAAGAGATAGGACCAAGAAGCCCCAACGGGCAGGGAGTCGGTCAGTTCGGGTCGCTCTCAAGCTCCAGTCGCTCGAGAGCGGATTCGAGCAGCTGCGGCAATCGCCGCGCGGCGTCGCTCCGGAAGATATGGCAGAGCGCGCCCTGCTCGTAGCCTTGCCTCAGTTCCTCCATCGAGTCCGATGATCCGAGAAACACGACAGGCAAGTTCATGCGAGCGTCTCCGTATCGGAGCCGCTGCTCGCGAATCAACACATCCGCACCGGGAAGGTCGGCCGAGAGCAGCATCAGGTCGGGATAGAGCTCCTGAAGCCACTCGCGGGCCTCCGAAGCCGTGGCCGCCGTGAAGACCATGTAGTCGGCTTGCCTCAGCTGGTCGCCGGCCAGGTCCCGCAGCTCTCGCTCGGGCTCCACGACCAGCACCACCCTCTGTTGCCTTTCTGACATAGCTTCTTCGACCACCGCCCCCTCTGGATGCAAGTTGGAGGCCAACACATAAACGCGGCGAATTTGCTCTCTATTGCACGGTGTTGTCACCACACCGCGGCATCCTCGCTACGACCAGGGAGGAATTCCTCCCCGGGAAAATCGTCCTCAGCGGGCAATCCGCCCGTTTCGAACTCGCGCCCGTGCTCAAAATCACATCGCCCACCCCGAATCCCCCTCGACACATTTCCATTTATCCAGACCAGTCCGTGCGATACCCTCCTTCCGTCAGTCGCCCCTTCCCATGCCCAGGATTCTGATCACCGGCGGCGCCGGCTTTCTCGGCTCCCACCTCTGCGAGCACTTCCTCCAGAAGGGGTTCGAAGTCGTCTGCATGGACAACCTGTTGACCGGCTCCATCGACAACATCAGCCACATCCGGGACCGGCGGTTCACCTTCATCCACCACGACGTCACCGAGTACATCTACCTCTCGGGCCCTCTGCAGTTCGTCCTCCATTTCGCCTCCCCCGCCAGCCCTAGCGACTACTACCAGTACCCGATCCAGACCCTGAAGGTCGGCTCCTTGGGCACTCACAAGGTCCTCGGACTGGCAAAGGAAAAGGGAGCCCGCTTCCTGCTCGCGTCGACCTCCGAGGTCTACGGCGATCCCCTGGTCCATCCCCAGCCGGAGACCTACTCCGGAAACGTCGACACCCTCTGCCGCCGAGGTGTCTACGATGAGGCCAAGCGCTTCGCGGAAGCCCTCACGATGGCCTATCACCGCCACCACGGGCTCGACACGCGGATCGTCCGCATTTTCAACACCTACGGCCCCCGCATGCGGCTCGACGACGGCCGGGCCCTGCCCACTTTCATCCGGCAGGCCATCGAGGGCGAACCTCTATCCGTCTTCGGCTCGGGCGAGCAGACCCGCAGCTTCTGCTATGTTTCCGACCTGGTCGAGGGCATCTTCCGACTCCTCCACTCCGACGAAGCCTTTCCCGTCAACATCGGCAATCCCGAGGAGATGACCGTTGTCCAGGCCGCTCGCCTGGTGCGCGACCTGCTGCAGAGCCGCTCAGAAATCGTGTTCAACGAGCTCCCCGAAAACGACCCCAAGGTCAGACGGCCCGACATCTCCAAGGCCCGGCGGATCCTGGGCTGGGAGCCTCGAATCTCCCTGGAAGAAGGCCTCCGCCTGTGCCTCCCTTACTTCCAGGAAGCCGTCCGAGCCCAGCATGTGCGGTCGGCAGGAGGTTGAGTGGCTCCGACGGCCGGCCAGCGCCCCCCGGGGCCGATGCTGCTCAGCCCGATCCTCAAGGAGAAGGTCTGGGGCGGCGACCGGTTGCGCCGATTTCCGTCCAAGGGCGTCACGCCGGGCAGCTCCATCGGCGAATCGTGGGAAGCCAGCGGCCTGGCCGAGGACCCAAGCCGCATCGCCTCAGGCCCCTGGGAGGGCGCCTCGCTCAGGGAGCTGGTTTCCGAGCTGGGCACGGCTCTGCTCGGCCCGCTTGCGGACAGACGGGAGTTTCCGCTCCTGCTCAAGCTGATCGACGCCCGCGAGCGGCTGTCGCTCCAGGTCCACCCTCCGCACAGGGACGATAGACCCCAGGCCCCGCCGGGAAAGGCCGAGGCCTGGTACGTGCTGGAAGGCGGCCCGCTGGTCCTGGGGCTCGCCGCCAACACCGACGCCGGCGAGCTGGCCGCGGCTCTCCGGGAGGCCCGGGACCCGTCGCCGCTCCTCGAACACGTGGTCGCCCGGCCCGGCGACACGATCCCGGTCGCCCCAGGGACCTTGCACAGCATCGGCCAGGGAGTCCTGGTCGCAGAGCTCCAGCAACCGGCCGACATCACCTACCGCGTCCACGACTGGGGGCGCCAGGGCCGGGAGCTGCACCTGGAGCAGGCCTTCGCCGCGCTCGATCCGCTCGCCGGCCACCGCCCGCGGCCCGGGCCGCTCGAGCTGGTGCGCGGAAACAACCTCTTCAGCTTCCTAACCGGATGCCGCCACTTCGGGATGGAGCGGGCCCGCCTGGTCGAACACCTGCCCTGGGTGCGCGCCACCGAATCGGTGGAGCTCTTGCTTTGCCTCGAGGGACGCTTCACCATCGGCCCCAGGTCGGCGGCCCAGCCTCTCGCTGCAGGACCTGGCGACACGGTGCTACTGCCGGCCGCGTGCCCGGAAGTGTGGATAGAGCCGTCGGAGCCAGTGACTCTTCTTGTCGGCTATCCCTGCCGGCTCGAACGAGAGCTCTACGATCGCATGCTGGCGTGGGGGTTTGCCGGCGAGGAGGTCGCCAGCCGGATCTTCCCGGCCTGAAGACGCTCGCCGGACGCAAGAGCCCGCGCAGCCAAAGCAATCCGTTTTACAGCGGAAGGAGAATCGACATGTTCTACGCCGTCGTGATGGCCGGAGGCAGCGGGACCAGGTTCTGGCCGGCCAGCCGCGCCGCCTTTCCCAAGCAGCTCATCAGCCTCACCGGCCGAACCTCGCTCCTGCAGGCGACCGTGCAGCGGCTCGAGGGCGTGCTGCCCTCCGAAAACGTCTACATCGTCACCAGCGAATCGCACTCCCAGGCGCTGCGAGGCCAGGTGCCCCAGATCCCGGAGGAGAACATCCTGGTGGAGCCGGTGGGACGCAACACCGCGCCGTGCGTCGGACTGGCCGCGCTGCACATCCGCCGGCGCGAGCCCGAGGCCGCGATGATCTGCCTGCCCGCGGACCACGTCGTGAAGGACGTCGCCGCGTGGAAAGAGCTCCTCCGCGCCGCCCACCAGCAGGTGCGCGCCCGGGGCCGCGTCGTCACGTTCGGGATCCCGCCCACCCGGCCCGAGACCGGCTTCGGCTACATCCGCTTCGGCCCCCAGATCGCCACCGAGGGCACCCTGCCGGTCCACTCGGTCGAGGCCTTCACGGAGAAGCCGAACCTGGAGACGGCCAAGGCCTTCCTGCAGGCAGGCAACTGCTACTGGAACAGCGGCCTCGTGGCCTGGCGCGCCGACACCTGCCTCGATCTCACGCGCCGCCATCTGCCCACCATCATGGACGGGCTCGAGGACATCGACCGCGCCCTGGGCACTCCCAGGTACGCGCAGTCCCTGGCCCAGGTCTACCCACGCCTTCCTGGGATCTCGCTCGACTACGGGATTCTGGAGAAGACGGAGGGTATCGCCGGCATCCCGGCCTCCATGGGCTGGAGCGACGTCGGGTCGTGGTCCGCACTCCCCGAGGTGCTCCCAGCCGACGACACGGGAAACGTCGCCGTCGGAACTCACGTCGGAATCGACACCCGCGACTGTGTCACCTACGCCCCAGGGAGAATGCTGGCGACCATCGGTGTCAGCGACCTCATCGTGGTCGCCACCGGCGACGCCGTGCTGGTCTGTCACAAGGACCGCGCCCAGGACGTCAAGCGCCTGGTCGAACGCCTCGACAAGGAGGGGCAGGGCGGCTACCTGTAGGAGTGAGGCGCGTGGCTTGAGCCTCAAGCCTCACTACTCGCTACTTCTTCGCAACCACTTCTCGGCGCCGGCAAGCAACGCCTGGACCTCGGACTGCTCGTGAGGGGTCAGGGGGGCGTCGCGGAAGCGGACGCGGTAGTAATGTCGAGTCAAACGCTCCAGCCAGTCGACGTCGCCGCCCTCGCGCGCCTGGACCTCGCGGGCGAACTCCATCGGCGTCTGGCCGGCGGCGCGCACGTAGCCCCGGTCGCGCAGCAGTTCCAGCATCCGGGTGAAGAAGCGGATGCGGCTCTCGAGTGGGGGCACCCGGCCCCAGCCCAGGCCTGCCCTCCGCGCCAAGAGCAACCCGGGCATCAGGACCACCACGAGCAGCGCCAGCCATGTCCCATCCCGCAGGAGCACGACGACTGAGGCCCTGCCCGTCGCCACGTCCTTCATCTGCTGGCGAAGGCCGTCGTAAGCCAGGTAGAGCGCTCGGCGCGCCTCCCGCATCGCCCCGGCAATTCGCCTCAAGTGCTCCACCTGGTCCAGTAGGTGGTACTCGATGACGGAGCGCTTCCAGTAGAGACGGATCGTGTCGTACATCATCAACAGGGCCGAGAGGAAACTCGTCCCCTGGTAGCTGGAGCGGCCGGCCTGCGGCGTGGGATCGAACTCGATCCACCCGTACTTGTGGAAGTAGACCTCGACCCACGAATGAGCCTCCCGGCGGCGCACCACGAAGTACTTCCCCACGTCGTTCCACTCCCCCTGCTGGTAGCCGTTCACGATGCGCGCCGGGACGCCGATCGTCCTCAACATCACCGCCATCGCCGTGGCGAAGAACTCGCAGTGGCCCGCCTTCTTGCGAAACAGGAAGTCCTCCAGCGGCCGCTTGGCGTCGACGTCGCCGAGCTCCAGAGTGTAGTTGAAGCCCGTCGCCAGGAAGCTCTCGATGGCCACGGCCTGGTCGTAGGGGTTGGTCTTGTCCCGAGTCACGAGGCGCGCCAGCTCGCGGATCTTCTCGATCCCGGGGGGCAACTGCAGCCCCTGCGAAGCGACGCGCGAGGAGTAGCGTATCGCCGACTCGCGCAGCTCCTGGCGCGTCGCACACTGCATCGCCGAGCGGACGACATAGTAGAAGCTCGAGAAGGCCGGAAACTCCACCCGCACCGAGGTGTTGTCGTCGATCGTCAGCTTGCTGAACTTGCCCGTCACGGCGATGGGCCTGGGGGCCGCGAAGATGACCGCCGTGTTCGGGTGGTTCAGGAAGAACTGCTGGATCACCTCCACCTGGCAGGGCTGCAGCTCCTGGCCCACCGAGAGGTCGTAGTTGCGATCCTGGAATCCCTGATCGTCGGAGGTCAGCCGGCGCACCATCCCCCTGCCTCGCCGCCAGCCGGTCCCGTCGTAGATGTCGAGCGCTACGCCGCGCCAGTAGAGGCCTCGAGTAAGCGGCGGCTCCAGCCCCTTGAGGATCACGCGCATCACGATCTCGTCGCTGTTCTTCAGCTCCCCGAGTGAGCCCAGCCGGACCTCCTCGCTGAACCCGCTGACGACGGGCGCCTCCTCGCCTCGACTGAAAAAGTAACCGGCGCCATAGCGGGGGATGCCGAAGAAGAGGCCCACCGTGAGCGCGAACACGACGAGCGCCACCGTCGTCATCCGGCCCACCATCGCCCCCGCGACCATCGAGCGCCACTGGTTTTCGCCATGGATGCCCGTACGGCGGATGCCCTGCCTCACCTGCTGCAGCACCAGGACCCAGGTGCCAGCAACGATGAAACCGATCGAGGCCGCCAGGTAGGCCATGTTCGTGGTCAACGCGGCAGAGGCCACCAGGTGAGCAAAGCCGAGCGCGCTCATCAGCCGGAACCCCCACTCGCGTTCGGGCAAGAACAGCGCGATCAGCTGCAGGTAGAGCACGACCCGCCCGGCATACCGCATGTTCGAAACGGCCGACGAGAGCACCAGCAGATCGGCGGCGATCAGCCCAGCCATCAGCGCGCCGGCCAGGAGCGCCAGGGCGCGCGGAGGGTGAAACCAGCCGGCCCGGACGCCCAGCGAGCAGGCCATGCTGATCGGCACCAGAAGCCAGAAGCTCAACGGAAACTGGTCCGTCACCAGCATGGCCAGGAAACCGGAGCCCACCATCGCGAAGACGGCCAGCCGGTACGCCGAGTCGACGTCGGACGGGACTCGAATCATCCAGCCAGTCTCCTTTTCGGCGCAGCCTGCGGGTCGAGCAGCCAGTCCCACTCGGGCCCGACCTCCAGCAGATGGCGGCCCGCCGGGGCCCGGGTCCCGGGCGCCGCCAGGTACAAGATGTGCTCCTCCTTGCCGACCAGGTCTCGGGCCTCGCACGGTTCGTCGGAGTAGAGCGCCAGCAATCGGAGCGCCACGTCCAGGTGCCTGGGACCTCCGTCTGTGACCGTCGACTCGGTCCCGCAGCGCACCCTGAAGTGGATCTGGCGCTTGGTCAGCAGGTTGCACAAGCTGGCGGCCAGCGCCACGGCAGGCTCCAGTCGGGCCCCGAAGCCGCCCGCCAGCTCGAGCGTGACCCGGCCCGACACCTCACGTTCCAGGTCCTTGATCATGACCTCCATCAGCCGCGCCGTCGATTTCCAGTGGATCAGCCGGCTGCTGTCTCCCCAGCGATACTCCCGAACGGAGTAGAGGTTGGTTCCCTCTCCCCGGAAAGCGGTCCGGAAGTCACCGCTCCCCACGGCCTGGCTGCGGAACATGAAGTCGAGGTCACGCACGATCGGCAACACGACGATCGAGTCGGCGCCTTCGAAGACCGCCCACTTGCGGAAGAACCCGAAAGGGAAAGCCGTGTGAATCGAGGCGCGGCCGAACGTGTAGGGTCCTCTGCGCCTGAAGACCGCCTGGTAGCGCTGGCACCCGACTTCGCCCGGGGGAACGTGCAGCAGGAAGGCCTCGCCGTCGAGCGTCTCGTCGCGCACATGCAGGCAGTAGGACGGAAACCTGGTCTTGAGGTTGGAGACCTCCAGCGTCACCAGCACCGGGGCCTGCGCGTGCACACTTGCCGGCACGGTCCTCCTCATGTCGAGACCCCGGATCGACACCTCGGAGAGCACGCCCGAGATGGCCACGAATCCGAGAATCATGGCGACCAAGAAGTAGAAGAGGTTGTTGGTGAAGAAGATCGCCAGCATCCCGATGAAGAGGCAGCCCCCGAGCACGAGCGCCCCCGGCACCGTGATCGTCACCCAGCGCGGCGTCAACGCCGGCCTGAGCCGCTCCGTCCAGATAGCGCGCGAAAACAGCATGCCTTCCCCCATTGTACCGGCCCCACCGCCCCACCCCAACCCCGCCCCCCTGATTCCTCAAGCCTCACCCCTCAAGCCTCAAGCCTCACCCCTCAAGCCTCCCATCACACCGGCACAGGCACCGAGTCCATCAGCTCCCCCAGGATCTCGCCTGCCTGCATGCCGCCCCGGCCGGTCGGATTGACCTTGGAGGAGAGGATCAATCGGTGCGCCAGCGCGGGCAGAGCCAGCTGCTTCACGTCATCGGGGATACAGTAATCCCGGCCCTCGACCAGCGCGAACGCCTGACAGAGACGATAGAGCGCCAGCGCCCCGCGAGGACTGATACCCAGCTCGATGAGCGGCGAACTTCGCGTCACCTCCACCAGTCTGAGCAGGTAGTCGACGATCGAGCCGTCGACTCGAACGGTCTCGACGCGGTTCTGGATCTGGATGATGTCGGCGCCGTGCAGAACGGAGTCCATCTGCATCACGGAGAGCGCCGGATTCCCGCTGGTGAGAATGCGTCGCTCGTCGGCGGAGGACGGGTAGCCCATCCTGAGGCGAACCATGAACCGGTCCATCTGCGACTCGGGCAGCGGAAAGGTCCCGTGGTACTCGACGGGGTTCTGGGTGGCGATGATCAGGAACGGCTTCGGAAGCGCATACGTGCGGCCATCCACGCTCACCTGCGCCTCGTTCATGGCCTCGAGCAGACAGCTCTGCGTCTTGGGCGTGGTCCGGTTGATCTCGTCGGCCAGCACGACGTTGGCAAAGAGCGGACCGGGCTTGAAGGAGAACTCGCCGGTCTTGGAATCGAAGACGCTCACGCCGACGATGTCCGACGGCAAGAGATCGTTGGTGAACTGGATGCGCTGGAAGCTGCAGTCCAGGGAGCGGGCCAGCGCATGCGCGAGCGTCGTCTTGCCGACGCCCGGGACGTCCTCGATCAGCACATGGCCTCGGGCCAGCAGTGCGGCGATGGTCAGGCGCACGACCTGGCGCTTGCCGACGATGATCCGCTCGATGCTCTCTTCGAGCTGCCGGACGGGATCAGCCCCCGGCGCCGATGTCGACCCAACGCGCCCGGACGTGACGGGCGGGGAGCCGGCATCCGGCGTCGAGCTGCTCGAGGAGGTAGTCGCGGACGTCTGGGAGAAAGGGGAGCTCATACCAGTCCTTGGTATCCAGCCAGCGCGCCGCCTGGACCCGCTCCCCCTCCGGGCCGGACCGCAACTGGCCACTCCAGCGGTCGGCCTCGAAGATGAGATGCAGGATGTGCCGCTCGCCGTCGGGGTAAATGGTCTCGGTGGTGCCCAGGAGCCGTCCGACTTCTATTTCGAGCCCGGTCTCCTCGCGCACTTCCCGCGTCAGCGCTTCGACGAGCCCCTCGCCGAACTCCACGCCGCCGCCCGGAAGCAGATGGTACTCATGCCCATCCTTGCGATGCCTCACGACAAGCACTTGCCGCCCGTCGCGGACCAGGAGCGCCGACACTCGCGGCCGGATCGCCTTGCTGGGCATGAGTGCAGCCTACCACGGGGAAAATCGGGGACACACGACTCATTTCCGCAGGGAAATGAGTCGTGTGTCCCCGATTTTCGCCGGCATTGCGCCGGACGCCGCTCCCGGCTATAATCCGGCTCCCTACCGGCCCGGGGTGGTAAAGCGCAGAGGACCGCCATGGACAGGAAACTAGAGCTGCTCGAAGACAGAGACCGCCAGGCCAGGCTCGGCGGCGGGGAGGCGCGTATCCGCGAGCAGCACGGCCGCGGAAAGCTGACCGCCCGCGAACGCATCGACTTCCTCCTCGATCCCGGCAGCTTCCAGGAGACAGGCCGCCTCGTCGTTCACGACTGCCACGACTTCGGCATGGACGAGAAGCGCTTTCCCGGCGACGGCGTCGTGACGGGCCACGGCACCGTCGACGGCCGGCAGGTCTTCGTCTTCGCCCAGGACTTCACCGTCTTCGGCGGCAGCCTCTCCGGCGCCAACGCCCAGAAGATCTGCCGGCTGATGGACATGGCCCTCAAGGTCGGCGCCCCCGTCATCGGCATCAACGACTCGGGCGGCGCCCGCATCCAGGAAGGCGTGGTCAGCCTGGGCGGTTACGCGGACATCTTCCTGCGCAACACCCTGGCGTCCGGCGTGATCCCGCAGATCAGCGCCGTGCTCGGCCCCTGCGCAGGCGGCGCGGTCTACTCGCCCGCTATCACCGACTTCATCCTGATGGTCGAGAAGACGAGCCACATGTTCGTCACCGGGCCCGAGGTCATCAAGACCGTCACCCATGAGGAGGTCTCCTTCGAAGACCTCGGCGGTGCCCGTACGCACAACCAGAAGAGCGGCGTCGCACACTTCCTCTGCCCGGGCGAAAAGGAGTGCCTGACGGCCATCCGCCACCTCCTGTCGTATCTGCCAGCCAACAACATGGAGGACCCGCCCGCGGTCGCGCCCTCCGACCCGATCGACCGGATCGACCCCGAGCTCAGAGAGCTGATCCCCGAAAACCCGAACAAGCCCTACGACATCAAGGAGATCATCGAGCGTGTCGCCGACCGCGACACCTTCCTGGAGGTCCAGCCGCTCTACGCCCCCAACATCGTCGTCGGCTTCGCCCGGGTCGCCGGCAAGCCTGTTGGCATCGTGGCCAACCAGCCCGCCTTTCTGGCCGGCACGCTCGACATCGCGGCCTCCATCAAGGCTGCCCGCTTCATCCGCTTCTGCGACTGCTTCAACATCCCGCTCCTGACCTTCGAGGACGTCCCCGGCTTCCTGCCCGGTACCCAGCAGGAGTGGGGCGGCATCATCAAGCACGGAGCCAAGCTGCTCTACGCCTACTGCGAGGCGACCGTCCCCAAGGTCACTGTCATCACCCGCAAGGCCTACGGCGGCGCCTACGACGTCATGTCGAGCAAGCACATCCGGGGGGACGTGAACTTCGCCTACCCCACGGCCGAGATCGCCGTCATGGGCCCCGAAGGCGCGGTCAACATCCTCTACAAGCGCGAGATCGCCGCCGCCGCCGACCCGGCCGCTTTCCGCCAGGAGAAGATCGCCGAGTTCCGCGAGAAGTTCGCCAACCCCTACGTCGCCGCCGAACGCGGTTACATCGACGAGGTCATCGATCCCGCCCAGACGCGCCCCAAGGTCGTCGCCGCCCTGGCGATGCTCCAAACCAAGCGCGACACCAACCCCCCGAAGAAACACGGCAACATCCCACTCTGACGAAGGGCGCGGCCCCTGCCAATTCCCCCCTCCCCCCCCCGCTCATCCTGAGCCTGTCGAAGGATGCCCCCCCCTGCAACGATGCGCCCCATCCGAAAGGTCCTGGTAGCCAACCGCGGCGAGATCGCCTGCCGGATCATCGCTTGCTGCCAGGCCATGGGCATCCAGACGGCCACCGTCTTCTCGGAGGCCGATCGCGCGAGTCGTCATGTCCTGGACGCCTCCGAAGCGATCTGCATCGGCCCCGCGCCTTCCCGCCAGAGCTACCTCGACATCGGCAAGGTCATCGACGCCGCGCGCCGCTCGGGAGCCGACGCCATCCACCCGGGCTACGGCTTCCTGTCGGAGAACGCGGACTTCGCCGCTGCCTGCGAGGAGGCCGGCATCCTCTTCATCGGACCGCCGCCCGCTGCCATCCGCGCTCTCGGCAGCAAGACGGCCGCCCGCCAGCTGGTGAGCACGCACGGAGTGCCGCTGGTTCCGGGCGTGCAGGAGCCGCTATCGTCGGCAACAGATGGTCTCGCGATTGCCCGGCAAATCGGCTTTCCGGTCCTGATCAAGGCGGCCGCCGGCGGCGGCGGAAAGGGCATGCGGGTCGTCCGGAGCGCCGACGAGTTCGCGCCCGCCTTCGAGCGGGCCTCGTCGGAAGCGGCCGCGTCGTTCGGCAACTCCGCCGTGTACGTGGAGAAGTACCTGGCCAGTCCGCGCCACGTCGAGATCCAGGTGATGGCGGACAGCCACGGCAACGCCATCTACCTGGGCGAGCGCGAGTGCAGCGTCCAGCGCCGCCACCAGAAGCTGCTGGAAGAAACGCCCAGCGTCTGCGTCGATCCCGAGATGCGCCGCCGGATGGGCGAGGCCGCGCTCGCGGCGGTGCGCGCGGCGGGCTACACGAACCTGGGCACCGTGGAGTTCCTGGTCGACGCCAACCGGGAGTTCTACTTCCTCGAAGTGAACACGCGCCTCCAGGTGGAGCATCCGGTCACGGAGGCCGTCACCGGCCTGGACCTGGTGCGTGAGCAGCTCCACATCGCCGCCGGCGGACGTCTTTCGCTTCGTCAGGAAGACGTGGCCCCGCGCGGTCACGCCATCGAGTGCCGCATCCTCGCGGAGGACCCCTTCGACGGGTTCGTCCCCTCGCCCGGCCGGATCCGTGTCTACAAGGAGCCTCGTGCGCCCTGGCTGCGGGTCGACACGGGCGTCTACGCCGGCTACGAAGTGTCGCTCTACTACGATCCCCTGCTGGCGAAGCTGATCGCCTGGGGTCCGGATCGCCCGACGGCCGTGGCACGTATGCAGGACGCCCTGCGTGATTACGTCATCGAGGGCATCCGCACCACCATCCCGTTCCATTTGCTCCTGCTCGAGAATGCCGAGTTCCAGGCCGGCAACCTGGCCACGGACTTCATCGACCGGCACATGGAGATAGAGCGATCCGGAGGCTCTCGGCGCCACAGGGACGTCGCGGCGATCGCCGCGGCCTGGCTGCGCGGAGCGCGAGGGGCTGCGCCCGCGCAAGCGCCGGCGGCCACCCGAGCAACCAGCGGCTGGAAACTGGCGGCGCTCGGCGCCGGGAGGCGCCCGTGGGCGTGAAGCTCTTCGTCGAGGGTGACGGCGCTTCGCGTGCGATCGACGTTCACGAGGACGCGGCCGGCTGGACGTTCGAGATCGACGGGCGGCAGCATGCGGCCGACATCCGACAGGTGACAGGCGACTGCCTGAGCGTGCTACTTGACGGCGCGAGCTACAAGGTCCATTTCCTCAGACAGGAGGGCAAGACCATCGTCTGCGTGCGCGGCGAGAGCTATGAGCTCGAGGTCCTCGACGAGCGCGAGAAGGCTCTGAGGGACGGCCGCAAGACCTCGGACTCGACTGCCGGCCCAGGGGCTTCCCAGGTTCGCAGCCGCATCCCCGGCAAGGTCGTGGCTGTCCACGTGGCCGCGGGCGACCGCGTGGAGTGCGGGGCCAAACTGCTCGTGCTGGAGGCGATGAAGATGGAGAATGAGATCCGGGCGGCTGCCGACGGGATCGTGGCGCGCGTGGCCGTGGCGCCGGGCGACACGGTCGAGATGAACGCCGTGCTCGTCGAGTTCGAGGTGGCAGACTAGATGGCGGGCGAGTCTTCCCGGCAACGCTGGGAGCGTGCGACGCTGGCCCGATCGCTCGCATCCGTGCCCGAGCGCCCCGAGCTGTCCGCACCCGGCCGGTTGGCCCGGCTTTACACCCCGGACGACGTCTCCACGCTCGATCATGACCGCGATTGCGGCTACCCGGGCGCGCCGCCTTTCGTGCGCGGCGTCCAGCCCACTATGTACCGGGCGCGCTTCTGGACGATGCGCCAGTACGCAGGGTTCTCGACCGCCGTCGAGACCAACAGGCGCTTCAAGTACCTGCTCGACGCCGGGCAAACGGGCCTCTCCACAGCCTTCGACCTGCCGACCCAGATCGGCCTCGATAGCGACGACCCTCTGGCCGCGGGCGAGGTCGGAAGAGTCGGTGTCTCCATCAACTCTCTTGCCGACATGGACGAGCTCTTCGCCGATATCCCGCTCGGCGAGGTCTCGACCTCGATGACGATCAACTCGACGGCAATCGTCCTGCTCGGCATGTACGTCGCGCTCGCCAGGCGACGGGGCGTTCCGATGGACCGCGTGAGCGGCACGCTCCAGAATGACGTCCTCAAGGAGTACATCTCCCGGGGAACCTACGCCTTCCCCATCCAGCCGTCGCTCAGGCTGGTAACCGACATCTTCGGCTTCTGCGTGGAGAACCTGCCGAAGTGGAACCCGATCAGCATCAGCGGCTACCACATCCGCGAGGCCGGCGCGACTGCCGCCCAGGAGCTGGCCTTCACGTTCGCCGACGCCATCACCTATGTCGAAGAGGCCAGGGCCGCCGGAATCGACCTGACCAGGCTGGCGCCCAGGCTCAGCTTCTTCTTCAACGTCCACAACAACTTCCTGGAGGAGATCGCCAAGTTCCGCGCCGCGCGACGACTATGGTGCCACATCGCCCGCGACCGGTTCGGCCTTTCGGACCCGGGCTGTCAGAAGCTGAGATTCCACGCGCAGACCGCCGGCTCGACGCTCACGGCGCAGGAGCCCGACAACAACGTGGCGCGAGTGGCGATCCAGGCGCTTGCCGCCGTGCTGGGCGGTGCCCAGTCTCTCCACACAAACAGCCGTGACGAGGCGCTGGGGCTGCCTACCGAGGCAAGCGCCCAGATCGCGCTCAGAACGCAGCAGATCCTGGCCTACGAAAGCGGCGCCGCCGACACCATCGACGCGATGGCGGGCTCCTACGCGGTGGAGACGCTCACCGCCGGCCTCGAGCAGCAGGTCCTGAAGTATCTCGAGACGATCGACCGCATGGGCGGCATGAAAGCCGCGATCCAGGCCGGTTACGTTCAGCGAGAGATCCAGGACAGCGCCTGGCAGGCGCAGCAGGCCATCGAGTCGGGCCAGCAAGTGATCGTGGGCGTGAATCGCTTCGTCTCGCCGGCACCCGCGGAGATTCCCATCCAGCGTATCGACCCCGAGATCGAAGCCCGGCAGAAGGCTCGGCTGGCCGCGTTGCGCTCCTCGCGAAGCGCCTCCGCCGCCTCGGAATCGCTGGCCCTTATCGAGGCCTGTGCACGCGGCACCGAAAACCTGGTCGCCCCCATCGTCGAGGCCGTCTAGCGCAACGTCACCCTGGGCGAGATCATGACCGCCCTGCGCCGCGTCTTCGGCGAGCACGTCGAAGAGAAGGTGTTCTAGGGAGTAGACAGTAGTCAGTAGGCAGTAAGGGAAAACTCGTGGCGTGTACC
>JACQZN010000087.1 GCA_016213845.1 Candidatus Wallbacteria bacterium
GCTGGGACCCACTGGTGAGTAGCTCGGGCTGGGAAAAGATCGCGGTTTAGGGACCCACCTTCGGCGCAGAGGATGGGGCCCGGCGCGTGTTCAGCTTCTCGTGCTCGTGCGCTCGCCAGCTCGGCCCTTCGATGTTCACAAGGTGACCGCGGTGGATCAGGCGGTCGATGATCGCTACGGTCGACACCTCGTCGCCGAGGTAGTGGCCCCAGTCCTCCCAGCGGATATTGCTATACGTTACTTGGAATCAGCTCCGGACCCGGGTAGAGGGGACGATTCGAGGAAGTCCATGGCCAGCCGATCCAGCGAGATCCGGTGGGACCGATTCCCCAGGTTGCAGCGCACCACGGAGGGCAAGAAGTGGCTCGAGATCCAGCACATGCTCGGGCTGGCTCCCAACACCATCGAGGCGTACGGGCGGGGGCTCGAGGACTTCCTCCGGTGGTGCGAAGGCGCCGGCATCGAGGCAGCCCGCGCAGGCCGGGCGGAACTGGCGAGCTACGTGGGCGACCTGCGGAGTCGTCCGGGTCCACGAGGCAAGGACGTGGTCGCGCCGGAGTCGGGCACCGGGCTGTCCAACGCCACGATGCAGCAGCGCCTCACCGCAGTCCGGCTGTTCTTCGACTTTCTCATCGAAGAGGGGCGGCGCGACACCAACCCGGTCGGCCGCGGCCGGTACACCGCCGGCAAGGGCTTCGGCGGCAAAGGCGAGCGTGGTCTGCTCGCTCGTCGCAGGCGCCTGCCGTGGATCCCGTCGGACGAGGAGTGGCGGCGGCTGCTCGACCAGGCCCGAGGCGAGGGGATCCGCAACCGCTGCATGCTGGCGCTGGCCTACGACGCCGCCCTGCGACGCGAGGAGCTGTGCGGCCTCGAATCCGGCGATCTCCAGCCCGCACACCGTCTGCTCCGCGTCCGAGCCGAAACGAGTAAGAGCCGGCAGGATCGGGTGGTACCGTACTCCGAGACGACGGGCCTTCTGCTCGCCGCTTACCTCGCTCACCGCCGAGAGCTCTCGCGCAAGCGGGGGCCGCTGTTCCTGTCGGAGTCGCGGCGTAATCGGGCCGAGGTGCTTTCGCTCCGGACGTGGTCCAAGGTGGTCCGGCGCATCGCCGATGCCGCGGAGCTGCCACGGTTCTCGACTCACACGCTGCGGCATCTCTGCCTGACCGATCTTGCTCGCGCAGGCTGGGACCTGCACGAGATCGCCTGCTTCGCGGGCCACCGTAACCTTTCGGTCACGCAGCAGTATGTGCACCTGTCCGGCCGGGACCTCGCGCACAAACTCGAGAACGGGATGGCGCAGATCCACGAGTGGCGCGTCCGTCAGCTCGGCGCGGACGACACGCAGAAGGGGACGTCATGACCGTCACGGCGCTGAGCTCATCCGCCGGATCGTTGTGGACGCCCCCGTTGCCCGCGGCCCGCTATCGATGCGCTCACGAGCTCCTGAGCGAGGAACGCGCAGCCATCGCATTGTACTTCGAGCATCGTTCGCAGCCTGGCCGGCGAAGCGGCCTGGGCGACCTACGGGAGGCTCATCCGCTCGCACCGCTCCTGCAGCCGGTCCGGGACGCGCTCGACCTCATGGGCAGTACGCGCCGCGACCGCAATGCCACACAGGCCGTCCTCCTGCGCGAATGCCTCGACGCGGGCACCACCTTCTGGGCCTGGAACCGCGATCACTGGCTCGACGTGCTCGGCCGCCACTCGAGGGCATTCCGGGCTCGTAACCAGGGCCGCGTGTCGCAGAGCGTTCGCATCGAGATCGCCGCCATCGCCTACTTGCACGGCTGGTTCCGCGACATCCTCGCCCTCGGCCACTTCCAGCGCGACACCCTCGCCCGGCGCGTGTTCGGCGACGACGCCATCGACGCCGCCGTACTGCGCGTCGTGGAGCCGCTGAAGCAGTGGGGGTACGAGACCGGCACAGCTCACCTGAGCTGCCTGGGCGAGGCGCTCCTGCGCAACGAGAGCCCTCATCTCGAGCACCTCACCGCCGAGCGGCTCGATCGCTTCCGGCGCGACGCCGTCGCCGGCAAACGGTCCCTGTACTTCCAGCTCGCCAAGGCCCTCGCTGTCGACGGCATCCTCGCGGCGCCGCTGCCCGTCGCGCATCCGATCGAGGCGAGGGCGGACGCGTTGATCGCCGAGGGCGTCGCCACCCCCTGGGCCGACTGGATCGAGCGCTGGCACCGCACCTCCTCGCTCGAGAGCAGGGACCATCTCAGGCTCCACCTCTACAAGCTCGGCCGTTGGCTCGGCGTCCACCATCCCGAGATCCACTCCCCCGAACAGCGGACACGCGACCTGTGCGCCGAGTACGTCGCCGCCGCCTGCCGCATGCGGGTCGGGGACTACACCGTCCGCAGGGTCGACTTCCCCCGCGCCGGCCAACGTCTGACACCTCGCTCAATGGCCGCCGAGCTCGTCGCTGCGCGGACCTTCTTCTGGGACTGCCAGGAGTGGGGCTGGATCCCCAGGCGCTTCGACCCTGGCCGAAGCCTTGCCCTCCCGCGCAGCATCAAGGGGCAGATCGGCAGGAAGCCGCGCGTGATCGCCGACGATGTTTGGGCACGCCTGCTGTGGGCGGGGCTGCACCTGACCGAGAACGACCTCCCACGCGCCGGACGTGACGGATTACAGGGCGCGGCGTACCCCATCGAGTACGTCCGAGCCCTGGCCCTGGTATGGCTCTTCGCCGGGCTGCGCAGCGACGAGATCGGCCGCCTCCGCGTGGGCTGCGTGCGCTGGCAGCCACCAGCAGCTGACGACGACGACACCCGTCCCGTCTGCCTCATCGACGTCCCCGTCCACAAGACCGGAGTCGACTTCACCAAGCCCGTCGAGCCCGAGGTGGGCAAGGCCATCGAGGCATGGGAGGCCGTACGTCCGAAGCAACCGCAGCACGTCGATCGCAAGACCGGCGAGACCGTCAACCTCCTCTTCGTGCACCGTGCGCGGCCCATGCGCCGCGAGATCATCAACGGGTCGATCATCCCCACCCTCTGCCGCAAGGCCCACGTCCCGACGCAGGACGTCCGCGGCCGTATCACGAGCCATCGGGCGCGCGCCACGATCGCGAGCCAGCTCTTCAACAGCCGAGAGCCGATGTCGCTCTTCGAGCTTCAGGCCTGGCTCGGCCACAACTCCCCGGCCTCCACGCAGCACTACGTCGCGATCACGCCCACCAAGCTCGCGAAGGCCTACGCGGACGCCGGCTACTTCGAGCGCAACTTGCGCGCCATCGAAGTCCTCATCGACCAAGACACCCTCAAGCAGGCCGCCGCCGCGGGAGAGCCGTGGCGCTTCTACGACCTCGGCCACGGCCTCTGCGCCTATGAGTTCTTCGACCAGTGCGCCCACCGCATGGCCTGCGCGCGTTGCGACTTCTACCGTCCGCGCGAGTCGTCCGTCGTCCAGCTTCTCGATGCCAAGAGCAACATCCTGCGCCTGTTGCAGGAGATCCCGCTCACCGACGACGAGAAGGCCGTGATCGATGGTGACCTCGTCGCCATCGACCGCCTCACTGCCAAGCTCGCAGACCATCCGACTCCGTCGGGCCAGACGCCAACCCAGCTTCACCGTTGCGGAGCAGCCCTCTGCTCTCGAGGCTTGACTCGTGATTCCACATAATCACGACAAACAAGGCCTTCAAGGAGTGGAACGAGATCTTTCCGAACGCAGCCTGCGTGGTGACGCTGGTGGACCGTCTGGTGCACAAGAGCGACATCGTGACGATCAAGGGAAAGAGCTACCGGCTGAAGGAAGCCAAGGAACGAGCCGAGCGCCAGGCTCTGAGCCGAGTCAGGACCGGCAGCCGTCGTCGCCGTCCTGAACAGGCTGCTCTCGTCCCCGCGGACTGATCGTCACCCCGAGCAGGAGAAGCCCCGGTCAGGCCGAAAGCCAGCACGAGCGGGCAAAGCTCGGGCCGGCCGATAGCGGAGCGCGGGAAAGCTCCCGAGGCCGGCCCGAGCCCCGGCAATCGAGAGCAGCCGAGGTCCGCTCGAGCTGGCCCCTCAAGCAACGCCGCCGCGCCGCCCCCCCCGACAACTTCACCGAATAGCCGCACATCTACGCCGCCGCTAAGGGATTCCCATGAAACGGATCATTCAACTCAGGCCTTGTATGGGATGTCGATGAACCACGAGGGAAGATGCGGTAGCCGAGAGAGCTTTCGCTCGACAGCCTTCATGGCTTGTTCAGATAGGTGGACGCCTGATTCGTAGACTTGTGTGACGAGGCGTACGAATGGATGCTCTTGCTTCCAAGTCATGGATTTTGCGTAGCCAACCACAGCTTCGACAGTGTCGAGCAGGGCCGCGTTCCAATGGTTTTCGAGAACACCCCAACAACGTTCAACAGGGTTGTACTTGCTGTGGTACGGAGGATAGTAGGCAAGGCGAACGTTGATCTGATGCCGCTCAACGAAGGCCACCATGCGGTAGAGAAACTGGGTTCGTCGTCCGCTGTTTTCGGGACCATTATCCTGAAGAAGCACGAGTGTATCAACCTCCGGGAACTTGGATTTGTTCTCGATCCAATAGTCGTCGATCCTATCCGCTATGCAGTCACTTGTGACTTTGGATGTGCAGATCGAAATCGATAGTTCGTCATGTTCGGGCAGTAGGAGGCCAACGGGAGTAACCTTGCCATCTGGTTGGTAGTCGTGATCGAGCGCTCGAATCGGCACACGACCTTCTCCGTCACGGGAGAACTCTCCGATCTTGACGGTTGCCTTGGCATCGCAGGAGATCAGCAGTTGGTTTTCGGACTGCGCGGCTTCTTCGCGGACGCGGTTGAGTTCTTCGAAGATCGCGTCGGTTTCCGGGACTTTTTTTTACCTGGGTCTTCTGCACCCGTACCGGGTGATATCCGAGCATGTTGAGCTTACAGCGGAGGGTCTCTTCGCTCGGTAGATCTTCTTTCTGGTAGCCCTTCTTCTCCTGAAGTTGCCTTCGCACCTCGGCCGCACTCATACGAGTATAAAGCCTATGGGTGCGAAAACGAGCGTCAGTCTGACTCTGACTATCGACCAAGTCTCGAATATCCGTGAGCAAGTTGGGCAAGTGCGCTTCTGCCGGTTTTCGTCCCGTCGCTCCTTTGCGACCGTCGACGCATTCGACGCCACTATTGAGCTCATGTAACCCTTTGCTCACCGTTCCACGATTCCAGCCAAGTTCCTGTTCGGCGCGGTACGCTACTCCCTCGAAAACCTCATTGACCGTTCGTGCCATGAACAGTCGCCGGGCGTGCCCCTTGAGTGATCGAGCTGTCTCCTGCAGCAGTCTCTTGAGCTTTTCGATCTCAACCATTCCCGTCTCAGATCATGCACAGCACACCGTTGTCAACTTCTCTGCGCTCTCTGTTTCCGTGGAATCCCTAA
>JACQZN010000069.1 GCA_016213845.1 Candidatus Wallbacteria bacterium
CGTCTCGGAGGCCCGGCCGATCCCCTCCACGGGCGCGGGCTCCACGGGCTGGCCGGTGACGTGGGCGCCGTCACCCTTGAGCATCTTCAGGTAGCCGTCGGCCCAGCCGCCCTCGGTCGACTTGTACTGGCCGCCCTTGAGCGCCTTGAGGAAGCCGTCGGTCCACTTGCCCTTCGGGGCGGCCGTCTCGGCTGCGGGAGCGGCCGCAACTCCGGTCTCGGAGGCCGCGACCTTGGCCTTGGCCGGGGTCGGCTCCACGGCGGCGACCGGCTCGGCAGTCGCGGACTTCGTACCGGTTGGGGCGGTCTCGGCAGCCGGCGCTGCCGGCTTGTTGGCCGCACGGTTCGCCCGGATCTTGTCGTTGATCGACTTGAGCTGCGCCAGTTCGCCCTTGGCGCCGCCCGTCTCGGAGGCCTGGTAGACCTCTCGAGCGTTGGTGAATCTGCCTTCCTTCACCAGGCGGGCCGTTAGGTCCTTGGCCTGCTGCGAGAGGAGCTGCGTCTCGGTCATCGCCTTCGCGGGAGCTGTCTGCTCCACGGGGGCAACGGTCTCCTGCACGGGCGCGGTCTTGCCCTTGGCAACCTGCTGCTCTGCGGCGACCGGCTCGGCGGCGGGCTTTGCTTTGGCGACGGGCTTCTCGGCTGCCGGCGCGGCCGGGGCTTCTGCAGTCGCCTGGTTCAGACGGGCGTTTCGGAGCTGCTGGAGCTCGGAAGCGGTCTTGCGGAGCTCGGCCAGCTTGCCTTCGCCCCGGTAGTGGCGCGCGGCCTCCCAGACGTCCTTGTTGCTGGTGAAGCGGCCGCCGCTCTCGGCGCGAATCTCGCTGAAGAGAGACTTCGTCTTGGCGGAAAGGGTCTCGATGCGCGCCGCGGCTTCGGCTGCCGGCTTGGGAGCCGAAACGACCTCGGGCTGGGACGCGGCCTGCTTGGAGGGGGCCTTCGGCTCGGTCTTGGCTGCGGGCGTCTCGGGCGCGGCCGGAGCAGTCTCGGACGCGGCAACCTTCGCCTTGCGCGCGGCGGCCTTCTCAGCGTTCACGCGAGCCTGTTCGACGTTGGCGGCCTTCTGGGTCTGGAAGTCGCTCTTGGCGGTCCGCACGGAATCGATCGACTCGGCCAGCTTCTGCAGCCGGGGGTCCTTGACGATGGATTCGGCGCTGACCTTGCCCTCGAGCCGGGCCTTCATCTCGAGGCGGTTGTAGAGGTCGCGGTAGGTGGCCTTCAGGGAGTCGACGGTGGTGTCGAAGCCTTTGACGCTGGTTGGCTTGCGGGCCTGGACGGCCTCGGCCTGCTGGCTGTACTTGGCGATCTCGGCGTCGACGGCGACCTTGGCCTTGTTGAGAGTCTCGGCCTTGACCAGGTTCGCCTTGCCCTTGTTGTAGACGTCGATGTCGCGGGCGATGCTCTGCAGCCTGGGGTCCTTGGCGACGGAATCGGCACTGACGCCCGGATTGGCCGCGGAGGCCTTCTTGGCCAGCGACTTGAACATCCCGTCGTAGGTGTCCTGCAGGCTCTTGAGGGTGCGGTCGTAGCCGGTGACGGAGCTGGGCGTGCGGTTGGCGATCGCCTGGTGCTGCTTGGTGAGGCGGGCCAGCTCGACTTCGTAGGCGGGGGGGGCGGGCGGCGCGACCGGCGCGGGGGCCCTGGGGGCCTCGACCGGCGCGCTGATGGAGGAGCGCGTGGCGGGCGCCTTGGCGACGGTTTCGACAGAGGGAACGCGCGCCGCCAGGTCCTGGAAGCTCTGGAAGCTGCCCTTCATGCGGGCCTGGGCGACGGCCTTGGCGGTGCCGGAGGGGACGCCTGCGTCGCGGAGCTGCTTGAAGAGGCCCGTGGCGCTCTGCTGGTTCAGATTGACGGTGACGGGCTTGCCGTTGCCGTCGAAGCGGAACATCAGGCGGTCGCCGGTGGCGTAAACCAGACCCTTGCCACCGACGCCCGGGACGGCCTTCGGGGCCGACTGCGGTGCGGCCGGAGCCGACTGCACGGCGGGCTGCCGGGAGACGAGCGTGCCGGTCGAGTCGATGACGCCTTTGAGACCGGCGGTGCCGAGGCGGGCCTGCAGGTCCGTGATTCCGGTGACCGGCTTGAAAGAGAGCCTGGTGCCGGAGGGGTCGCTCATCAGGCGGGTATTGGCGATGGTGTTGACCTGGACGTCCGAGAAGCCGGCGCGGGAGAGGTTGGAGACCAGCGTCTTGGTGTCGGGGATGTTGACGTTGACCTTGACGCCGTTGGAGCCAGTGACCCAGACGGGCTGGAGGGTCCTGGCGAGCCCCTCGACGGCCGAGCTGACGGTCTTGACCGGGGTCGCCTGGCGGACGACCTCCTTGGGGGCGGCAGTCTGAGTGCGCAACCTCAAGTCCGAGCGAGAGCCCTGAGTGGCCGCTCCGGTGAGCTTGGCCAGGCGCGCCTTGCCGACGCCGGGAACGACGCCGACGTCCTGGATGGTCTTGAAGGGGCCGAACTGGGTCCGGTGGCGCACGATCTCAGCGGCGGTCTTCGGGCCAATGCCGGGAATGGACGCCAGCTCCGAGACGGTGGCCGAGTTGACGTCGAACAGCACGTGACGTCCCGGCACCTTCAGCGGGATGAGCGCCGCGCCTTCGACCACGGGCGCCATCAAGCTCGCCATGAAGCTGACCAGGACGAGCCAGCTCGTGAATCTCTTCAGCTGCCTATTTCCTCTTCCCATCTTGGGCCCCTTTCAAGGGTGGACCTGAAACCGGCCTTTTAAAATTCGCTAGAAGAATAAGAACGGGTCCCGGGGGTGTCAATCCGACCAGACAATATTCCCCCGAGCATTTCTACCGCGCTCGCCTCCCATTTGTTTCATGGAAGGATCATGGAGGGGCTACTCGAGAATCGAGAATCGAGAATGGACGAGCGGCCCCTGGGGGGGGAGCCACGATCGGCCGGGGCGTGTGTGCCCTGCAGCCCCCCTACTCACTACTCGCTACTCTCTACTCACTACTCAAAAGACCGTCCGCCGGCGGCGCAGCAGCTCGTCGATGGAGCCGCGGATGCGGGCGCGGATGGCCTTGTTGAGCGCGAGGACGACCGTGAAGTCATGGGCGCGCCTTCGGGCGGCGGGCTTGAAGCGCAGCGGCTTGCCGAAGTGGATGTGGAACCGCGAGGGCAGTGGGATGGCGCCCAGCGCCCCCAGGAGGGGGAACGTCGGCGTGATGGGGATGTAGGGGACGTTGAAGATCTTCGCCAGCCAGTCGGGCTTGTAAAGGATCGGGTGAGTCTCCTCGGCGCCGACCACGGCCACGGGCAGGATCGGGGCCCCGGTCTCGAGGGCGACCTCGATGAAACCGCCGCGGCCGAACCGGGCCAGGTGGTAGCGGTCCCGGAACAGCTTTCCCGTGCCCTTGGTGCCCTCCGGAAAGACGCCGACCAGTTGGTCGTCGAGGAGAAGCCGCCGCGCGTTCTCCCTGCACGCCAGGACGAACCCGCCGCGCGCAGCCGCCATCGAGATGAAGGGCAGCCGCGTCACGAACTTGTCGACCAGGAACCGCACGGGCCTTCCGGGCTGCATGTGGGAACGGAGCGCGTGGTAGATCATCAGCGCGTCCCAGGGGATGGCGCCCGAGTGGTTGGAGACGAGCAGACAGCGGCCCTGGCGCGGAACGTTTTCCAACCCCGTCACCTCGACCCGGAACCAGCGGGAGTAGAGCGCCTCCAGGATCGGAGCCACTACCGAGGAGATGAACGCTTCGTCGCGGCCGTAGACATCATCCGGCCCGGCCGGTCCTTCGAGCGCCTCGAGCGGTTCCGCTTCCCCGCTCCAGAGGCCGGTGGCCTCCAGGGAATCGTCCAGGCTCGAAAGCTCCTCCGGCCCCGCCGGGGGCAGGACGCGCAGCAGGCTCCGATCGGATCGAGGCATCGCCCCTGGAGAGTAGCTGATGGCCCCGTCCCCGTCCACTGGGTTCCTCTTGCAACGACGCGCGATCGGGTTTACTTTCCAGCCGTGGACTCTGACGGCTAGCCGCCATGCCCGACGTCTCTTCCCCGCATATCTCTCCCTACAAGGCCGGGGAGGTGCTGGACGGCTGGATCATCGAGTCGGCGCTGGGGGCCGGCGGCATGGGGGTCGTCTACCAGGCCACCCACGAGCGCAGCGGCCTCTTGGCGGCAATCAAGGTCTTGCCGGGCGCGGAGGCGGCCGGGGGCGAGATTCTGCAGCGTTTCCGCCGTGAAGTGAAGGCGCTGGCCCGCATCCGCCACGCATCAGTGGTCAACATCCTGCAAGAGGCGCTGGACCACGACCCGCCCTACTTTGCGATGGAGCTGCTTCCGGGCGGCTCGCTGGCGTCCCGCATCGACGCCATCTCCGCCCCGGGCGGCAAGCCCCCGGGCGCCGCCTTCCTGACGCAGCTTGCCCGGCAACTGGCCGAGGGCCTCCAGGCGATCCACGCAGAGAACATCGTCCACCGCGACATCAAACCTCAGAACGTCCTCTTCGCTGACGACGAACACGCCAAGTTCGCCGACTTCGGGATGGCCAAGGCGCTCGACCTCACTGGCCTGACCGTCGCCAACCGCGTCATGGGCACTCTCCCCTACATGGCGCCTGAGGCGTTGAAGGGCCAGCCCGCCGACCGCCGCACGGACTTCTACCAGCTGGGTGTGACCCTCTACGAGGCCGCGACCGGCAAGCGCCCCTACTCCGGCGAGGACCTCGTGGGCGTCCTGGCCGGGAGGCCGCTTCCTCCGTTGCCGCGGCTTGCCGAACAGGGCTCCCAGGCGCCGGGGTGGTACCAGGCGATGCTCGATCGTCTGACCGCCTTCCGCCCGGAGGATCGCTATGAGTCGGCCGCCGAGATCCTCGAGGACCTCGAACGGTCTCGGGTCGCCCCGCGCCGGCATCGCTCCCACGACGTCACCACGGTCTCCTTCTCGCAGCCCAACGCCGTCCCGCCGCTGGCGCGTTCGCGGCCCAGCGTCTCCAACCCGGTGCTGTCGCGCATCCTGGAGTCGGGCCCGCAATTGCAGCGAACGACCGGCCA
>JACQZN010000022.1 GCA_016213845.1 Candidatus Wallbacteria bacterium
CACGTCTCGTCGCATGCCGGCAGAGCTACCGGGGTCACCGCTGCGCCCGCCAGCACTATCGCCAGCGCCGCCGCCACCGCCCGCCAGGTCATGCGCCTCATCGCTCAAAAATAGCATGCTCGCCCGACTCCCGGCAATAGGAGGGAGGCTTGAGGAGTGAGGCTTGAGGCTTGAGAAGTGAGGGGTGAGGCTTGAGGAGTGAGGCTTGAGGGGTGAGGAACCCGCCCTCTAAGAACTCTCCAGCCTCCAGCCTGAAGTCTGAGGTCTGAAACCTGAGGTCTCATCTACTCCGGAAGAGCCAGGTGGCTGTGCGGGTTCCGCGGCCGGAGGAGTCGGAGCCGGTGACGGTGACGATGTGGACGCCGGGCTTGATCGGCTTGGAGCTGGAGAGCTCCAGCTTGCGTGAGCGGGCGTCGACGCGGCCGGAGCAGCCGGCGCTGACGCCGTGGACGGTCTCGATGCGCACGTCGGGGTCGGTGATCTTGGCGACGACCCGGTAAGGACCGTTCTCGAGGATCTGTCCGTCCCTGGGCGAAACGATCTCCAGCTCCAGGGGAAGCGCGGCGGCCTTGCGGGCGAAGGCCTTCGGGCCGTCGCCGGCCATGATCATCGTCCTGGAAACCGACGAAGCTCGGGTGCCCGGAGCATTGGCAGCGCCGTCGACGCTGAACATGGCCCGGTAGCCGGCCTGGAGCGCCCAGTCCCGGATCTGCTCGTCGTAGACGCCGAATGGATAGGCGAGGAAGTCGATTTTCAGGCCAAGCTTCTCCTCGAGTGTCTTCTTCGAAGTGAAGAGCTCCCGGTGCATCTCGCGCTCGTACTGCTGGGCCGGCAGCTTCCGCGCCATCTGGGCGAAGTTGGGGTGGGTGTAGCTGTGACACTGGATGTCGAACAGCCCCTCGGCCGCCAGCCGCTTGTAGTCCTCCCAGCGGCACTTGTCGCCTTTCTCGCCGACGTACTGCGGGTAGATGAAGAGGGTCGCCGGGAACTTGTACTTGCGGAGAACCGGCAGCGCCTTTTCGTAGGCGCACCGGTAACCGTCGTCGATGGTGATGACGACGGCCTTCTCGGGGAAGCCCGCCTTCTTCTCGAGCCGCTCGACGGCATCGGCGAGCCGCAGGACCTGGAAGCCGCCTGCGGCCAGGTGGGCCATCTGCTGCTCGAAGTCGGAGGGTTTCACGCTAAATCCCTGCAGCGGCTTCTCCTCGAAGTGGTGGTAACAGAGGATGCTGACCCCCGGAGCGCCGGCGAACGCGGCTGACGAGAAGGCCGCGAGGAGCAGACCTGGGACGAGTGACCTGAGCACGGGGAGTTCCTCCAATCGAGCGGCGCCCTGGCGGCGGCCATTTCCCCCTGCGACGCACCGCGTCACAGTTGCTGCGCGCGCGTGCTCCGTGCTAGTGTGCCGGGCCGCGCCGCCCGCGCGGTCGGACGGCGCGCACGCGGACCGGGCCACATCGCCTCGGTCGGGGGGATGACAACTTCCTGGTTTATCAGAGTTTTTTGTCGAATGACAAGCACTCTGACCAATGGCCGTCGCGAAGACGGCAAGGAGGAGCGCCGTGGACGTGAAGCGCATCATGGTCGTGGGTGCGGGCACGATGGGTTCCGGTATTGCGCAGGTTGCAGCGCAAGCCGGTTTCAAGGTCATCCTGCGAGATGTGGACGAGAAGCTGACTTCTCGCGGCCTGGAGATCATCCGCGGCAGCCTGGACCGATTCCTCAAGAAGGGCTCCATCACCGAGGCGCAGAAGGAGGAGACCCTCTCGAACGTCAGGACTTCGACGGCGCTGGCCGATGCGAAGGACTGCGACCTGGTGATCGAGGCCGTCACCGAGAACCTGGAGCTGAAGTTGGGGCTGTTCCGGGAGCTGGACGGCATCTGCTCCAATGGCGTCATCTTCTGTTCGAACACCTCGTCGCTGCCGGTGACCCAGATGGCACTGGCGACCTCCCGCCCGGAGCGCTTCGCAGGCATGCACTTCTTCAATCCCGTGCCGATGATGAAGCTGGTCGAAGTGGTCCGGGGCCCGCTCACCAGCGACTCCACGGTCCAGCTGGTGCGCGACGTGGCGTTGCGAATGGGCAAGGAGCCGGTCGACGCCAAGGACACCCCGGGCTTCATCTTCAACCGGCTGATCGTCCCCTACCTCAATGAGGCTGTCTGGGCCGTCTACGAAGGCGTCGGCTCGCCGGCCGACATCGACAAGGCGATGAAGCTGGGCGGCAACATGCCAATCGGCCCGCTGGCGCTGCTCGACCTGATCGGGCTGGACGTGCAGCTGCACGTCAGCGAGATCTTCCACCACGAGTTCGGCGATCCCAAGTTCGCCCCCTGCCCGCTGCTGCGCCAGATGGTCCGCGCCGGCCAGCACGGCAAGAAGTCGGGGAAGGGATTCTTCAACTACGCGTGAGGGGGAACTGAAGTCCTCTCGGGGGCGCCGCCCCCGAACCCCGGCCAAGGGGCCAAAGGCCCCCTGGACCCCCATTTTTTTGCGGGTCTCGGGACAGATACCGCCGAACCTGCGGACAATGATTTCGAGGAGCTGATTGAGATGGACTACAAGAACATTCTGTTACACGTGGAGGCGCCAGTCGGCACCATCACCATCAACCGGCCAGACAAGCTGAACGCTCTGAATGCGGCGGTGATGACCGAGCTCTCCGGCGCTCTGCGGGAGATGGAAGCAGACGACACGGTCCGGGTCATCGTCCTGACGGGTGCGGGCGAAAAGGCCTTCGTGGCCGGCGCCGACATCGCGGAGCTGGCGAAGATGAAACCGTTCTCGGGCCGCAAGGACTCCAGCTTCGGCCAGGAGATCCTCTTCCAGATCGAGCAGCTGGCCAAGCCGGTCGTCGCCGCCATCAATGGCTACGCGCTGGGCGGCGGCTGCGAGCTGGCGCTGGCCTGCGACGTCCGCTTCGCCAGTGAGAAGGCCAAGATCGGCCTCCCCGAGGTGACACTGGGAATCATCCCGGGCTACGGCGGCACGCAGCGCCTGGGCCGCATCGTCGGCAAGGGACGCGCCATGGAGCTGGTGCTCTCGGGCGAGCCGATCGACGCCGCCGAGGCGTACCGGATCGGCCTGGTGAACAAGGTGGCGCCGCCGGCGGAGCTGGCCAAGACGGTGCGCGAGTGGGCGGAGAAGCTGGCCGCGCGCGGCCCGCTGGCCCTGCGGCTGGCCAAGGCGGCCGTCCAGAAGAGCCTGGAGGTCGACCTCCGCGACGGCTGCGAGCTGGAATCGGCCTACTTCGGCATGCTGGCCAGCACGGCCGACATGCGCGAAGGGATGACCGCGTTCCTCGAGAAGCGCAAGCCGGTCTACAAGGGCGAGTGAGGGATCCGGACAGGCTCTGGACTCCCGTCTGCTTGCGGCCTTCGTGGCCGCTCGATAGGTCCCAGGGAAACTGGGCGAAAAACTCTGTAGCGCCGCGGAGACATGCCCACAAGACGACTCAATGACCTGACCGGCTCCGAATGGAAATTCTGGAGCCGGTCGGTCATCACGAAGCCGTACCCGCGGGACCTGCAGCATGCGCTCCGGGGCGAGCACGGTGGGCAGAAACCGCCGCGCCTCTGCGAGGACCTGATCCGGGTGTTCACGCACGCGGGCGAGAAGGTGCTGGACCCGCTGGCCGGCGTGGGTGGCACGCTGCTGGGCGCGGCGCTGGCAGGTCGGACGGCGCTCGGGATCGAGCGAACGGCGAGGTGGGTCGAGATCTACCGGGAGGTCTGTCGCCGAGAGGGGCTGGAGGCCTTCGAGTGCCGTATCAGCGACGCAAAGGATGAGCTGACGCGATTGCCCCAGGCCTCCTTCCAGATGGTGCTGACCGATCTGCCGTACTGGAACATGGACACCCTGGCGAAGACGCGCGGCCGCCGCGCGGCAAAGAGCCGGCTCTCGGCGTTCGGGGATTCGGCCTTCGAGACCAAGGAAGCCTGGGTCGAGGAGATGCGCCTGATTCTCCTGGGTGCCGCGAGGGCCCTGCAAGAGCGGCGCTACATGGCGGTCTTCGTCGGCGACCTCTACCGCGGAAACGAGTATCATCAGCTCGGCGCGGCGATCGCCGTCGCGCTGGCGGGCACGGACATGGTGCTGAAGGCCAACCTCATCTGGTACGACGTCTCCAAGAGCCTCCACGTCTACGGCTACCCGGCCGCCTTCGTCCCCTCGCTCACCCATCAGAACATTCTCGTGTTCCGCAAAGAACCCCAGGCGTGAAGTACATCGGGAACAAGACCCGCCTGCTGCCCTTCCTGGACGAGGTGTTGGCGCACGAGGAGATCCCTCTGGGCGGCCGCGCGCTCGATCCTTTCTCGGGCACGGCGGCAGTTGCCAGACACCTCAAGTCGAAGGGCTTCCGCGTGGTCGCGGGCGATCTGCAGGCTTATGCCTATGTGCAGGGCGTGGCCCACGTGGCGCTCAACCGTTACCCCGACTTTGCTGCGCTCGGCTGTCCGGGCCGGGGAGCGATGGGCCTGAGACAGGCGCTCGCGCTCCTCGACGCTCTGCCCGGAGAGGACGGCTTCTTCTACGCCAGCTACGCCCCGGGCGGTTCCGGCGGCGCTCGCCAGTACTTCAGCGATGCAAACGCCCGAAAAATCGACGCAGTCCGCGCGCACCTCACGCTCTGGCGCGCCGAAGGACGACTGACCGATGATGGCTACCACCTGCTGCTCGCCTGCCTCATCGACGCCGCCGACTTCGTCGCCAACATGTCGGGCACCTACGGCGCGTTCCTGAAGATCTGGCGCTGCATGGCGCTCAAGCCGCTGACACTCAAGCCCATTCGGGTGCTCCCGAGCCGCCTTCCCCACCGGGCCGTGCAGTCCGACGCCAATCGCCTGGTTCGCCAGGAAGAGTGCGACCTGCTCTACCTCGACCCGCCCTACACCGGGCGGCAGTACGCCTCCAACTTCCACGTGCTCGAGACGCTGGCGCTCGGGGACCGCCCGCCATTGAGAGGCAAGACGGGACTGCGCCCCACGGCCGGCCAGTTTTCAGCCTTCTCCCGCGCCCGCCAGGCTCCGGCCGCCATGCAGGATCTGCTCGCGGCCAGCCGGGCGCGCCATATCCTCCTGTCCTACAACGACGAAGGCCTCATCCCGCACGAGCAGCTCATGGCGATGCTGGGCGCCCTGGGCCGGCTGCGCGTCTACGAGCACGACTATCGCCGCTTCCGTACCGAGCGCGACCACGCCCGCCGCCGCTACACCCGCCCCGACGACCGCGTCGTCGAGCGCATCTACGCCGTGCGCCGGTAGGGCGCGCGCCACGGCCGACCCCGAGAGCCAATGCGCCCGAAAACCCGCAACGACAGCCCGGGCGGAAAACCCGTGGCGTCTACCTGTACCGGGTTTTTGAAAAACCCGGTACAGGTAGACGCCACGGGTTTTCCCGACCGGCGCACCGCTACCGGGTCCCTTCAGCGCGACGTCGGATCGGTACCGAAGCGGTTATCGTCGGTGGCGTCGTCCACGCGGGGCGACGGGGCCGGATCAGCCTTGGCGGTCGGCGGCGGGACGTTGCTGCGCAGCCGGCCGTTGTTGACGAGGCGGATCAACCCGGGGAGGTTCAGCTCGACCTTGTAGGGATCGGAGGAGTTGTGCCGATCGCGGGCCAGCAGGAAGTCTCCGGGGGTGATGCCGGACTTGCCGCCCGCGCGCTTGTCGAACTCCTCGATGACTTTTTGGGCTTCGGAGCCGTCGGGGCCGAGGTCGGCGGCGATGGCGGGCGGGGCGATGCGGCTCTTCACGTAGCCGATCTGGACCAGCCGCACCAGACCCTTCATGTCGACCGCCACGACATCGGGCTGCGATGCGTTGTACCGGTCGATGCCCGCCAGGAAGTCCTGGGGAGTGATCCCGGAAGCGCCCTTGCCGGCCTTGTCGAAGTCCTCGATGACCTTGCGCGCCTGGGCGATTTTCGGGTCCTCCTGCTTGGCTTTCACGGGCGTCGAAACGGGCGCAATCGTCGTCGCCACAGGGGCAGCCGGACCGGTGGGGGTTGCGGGCGTCTGGACCGGGGCGGCGGGTGTCTGGGCGACGGCCGTGGGGCTCGGGGTCTGTTGCTGGCGCTGAGCGGCGAGCTGGCGCAGCTGCTCGGCCCGGCCGGCAGAAAGCGCGTTCACCTGCTCCTGCAGCAACTTCTGGAACTTGGCCTGGGCCGCCTGGTTGGCGCCGGCGCGCAGCTCGGGGAACCGCGTCAACCACATCTGGTAGCGATCGTGGTTCGCCGGCAGACCCGTGCTCTGGATACCCTTGCCGCTGTACTGGAGGTCGGCGTTGACGGTCACGCCCTTGGCCTTGAGCTGTTCGTTGAACTGATCGACCTTGGCGTTGATGAGCGGATCGAGCGCGGCCTTGATCTCCTCGGGGGTGAGCACTGCGGGGTCGATGCCGTAGGTGTTCGGGATCACCGGGACCTTGGAGCGGGCGACCTCGACGAGCTGCGCGTCGGAGAGGACCGACGGGGACGCGGCCTGGGAGCCGCCACTCGTGCCGGTCTGTCCGGTAGTGCCTCCGGCCGGGATACCGACCGAGTTCGTGGGGGCGTTGGGAACGCCGGCGGTCGATTGCGGCCCGGTGCCGGCGGCGTTGGTGCTCTGGGGCAGCCCGGAAGTGGTCGGCCCACTGACACCCGTGTTCGGGACGGCGGGGAGCTGGGCCTGCGCGGCGGCGCGTTGCTCGGCTTCCTTGCGGCGCTCGGCTTCCAGCTCCTGCTGGCGGCGGGCGAAGGCCTCGTCCCTGAGCCGCTGCTCCTCGCGCTCGCGGGTGACGGTCTGCTGGGCGTTCTCGATGATGTTGTTGCCGGCGTCCAGGTTGCCGGCGCGCTGCTCGGCGATCTCCCGGGCGTCCTGCTTGTTGCGGCGGGCCTCGTCTCGTTCGAAGAGCCTGCGCTCCCGTTCGGCGTCCAGCTCGCGCTGGCGAAGCTCGACCTCACGCGACTGCTGATTGGCCTGCAAGAGGCTGTCGGTCAGCGGGACGGCGATGTCGCCCAGCCCACGCATTCCCTGCGAGGCCGTCTCCCAGCCGCTGCGGCGCGTGCCGTCGCCTCGGTCGCCGCCCGAGTCTCCGGGCGAACGAGGCCCTTCGGCCTTTTGGCGTCGGGAGCGCTCGCGGTCGACGCGGGCCCTCGACTCGTCGACGACGTTGCCGAAGCCGTTCTTGGCCATCATCGCGTCGATGTTTTCCTGGTTGTTGCGCATCCGGGCGATGCCGCCGCCGCGCGGGTCGAAGAGCGCGCGATGCCGGCTCAGCGTCGGCTCTGGGGCGCCCTTCGGGGGGCCCTTCGCGAGCGCGCCGACGTTGGGGTGCTCCTCTACGTCGGCGATCATCATGGCCAGCGGACGCTGCGTGCGCGTTCCGGCGTAAAGGTCGAGGATCTGCTTGCGGAGCGTGCTGCGCTCCTCATCGGTGCGAATTTGCTCGTACTTCTGGAGCAGCTCCAGCAACGCCGCCTGCCGCGCTCGGACCCCGCGCACGTAGGAGTCGAGCGCGCCCAACCGCGACTGGTACTCCTCCAGCGCTACCTGACCCTGGCCCTGCTCACCCTGCTGCTGGCGCGCGTTGGCGGGCCGTTTGCTGAGATCGAGCAAGAGAATCAGATCCGCCATCCAGGCATAGACGGTGGCGACCGTCGCGACCTCCGGCCTGGAAGCGCGCTCCAGCGTCTCGGTGGTGTGCGCCCAGATGTTGAAGCTGGTCGTCACGGCGCTGGCCCCGCCCTCGACGGGGACCTTTCCGAGGGCGATCTCGCGAGCCATGGTGTCGCTGAACTGCACGGCGGCGATGTAGAGCGTCGAGCGGAGGTCGGTCGTGAGACGGTTGCCCTCGCGATCGACCGTTTCGCGCTTGGTGTTGGAGCCGGTCAGCTTGCGGAACTGGATGTAGGCGTCCAGCAGAGCCTGGGCCTTCTTGGGCTCCTCGGCCTTGAGCGTGTAAGCTCCCAGGAAGCCGCCGAACACGTCCTTGACGCCCGGGCTGCGGAAGTAGAGCGCCAGCTTGCGCACCGGGTCGTCCTGGAGCCGGATCGACTTGGGGCCTACGTAGAAGTAGAGGAAGAACGGGTGCAAGCCCCGGAACCCGACGCCGTTCTGCGTGAGGTTGAGCTTCGCTGCGTCCGTGTAGAGCTCCCGGACGACGAACGCCTTGACGTCGTCGAAACGGGTGACCGACTCCCGGAACGACTCGTCGGCCGCCGCGGGCGTGGAAGCAGCTCGCGGGTTCCCTTCCTGCGTATCGCCGCGGAGCTCCTCCATGGCGTCGAGCGGATTGTCCGAACGGTTCCGGGCTGGCGGCAGCTCTGCCGATGCCTGCGCCTGTGTGGGGCTGACAGCGGACGAATCTCCCGCGATCCGTGCCTTCAGATACGCCTTGCCGGCCTCGCTGTCGAAGAGGGTCTCGACCTTCAGGTACTTGCGCTCGACCGTGACGTCGAGCCGCTTCACGAACTCTGCGAACTTGGGGTCCTTGAGGACCTTCTCGCGGGCTTCATCGAGCTTGGACTGGAAGGACCGAACCTTCTCCGCATCAGCCGTCGAGAGCTCCGCAGCCGCCCCGATGCCGCTGGCGACGAGCGCGACAGCGCAGAGCGACGTGATGAACCGGATCATGCTTCTGGGCATCCAAATACCTTCTACGTGGTCCGCCGGCCGGATGTTGCAGGGCGCCAAAAAGCTCACACTAAAGCCTAGTGACGCCGGCGCCGAGTGTCAATCCGTGGTGGCGCCAAGACCGCGCGGGCGATCATGGCCGGAGGGCTACGCGGAGGCGGGGACAACCGAGCTCAGTCCCAGCGCTGCTTGAGGGAGGCGAGCCGGCGGGCGACCTCGGAGCGGTCGAGGTCCTTGTACTCAGCGGGGAGGAAGCGCTTGTCGGTGCACTCGGCCAGCGCGGCGTAGATCTGGAGGTCGATCTCCTCGCCGTACTGGGGCGGCAGGTAGGCCGAAAGCTCGCTCTCGAGATCCTCCTTGCGCACCTCCTCGTGACCGCCCAGGAGCGCGCGGCGGCGGGCGCGAATGAGCAGACCCTCGATCTCGGCGCCGCTCATCCGGTGCGTGGTGGCGCGCGCGGCATCGCCCAGAACCTCCGGGGCCACCTTGGCTCCGGTCTTCTTCGACATCACCTCGAAGAGCGCCAGTCGATCCTCCGGGGTCGCAGGGTAGAAGAGCGGGATGTGGACCTCGCAGCGACCCTGGCGCTTCAGGTCGACGGGCAACAGGTCGGGCCGGCAGGTCAGCAGGAACCAGAGGATCTTGCCTCGGTAGCGCGTGTCGCCCATCTGGCTGGCCAGCTGCGAGAAGACGCGCGCCGAGGTGCCGGAATCGCCCCCGGAAGACCGGTTCCCGACGGCTGCGTCGGCCTCGTCGATGATGACGCCGACCGGGCCGGTCGCCTTCAGCACGTTCAGGATCTTCTCCCAGTTGCCCTCGGTGACGCCCTGCCACTGGCTGCGGAAGTTGAGGAGCTTCACGCAGGGGATGCCGATCGTGCCCGTGTAGCACTGCGAGAGAAACGTCTTGCCGGTGCCGACCGGCCCACAGATGAGGTACCCCATCGGCAGCGCGTCGAGCTTGCCCTCCTGGACCAGGCGGGCGTCCTCCTTGAGCCACTGCTTGGCCGTATCGCAGCCGCTGACCATGTCGAGGGAGTACTTCGGCTCCAGGAACTCGAGGAGACCGTAGCACTCCTTCTCGATCAGCTCCTTCTTCATCGCCTGGACGTAGCTGCCGGTCAAGGTCTGGCCGTTCTTCACGGCCTGGTGGACGACGTGCATCAGGTTGACGCGGTTCAAGCCGGCGGTCAGCTCGGCGAGCGTCTCGGCTGTGAGCTTGGAGACCTTGTCGAAGGCCAGCTCGCTGGCGAGCGAGCGG
>JACQZN010000070.1 GCA_016213845.1 Candidatus Wallbacteria bacterium
CACCAGGTTCACGCCTGCCACCAGGCTCAGCCGATCCCTGCGGCGCGCGCAGGCCGCCGCCTCGAAGCACAGCTTCGCCCCGGTCCGCGCGGCTTCGTCCTTCAGCGCCGCCAGAGTCTCGGGCATCAGCGCTAGCTCCGCAATCACGGTTCTCGACCCGGCAATGGCGCCGGATGCGCGCTCCCGAACGCACGCTGCGTCGAGCGCTCCGCGCGCCCGCGTGTCCACGACGGCCTCGCGGACCTTCCCGCCCTCCTCCGTGAGGGCCACGAAAAAGCCGCTGGACAGCCCTTCGCGGACGACGACCCCGGACACGTCCACTCCCGCGGCCCGAGTCGCGTTCATCAGGATGCTCCCGGCCAGGTCGTCTCCCACGACGCTCAGCAAGGCCACCCGGGCTCCCAGGCGCGCCAGATTTTCCGCAATGTTGCGTCCGCTGCCGCCCGCGCAGAGGGTCACCCCTCCGTCCCGACAACGGGCGGCAGACCTACTCGCGTTCGCCCTGGCCCGAACGTCCAGTAGCGCGGTGCCCACGACCCAAAAGGGCGAGGGAAAGGGACACGCCGGCGACACTGCAGTGCCGTGCCCTTCATCGGCGCAGGACTCGCCCGCGCGCCCGCGCGCGAGCTTTCGGCTCACGTGGCGTCGCGCGAGCCGAGCCGGGAGACGGTCTCCTGGATCTTCGCCATCAGCCGGGACGGGTCGATCGGCTTGATGATGTAGTTCACGGCGCCCCGCCGGAAGCTCTCGACCGCCGTGTTCACGTCGCTGCGCGCCGTGAGCATGATCACGGGAATCCCCGAGGTCTCCGAGTTGCCCTGCAACATGCCGCAGACCGCCAGCCCGTCCAGGTCGGGCATCATCACATCCAGCAGGATGACGTCCGGATGTTCCTCTTCGGCAAGCCGCAGCGCGTCATGGCCGTTGTTCGCCTGGAGCACACGGATGCCTGGAACCCGCTCGAGATAGGTTCGTATCAGGAAGACGACGTCCGTGTCATCGTCTACCACCAAAATGGTCGCCTGGGAGATGGCCCCCGTCGATTCGTTCTCTGTTATCACACAACCAGTATACCGCGGGGCGTCGCACTCGTCGAAGTGACCACAATCACCGTTTTGTCTTGTCCAGCGGCCCGCGAAGAGGTAAAATGGGCCCCGCTGGAATCCCCGGCGACCCTCGAAGTCAGGCTTGGGCGGGCGGCCCCGAAAGGGCTTCGGTAAGGTCGGCCTGCCGCAAGGTTGCAGCCGGTGTCTTCCGTGAACGGTCGCATCGGGGGAATCCCGGATGTCAGGAGGACTCCCCTTGCTTCTCAAGGAGTTGGTGAAGGCCCTGCGGGAAAAGAAGGGCTGGAAGCAAGTAGACCTTGCCGAACGGCTAACCGTCTCGCAGAACTACGTCAGCAAGATCGAGCTTGGAACGGCGCTCCCTCGCTCCAGGAGCTTCAGGGAGAAGCTGGCCAAGGCGCTCGATGCCCCCGAGCACCTGTTGCACGAGGCCTATGCGCTCTCCAAGCTCGACGCGGAAGAGTGGCGAGCCTTCCAGCAATCGCTGAATCGCGGCATCGTCCGCCAGCAGCGCGACTCGCTCCTTAGCGCGCAGGAGCGCGCGCTTCTGCTGCAGTTCGGCCGCCTCAACAAGCGGGAGCGGACGGAAGTGCTGGCCTTTCTCAACTTCAAGTGCACCAGCGCGTGACCGCCCTGCCCTGCCAGCCCGGCGCCCAGCCCTGCAGACGCGCAGCTCAGTAGGAAGGCGTTTCCGAGCGGTCGTTCTCGGACCGACCTACTCCTTTGGGGGCACCGCCTCCGCTTCCGAGCCCCTCTGCTCTGCCGCGCCCGGGGGTGAATCCTTCTGGGCGGCCTTCAGCCCCTCGACGTAGTTGAGGCGCAGGTTCGTAAGCTCCGTTTCCAGCAGCGTAGTTTCGCGCGAAGTCAGGCGACCCTCGGTCCTGTCCTTCAGCGCTCCCAGGGTGTCGATGAAGTAACGCGCGCCGCCGAGATCGGTCTCTTCCTTTCCGGTCACGGGGTTCGAGCGCTTGCCCAGAAGTACCCAGGCGTTCTCCGCCAACATCATGATGAGCTTCATCATCAGAAGCTCCTGCTCTTGCTCGATGCCAGCCATCGATGCCTCACCTCTCATTCCAGATAGAACTCCCGGAGCTTCTTGCTCCGGCTCGGATGGCGCAACCGCCGGAGCGCCTTCGCCTCGATCTGACGAATGCGCTCGCGCGTCACGCCGAAGCGATGACCCACCTGTTCGAGCGTCATCGGCCAGCCGTTGTCGAGCCCGAACCGGTATCGAATGACCTCGTTCTCCCGATCGGACAGGCTCTCCAGCACTTCCCCTATCTGCTCCTTGAGGATGTTGCGATTGGTCGCTTCGTGCGGGGCGATGGCGTTCTGATCCTTCACGAAATCACCCAGACTGCTGTCGGACGAATCGCTGCCCAGCGGCGTGGCCAGCGAGATCGGGTGAGTCGCCGAGCGGTAGGCGTCCTTGATCTTCTCGACGGTCATCCCGAGCTCACGGGAGATCTCTTCGTGCGACGGCTCCCGGCCCAGCTGCTGGGTCAGGATGCGCGCAGTCTTCTTTACCTTGGCGATCGTCTCGTTCATATGAACGGGAACTCGAATCGTGCGAGCCTGGTCTGCGATGGCCCGCGTGATCGCCTGACGAATCCACCAGATGGCGTAGGTACTGAACTTGAATCCCTTGTTGTAGCGGAACTTCTCCACGGCGCGGATGAGACCTTGATTACCTTCCTGGAGCAGATCCAGGAAGCTCAGCCCTCGCCGGGTGTACTTCTTGGCCACGCTCACGACCAGGCGCAGGTTGGCCTCGATGAGCTTTGCCTGGGCGGTGCGATCGTTGGCCTCGATCCGCTTCGCGAGCTCCACCTCTTCTTCGGCCGTCAGAAGCGGGACGTTGCCGATCTCCTGCAGGTAGGCCTTCAGCGAGTCGTCGTAGCGCACATCATCGGCGGCCTCGTCGACGACGGCCATCTCGTCATGTTCCTGACTGGCGATGACCGGCTGCTCTTCACGGTCCACCACGCTGATGCCACGCTCGTTCAAGGTCCCAACGATCTCTTCCATCTGCTCGGGAGACAGGTTGTCCGGCAAATCCTCGTTGATCTCGGTGAACGCCAGGTACCCCTGCTCCTCGCCCTTCTTGAGCAACCGCTCTATGACGGCGCCCGTGGCTCCCTCCTCCGAGATGTCCTCGTGCTCCTGAGCCACCACGGCTCCGGGCATCGAGTCGAGCGATCGGATGACCTCGTCTTCTCCGATTTCGTCCACCTCGATTTCGGGTTCTTCGACCGTAGTGGCTTGAACCACAGACTTGTTCAACACGCGAATCGTCGACGGCTCACTTTCCGGCAAAGGCGTATCCTCCGAGTGTGTACGAATGCTGACGATCGAAGGCGAGGTCCGCTTCTCCGGGTTCGCCGCTCTGGCGCTCGACGGCTTGGAGCGGACCTCTCCCGAGGGTCTGGAATCCGGGGCGGCGACCTTCGGCGACGGCTTCTTCGCGTCGACGCTCACCTTGCCGGCTTTCTTGGGGCTCGGCCGCCCGGACCGCGGCGGCTTCGCGATCGAGGCCGCAGCCACAGGGGCCTTCTTGGAGACGGGCGGCCGACCCGCCGGGTGCGGGGCGGATCGCTTGACAGGCCCAACCGGGCTCACCTTGGCCGGCTTCAGAACCGACTTCTCGACCTTCGAGCGACCGACGTGCACGCCAGTCTTGCTCTTGGACGCAGCTGGGGCCTTCTTCTTCGCGGTCGAAGGCGTCGGCTTGCGCGCCGGCGTCAGCCGGGCGTCTGCCTTGCTGCTTCCAGGATTCTTCTTGGTAGGTATTTTCGGCTTCGGCTTTTGGACATGCGGCATATCGGAGCATCTCCGAGACCCGGGAAAGGCCTGTTTTCGAGCTTGGTTGTCATGAAGAGGCGCGTCTTCTCACCCTGAAGTCGGGAGGACCACGCGGCAACCCGCAGGTTCAGCATACCGGCGTCTGCAAGCGAAATCAAGCGGACCCGACCCGGCGCCGACACGCGGCCGGCCCCCCTCCGCCGGCAGGCTCCGCTTCTTGACTTGCGCCGCGCCAGCGTGGTATTGATGTCCCACTCAGTTTTGCTCCAATCGGAGGTAGCTCGGTGCACGCGTTTGTTCTTTCTCTCCATTACATCTTCTGCATCGCGATGATCGTCATCGTCCTGCTCCAGGCCGATCAGGGCGAAGGGCTTTCTGGCGCCTTCGGGGGCGGCGCCTCCAGTGCCATCTTCGGAAAGCGCGGTGCCACGGGATTCGTTGCCAAGGTGACGACGGGGGCGGCCATTGCCTTCATGCTCACTTCATTCGTCTTGACCTGGATGGCATCCAAGGATCTGATCGAGAGAGACTACAAGGCCCCCACGGGAATCCCGTCGGGCGGTGGCGAGCTGCCACCGTCACCGGCGGATTTCTGAGAGGCTTCGCGCGCCTATCGAGAGCCTCCCTCACCCGACGTACTCCGGATTCTGCGGCAAACGCAGTCCAGGAGCGGTAGAGGATGGCTTCGTCCAAAAGCGCCCGTTCTGATCTCCAAATAGCCGGTCGGTCCGGAAACGCCTGGAGCGTGTTGGCGGCGTCCCGACACCCTGGCGTTTTGTCGTCTGCTCTGGCCGAACCTTCAACGGAGGCTCCTGCGTGCTGACACCGGACCTCCTGATCGCCTTGGCCTGCGGTTTTCTCCTCGGGGCTGTCACCGTAAAGGTCCTGGGACGCTACCTGGTCGCGTCCACTCTCGCCGCCGCGCGCCAGCAGGCCGACGAAATCCGGGAAACTGCGCGGCAGGACGCCAAGACCGTCAAGCAAGACAGCCTGTTGAAGGCCAAGGACGAAGCCCAGGCCGCCAGACGCGAGTTCGAGCGCGAGATGAAGAGTCGCCGCCGCGACGTCGAGGGCCTCGAGGAGCGGCTGGTCTCCAAGGAAACCCGGATCAACCAGAAGCTCGCGGATATCACGAAGAAGGAGACCCGGCTGCGCGAAGTCCTGCGCGTCAACGAGGGCCGGGAGTTGGAGCTCAAGACCGTCCTGGAAGGCCAGAAGGGCCTGTTGGAGCAGATCGGCTCCTACAGCGCCGAGCAGGCCCGCGCCGAGCTACTGGAACGTATGCGAACCGAGTGCGAGAAGGAGCTCGCCATGCGCTTCCGGGAGTTCGAGACCCGTTTCCAGGAGACGGCCCAGCAGCGCGCCATGCGCATCCTCACCGACGCCATGGCCCGGTGCAGCGTCGACATGTCGCTCGATCCCCTGGTCAGCGTCGTGCGCCTGCCCCACGATGAGATGAAGGGCCGCATCATCGGCCGCGAGGGCCGCAACATCCGCGCCTTCGAGCACCTCGCGGGCGTCGACGTCATCGTCGACGATAGCCCAGGAATCGTCGTCCTCAGCGCCTACAACCCCATGAAGCGCGAGATCGCCCGCGCAGCGATGGAAAAGCTCGTGGCCGACGGCCGGATCCACCCCACCAAGATCGAACAGGCTCTCGAACAGGCCCAGAAGGAGCTGCAGGACACGATCCGCGAAGGCGGAGAGCAGGCCGCTCTGAAGTGCGGCGTCCACGGTCTGAACGACAAGCTCGTCGTGGAGATCGGCAAACTCCGTTACAAGGTCACTCAGGGACAGAACCTCCTCGAGCACTCGATGGAGGTCGCCGAGCTCTCAGGCGTGATCGCAGCGGAGATCGGCGCCGATGTCGCCCTCTGCAAGCGGGCCGGCCTGCTTCACGACATCGGCAAGCTCTCCGAGGCCGAGGACACCGCCGCCCACGCCGCGCTGGGCGCGGAGCTGGCCCGGAAGCTGGGCGAACGGGAGCCCATACCCTCAATCATCGCCGTCCACCACGACGATCCGCTCTCCTCGACCGTCGAGGCCGCCATCGTCCAGCTCGCCAACCGGATCTCCACGGCAAGGCCCGGCGCCCGCAAGGGCGAACTGGCCACCTTCGTGCGCCGGCTCGGAGACCTCGAGGCCTGCGTCCGCGAGTTCGCGGGAGTCAGCACGGCCTTCATCCTGCAGTCGGGCCGAGAGGTCCGTGTGCTGGTCCGGCCCGACGAGATCAGCGACGCCATGAACCAGCGGCTGGCCAGCGACATCGCCAGGAAGCTCCAGGCTACCGTCGAGTACCCCGGAACCGTCAAGGTCACCGTCATCCGGGAGACCCGCGCCATCGAGATCGCCAAGTAGTCCTCCCGCGCGCTCGACAGCGCCCCACCACCGCCATGCACGCCTGGGTTGAGGTCGATCTGGAGGCCATCCGCTCCAATGTTCGCGCCATCCGCGCCGCTCTCTCTCCCGGCACCGAGTTCATCGCCATGGTCAAAGGTAACGCCTACGGCCACGGCGCCGTGGAGGTTGCCCACGCCGTCCTCCAGGCCGGCGCCTCCCACCTCGGTGTTGCCTTTCCCTCCGAGGGGAGCGAGCTCCGCCGCGCCGGCATCCAGGCGCCCATCTTGGTCCTGGGGAGCTTCGGCGAGGAGGACATCCCCGAGCTGCTCGCCCAGAGCATGACCCCTGCCGTCGCCGACCTCTCGCTGGCCGCAGCGCTGGCCCAGGCCGCGCGCGCACGAGGTCTGTGCGTCCCCGTCCACGTCGAAGTCGACACCGGCATGGGCCGGCTCGGCATCGATTGGAGGAATGCAGCCGCTGTCGTCGAGGACATCGCCCATCTCTCCGGCCTCAGCGTCCAGGGTATCTACACCCACTTCTCCACTGCAGACGAGGACGATCGGACCTTCACTCGAATGCAGGCCCGCCGGTTCCAGCAGGTCTCCGACAGCCTCCGCCAGAAGGGAGTCTTCATCCCCTTCCGGCACTACTCCAACAGCGCCGGACTCCTCCGCCACCCGGACCTCACGCTCGACGCGGTCCGGCCAGGGCTGGCCCTCTACGGCCTCTATCCTTCCCCAGGCGCCTACAGCCACATCCACCTCATTCCCGCGCTCGCCTTCAGGAGCCGCGTCGTCCTGGTGAAACGGCTGCCTGCCGGCAGCTTCATCAGCTACGGCAGAAGCCATCGACTCGAGGAACCCCGCTTCGTGGCCACCGTCTCCGTGGGCTACGCAGACGGTTACCCGCGCTCTCTGGGGAGCAAGGCCCAGGTGCTCATCGGCGGCGTCAGATATCCCGTCATCGGCCGCGTTACGATGGACCACATCATGGTGGACGTCGGGCGCGATGACCCCAAACTGCCGCGGGGCGCCACGGTCACTCTCGTCGGCCAAGACCAGGGCGACGCCATCTCCGCCGAGGAACTTGCCGACCTCTGCGGGACCATCAACTACGAAATCACCACCCGTATCTCTCATCGGGCCGTCCGGGTCTTCAAAGGACGAGCCGCCCCTATCGACCTTCCTTCGGTAACATGAGCCTTCCCTCTGCACAGCAAGCCCTGTTCCTCAACCTCCTGGCGGGCGCCTACCTCTTGTCGGGCCTGGCGCTCGCGGTTTGCGGCGCGACCATGAGCTTCGAGGCCAGCTCCTACCTGCTGGGCCTCTTTGTCGTGTCCGCCCCGGTCGCCAGGGCGGTCACCCTGGCCTTCGGCGCAGGGCTCGCCCTGGTCGGCGCTGGACTGCTGGTACGCTCCGGGCTCGCCTGGGCGATCTTCGTCTACGCTTCCTGGGTGGGGCTGGCGCTCGATCTGCTCTGGCTCTTGCTCGGGTGGTCTCATGGAGCCTCGGCCCGCTATGCCGCCTTCATGGCCGTGGACGGACTGCTGCTCTACTTCGTCTACTCCCAGCGTGCCCGTTTCGCGGCATGAGCGCCGCCGCCCCGCGCTCGATTTCTTTGAGCCCGGTGACACTTTCAGGCCCCCTGTTGTAACCTCACACATTGAGGCGGGACGACTGCAAACTCCCCCGCCGCGTCCGGAGGCAACATGCCGATCTACGAGTACTCCTGCGAATCCTGCCACACCCCTTTCGAGCTGCTGGTCCCGATCACTCAGGCCGACACGCTCCCGCCCTGCCCCAGCTGCGCGAGCACGGACACGCGCAAGCTCCTCAGCCTGTTCTCCCGGGCAAGCTCGAGCAAGGGCGCAGGCGACTCCACAGGAACCTCCGCCGAGCCCTCGAAAACCCCGGGCCCTGGCGGCCACTGTGGCCCCGGCAGCTGCGGCTGCGGCCGCTTCTGAACCGACGGCATATCGGGCACACGTGAAGAAGGCCCACCGCGAAATCGCGGTGGGCCTTCGATGTTGACGTCTTGAACTACGTCAGGCCTGCGCTCTTACTTGGCGTAAGCGGCGTTGAAAGCCTGGCAAGCAGCCAGAGCGGCGCCGGCGAGCCTGCGGGTACCTGCGCTGGCACCGGCGTTGGTGTTCAGCGAGTTGAAGTAGTTCAGCGTGTCCTGGCTGGCGCCGCCCGCGAGCAGGGCGCCCGAAAGGCGCTGCCGGATGTTGGCCGCGATCACCTTGTCGCGGGTCCAGCTGGCGCCGGCCTTGATGGCGTTCCAGGTGGCCTTGCTGACCCAGATGATGCCTTCGGCCGTCTCCTGGATGACGTACTCGACGCCCTTCAGGACAATCTTGCCGGCCTTGATGGCCTGGCGGGCAACGAACGCAACGCCCTCTTCGAGCTTGATCAGAACGTAGACGACGTCCTCGATCACGAGCTCGGCCAGGTCGACGACCGCGTCGAAGATGATCTCGCCGGCCCTGATCGCCTGGACGGCGACCCAGCGGACCCCCTGGGCGGTCTTGATGACGACGAACTTCGCGCCCTTGACGACGTACTGCAGACCAACAACCGTCTCCTCGGCGATCCAGACGAGCCCTTCGGCCGTCTTGAAGACCACGAACGAAACGCCGTCGACGACGGTCTTGCCGACGACGATGAACGGAACCGCAATCTTCTTCGCGCCCTGGACGAACTCGCGCCCCTCCTGGGAGGCGGCCTCGCCGAGAGCATTCGAAGCAGAGTGGTCGTGCTCGGCCATAACAAGCGCCGGCGACAACGTGAGAGCAAAGGCCAGGATGGCCATCAGACCGATAATCCTTCTCATCGAGTCCCTCCTTTGGGGAACGGTGATGTTGAGGATGCCCCGGCTTGGTGGCATCCGGTTTCGTCTACTGGGGCGTACTTCCATTTGTTGCAGCTTCTCCGAGTGAACCGTAGCGATGATATCAGAGCTGCCTCGATGAACCCAACAACTTTCGGTCGATCGGACAGCATCACTCATGATGCGGATGCGCCGTCACCTTCGCTATCGCAGCCCGGATGGCCGACGTCGCTGCCTCCTGCTTGACCTTCACGACGTCCGGTCCCTCCGGAAACTTGTAGAACTTGTCGGCCACGTACTCCGGTGGCAGGCTGTTCAGCGCGATCGCCGTGATGTCGATGAAGCAGTGCGAGCACTTGCAGACGTGCGCGTACTCCTCGGCTTGCAGGATCTCCCGGACGAGCATGACGACCCGCTCCTCCTGAAGATTTTCCATGTTGCCGAGACTCACGTCGCTCCCGCTCCGGCCGCTCCCCGATTCGCGGCGCGCCAGAGTATACCACGCGTCATGACCCCGGGCAATCCGATCGCGTGACCGCCATCACGCCCAATCCATCGGATCTTCACGACGCACTGCGTCGAGACTTGACACCCCGCTCCGGGCAGTCCAATCTGCAAGCTGTCACTCGAACAGTAGGCTGATGGGAGCGCAGAGCCATGGTCGATTTCAATCTCACCGAGGAGCAACAGGAACTCCAGAAGCTGGTCCGGGATTTCACCCAGAAGGAAATCATCCCCAAGGCCAAACACCATGACGAAACCGGCGAGTTCCCGACCGAGATCCTCAACAAGGCCTGGGACCTGGGCCTGATGAACTGCCACATCCCGGCCCAGTACGACGGCGCCGGACTGGGGAGCTTCGAGGAGTGCCTTATCTCCGAGGAAGTCGGCGCCGGATGCACGGGCATGGCAACTCCCATGCTCGTCAACAACCTTGCTGAGGCTCCCGTCATCCTCTTCGGCAACGACGACCAGAAGAAGCGCTTCCTGTCCCGAATGACGCGCGAGTACCTCTTCGCCGCATACGCCGTCACCGAACCCGCCGCGGGCAGCGATGTGGCCGGCATCCGCACCACCGCGAAGCTCGTCGGCGACGAGTACATCCTCAATGGTGAGAAGATGTGGATCACCGGCGCCTCCAAGGCAAACTGGTTCTTCGTCCTCGCCTACACCGACCCCGAAAAGAAGCATCGCGGCATGTCGGGCTTTGTCGTCGAGGCGGACTCGCCCGGTATCACGGTCGGCAAGAAGGAAAACAACATGGGCCAGCGCGCCTCCGACACCCGGTCGGTCATCTTCAACGAAGTCAAGGTGCCCAAGAAGAACCTCCTCGGGAAGGAGGGCGACGGCTTCAAGATCGCCATGACCGCCTTCGACTACAGCCGCCCCGCCGTCGGCTCGATGGCCGTGGGCCTGGCTCGCACCGCAATGGAGCACTCCATCAAGTACGCTCGCGAACGCTCCACCTTCGGCGCCCCCATCTACCAGCACCAGGCCGTCGCCTTCATGATCGCCGACATGGCCAAGGACGTTGAAGCCGCCCGCCTCCTCGTCTGGCAGGCCGCCTGGCTCCTCGACCAGGGCAAGCGCAACACTCTCCACGCCGCGTTCGCAAAGGCCTTCGCCGCCGACACCGCGATGCGCGTCTCCACCGACGCCGTACAGGTGCATGGCGGTTTCGGCTTCTCCAAGGAGTACCCCGTCGAGAAGCTGATGCGCGACGCCAAGGTCATCCAGATCTACGAGGGAACCAGCCAGATCCAGCGCGTCATCATCGCCAAGGAGCTCTTCGAGCGCAAGTAACCGCCCGACGCAGGCGCCGTCATGACCAACATGACGGCGCTTGCCCTCTGGCGATACCGGCGGCTCGGTCCACGCCCCGAAGTGCGGGTACGTCGCGAAGAGGCCGGGCCGGGATCGCCCCCCCCGGCCCCGTCGAGGCCCGCCCCACCGCCTGACGAGCTCTACCGCCCCGACGACGCGCTCTCGATCCTCCGTCCGACTTCGGCGCGGATCTCGCCCAGCCGCCCGTACAGGCTCTGACCGGGGCAATCCGTGGACATGTAGTCCCGGTGTCCGCCGATGCCCGCCGGCGCAATGCCGTACTTGCCCGCCAGGTGCGCCAGCAAGTCGACCAGTCGCTCGTACTGGACGCCCGAAGGCTGATCCTCCGACGGCGGCTCGAAGTTTCCTATGACGCAGATTCCAATCTTGTTGGGATTGGGAATGACGTGCGCGCCCGACACGGTCTCGGGCCGCCCCTCGAAGATCATCCCGTCAGGGCCAATCAGGAAATGGTATCCAATGTCGATCCAGTTATGGCTGGGAGCGTCCATGTGGTAGTTCTGGATACCCCGAATGGTGGACGCCCCTCGATATGCAGCCGCATTCGGCGATGACGAGTGGTGCACCACCAGCCGGTTCGGGCTGTGCGCCGTGTACGGGTCTCGCGCCTGCCGGGCACCCCACTGGGCGCGAGTCACCAGCTCCGGTCGCGGCAGATCGGCCTCGATGCCCGGTTCGACTTCGGATTCGGACTTCCCCAGTCCGAAATGCAGCGACACGGCCCCGATCCTCGGAGTGTGACTGCCATCGTCGGACGTCAGAAACGCCCGGAACTGGATGTATCGGTAGGTCCCGCCCAGCTGCATGTCCGCCTCGCACTCGACCGGCTGCCACCGGCTCCAGGGGCCGTCTGCCTCCGGCGCAAAACGGAACGCCAGCTCGACGGAGGTCCCCGGCGGAACTGACGCACGCCAGGACGGAAACGCCGCCGAGAATGAACGCGCAGCTCTCGCAGGCACCGAGAGAAAAATCCCGGTACGAACATAGGGATGACCGGTACCCTCCTCCAACACCAGCTCCTGCGTCTCCGGGTCGACGGTAACTCCGGCGGCCTTTTGGGCCGCGTTCTCATCGAACCGGTCTTGGTAAAAAACCCGGTGTCCCTCGTGGTGGCCAAAGCCGCCATGCACGGCCGCCGAAGACACGAGCACGGTCAGCAACGTCGAAACGGCGACCGGTCTGAGCATCTCCCTACCTCCTCGCTCCGCGATGCGGAGAACGCGGAGTATATCACGCCCTCGCGAGGACTGTCAGCCGTTCTTTCGCGTTGCAGGAGGGGTAACCTCGTCCGCGTTCAGGCATCCACGAGAACTCCCCGCTCGCGCCCCGATCTCCCAATCATGGTGGGCCCTCGATCGGGTCGTCTTCGGGCCCCGGGTAACGCTCCTCCGGGTTCCCCGGCTCGCGAGTCTCTTCCGCGACAGCCCGCACCGCGGCCTTCACCTGCTGCCAGTCATGCCTGTCGGCCAGCATCTCCCCCAGAAACGTCGCCAGCACCCGCGCACGACGCGTCCGCTCCCTTCCGATGCCGACGGAGTTCATCGCATCCACCGTCGTATCCAGGACGCTTCTTGTGACCCGCGCCACAAGACCGTCGCCGGCCAGAAGGGCGCGGCTCCGACGCGTCAGCCCCGCGGTCAGCCGGGCCAGCAGCCCCTTCGAGCGTCTCACTTCCAGGGCAGAAGTCCCCCCGGGGCCCAGCTCGACCTCCTCGGGAAGGGCCTGCTCCAGATATCGGTGCACGACCTTCTCCACGGCCTCCATCCCCGGGAGCGGCCTCGCAACTCCCCCGGCCACGGATTCCGTCAGTTCGGACTCGAGCTCCGGAAAGGCGGAGCGATTCGCGCCAAGGGACCGGCAGATCTCCCGCAGCGTTGATATGGAATCTGCAAACGTCTCGGCATGGCCCGAGAGCATCGTCGCGACCTCGGCCTGGCTCTGCGTCAGCTGCTTGCCCAGCGTCCTCTTCAACCCCCAAGCGAGCCGGTCGGTATCGACCCGAGGAAGTGTCGTCAGAAGCCACGGATCGGCCTTGGCCCGAATCGCGTCGATCGCCACCTTGAGAATCCCGGGAACATCGCCGGCCAGCTTCTCCAGCGTCTCGTGCTTCAGCTCGAAGACGTTTCTGTAAATCACGCTGCCCTTGACGCACATCAGCCGGTCCGCCTCCACGTGCGACATCCAGCCCAGCGCAAAGGCCATCCGTCGCCGGTCCCCGCTCTCGCTAGCCTGAGTCAGGAGCGCCCGTCCCAACTTCGGATCGTGAAGCTGCAGATCGAGCGTCCGGTCCGTCTTCCCGAAACTCGTAACGGAAAACGTCATGTCCGGCCCCATCGACGCCGCCAGAAAAATCGACCGCTCCGGCTCCCGCTGCAGAAATGCCAGCGGCGAGTCCGGCCGCACCCGCGCCAACCCCAGCACTGCCCGGCCGATTGCGACATGCGTGAACGGGCCCCAGGCCATCGCAGGTAGACCGCTCCCGCAGACCGCAAGGAACATCGCGAACCAGCGCCGACTCCACATGGTGGCTGCCATCGTAACCCACGCCCCCCCTCCGAGGGTTCTCCGGGGGCGTTTGCCATGCGGTGACGCCTTGGGCTAAACTGTCCTCGAGTGTGCCCGCGCCGTCAGGCGCGGTGAGAAGTAGGGTCGCCATGCGCATCAAACTTGCCCCAATCGGCCTTGCCGTCCTGTTCGTCGCCCTCGTCGCTTCGCCGTTCGCGGCAGCCAACCCCGGGTACGGCCCCAAGTGCTTCCAGTGCCATACGTCCCCCGAGGGCGGCTCCAATGACCTCAACGGCGTCGGCGCCAAGTTCGCCCGCGACGGCCACAAGTTCCCCAAGGAAGAGGAGAAGAAGGAAGAAAAGAAGGAGGGCGAGGAGGGTAGCGCCGAGGGTTCGGGCGAGACGACCGGTGAGGCTGGCTCCGAAGGCGGCTCAGGCGCCACGTCCGGCACCGCCTCGTCCTCCGAGGGCTCATCCGACGGCTCCGGCAGCGGCAACAGCGGAGACTCCTCCTCCGGGCCCCCCCCCCCCGACGGCTCCTCCTCGTCGAGCGGCGGCGATTCGGGCAGTTACAACAGCCCCGCGCCCGTCGACGATTCCCCGGCCGTGGAGGGCGCCGCAAGCATCGTCACCGGTCCGGCTCCCCCCGTCACCACCGCACAGGCCCCATCGGACTCCGCCGGCGCCTCGGCTCAGTCAGCGGGTCCTGGCTCCGACGCCGGCCCCTCCGACGATCCCTCCAAGGAGCTCGCCCGCTACGGAGCGAGCGGCAAGAAAGTCTTCTCGCTCGTCAGCCCCAAGCTCTCCAGCGTCGGGAAGAGCTGCGCTTCCTGCCACGCCGACGGCGCACTCGCCGGCAAGTGGGGCGACTACCCCAAGTTTCGCACGGAGCTGGGGAAGGTCGTCACCTTCGAACAGGCCGTCCAGTGGTGCCTGGAGAACAACATGAAAGGTCGAGTGCTCCCGCTCGACGACAAGTACATGGTCGCTCTGTCCGTCTACCTCAAGGGCCTTTCGAAGTGAGGACGATTGAACCTGCCTGACTTGCGGGGCGAGGACCCGATCAAGCGGGCCAACAAGGCCCTTCTCCTCAACAACGTCGACCGCGTGAGGGAGGCCTTCCGCGACCTCACCTCCGTGCCCGGGGACGAGGCCTACTCACTTCTCATCCGCGCATTCCGTCACAAGATGTGGCCGGTGCGCAAGGCCGCCCACGAGGCGCTTTCCGTCTTCGGCGACGCCGCCCGCACACCCGTCAGCCGCTCGCTCGACAGCACCAACGAGGACGAGGTCTACTGGGCAATCCGAACGCTCGGCAAGATCGGCGGACTGGCCATCCCCGGCCTCGTCGACCTCTCCAAGGGACCGGATCGCACGCGCCGCCTTTTCGCTGTCACCGCGCTCGGCGACGTCGCCGATCCCGCCATCGTCCCAGCCCTCATCGAGCGCCTCGACGACGAGGCCTGGAAGATCCGCTGCGAGGCCGCCCGAGTCCTCGAGCTCCACGCCGGCAAGCTGCCCGTCGTCAAGAAGCTCCAGGACGCGTTGATGCTCAAGAACGAGAACATCACGTACTGGGCCCTCAAGATCCTCTCCAAGCTGATGGGCGCCTCGGCCATCGAACCCGTCAAGGCGTTCCTGGGAAACCCGGACAACCGTCTCCGCTATTCCGCCATCTCGGCGATGGACGACTTCCCCGACGACGTCGCCGTGCCGCTCCTCATCGCCTGCTTGAACGACGCCTCCTGGATCGTCCGCAAGCAGGCCGCCGAACGCCTCCTCAAACGCGGCGAAAGGATCGAAGGCTTCCTCAAGAGCGCCTTCCGCGACGGCAGCCACGACGTCAAGTTCTGGTCCATCAAGGTCCTCGCACAGGTCACCGGCAAGGGCCGCATGGAGACCTACACCAGCCTCCTCGGCAGCGGCCGCGAGGACCTCAAGTACTACGGCATTACGGCCCTGGGCGAGGTCCGCGAACCCGAAGCCGTGTCGCTCCTCGTCAACTGCTTCCGCGATCCCTCCTGGGGCATCCGCGAGTACGCCAGCGAACAGCTCGCCGCCATGGGCGACTACCCGCTCTCCCAGCTCTCGGCCGGTATCAACAGCGACAGCGACGACGTCAAGTACTGGTGCATCAAGACCCTCGCCCGGATCGGCAACCCCGCTGCCGTCCAGCTCGGTTTTTGCCTCTCCAGCCAGGATCGCATCACCCGCATGCACGCCATAGAGGCCGCCAAGGACGTCAAGGCCGAGGCGATCACGGCCGCCACCGTCGAACGGCTCGACGACCCGGAGTGGCAGATCCGCAACCGTGCCGCCGAAATCCTCGCGCGCCGGGGCGCCAGCGCCGTGCGCCGGCTGCTCCCCAAGCTCGCCGAGGAGAACGACAACTTCTTCTACTGGAGCCGCAAGGTCCTCGAACAGATGCCCGGCGCCGGCCTCAAGGAGCTCGTCGCCATGGTCATCGACGGCTCACCCGAGCTGCGCAAGAAGGTCTTCCTCTTCGTAGGAGAGCTCGACGAACAGGCCCTCTCCACACTGATGGCGAGCCCCCCTCCGGAGGTCCGCAAGGCCGTGATGAACTTCGAGCCGGCCCGCAAGCGCTCTCCGGAACAGATGGCCGCGGCGGCCGCAGCCGAGGCCACAGGCCAGATGCTGGTCGAGGAAGAAGGCGTCATCAGCGGCCTGGACCGGCTCCTGCACCATCTCTACGACGCAGGTGGAAGCGACCTCCACATGAACGTGGGAGCGCCCCCCTCCGTGCGCATCCACGGTGACCTGCAACCGATTCCCGGCGAGCCGATCCTCACGCCCAAGCTCGCGGAGGACCTCCTCTCCAGCTTCCTCACCGCCCCCCAGCGTCAGCGCCTCGAGGAGGATTGGACGGTCGACTTCAGCTACGAGATCCCCGAGATGGCGCGATTCCGCGTCAACCTCTTCCGCGAGCGTCAGGGACTCAACGGGGTTTTCAGGTTGATTCCCGTGCGCATCGCCACGGTGGACGACCTGCGCCTGCCCCAGGTCTTCAAGGACCTCTGCCGCATGAAGCAAGGTCTGGTTCTCGTCACGGGCCCGACCGGCAGCGGCAAGTCGACCACCCTGGCCGCGATGGTCGACTTCATGAACTCGGAACGCCACGACCACATCATCACCATCGAGGACCCCATCGAGTTCGTCCACGAGCACAAGAAGTGCCTCGTCAGCCAGCGCGAGGTCAGCCAGCACACCCGCTCCTTCGCAAGCGCCCTCCGGAGCGCCCTGCGCGAGGACCCCGACATCATCCTCGTCGGCGAGATGCGAGACCTCGAGACCATCTCGCTCGCCATCACCGCCAGCGAGACCGGCCACCTCGTTCTCGCAACTCTCCACACCACCAACGCCGCCCAGACCATCGACCGCATCATCGACGTCTTTCCGCCCCACCAGCAGCCTCAGATCCGCTCGCAGCTCGCAAACTCCGTCCAGGCCATCATCGCCCAGCGGCTGCTTCCCAGGGCCACCCGCCCCGGCCGGGTTGCCGTTCACGAGGTGCTTCTCAAGACTCCCGCCGTCCAGAACCTCATCCGGGAAGGAAAGGCCGAGCAGCTCTTCAGCATGATGCAACTCAACCGCGAAGTCGGCATGCAGACGTTCGACGACCAGCTCATCGAAAACGTCAAGCTGGGCGAAATCGCCTACGACCTGGCCGTCGAGTACGCCTACGACCGCAAGACCTTCGAACAGGCGTGCGCCCCCAAGGACGACGCCAAGAAGTCCCGGATGGCGCGCAGGCCTTGAGCCGCAAGACACGCTCCCCCATTCATTCCCCAGGGAAAACTCTCAGATCTCCATCGACCCGGCGCGACGGTCCAGGCTTCGCCGCAGCACCCAGAAGACCGCCCCGAGCGAGATCGCAGCCCACAGCAAGGCCCAGAACGTCGCCGGAATGTGCGTCATGCGCGCAAGCTGCTGGGCGTCCGTGACACCCGGCGCGCCTCCGACGCCCACCAGAATTCCCGCACCTGGCAGTAACGTACGGATATCCATCAGCGCCATGCTGGCCGTCAGTACTCCCAGCGTCTGGGCGATGTAGAATTCGGTTTCCGCGCTCGCCGTCCTTCCGATCTTCCAGAGCGCAATCCCGGTCGCCAGCCCATAGAGCGCCGTGAACGAATCCCGCGCATAGCACACCGTCAGCACGAGGAACAGCGCCCCAAGCGACTCCAGCACATATCGAGAGAATCGTCGATCCGACGCCAGCATGATGATGCCGCACCCGAAGAAGACGCTCCCGAGGTACCCGCCGCTCACCACCGCCAGCGGAAAGCCGCCCGCTGTCGTCGTCAGTCCAGCTGTGTTTGGCGCAACCTGGATACTGCCAACCCTGCCCCCGGTGGCAAGCGCCGCCAGCGCGTGCCCCGACTCGTGACACATCGTCGAGAACAATCGGACCGGGTACACCAGCGGCGTCTCCCACAGAAACCACGCCGCCAGCACCGCAACAATCAGACCCTTGAGATTTCGGGAATCTAGCCGCGCCATGACAGCTCCCTCGACAACTTCCTTGCCCGTGCCATCCGGCCCGCGCAATCCTCCTCATTCTACGCCCTCGGCCGCCAATCCAACATCCCGCTTCGCCCACCCCTCGAACTGGCTCGACCGCTTCCTGGTTCCACCACAGACCCGCCAGCTCGAACTGCTCGACGGACCGCTGCCTCCACGTGACGCCCTGCTGGCCAACCTGCGCGACCTGGCGCTGGTCAACAGGTTCGCGGGCGGCTGGGCTGTCGCCGCCTGGGCACTCGAGCGCCTCGTCGGATCGTCGAGTCAACGGAGCTTTCGAGTACTCGACATCGGCACCGGCGGGGCCGACGTCCCGGTCGCGCTCTCGCAGTGGGCACGCCGGCGCGGCCTGGCGCTTCAGGTCGACGCTATCGACCTGCGCCATGAAGTCGTCGATCTGGCCCGCTCCCTCGCTGCCGACGAGCCCTCCGTGCGCGTCCTGCAGGGCGACGCGCTCGACCTCGGAGCGCTGCCTCAACGCTATGACTTCGTCCTCTCCTCGCTGGCTCTGCACCACTTCGATCCGCCCGACGCCGTGCGCTTCCTGCAAGCTGCCCACGCCAGGGCCTCCATCGCCCTGGTCGTCAACGACCTTCGCCGGTCTCGCGTCGCCTGGTACGCCACCCGGCTGGTCTCCCGCATCTTCTTCGAGAGCTTCGAGGCCAAGCATGACGGTCCCCTCTCCGTGCTCCGCGCGTACACTCCCCGCGAAGTCGCCGAACTAGCCCGGATGGCCGGATTGCCAGGCGCCGAAGTCCACACCCGTCCCCCCTTCAGGATGTGCCTCATCGCCAGGGCCTGAAACCGCCGGCCCAGCTCTCCGCTACTTCGGCGGCCAGATCTGCCCGGGCGTGTAGGGCTGACCGGAGGGGGGGGACACCTTCTGAGGCTGCTGGCCACCCCACTGCCCCCCCTGCCACTGCTTCTGGGGCATCTCGCCGCCTTTGTTCTGTCCGCTCCACGGCCCCCCCTGTCCCATCCCGTACTTCGCCTTGATCGCCAACCGGCGCTCCTGGAACTCCTGCATCAGCGCCTGCTTCTTCTGCTCGAACTCCTGGTGCAACGCCTGCTTGCGCGCATGCAGCTCTTGCTCCAGCGCCTTCATCTCCTGCCACATCTGCGAACTCTGGCCCGCGCCCCCGTGCTCACCCCACGCGACTCCAACCCGCATGACCATCAGACACGTCATCAGCACCGCCGCTCTCGCTACCATCCGCGTCCTCCTTCCAGCTCCCCTCCCCCCGGCGAAACTCTACCGCATACGCAGCACCTTTCGCAGACACCGGCGGCTTCGGGAACCCCTCACGACACTGCCGGCAGCCGGCTCTCGCCCCCCCTGGCAAGCAGCCGCCGAACCGCATCCAGCACGGTCGCGGGCTCGATCAACTCCTGACAATACGGTCGCCTTTCGCACCGAGGCAGGTAGCAGCACAGACAGTCCATCTCGGGCGCCAGCTTCTCTCCACGCCCAAAGACCTCGATCTCCGCCACCGAGGTCGGCCCGAACAGCACCACTGTCGGACGCTTCGTAGCAAGCGCCAGGTGCATCGCCAGCGAATCGCTCGTTACCACTACGGCCGCCGCCGCCAGCATGCCTGCAAACCTCCGGACCGGATGCACCCCCGGGAAAAACGTCCCCCGGGGCGCCCGTTCCATCAGCCGCCCGATCAGCGGCATCTCGAGCTCGCCGCCGAAGAGTGCCACCTGCAACCCCAGCTGCTCTGCCACCATCGGCATGAACGACGCAAGGTGCGGCTCGGACCATCGCTTGAACTCCCAGCGCCCACCACCACCAACGTTCAGCGCAAGGAACCGCTCCTCGGCCGACAACCCGGCCGACCGCAACACCCGCCGCGCATCCTCGAGCTCCTCTACCTCCAGCGGCAGAACGTACTCTCCGGAATCCCCCTCCAGCCCCAACATCTCCATCATGTGAGACTGGTAACTCCTGATGTTCTCCCGCTTCAGATCGTCCCAGAGCCCCATCTGCCACCACGTGCGGGCCCTTTCGTCCACCGGGAGCACAACCCCGTCTCGAAGCTGAAATCCCACCGCGCGCGCCGGTGCCCCGTTCCCCGCCGAGCTCTTGAACGCCAATGTGGCCAGCCTCGCGGCTTCCGCCGAGGCATCCAGACAAATCACCAGGTCGAACCGCTCCGACTGCGCCAGCGCCAGTGCTTCGTACCCCATCCCGACAACCCGCGCAACGTACGGATTCCGACTCAATAGCGGCAATGAATCCTTTCCGGCCACCCAGGTGATGTGCGGCGGCACACCGCCTTCGGTCTCGGCGCGGGTCAGCGGCTCGAGGATACAGGTCGTGCGCAGCACGTCCCCCATCGCGTCCAGCTTCACGATCAGCACGCGCCGGCCCCGGGGCTGGTAGTACTCGCACGTGTCGCAAACGGCTCCGAAGCGCTTGTGGGGCGCGCAGGGACGATCGCCCAGGTAGTGCCGGCAATCCGTCCTGACCGTCCTCACAGGTCGGCTCCGTCGTGTTCTTCGATCGCCCGCCGGATTTCCGCTCGGTTCACCGTGGCGGTCCCGAACAGTCGCACCACCACGCTCGCCGCGAAGTTGGCCAGGTACGCGGAATCCTCCAGTCCCAGTCCGCTGGCCACGGCAAGCCCCATCACACTCGACACCGTGTCACCCGCGCCGGTCACGTCGAAGACGTCCCGCGCCATCGTCGGGATGTGCAGCATCGACCCGTCCCGTTGGAACAACGACATGCCCTGCGCACCGCGCGTGATCAAGATTGCCTCCAGGTCCAGCTCGTCTCGCAGCTTGCGTCCGGCTTCCAGGAGCGTCCTCTCGTCCTTGATCTTGAATCCCGCCCCCAGGCTCGCCTCCGCCGTGTTCGGCGTGATCAAACTGAAACTTCGATAGTGCTGAAAGTGGATGTCCTTCGGGTCCACCACAACCGGAACACCCCGGCGGCGCCTCAACCCTCGGAGGTGCTCCAGAAGCCGCGGCGTGATGACTCCCTTTCCATAGTCGCTCACGATCAGCCCGTCGACGCTTTCCGCAATCGCGTCGACGTACGCGCACAGACGCTCGTGCATCTGCTCGGACGAATCCTGGCGCGACTCACGGTCCAGCCGCACGATCTGCTGCGACTGGCCGATCACCCTCGTCTTCACAGTCGTCGGACGGGCCGGGTCCCGGAAGATTCCCGCCCCGTCGAGGCCTCGCTCCGCGAGCAGCCCCACAAGCCGCTCCTGGTCCGCGTCCTCTCCGGCCAGCCCGCACAGGTGCACTTCGGCCTCCAGCGCCAGCAGATTGCTGGCGACGTTGGCCGCTCCGCCCAGGATGTAGCTCTCCCGAACCACGTCCAGCACCGGAACCGGCGCCTCCGGACTCAACCTCTCCACGTTTCCGAAGAGGTACTTGTCCAGGATCACGTCTCCGATGACCAGGATGCGCGGACGTCCCAGTTCCGCCAACCTGCCAAGCAGCTTCGATCGCTCCATCGACATTCACTCCAGCAAGGCCCCGGCTATGAGCGGAATGAGAATCTCGTGATGGCCCGTGAGCTGGATCGCCTTTCCTCCGGGCCGCTCCAGTACGTTCACCCGGGGCCTGTAATGCTGAATCATGTCCAGGTTGACGGCCGTGAACGCCTCTACCCGCTTCCCGACGTTCCTCACCAAGGACAGCGCCTTCAGAAAAACTTCCGGCATCAGGACGGCCGAGCCCACGTTCAGATAAATGCCGCCATCTGACAACCCCGGCAGCGCCGCGGCAAACGTCTCGAAGTCCCTCCGCAAGAGTCCGCCCAGCTTCTCCCAATCGACCGCGGGATGGATGTGCACGACATCGGCGCCCAGCGCTGCATGCACCGTCGCCGGAACCTTCAGCTCCCAGGCCCTGCCCAGCACCGAGTGCGCCCGCTGCGGCATCTCGCTCTGGCTGATTCGCCGGCCCAGCAGTGAGCCCAGCCCCAGCCCCAGGCTTCTACCGTAGTCGTCGGTCAGCACGTCTCCCAGGAACCGGCCCGTCTCTTCGGCCGTCCCGAAGCTACCGTCCTCCAGCGCCTCCGCGACGTCTTCGGAAGTCTCGCCGCAGTAGGCTATCTCGAAGTCGTGCACGATGCCGGCGCCGTTCAACGCCAGGTGAGAGACGTACCGCTTCTCCATCAACCCGGTCAGGTACGGCGCCAGACCACACTTCAGTACGTGCGCTCCGAGGCTCCAGATGATCGACCGTCCCTGGGTCTTCGCAAGACGCAGGGCCGCGATCAGCGTCTTCAATTGCTTCCCCGCAAGCAGGTCCGGCAGGCTGTCGATCCACGCCGAAAGCTGCGTGCCGGGGGCCGGCCGCCCAAACGCCTCCACCTTGACCAGGTGCTTGCGCTGCCGCAGCGAAACCGTTTTCAGGCGCCGGAAGTCGACCGACATGCCGTGCAGTCTATCAGACCCACGCCTGCTCCCTTCCGCCCGGCAGCTACCGCCTCCGCGTCAAGGCCTCGGCCAGCTCGCGCGCGCTCGGCCACCGGTCCTCCCGGCGCGCTGCCAGCGCTCGCATCAGGACCCGCGTCGTCGCCTTCGACGCCTTTCGGCCCAGCCTCTCCGAGAGCCGGCCGGCGCAGCCGCTGTCGTGCAAGAGCACCAGCGAGCCCACCTGCCCGGGAAACGCAAGCTCCCCCGTCAGTAGCTCGTAGGCCACACACCCCAGGCTGAACAGGTCGGTCCGCTCGTCGAAGGGGTCTCCCACCGATTGCTCCGGCGACATGTAGCACGGCGTCCCCAGGATGTAGTCAGGATTCCTGGGTGTTCGCGTGATGTGGAGCGTCGTCCGGAGGATGTGCGCCGTGCCGAAGTCGAAGATCTTCGCCACCTCTCCGCGAAAGCCGATGTTCCTGGGGTTCAGGTCACGGTGCACTACTCCCGTAGCGTGGGCCGCAGACAAACCGGACGCGAGCTGGCTCAGCAGGGCGAGCGCCTCCTCCTCTCCGTACGGACCGGCCCGCGCCAGCCGCTCGGCCAGGACCTCGTCGAGCGCCTCCATGCTGTAGCAGTAGTGGCTCTCCTCCGCGCTCTCGTGGTGCAGCGTGATCACGTGCGAAGCACCCGGGTGGTCCGACCGGTTGATGCGCTTGATCGCCCGGATCTCGCCGCTGAAGAGCTCGGCAAAGCGCTCCATCTCCTCGGAAGTGCCGAAGTCGGTTCGCAGCTTCTTGATGATGTGCGACTCGCCTGTGACCTTGTGAACGCCTCGGAACACCTCTGCCATGCCACCACCGCCGACCTTCTCCAGCGATTCCGGCACGTAGTGGTCGAACACCGAGGCGTAGTCCGCCAGCAGAGCGTCGATGCTCGCTCCATGCGGCGAGACCCAGCCCGGCTCCACGGTCTTCACCAGGAGCAACAGCTCACGGGCCAGCGACGGCCGCTCCCGCGTTTCGCGCAGTTCTTCGTAGAAGCCGAAGATCTCGTCCAGCAGCGCCCGGGTCGGCCGCACCAGGCAGACGCCCTTGTAGTACTCGAACGCGCGGGCCAGCTGCCCGCCCGCACGGTGGGCGCGCGCCAGCTGCTCCAGCGTCGCCATGCGCTCGGCCGGCTCCCTGGCGCGCGCCTGGAACCCCTCGAGCAACGTGGCGGCACCCTTCCAGGCCCCGCCCTCCATCATGAGCTGCGCCGAACATAAATGACTGGATGCATCCACCGGATTCATCGAGGCCTCTGACTCGAAGAACCGCATGAGTCTGGCGCGCTGCTGCGCGCTCAGCTCGCCCCGGCGCTCGTAGACCGTCGAGGCCACGGGCCGCGTCATCGCCGCCAGCTCTCCCGCCTCGAGCACGGCCCGTCCGAGCAGAAACGCCACCTCCTCGACATGCTCCACCGCCAGCAGCCGCCGGTAGAGCTCCTGGGCAGCAAGGCTCTCGTCTCGCGCTCGCGCCAGCTCCAGAGCCCGCGCCTTCAGCACGCGGGTCCGGTCCGATTCCGGCAGCGCCACCTCCCTCCACCTCTGCAGTACTCGCACCAGCAGCTCCTGATGCGAGCCCAGTTCGCCGAGCGACCTCACAGCGTTAGCAAGCGCCTGCAGGTCGTGAGGATCGATCCGGCTCTTGGCCAGGTACACCTCGGCCGCCTCGGGCGAGAGTACGGATCTCCTCGCCAGCAGAGACGACAGATTCTCGATCGACGACCTCGCCTCCGGATGCGCCGCGAAGTCCCGGCCAAAGAGCTCGCTCAAGTCCTCCGAGAATCTCTCCCGGTGCTGGAACACCAACACGTCCACGCCCTTGGATCGCCACGCGTGGTAAACCCGGCCCATGAGATGATCCACGTGACGGTCGCTCTTGACCCGGCCGTACAGAGCTCGCGCCACGCCCTCCGCTTCGGCGGGCAGCGGCTCAGCCGCGCAGAGCGCGCGGGCCAGGTCTCGCAGCGTCTCCCAGGACGCAAACTCCGGAGTCGCGCTCTGGAGCGCAAGCTCGAATGGATCGAAGCCCAGGGCGCTCTTCAGACCCGCCCAGCTCGCCCCCAGCCCTTGCCCCTCCAGCACCGGCGCGAAAATTGCGAACGGTGTCTCCAGCACAACCAGCGATTTCCAGTAGTGCATCGGCGGCTTCTGCGGGTTGAGCGTGCGCTCTGCCTCCACCAGCCCCCGATGCAGCTCCACCAGCGCCTTCAGATAGTCGTGCTCCGACAGCTTCTCACCCGCGTACCGGCCGACCCGCTCTCCGAAGTAGCCCCACCCGAAGAACGCAGCCACAACCCCGACCGTATGCCCGCCGGGTATCAGCAACGCCAGCACCAGTCCGGTCACTCCCCCGACCACGCTGCCCACTCCCCGGTGGAAATCGACGTACGCATTCCGATGCCGGAGCAGCTCGTCTATCGTTTCTCGATAGATCGCACAGCCTCCCGACGCATCGCCCGCCCCTATCGCCGACCGGGCAGCCTCCCGGCGCGCCTCGACGTGCGCAGCGATCGATTCGATCGCCACCGGGCTCGAAGTCATTCGTCCCGCACGGCCATCGTCAACAACCCCATCCCAGGACTGAACCAGTACCGATCCGGGATCGAGAGGACCACGCCGGACACCGGCGACTTGAGCTCCTCCACACGCGTGCGAAACACGTCCGACAACTCGCAGATGACCATGCCTGCTTCAACCCGCTGCCCTGCGCGGACCAGAAACCTTCCGAAGCCTGCCCGCTCCGCCCTCAACGGCGTGTACCGCCGCAACTCCACCTTGGGCGCGGCTGCCTCGGGACCGCCCGTTGCCCCTGGCTCCATCATCCCCAGCCGCGCCATCACGCCCAGCAGGCCCCGGCACGCAAGCACCGCCTTCGCCTCGTCGGCGTAGCGCAGCGTCCCGAGCTCCACCGTGAACGACGGTACCTTCCCCTGGTTCAGAACGCTTCCCGAGAGGCTGGCGTCCAACCGGCTGCTGCGATACTGATCCAGCGGCCAGTCGTACAGGCGGATCGCGTCGAACGCGGCCGACAGGGATTCCACCCGCGGCAGAAGCTGTGCCGACTCCGCGTTCAGGTATCGGTCCAGGATCACGTAGGCGATGCTCTCGCTCGAATCCGCGTGAAGATCTACATGGCAATCCGGCGACTCGCCCAGAATCGCCTGGTAACCCGCGCTCGCCAACCGCTCCGCGAACCCGCCATCCGACCTCCCCGGGAAAAAACGATTCAAATCCTCCGATGTCTCCGATACCTCTCTCCGGTTCGACTCGCAGCCGGATGGATTGAGCATCGGCAGGCACGTCACTGTCCCGTGGAAGGACCTCGCCCGCAGCTCGTCGTAGAAAAGCTGCAAGGCCCGGATTCCCGTCACCTCGTTGCCGTGCACGGCCGACGTCACCACCAGTCGCGGGCCGTCCCCACGCCGGAACCGGATCCACGGCAACCCGCGCGTGGCCCCGTCCACTGTCTCGCAGACCTCCACACGCCCGCGCTCCTCGCGAAGCGTCACACTAGCCACTCGCTTCATCGGCCCTCCGGCGGAAACCAGACATACAGATGGTAGAGAAACCACAGCAGGTTGATCGTGAAACCCACCGAGAAAAGCACGTCTGCAAGCTGTCTCGGAGTCCGCACCATCGGATCGAAAGAGAGTGAAAAGTACTCTCCAGTCATGACCCTACTCGACACCTGCCACGTCGCCAGCGCCAGGAACGGACAAAGCCCGAATCCAACCCAGGCTGGCGGTCGAACGAGAACTCCCGTGAAGACCGCCAGCTCCAACGCTAGCAGCCCTACGAATGAAACGATCCGCCTCACCCAGGTCCAGAAGACCTCGGCAGGGCTGGGGTGAAGATCGGGCAGGGCCATCAGATCGGCATGAGTATACATTAACTCCGCCCCCTCCTCCGTTCCGCCCGCCCCGCCTAGGCTCACTCCCTTCGAAACACCATCTTTCCTTTATCCATGCCGCTTCTCGCAACTCCAGGCCCGGCAGCCGACCGGCCAACAGGCCGCCGATCATGCCCCACATCGCGCATGGCGCCTGGATCGCTCCGAGAAAATCCTTTTCTGATGCTGGTTTCTTCTTGACAACCCATACAGAATCTCCTATCATCGGGCAAGATTCGAACGGGAGGAGGTGACGACGAATGAACAAGGCTGAACTCACTCAGATCATCGCCCAGGAGGCTGGTCTCACTCTCAAGGACGCCGGCAGCGCCATCGACGCTTTTGTCGAGGCCGTCAAGGTTTCCCTCAAGAAGGGTGACAAGGTCCAGCTCGCTGGCTTCGGTACTTGGGAGGTCAAGAAGCGGGCCGCTCGCAATGGGGTTAACCCCAAGACCGGCCAGAAGATCAAGATCAAGGCCCACAAGGTCCCCAAGTTCACCCCCGGAAAGAACCTCAAGGAGATCGTCGGCTGAGCCGTCCCTCCTGCCCAGGTGATTCTTACTGGGAAACTCCCCCGGATGATTCCGGGGGTTTTTCTTTTCCCCCAATCTCGGGCTCGGGAATCGGACCTCGCCGGGAAGTCGAGGGTGGGGTTGTCTGCCTCCGCCGGCGAGGCCCGTAGAGCTCGCATCCATGCTATCGGACCCACCCCTCCATCCAGATGAGCACCACCGCCACATCACCCATCCCGCCGGCGCGACATCGAATCGCGCCAGACCCGACCCCTCCGCGTCCCAAACTCCCGGCCGCCGCTCGCTAGATCTTCTGGCCCTTCGCGATCAGCAAGTCTCCCAGCGACGGACAGAGCCCCGCCAGCAGCGGGAAGTACGGCGGCCCGAAGCCCTCCTTCGACAGCGAGATGCTGCTCGAACTGATGTCCGTCAGGAAGAATCCCGTCTTCACGAACAACCGCTCCAGCGTATCAACCGTGAACATGTGGATGTGATCACCCATCCCCTCCGACAGGTACGGGCTCATCAACTTTGGATACCGCCCCACCAACAGCCTCATGCGGTTTCCCAGCGACGCCAGGTTCGGCGTCGTCAGCACGATCGCCCCACCGGGCCGCAGCACCCGCCGCACCTCTCGCATGAACGCCTCGGGATCGTAGAGATGCTCGATGATCTCGCCCGCGAACACCACGTCGAAGTACCCTTCCTCGAAAGGAAGCTTCTCCCGCGCATTCCCGACCGCCGCGTCGATGCCCCTCTCCCTGGCTTGTCGCACGTTCTCGGCGCTCAGATCTAGACCGCACACTCGGATGCCCAGCTTCAACAGCTGCGACGAGATCGTTCCGTCATTGCACCCGATGTCCAGGACCCTCGCTCCCGTGTCCTTCTTCCAAACGTGCTCCCGGATCATGTCCTTCACCACGTCCACCCGAAGCTGGTGAAAGTGACTCAACATGCCAGACTCCCCGCCACAAGTCCGGCCCGCATACTTCTCCCTCACGTGCTCATCAATCGTCTGCGCCTGCATCTTCTTCGACACCTCCGTGCGGCCTCGCCACGCGGCCACTCTTGCAGCATAAGCCCCTCCTTCCCCTCCACGCCAGTCGTTACCGCCAGACCTGCCAAACCCCGGACGCCCCCATCGCTCCTCCTGTATCCTGCTCTCCGATGCACTCCCGCGAAGTCACGACTCTCTCGGCCTCCGCCATCGGCAGCCTCATCGGAGGCTTGATTGCATCTCCCCTCGGACCCTGGGCGACAATCGGCGCAGCCACCCTCGGCACCACCCTGGGCGGAATCGTCGGCGGCTCCATCTGGCATCAGTTTTACCTGGACATGGGCGAGAAGCTCGCTGAGGCCCGCAGCCTGATCGAGCACGAAAAGCCGCTCGAAGCTGCCAGCCTGTTGCTTTCGCTCCGGGAGCATCAACGGTTCGCCGACCAGGAGCAGCACTTCCGCTCCGAGCTCGAGTTCGTCGCAGCTCAGGTCCTTCGTGGTCTGGCCCAACGCTCCCTTGCTGCCGGTGACGACCCGGCTGCCCTCCAGCACTTCAGACAGGCGCTCATCTTCCTGCCCCGCGACCCCGATCTCCTCTGGCAGTGCATTCTCCTGGGGACCGCGGTCGGCGAACCATCCTACGAAGATTCCGGACGCGTCGAGCGCGAACTGCGCACGCTCCTCGCCGCTGCGCCTGACCACCCGGGAGCTCTCCGCTCTCTCGCGGAGCTGCTCGAACGGCGCTCCCG
>JACQZN010000076.1 GCA_016213845.1 Candidatus Wallbacteria bacterium
GCACAGCGTGCAGCTCTCGACCTACTACCTCGGCAAGTACGAGGTGACGAACCAGCAGTACCAGGCGTTTCTTTCGGCCCCGGACGGGGCCATCAGCACCGCCAACAACCATCCGGACCAGCCTTCGAGCAAGGTCGGTCATGTCCCACAGAACTGGGGCAGCAGCGGTTACACCCAGTACAGCTCGAGCCCGGACAGCCCGGTCATCTACGTCGACTGGTATGACGCCTACGCCTACTGCAGGTGGGCGGGCCTTCGGCAGCCGACCGAGGCCGAGTGGGAAGCCGCGGCCCGGGGTCTGCAAGGATACCCGTACCCATGGGGCAGCGACGCTCCCGATGCCGGAGGGGTCTATCGGTGCAACTGGTCTGCCGGCACGAATGGGGCGGCGGACGGGTTCCAGTACACGTCGCCCGTGGGCAGCTTCGGACCCGGTGCGAGCGCGCCCCGGGCCGACGGCAGCTCACCGTTCGGGGCCCTGGACCTGTCCGGCAACGTCTGGGAGTGGTGTCACGACTGGTACAGTTCCGGGTACTACTCGACGCCGGACGCGACGCACGATCCGCAGGGTCCCTCGACCGGCTCCTACCGAGTTCTTCGGGGCGGCGCGTGGTACAACTACTCCGAGAACTTGCGCGCCGCCTACCGCTACGGCTACGGCGCCCCGCCCGACCGCTGCGTCAGCATTGGTTTTCGCGTTGGGCGTTAGCGTCAGGATGTGGGCCATTGGCACTTGGGTTGCGCCGGGATAAACCGGCGGAGTGGTGCGGATGAGAGAGCCGTACAGTGAAGGTGTAGCGAGCCACGCTGGCCCCGAGTCATGGGGGCATGGCCGTGAGGTCATGCCTCAAGCGTTGACAGGGGTACGTGCAGGCCGGGTATTGAGCCGCGAAAGTAAAACCTCCAGGGCGCCGACGCCGTCCAATGGGTCGGAAGGCAACATCTGGTCGGACGATATCGCGAGTCCGAGCAGGGCCCTGCGCGGTCGGAGACCCCGAGCATGTACGGAACCACTCCGCGCGAGAACCGGGAGATCCCTGGACCCGTCCGGGCCGCAAGGCACCGGACCGCATCGGGAGTCTAAGGACGTGAGCCGGTGATGAGAAGTCCAGGGAAGTCGGACTGTCCCATAGTACCCGCGAAGTCTCCGAACAAGGCCGGAGCTGTGCCGGCTGCGGAGGAGGCGGAGGGAAGGGGACGGACCAAGGGGAACTTGCGGCAGCCAGCCGCGCTCCGGACTCTGGGCCGGGCAGGCGTGAGTCTCTGGCTGGCGCGGGTACGTCACGCGGCAGAAAGGAACCGGAAGGAGCGGTTCACCGCGCTCCTGCACCACATCTACGCCGTGACCGCACTGCGGGAGGCTTACTATGCTCTCGCACACAGCGCGGCCCCGGGCGTGGATGGGGAAACGTGGAAGCAGTACGGGGAGAACCTGGAGGAAAACCTCCGGGACCTCTCTGCACGGCTGAAGCGGGGAGCGTACCGAGCGAAGCCGGTACGTAGGGTGTACATACCGAAGGCTGACGGGCGGCAAAGGCCGCTCGGTATTCCTGCGCTGGAGGACAAGGTCGTCCAGCGTGCGACGGTCGAGGTGTTGAACGCCATCTACGAGGTCGACTTCCTCGGGTTCTCGTACGGGTTTCGGTCGGGACGCAGCCAGCACAATGCGCTGGATGCGCTCCATGTCGGAATGACGGCGAGGAAGGTATTCTGGTTGCTCGATGCGGACATCCGAGGCTACTTCGATGCGATTTCGCATGAGTGGTTGATGAAGTTCCTCGAGCACCGGATAGCAGACCGGCGCGTCCTTCGCCTCATCAGCGAATGGCTGAAGGCAGGCGTGCTGGAAGATGGGAAGTGGACGCCTGGTGAGGAAGGGACGCCGCAAGGCGGGAGTATCTCGCCGTTGTTGGCGAACATCTACTTGCACTATGCGTTCGACCTCTGGGCGCATCGATGGCGAAAGACGCGGAAGGCCGGTGAGGTTATCATCGTGCGGTACGCGGACGATTTCATCGTTGGGTTCCAGTACAAATCGGATGCCGAACAGTTCTTGGAAGAACTGCGCGAGAGATTCGAGCGGTTCAACCTCGAACTGCACCCTGACAAGACGCGTCTCATCGAGTTCGGTCGCTTTGCGGCCGTGAATCGGGCGAGACGCGGCGAAGGGAAGCCCGAGACGTTCGACTTTCTGGGATTTACGCATCTGAATGCGAAGACCCACAATGGCCGATACATCGTGCTGCGGCAGACGATGCGTAAACGGTTGCGGGCGAAGCTCCACGAGGTCAAGGCCGAGTTGAAGCGACGCCTGCACGACCCCATCAAGGAGGTTGGCAAGTGGCTGCGTTCGGTGGTAACCGGGCACTTTCAGTACTATGGGGTTCCCTTCAACACACCGGCGCTTCAGGCGTTTCGCAGTGAGGTTGGCCGACTCTGGCGGCGAGCGCTCAGTCGCCGCAGTCAGAAGGGCCATGTGAGCTGGGAACGAATGAAGCGGCTCATCGGCCGCTGGCTGCCGTCTGTACGCCTTTACCACTCCTACCCGAGGCTGCCACTTGGCGTCACGACCTGAGGTGGGAGCCGGATGCGTTAGTAGCGCTCGTCCGGTTCTGTGCGGGGGGCGGGCCGCAAGGCCCGTCCCTACCGCGACCGGGTCCGACAAGAGTTGTAGAAGTGCACCTGCTCACCGCACTGCTCGCACTTGGCGACGTGGCCTCCGAGAACGGCTGGGCGACAGGCGGCGATGGCCGCCAGGGCACTGCCTTGCTCGGGGGTGAGAGCGCCGGCGAGTTCGTGACCGTGAGAGCGGACAATCTCGCCGAGGGTCAGAGCAGGCGACCTGGGGCGAGCGGGTGCCTGGGAAACCGGACACTCCATCGAAGGCTACAGATCGGAAGAGC
>JACQZN010000068.1 GCA_016213845.1 Candidatus Wallbacteria bacterium
ACTCGATCTGCTCGAGGTACTCGCGGTAGGTGCGTTCGTTCTCGTCGGGGCGGCGCTCGCGCGGTGGGGTGCGGGTGATGATCCAGTCGGAGAGCTCGACGGGGCCGACGGTGCCGTGGAGGTGCTGGTAGAGCGCGTCGGGGCCGAGGATGGCGGTGTGGACGCCGAAGGCGCCCTTCCAGAGGTTCTGGGTCCAGGGAACGGGGTGCTCCTTGGTCGCATATCCGGTGGCCCAGGTCTCGATGCGATAGCTGCCGAGCCGGGTGCGGGTGTTCTCTTCGACGCCCGGGTACTCGTGGCGGCCGACGGCGACGGGGCACTCGAACGCGAGGCGGCCGTCGATGTGCGCGCGCAGGAGTCGGGCCGGCACATTGATGACCAGCACAGGGCGGGTCTGACCCTGCAGCAGATCGTGCAGCGGCTGGCGGAAGGCGGGCGGCCGGGCGCTGGCCAGCGTGGTCAGGCAAACGAGCAGGCCCAGGGCCAGCCGGGAGCGCGGGAGAAAATCAGCAAGGGACACGTCGATCCCATGATCGGCCCGTCGCCCCCCGGGGGATGAGTCGCGCAGCATCCGGCCGAGGGGTCAGGGAGGGCCGCTCAGCGAAGCAGCTCGGCGCCGGTCGCCCGGAAGTCGTCGTCGAAGGTGAAGACCCGGCCGATGCGGAGCCTTTCGATGAGCGCGAAACTGGTGCAATCCGTGAAGCTCGGCTCGGCGTCCGGGTTCGCTGTGAAGAGCTCCCAGGCGCGATCGACACAGTGGCGATCCACGTCGACCAGGTGCACGAGGCTGCTGCGCAGGATGCTCTCGCCCAGACGGCGGGCGGCGGGGAGGCCTTCGCGGTATCGAGTGAAGGTCAGGACCTCGTCCAGCACGAAGGTGGAGGTGACGATCCGGACGGCCTCGCGACGGAGCTGTTCCCAGAGGGTCACGGCCCGGGCGTGGTGCTGGTCGCTTCTGATGAGCCCGGCGATCCAGGCGCCGCTATCGACGAAGACCCTTCCTGGGTCGGCGCGTTCGAGTCGGATGATCTTTGCCATAGAGGTACTCGTCGTGACGGGCCGCTCCGTCCTCCTGGTGGCCGTCACAGGTGGCGATGAAGTCCCAGACCGGGTCGGCGTCGCGCAGTTTCGACGGGTCCTGCTCCTGGAGGTACTTGTCGACCGCTTCCCGCACCAGGAAGGCCACCGATTCCTCGCGGCGGCGCGCCAGCGACCGCAGCTCGCTGTAGGTGCTCTTGGGCAGGTATATCTGCGTTCGTTTGCTCTCGGACATCAGTACTCCTACGCCATGCAGTATACAGCAGTATGCTCCACACCCGCCGCAAGCCGGCGCACGTCCACCCTTGGAGACCGCCACTCCCGGTCGACGCGTCAGCCGCGCTGGTGATAGAGCGTTTTCAGATACTCGGCCTCGGGGAACCCAATCGGATGATCGAGCGCGTGGCCGCGCTGCTCGAGCAGACGCCAGTCGCCTCCGAGGGCGCTCTCGACGGCGGCTGCGAAGTCGTCCCTGCTCACGCGAGAGGAGCAGGAGCAGCTGACCAGGATTCCCCGGCGATTGACGAGGCCGGCTGCCAGGACGGCGAGCCTCCTGTAGGCGCGGATGGCGTCTTCGCGCTGCGACTGGTTTCGCGCGAATGACGGTGGATCGGTGATGACCAGGTCGAAGCGCCGTCGCTGGCGATTCAAACGCTCCAGCGAGTCGAACGCGTCGCCCTGCATGGTCTCGTGAGGAACGCCGGCGAGCGAAGGATTGAGGGCGAAGTTCCGCCCGGCGGCCTCCAGGGCGAGACGGTTCAGGTCGAGGCTGACCACGCTCGAAGCGCCGCCGGCCGCCGCGTGAACCGAGAATCCGCCGGTGTAGCTGAACACATTGAGCACCGATCGGCCTCTTGCCAGCGAGCCCGAGCGGAGGCGGTTCTCGCGCTGATCGAGGAAGAACCCGGTTTTCTGCCCGTGCAGGACGTCGGCCTCGAACCGGAGCCCGTGCTCGGTGAAGACAACCGGGGCGTCGGGAATCGAGCCTCTGAGGATTTGCCCGTCCTCGAAGGCCGTGTTTTCGGCCTTCAGCAAGCGGCTCAGCCTAAGGACGATCCGCTCGGCCTGCAGCGCGCCGGCGATGGCCTCCAGGTGGGGGAGAACGGCGGCGCTGTAGACTTTCACGACCACCGTCGTGTCGTAGCGGTCGGCGACCAGTGCAGGGATACCATCGCTTTCGCCATGGATCAGCCGGTAGCCGGTGGTCCCGGAGCTGGCGATGGGTGCCCGCTTGCCGACGGCGACCTCGACCCGGGCGCGCCACCAGTCGGAGTCGATCTGTGCCGGCTTGCGGACCAGGAGTATCCGGAGCCGGATCGGGCTGCGCGGATCGTAGAGGCCCGCGGCGAGGAAGCGGTCCTGCCGGTCGTAGACGACGGCGATCGACCCGGGGGGGCCGTCGCCGGACTGCGAGACGATGCCTCGGTCGAACAGCCAGGGATGGCCCGACGCGATGAGTCGCTCCTGGGACCGGCCGACGCGCAGCTTGATGACGGGTTGCGGCGGGGACATGGAAGGAACCTGGCCTTACGGCGGAGTCCGCAGCGCGCCGGGCTGGCGCTTCCTCAGACGGCCTGGCGCGGCTTCTGGCCGGGGTAGTAGCCCGTGTAGTCGTCGAGGATGAGCCGGCGCTTCATCTCCTCGATCTTCCTGGCCGAGTACTTCAGCTTCTTGTCGGCGAAGGTGTCCTGCAGCTTCATCAGCAGCATCTTCAGCGAATCGCCGCGGCCCAGGATCTTCGGGAGGATCTTCTGCTTGACTTGCAGGTCGAAGGCCGTGCGCTCGTCGAGCAGCCCCTGGGCGTTCAAGATGTAGAGCTCGATCTCGTCGCGGATGCGGAATCCGAACTGGAAGTTGTAGGGCTCCAGCATCTTCCAGATGGCGACCAGCTCCCCGCGCCAGCGCTTGGAGATCTCGCGCAGCTCCGGGTGCGTCAGGTCCCGCCGGTAGGCGAGGAAGTCCTGGAAGGACAGCGGCAACGGTTCGGGCGGGATGCGCTTCACCGATTCGTTGAACAGGTCGTCGACGGTGAGTGTGAACTCGATGGAGTTGGCGCGGTCGAGGACCTTGTCGGAGAAGGCGTAGGTGGTCTCGTCCATGTTGACCGTGCCGACGAAGAAGAGGTTCGGGGGCCAGTAGAGGACCTCGCCCGTCCCGTCGAGCACGATCTTGCGGTCCTCGACGTAGAGGCCCTCCATCGCTGAAAGGAACTTGGCGAAGTAACGCTCGACGCGCGCCAGGTTCATCTCGTCCAGGCAGATGACGAAGAGGTCCTTGGCGCCCTTCTTGTACGCGAGCAGGGCGGCGCGCAGCACCTGCACGAACCGTGTCTCGACGAAGACCTGGCGTTCCTTGTCCCAGTAGCCGAGGAGGTCGGTGTCGCTGGTCCAGGAGCTGCTGACGCTGATGAGCGAGTAGTGGGCGCCGATCGACTTGGAGAAGAGCCGGGTGACCTGCGTCTTGCCGGTGCCGGACATGCCGGCCAGGATGACGAAGGGCTTGGTCTTCAGGCAGATGTAGTAGTTCTTCACCATCTCGTCGGAGAAGGTGAAGCCGGCGGATTGGATGTACGTGATGGCGTTGTCGATCTTGGCTGCTTCGTTGGCAGAGGCTTCCATGGGAATCGCCTTGGCCCGCCCGGGGAAGGGGGCGGGCCCGGGCGGCCGGTCGGGCCGGCCGCTCAGAAGACCAGGGCCCGGAACTTGTCCGTGAGCCACTGGTGGTCGTGAGGGGGAATCAGGGCGTCGAGCACGTCCTTCCAGCCCTCATGATACAGCTTGCGGTAGTCCGAGACGCGGGCGTCGGTCAGGTCCTTGTCGAAGGCGGCCAGGCGCTCCAGCAGGACGCGGACGGCGTCGGCCTCGGTTGCGTCCTCGCGAAGTCCCTCGGCCAGGAGCCTGAGAATCTCGTTGGAGAGGAGGTTCGGTTCTTTCTTCTGGGGTTTCAGAGCTGGATCTCGAGGTCGCGGCTGGCCGCGATGGTTGCGGGGAATTGCTCGCAGGCGAGGGCGACGATGGCGTCGATGAAGTCGTCGTTGTGGTCGGGGTCGTGGTGGAAGAGCACCAACCGTTTCACGCCGCACTCGCGGGCGATCTTGGTGGCCGTCAGCCAGGTCGAGTGCCCCCAGCCGCGGTGCTTCTCGTACTCTTCGGGGGTGTACTGGGCGTCGAAGATGAGCACGTCGGCGTTGGCCGCCAGGATGCGCGTGTCCTCGAGGACCTCGGCAGCGGGGTGCTCATTGTCGGTCATGTAAGCGATGACCTTGCCTGCGTCCTCGATGCGGTAGCCGTAGCTGCCCTGGGGATGGTTCTGGAAGCGCGGGATGACGGTGGTTTGCCCTAGCTGGATGGGCTCCTCGACGATCTCGATGAACTCGAGCTTGGCGCTGACCTCCTCGAGCACGACCGGGAAGAAGAGGTCGCTCATCTGCTTCTTGAGGCGGTACTCCAGGGTCTGGTCGACGCGCATCGGCCCGTAGATCTGGAACTTGAAGTGCGGATCGTAAATAGGAATGAAGAATGGGAAGCCCTGGATGTGGTCCCAGTGGAGGTGGCTGAGGAACAGCGCTCCGCCCTTGCAGCTGCTCTTTCGGCCCATGATCACCTGGCCCAGGCGACGCATCCCGGTGCCCGCATCCATGATGATCTCGAGACCTTCGTGGGTGACAATCTCGACACAGCTGGTGTCGCCTCCGTACTTCATCCGGTCGGGCAAGGGAGTGGCGATGCTGCCCCGCGTGCCCCAGAACTTGATGGTCGCCATGTCGCGCGAGTATAGCACGCAGGCCGCAAGACCCCGCCTTGCGCTCGGTCCCCGGCGCGCCATGTTGCGCGGGGCGGCCGGGGTCTGATAGGATCTTGCGCTGGAGGGCTTGACACTCGACTGTCAAGCCGCAAAACGTGGGCTGGTTCACGAAGACGAAAGAGAGCATCGTTCCTAGCAATCTCTGGACGAAGTGCCAGAAGTGCGAGGAGGCGATCTATAGCAAGGACCTCGCGAAAGCGGCCTGGGTCTGCCCCAAGTGCAGCTACCACTTCCGCATCCCGGTCCGCGACCGCATCGAGCTCCTTCTGGACGAGAAGAGCTGGCAGGAGCTCAACGCCCACATCAAGACGGCGGACCCGCTCAAGTTCGAAGCGCTGACCAGCTACGACGAGCGCGTCAAGAAGGCGGTCCTGAAGACCAACGCCAACGAGGCGATTGCCACCGGCCTGGGTGCCATCGAGGGCTTCCCGGTCGCGGTCGGAATCTTCAACTTCGACTTCATGGGCGGCAGCATGGGCAGCGCCGTCGGCGAGAAGATCGTCCGGCTGACCGACGAGGCGCTGCGGTTGCGGCGGCCGCTCTTGATCGTGAGCTGCAGCGGCGGTGCCCGGATGGACGAAGGCGTGCTATCGCTGATGCAGATGGTGAAAACCTCGCAGGCGATCGCCCGGCTCTCCAGGGAGAGGCTGCCGTTCCTGTCGCTGTTGACCGACCCGACCACGGGCGGTGTGACGGCCAGCTTCGCGATGCTGGGGGACGTCATCCTGGCCGAGCCGGGCGCGCTCATCGGTTTCGCCGGTCCCAGGGTCATCGAGCAGACCATCAAGGAGACGCTGCCCGAGGGGTTCCAGCGAGCGGAGTTCCTCCTGGAGACCGGGGTCATCGATATGGTCGTCCCCCGAAAGGACCTGCGCGCCACCCTGGCGAAGCTGCTCCGCTTCTTCAGCGCCCCCACGCACACGCCCAAGTTCGAGGCACCCTCCAATGGCGCCGACCCGAGCGCCCCCTTCTGAGAGGAACGCGATGAAGGAACTGCCTTTCGAACACCACCTGCTCGAGCTCGAGAAGAAGATCGACGAGCTCAAGAGCCTCTCGGCGGCCCACTTCCTGGACCTCTCGCAGGAGATCGACACGCTCACGCAGAAGCTCGAGAAGAGCAAGCTGGAGACCTACTCCAACCTCACTCCTTGGCAGACGACGCAGCTGGCTCGCCATCCGCGACGGCCCCTGTGTCTGGATTACATCGACATGTGCTTCGAGGACTTCGTCGAGCTGCGCGGCGGACGCCAGTTCCCCGACGACAACAGCATCGTCGCGGGGCTCGCGCTCTTCCGCAAGGAGCCCGTGGTCGTTGTCGGCCACCAGAAGGGGCGGGACACCAAGGAGAACATCTTCCGCAACTTCGGCATGCCCCACCCGGAGGGCTACCGCAAGGCGCTGCGGGTGATGAAGCTGGCCAACAAGTTCCGGCGGCCGATCATCACCTTCGTCGACACGCCCGGCGCCTACCCTGGCATGGAGGCCGAGGAGCGAGGCCAGGCCGAGGCGATCGCGCGCAACATCATGGAGATGACCTTCCTGAAGGTGCCGATCGTCGTGGTGGTCATCGGCGAGGGCGGCTCTGGCGGCGCGGTGGCGCTCGGTGTGGGCGACTCCGTGCTGATGCTGGAACACGCCATCTACTCCGTCATCAGCCCCGAGGGATGCGCCAGCATCCTCTGGCGAGATCCCTCCAAGGCCGAGGAGGCCGCCCGGGCGCTCAAGCTGACGGCCCGGGACCTACTCGAGCTTAAGGTCATCGACGAGTTCATCGAGGAGCCGCTGGGCGGCGCCCACCGCGATCCCAGGACGACCGCCGAGCGAGTCTCGTCGGCGCTGGCCAGGAATCTCGACCGCCTCAAGGGCCTCTCCGCCGAGGAGCTTTTCCAGCGCCGGCTGGAGAAGTATCGGCGCATGGGCGTCTACTCCGAGGACCTCCAGTAGGGCGACCGCACGCGCGCGACTGCCCCCTCCCAAATGGCCGACGAGGAAGAGGAAGCTAAGGCGCCGCCGACGGACGTGCCCGCAAGTACGGGTGAGCCGTCGAAGCCCAAGAAGCCGCGCGGCCGCAAGCCGCGCATTCGCGCTTCCGACGGCAACGAGAAGGACCTGAACAACCCGGTCGTCGCCTACCTCGACAACCTGACCAAGACGTCGCTGCTCGACGAGGTCCAGGAGGTCGAGCTGGCCAAGAAGGTCCGCATCGGCGACATCGAGGCGAAGAAGGACCTGGTGCGAGCCAACCTGCGCCTGGTCGTCAACATCGCCAAGAAGTACATCAATCGCGGCATCCTATTCCTCGACCTGATCCAGGAGGGCAACATGGGGCTCCTGCGGTCGGTCGAGAAGTTCGACTACACCCTGGGCTACAAGTTCTCGACCTACGCGACGTGGTGGATCAAGCAGTCGATCATCCGGGCCATCGCCGAGCAGTCGCGAATCATCCGGGTGCCGATCCACATCATCGAGCAGTTGAACAAGTTCAACCGCAAGGTGCGCGACCTGACCAACGAGCTGGGCCGGCAGCCGAAGATCGAGGAGATCCTGCAGTACACGGGCATCACAAAAGACGAGTACAACGACATGCTCCGCATGACCCGTGAGCCGATCAGCTATGACCAGAACATCAAGATGGAGGACAGCAACGTCACGGTGGAGGACTTCCTCGAGGAGGACGAGGAGAAGGTCAGCCCCGAGACGATCGTCTTCCAGGGATTGCTGAGGGAGCAGATCGAGACGGTGCTGTCGGACCTGTCGGACCGCGAGCGGGAGATCCTCAAGCTCAGGTTCGGCCTCGAGGACGGCGTGCCGCGGTCGCTCGCGTGGATCGGCAAGCGCATGAGCGTGACCCGGGAGCGCATCCGTCAGATCGAAGCACGCGGTCTCAAGAAGCTGCGCCGCAGCGCCAAGACGCACACGAAGCTGCGGGATTATTACTACATGGAGAAGTAGAGGCGTGGCTTTGAGGCTTCAGGGTTCAGGCTTCAGGGATCAGGGATCAGGCTCGAGAGGTCATTCCTGACACCTGACGCCTGACGCCTGACGCCTGATCCCTCACTTCTCGAGCCTCACGCCCATCACGGGTTGCGGGCGGCGAAGGGGTGCGCTATGGAAGGGGATAGTGTCCGTCTGTCCGCAGTGCAGCGCCGATCTGCCGGACGAGGCGCGCAAGTGTCCTTGTTGTGGCAAGGGTTTCCTCTCGACCAAGCTCGGGGTGGAACAGATGGCCATTCGCCGGGCGCTCGAGACGGCGCGTGCGATGCGGCGTGAGAAGCGGCGGCGTTCCGAGGCGAAGTTCATCGACTGGCGCGACGCGGCGGGAGGGATCATAGTCGGGTTCTTCCTGCTCTACGCGTTCTATGTCTGGGTGCGGCCGGAGCCGTCCGCTCCGTCGGCGGCGGCCAGCTTGGTCAGGCGCGCGGAGGGAGAGGAGGAGCTGCGCCGCCAGATCGGCTTCACCGATCGCGAGATGACCCCCGTGCTCGACGGGGTCGAGGTGCGAGGCGAGCTGACGAACTCTTCGGGACGGGCGCTCTTGCACGCGGAGATCCTGACCATCTTCCGCGACCCGGACGGCAACAGGGCCGGCACGTGCACGGGGGAGTTGAAGCTGGTAGAGCCGGGCCAGACCCGGGCGTTCGTCACCACCGGCAAGCTCAGGTCTGCCACGCGCAAGCGGGAGGGCTGGAGCTGGCGGACGGAGCTGGGCCGCGCGGTCTGGGCGCCTTGAACGGGACCCTTTACGGTGTCGCCGGGGCGCTGTAATCTCAAGTTAGGGGCTGACCGCCGGGCCCACCCCGATGGGGAGAGGCACGGTCGGATTCCAGCAGGGAGTCACTTTGGAAAAGTTGTTCACCATCCTGGGCGCGACGGCGTTGGCGGCGCTGGTCGTCGGTCTGGCGTCCGCTCCGACGACGCGCTTTCCCTGGGAGGGACTGCTCTGTGTCCACTTCGTGAACCTGTGGCTCTGGATCACGGCCTACATCGTGACGTCCCGCCGATATGCCGAGGAGCGCGGCAAAGGCAACGAAGGGGCTGCCAGTGTGCTCTTCCTGCTGACCCTGCTGACCGTGGCGCTGGTACTGGGCAGCGCGCACGCAGGGTTGATGCTGGCCAGCGAGCACGGCGTCCTGCTGGGCGGGCAAGTCTATCGCATCGCCCAGCAGCATCCCCTGGCGATGGCTCTCCCGAATGTCCTACTGGGCGTGGGTGCTCTGGCCATTCTCGTCACGATGCGGCGCGAGTCGAACCTGTCGGCGCTGATCGAGGAGTCGGACACGGCGCGCGTCATCCGGCAGCTCAACGCCGAGCTCTCGCAGGAGAAGCAGAAGCTGCAGACCGTCGTGCAGGGCATCCGCGCCGCCCTGGCCATCGTGGAACCCGACGGCACGATCCGCTGGACCAACGGGATCTACAACCACTGGTTCGGGCCCGGCGAGAGCCTGGTTGGCCGCGACAGCCGCGTCGTGCTCCGCGTCAATTACGCCGACTACTCTCGCTGGCCGCACGACAGACTCGCCCCGGGCGAACCGACGGTGGCCCAGGCGGAGCTCTCCCTGACGATGGCTACGGGCCAGCAGCGGCCGTTCCTGGTCAGCGCCTACCTGCTCACCAGTGACGACGGCGTCGTCACGGGCCACCTGCAGCTCTTGCAGGACATCGCCGAGCAGAAGGCGCTGCAGGCGCAGCTCGTCGAGACCGAGAAGCTCTCGGCAGTCGGCCAGCTCATCGGAAGCGTGGCGCACGAGCTGAACAACCCGCTCGCGATCTTGGCCGGCTACTCGGAACTGGCGCTGGAGGACGAATCGGCCGACGGCGCGCTGAAGCAGACCATCGAGATGATCCGCACCAACACGATGCGCTGCCAGAAGGTCGTTCGGAACCTGCTGAGCTTCGTGCGGCGCCACAAGGAGGAGCGCGTCTACAAGAGCGTGCGGGACCCGATGGCGGCGGTGCTGGAGCTCAAGCGACATCAGCTGATGGTGGACAACATCTCGGGCGAGCTGGACTGTGGCCTCAACCTCCCGATGACGATGATGGACGAGCACAAGCTGCAGCAGGTCTTCCTCAACCTGGTGAACAACGCCCACGACGCCATCGCCGAGCTGAGGCGGCCCGGCAAGATCACGCTCTCGGCGCGGCAGGACGACGGCTGGCTCGTGGCCAGCGTGGCCGACGACGGTCCGGGAATCCCGGCGGCGCTCAGGGAGCGAGTCATGTCGCCCTTCTTCACCACCAAGGCGCCGGGTCGAGGGACGGGGTTGGGGCTCTCGATCTGCAAGGGCATCGTCGAGGACATGGGCGGCAGGATGGAGCTGGAAAGCGAGCCCGGCAAGGGCACCACCTTCCGCATTCGCCTGCCGATCGTGCGCGTCCAGATCGACGTACCCGTCTCGGATGCGCCCGCGCCCGTCGCCCCACGGAGCAAGGTGCTCGTCATCGACGACGAGCCCGAGATCGCCGCGCAGCTCGGGAAGATGCTGACGGACGCCGGCCACGATTGCCGCACCACCGGTAGCGCTCAGAAGGCGCTGGAGCTCCTGGCCGGCGGCGAGCGGTTCGACCTGGTGCTCTGCGACCTAAAGATGCCCGGGCTGGACGGATTTGGATTCCTGGAGGCAGCCAGCCGGGACCACGCCGAGAAGTTCTCGAGCATCCTGTTCTTGAGCGGCGACACGGCCAACCCGCGCACGCGCTCTCGCGTCGAGGAGAAAGGCATGGAGCTCCTGGAGAAGCCTTACAGCAGGAGCGAGATCGTCGGGAAGGTCAACGAGGCGCTGTTGGCCAAGAAGAAGCCCGCTGCCGGCTAGGGTCGGGCGACGGAGAAGAGCACCCCCGGGGCGAGCTTACCCCCAGGGTCGAGCGCGCGCTTCACCTGACGCATTGCGTCAATGCCCTCGGCGCCGTAGAGCTGCGCAAGCAGCGCCTGCTTCACCGGATTGCGGCCCGTGCCGTGTTCGGAGAGCGGGCAGCCGCCCAGGCGCGCAAGCTCTCGTCCCAGCTCCAGGATTGCTTCCTTTCCCGCCGCCACTTCTTCGATCGAACGGGGCAGCACGTTCGGGTGGACGTTGCCGTCGGAGATGTGGCCCCAGATGGCGTGGTCGAGCCCGCGCCGGCCGAACGCGTCCCGGTAGAGGCGCATCATCTCCGGAAAGCGGTCGAAGGGGACGATCATGTCGGCGGCGACCTTCTGGATGGCCGGGTGGCGCTCCCGCTGGGCCTGGCCGATGCGGCGGTTCACGCCGACCGGGACCGCCTCGCGCAGAGCGAAGAGCTGCGCCGCGCGTGCCGTGTCGCCCGGCAGGGCCACGCTCATCCGATCCAGGGCGCCCCGCGAGGCCAGCAGCCGGCAGAGCCGGACCAAAGGAGTGTCTGGAGCATCCGAGTCCTCGAAACGGCCGATCTGGTCGCAGGCCTGGGCCTCGTCGAGCGCCGCCGGGAGCTCGGCCTGGAGCAGAAGCGCCGCGCCATCGCCCGGGCGAAGCTCCACGCCGCAGGCTCTGTCGGCGCCGTCCTCTCGGAGGATCTCGAGGCAGCGGGCGTCCAACGCCTCGATGGCGCACACGTCGATCCCCTGCGGGTCGCCTAGCCGGCGCGTGGCGAGCGAGGCCTCGCGCAGCGCAGCCGTGAGCTCGAATGCCAGCGCGTCGCTCTCGAGCACCACCAGCGCCGTCAGCGTGGCCGCGGGCCTGGGGAGGATGCGCAACCGAGCTTCCAGCACGATCGCCAGCGTCCCCTCCGAGCCGACAAAGAGGTCGATCAGGTCCATCCCGGGCTCGGTGTGGTAACCGGCCGAGCGCTTGGGCACGTCCGGCATGCGGTAGCGGGGGACCGGCACGCGGACCATCGGGCGACCGAGGTCCTCCAGCTCGAAGTAGCCCTCCGGGTGGGCGCAGACGGCGCCGCGCTCCAGCTCGAGCACCCCTCCCGAGGCCAGCATCACCGTGAGCCCCGCAACCCAGTCGCGCGTCGTGCCGTACTTGAAGGTCGCTGCGCCTGCGGCGTTCGTGGAGACGACGCCGCCAACCAGCGCGCCCGTGAAGGTCGGGACCGGCGGGTACCAGAACCCGAAGCCTGCCAAGTGCGATTGCAGCAGTGTCAACGAGACTCCCGCGCCCGCTAGCACGCTGCTCTTGGCCGGTGGCTCCAGGCGCGCCAGCTGCTCCAGCGAGAGCACCCACGCGCCAAAGGGCGTGGCTCCGCCCGTCAGCGACGAGCGCGCTCCGACCGGCAGCACGGCCGTCGCCTCCGAGAGCGCCCGCGCCACCTGGCCCTCGTCTGCAGGCAGGAAGACACCCGGCGTGTGGCCGCCCGGGAAGTGGGCCTCGTCGTGCAGGTACGGCTCCAGGTCGGCAGCATCCGTCAGCCGTCTCGGTGCGGTGGTCGCCCCTCGAGGCGGCCGGACGCGCGCCCTGCAGACTGGCGCCGGTCTCACTGTCGTGGCTTCCTTCCCATCGCCCCGCATCGTGCCTTGCGCACGGGGGCGGGGGCAAGCTCCGTGCTTGACATCACGGCTTGCGGGTGGTACCCTGTCGGGCGCAGTAGGCTAAAGTAGCTTCCAGTAGCCGTCCAGGACACCCAGGATTCTCGAGAGTAGATAGAAGAGCCCGGGTGTTTTTTCGTTTCGGCGGGTCCGGGGGACCGGGAGCCGAGACTCCGAGGACGGATTTCAGGACCACGAGTATCGAGGAGAGACCAGCCCTTGGGCCGGAGCGTCTCGAAGACGCAGCACGGCCGGGAAATGGCGCTCCGGGTCTGGCGCAACAGCGCAGCCCAAAACTCGCGGGTCGTTCGGTAGAGGTCACAGTGCGGTCGGGCGGACCGCGGCTTCATCGAAGGCCCATCACCTTCAGAAAGGAAGGGACCCAACATGCTCAGCCTCAAGAATTCCATCATTGCTCTGGCGCTGGTCGTCTCCGCGCCGATGATCGCGGCCGCCGGAGAGCTCTTCGAGCTCGAGGGCGGAATCCGCAAGGTCACGGTCGGCGGCGTCGAGACGGCTGCCAGGACCGGCTACGCCGTCGGCAACCAGGTGTTCGTCGTCGACGGGCCGATGGCTCCGGCCGTCGAGGCCAGTGTCGGCCAGCACCTGCTGGTGAAGGGCATCGTCTACCGGCGGATGGGCATCGGCGGGGAGACCGCGCCGAAGCTCATCGTCGGCGAGCTCGCGCTGGCCCGCGTCGACACTTCGGCCGCCACGTTCCGCGTGGCCGGCTGTCTGAAGAGCAACAAGGTTCAGGTCCAGATCGGAAGCCTCTCCTTCAAGCCCGCGGGCCCGCTCGCTTCCGCGCTGCTGGCCCTGGACGGTTGCGAGATCGAGATCACCGGCGAGAAGAACCCGGTGGCCGTCCCCGCCGCCGCCGAGAGCATCTTCATCACCAGCATCGGCAAGCGCGACATCACGAAAGCACCCGCAGCGAAGTGAGGCTTGAGGTTTGAGGCCTGAGGCTAGAGGCTTGAGGGGTCGAAGATAGAGCAACACTTCTCAAGCCTCAAGCCTCAGAGGCTGTGAAAAAATCGCCCCTTTCTCAAGCCGGGCCATGGACAGGATCCGCTCGGCGTGGGATCATCGCTGCGGAGGTTCGACAGCGAGGAGAGCGGCATGCAGGGCGATTCTGATCGGCA
>JACQZN010000074.1 GCA_016213845.1 Candidatus Wallbacteria bacterium
GGTTACCTTCGCGAGGCCGTTCCTGATCGCGAAGACCGAGGTGACGCAGGCGGTGTGGGAGCAGGTCATGGGAGCCAACCCCTCGAACTGGAAGGGCGGATCCCTTCCGGTCGAGCAGGTCTCGCAGAAGGCCTGCCGGGAGTTCTGCGGGCGGACGGGGCTCCGCCCGACGGCGCTCGCGAAAACTGACCCACCAGCGCTCATTTGGACTGACCCACCCGACCGCAGCGAGGAGGGCAGGCTCTTCCTTTCCAGGTAGAGGGGGTTCCTTCCAGGTAGCCCGGGGGCCGTTCTTTCCAGGTAGCGGGGCGAAGGCCCGGTCGGGTGGGATGGCGGGTGGGAGGCGTGCGGGGTGGCCGCTACGGGCGAGACTTGAGCGCGTCGTTCCAGTCGTGGCGGGGAGGCCGGAGCCTGAGGACGGTGGGGTGGCGGCGGACCATCGCATTGGCGGCTGCGTCGCCGGCGGGGTCGGCGTCGAAGCCGCAATGGACGTCGCCGCGGCCTAGGAGGTTGGCAAGCCAGATGGGGTCCGGTCTCGCGCCCGCCGTGGAGATGCAGCGGAGCTCCGGGCGAAGGACGAGGCAGCTGAGCGCGTCGATGGCCGACTCGCAGAGGACCACCCCCGTGGGGTCGGTCGGGGCGACCGAGAAGTAGCCGAGATCCTTCTTCGAGCCGGGCGCGAGGCCGCGCCAAGAGCGCGACGAGGTGCCGCGGAGTTCGGCACCCACGGGGGCGTCGCGCTCGCCGAGCATGAGGAAGACGGCGTTGGCGTTGCGGTCGGCATAGATGCGGCCGGCCTCCATGAGCGGGCGGATCAGGGAGTGGGGAAGGCGCCGCTCCTCGACGAGGTACCGGGTGACACGGGGAAGGTTGGCGGCGACCCGTCGCGGCAGGCGAAGTTCGGGGCTACGCCAAGGGGGCGGGGCCGCAAGGGGGACGCCGCCGACGGTCGCTTGGCCGGGGGAGCGGGAGAGCCACTCCAGGGCGGCCAGGAAGTTCAGGTCCAGGAGATGGATCACCAGGTCGATGGCGCCACCGCCACCGATGCCAAGACTCCAGTTCATGAACTTCGAGGGGGTGACCGAGAGCGTGCCCTTGGAGGTGCGCCACTTCGCCTGGTCGTGGCGGTCCCGTTCGGCGCCCAGGAGCTCGAGCACCTGCGGCAGCGGGATGGCGCGGACGCGGTCGGCGTACTCGCGGAGCTCGCGGGTGGTCATGGCTCCTGGCCCAGCCTCGGCCGCAGGCTGACGCAGTTCTTCATGTTGATGACGTGGCTGGTCTCGGTAAGGCGGTCGATCAGCGCGACGGTCAGGTGGTCGTTCTTGAGGAAGGTCCGCCAGTCGGAGAAGCCGAGGTTCGAGGTGATCAGGGTGGCGCCCTTCTTGTGGCGCCGCTGCATGAGGGTGAAGAAGAGGCCCACCTGGAGGGGCTCGATCTCGACGTAGCCGACCTCATCGACGAGCAGGCACTCGTAGGCGAGGTAGCGCTTGAGGACCTTCTCCTCGGAGTGGTCCCCGACCGAGGCGTACAGTTCGGCGACGAGTTCGGGGAAGAGGACGGAGCGCCCCGTGTGGCCCCGGCGGATCGCCTGCACCAAGAAGCTAGTCGCGAGCCCCGTCTTGCCGCAGCCGGTCGGCCCCAGCCAGATGAGGTTCTGGCGCTTCTCGATGAAGTCGAAGGCGTCGTAGAGCGAGAGGACCCTCTTCTTGTCGAGCTTCGGCTGTCGCGCGAAGGGGAAGGTCTCCATGACCAGGAGCTCCGGGATCCGGGCGCGCTGGAGCCGCTGCGTGCACGCTCGCTCGCCCTTGGCCCGGGCCTCCTCGACGAGCACGTGCTGGAGCAGGCGGACCGGCGAGAAGCGGCCTTGCTGCGCCACCTGCAGGTACTCGTCCCAACGCGCGAGCAGGGTCGGCAGCCGGAGATGCTTCAGGATCCTGACGAGTTCCTCATCCATCGCTCGGCACCTCATCGGCTTGGAGCATCCCGTCGTAGGCGGAGAGGTCCGGTTCGTCGGTGAGTCGCCCTTCCCGGTAGGCGTCCCGCTCCACGAGTCGCTCATCGACTTGCGCGCAGGGCAGCGGTCTGGAGTCCTCCGTCAGGTACAGCAGCGCGATCCGCCGAAGGGTCTCGGGGGAGCGGATGCGGTACTTGAGGGCGCGCTCGACGGACCGCACGAAGAGCGAGGCCGACGTCTCCTGAGCCAGCCGGAAGACGTCGCGGATGAAGCGGTGCCGCGCGATGCCGCCGGGGGCGGCGGCGAAGTCGAGATAGGCGCCCACCGCCTCGGCCATGGCGCGGAGTCGCTTCTCCTCGTCGGTCGTCGGCTTCCTGCGGTTCCGGGGTTCGTGGCGCGGCTTGGGCCGACCCTCCGGGCTGAAACGGCCGTTCCTCACGCCGTCTGGCGGCAAGGGGTATTCGATCAGCAGTTCGCGCTCCCGGTAGACCTTGAGCCGCTCGCCGTACTCGAGCACGCTGACCTCGCCGCGGCCGCTGCCGGGGACCCAGTAGTAGTTCGCCTCGAAGGCGACGTAGCCGTACTGGTCGATGGTGCGGCCGTGCACGAGGTACGGCGCCGGCAGGCCCGCCGGCACCGCGACGAGGTAGGCCCGCTCGTGCTCGAAGGCCTTCGCCGGGATGAGCCCCGTCTTGCTCATCGGCCGATGGTAGAGGCGCACCATCGACCAGTCGAAGGCCTGCTCGTTCAGGTCCTCGAGGCTCACGAAGGTCCGGCCCGGGAAGAAGTTCGTCTCCACGATCCAGAAACTCCGCTCCTCGCCTGCCTTCCGGTTGCAGTGCCCGACCTCGTGGCACAGGAACTCGAAGCCGAACTGCTCGGCAAAGGCCGCCATCTCCGGCACGATCACCGCGTCCTGCCCCGTCCCCCGCAGGCGCGCCAGGTTCGTGTTGTCGATGACGCACTTCGGCGCGGCATACTCCCAGCGGGTAAGCGCCTCGTGGAGGAAGCACTTCATCCGGAAGCGGTTGAAGCGGCGGTAGAACTTGAGATAGCGCCGCTTCGAGTAGCGCAGGTAGACGAGGCTCGCGACCAGCCTGGTCGGAACGCCTCCGAGGGCCACGATGTAGGAGCTCGTGTCGTGCTGCATCTCGGCGCCCGGCTCGTCCGGCACCCGGTCGCACCTCGTCTCCTTCGCGGCCCCCAGGCCCAGTTCCCTGAGCCTCCGCGTCAGCGTGGAGTACTTGACGGCGATGCCGGACTCGGCGAGCTTCTCGCACACGCGCTCCGCGTAGCCCTGGCACTCGACGTAGAGCTGCGCCAGGAGCTCCGGGTCGATCGCGACCTTCCGCTTCCGCTCCAGCACCGGCATGGCGCCTTCGGCGGCGATGATCGACCGGACCGTGTTGCGGCTGACGTGGAGGCGGCAGCTGATCTCCCGCACGCCCATCCCCTCCTGGTGGAGGAGGAAGAGGGCCCTACGCTTCTCCGGATCGAGCATGGAGGGTCCTCAGCGCCTGGGTGACGGTCTCGATCCGGCTCAGGATCCCCGCCAGCAGCAAGCCCGCTTGCGCGCGAAACGCCTGGGTCCAGGCCCTCGTCTCCAGGCTCTTCCCCAGCACCCGCTGCATGTACTTCTGCAGGATCTCGAGGTCGCGGAGCAGCACTCGCTCGAACTCGCTGCACCCATCGGACGGCACCGTCACTCGCTGCATGCGCTCGAGCGCGAGCGCCAGCTTGCCGCTCCGGATCTCCTCCCGGAGCCGTTCCGGCCCCTTGAAGTACCCCTGCGCGAGCTGCCCGATCTCGCGGACGCTCAGCTTCTTCCCGCTCACCGCCTCGACAAACCCCTCCGCCTCCTGCCGCGCGACCCCGTTCATGCGCATGAACGGGCGCACCGCATACATGTAGGAGTACACCGGGAAGGCCCCACTGAAGACCCGCCGACGCACCTTCTCGCTCATCTCGGCGATGAGCCCGAGGCGCATGCTCACCCACGCCTTGCTCCGCGACAGCGTCTCGGCGAGTGCCGCGGGACTCAGCCCGTGGCGGCGGAAGAGCTCGTCGATGAAGCGCGCTTGCTCCAGGATGCTGAGCGCCCTGTCGTTCGCCGTTCGCATCACCGCGATGATGCCCGTGGCCTCGTCTTCCCCGAGCGAGCTCCACGGCACGACTCCAAGCCCGAGCCGGCGTGCGCATCGATACCGCTTGAAGCCGTTCAGCAGAATCCGGGCGCCCCGCACTTCGACGCCCTCGATGGGCTCTTCGATGCCGCGCTCCTGGATCGAGAGGAGCAGCTTCGCTTCCCGGCCGGGGTCCTTCAGCCGGTATTCTTCGTAGCGCACGTCGAGTTCGGCAATCTCCACTTCTCCAGCCATGCGCCCTCCCTATGGCGGCCCCCGATCGGGCCTCCCTAGACCATAGCCGCTCCCTTCTTCCCCACCGATGCTGTGTTGTCTCCGCTTCCGCTCGAGCATCTCGAGCACCTCCTCGCGGCTCACTTCCCGGCCTTCGAGCAGGCTCGTGACCAGCTGGACGTGCTCTACCATGTCCTCGTCGCTGTCGCTGTCGGGCTCGTCCCCCTCGGCCTCGTCATCCGCAGCGCCAGGCGAATCTCCACCGAACTCGTCCGTGCTCGCGTCCACGGGAGGTGGCCCGGCGACCTCGCCCACCGGGGGCGGCGGTTCGCCGGCGCGCCTCCCCTCCACCACGTTCTCCACCGGCTCCGCGCCGGCGTTCCCCGTGGCTCCAGGCCTCCCCACTCCGCCGCCGCCTCGATCTTCAGATCCCCTGCTCATGTTGCTCTCCTCCGGTGCGCCTACGGCGACACCCCAGCGCCGCCGCTTGCCGTTCAACCGCTGCTTCTTCGCCCTGCCTGCCGGCGTCGCATAGTACGCCGCGCTCCGCTCCGCCGAGCGCTGGCGCCGGTGCGCCGCGCGGCAACCGAACGGGCAATGAAGGTCCTTCCTCCCTCGATTCCGGGGATGGGTCAGGAAGAAGATCCAGCAATGCCGGCATCGCGTCAGGCAAGGCCGCAGGTGGGGTCTCCACCGGAGCGCGGCGCGGAGCGCGAAGTAGTACGCCAAAGCCAGGCCCCGCGCCCCGTCCATGCGGTACCAGCCGCGGCAAAGCCCGAACTGCGCCTCCAGCTCCACGAGCGAAACCCCAGGGTCTCGCTCAACACACTGAGCGGCTGTCGATCGGTCATCCTCGTCTCCGCCCCGTGACCCGGCCGCGCCCGAGGCGCGACATCCCCGCCCCGGCAACGCGGCCGCCCGCGCTGCCGATCCCCAGCCTACTTCCTCGGGGGTGGGTCAATCTACGTGAGCAAGGGTGGGTCAGTTCCGGCGAGCGCTATCGGTCGAGGAAGTCCTGGAGCAAAGGCAGGCACCGCTCGTCCTGAGCGCAGGCCGCGCCCCGTCCTTCGACATCGCCACGCGCAGGGGCGCGTGGCTCGCTCAGGATGAGCGGACCCGGAAACGTAGCCGAACTTGTTCAACGGGGCCCTAGTTGTCCTTGTCAA
>JACQZN010000075.1 GCA_016213845.1 Candidatus Wallbacteria bacterium
CCTGATCGCCAGCGTGAGCGCGTTCCTCGGGGGCCTCCCGCCATGTCCGACGTCGACGACCCTCGACAGCGCGCCGCAGAGTTCACCGCCCCAGCAATTCGCGCCCTCCCCGCCTCGACTCGTTTTTCCGGCTCCTGGGCGGAATCTGTGGAACGCAATTCTGGGATTGCACGCCGGTGATGGCCCACGGTCTGTCGCTCGAGACCTGAAGGGGCGTCGCTCGGGACCACGCTGGCCTGCGCGTTTGGAATGGCACCGGGCAGAGTGCCGGAGGGGCCATGGAAATGTGGAAATCGCCTTCTGGCGCCCACGGCACGGATGTGTTTCGGCGGGCGATTCCCATATTCCCACAGCCCTGCTGCCAGACAGTCTCCTCGAGGAGGGAGAACCGCCGGGGATCCCGGCCGCCCGGCTCGCGCTCCACCGCCGCCAGCAGCATCTGAGAGTCTTCCTCGGGGCGGCGCGACACCCCTGGGCGCTTCTCCAGCTCCTTCCTGGGTCTTGAGCAGAGCACCTCAAGCTCCTTCCAGCGATGATCCGAGTTGCGAAACAAGGAGACCCCGCATGGAGGAGCCGAGGTGCGACTGAAGACTATCCTGAATCGAATCGATCCACTCGAGGGTTTCGTCTTCGACGAGATGCGCCTCCTGGGCCGGCCCGGCGACCTCCGGATCGAGATCGATGTCCGTCCCCGGGAGCGCTGTAAACCCGTCTGCTCCGGCTGCGGCGTCCGCGCTGGCTGCTACGACACTCTCCCCACCCGCCGCCTCCAGTACGTTCCCCTCTGGGGCATCGCCGTCTTCTTCCTCTACGCCATGCGACGCGTCTGCTGTCGCAGCTGCGGGATCAAGGTCGAGACCGTTCCTTTCGTCGAGGGCAAGAAACACGTGTGCCGCACCTTCGAACGGTTCCTCGCCGCCTGGGCTAAGACCTTGAGCTGGAAGCAGACCGCCACTCTCTTCCGCACGAACTGGCGCACCGTCTTCCGCGCCGTCCAGTCCGCGGTGACCTGGGGCCGCGCCCACCTCGTCGTCGGAGATGTCGGCGTCATCGGCGTCGACGAGCTCTCGTGCGGTCGTGGCCAGAAGTACCTCACCGTCGTCTACCAGCTCGACGCCGGCGCTCGTCGCCTCCTGTGGGTCGGCCGGGATCGCACGAAAGCCACCATCAGTGGATTCTTCGACTGGCTCGGCCCCACCGCTTCCAGCGGTATTCGTGCCGTCTGCTCCGATCTCTGGAAGCCCTTCTTGACGGTCGTGGCCAAGCGCGCCAGTGCTGCCGTTCACGTCCTGGACCCCTTCCACATCGCCATGAAGCTCAGCGAGGCCACCGACAAGGTCCGCCGAGAGGAAGTCCATCGGCTGCGCGCCAAAGGCCAGGAGCCGATCCTCAAGGACAGCCGCTGGTGCCTGCTGCGCCGTCCGAAGAACCGCACGAAGAAGGACAAGATCAAGCTGCAGGATCTCCTCCAGTACAACCTGCGGTCGGTTCGCTGCATGCTGCTTCGCTGGCAGTTCGACGCCTTCTGGAAGTACCGCTCGGCCACCTGGGCTGGCCGCTTCCTCGACGACTGGTGTCGCACCGTCAACCGGTCCAGGATTGAGCCGCTCAAGAAGGTCGTGCGCACGCTTCAAAGCCACCGCGGCTACCTCTTGGCGTGGATTCGGCTCAAGGCCGCAGGGGGCATTCCGACCGGCGCCGTTGAGGGGTTCAACAACAAGGCCCGCGTCATGACTCGCCGAGCCTACGGATTCCGGTCACGCGAAATCATGGAAGTCGCGCTCTATCACGCACTTGGCAAGCTTCCGGAGCCATTTGTCACCCACAGATTCTGGTGACGAGGCCGGGGAAGTGGCGAGCGGGATCGAAAGCGACGAAGAGCCCGCGAGCCGGGTCGGCGCCGAGGAGGACGGAGGTGAAGAGGCCGAAGGGATCCCTCTCGGAGTCCTTCCCTTCGGGCAGTCGAGGGAGACGAAGCGTCGTGCGGGCACCGTCCGGGTCGGCTGCGTCGGGGCGCAGCCGGAAGAGACGGCCGGCGAGAC
>JACQZN010000073.1 GCA_016213845.1 Candidatus Wallbacteria bacterium
GGCGCTGGCCCGCTTCGACGGCACCGCTGTCTACGAGCACCTCGACCCCCGCCAGGGCGCACATCCCGACTGGGGAACGCTGGTCTTCAACTACGGCCGCAACGAGGTGCGCAACTTCCTGATCGACAACGCCCTCTTCTGGATGGAGCAGTACCACGTCGACGGCCTGCGCGTGGACGCCGTCGCCTCGATGCTCTACCTCGACTACAGCCGAAAGGCCGGCGAGTGGATTCCCAACAAGCACGGCGGCCGCGAAAACCTCGAGGCGATCGAGTTCATGAAGGAGCTCAACTAGGCTGTGCAGAAGCAGTTCCCGGGCGCCGTGACGATCGCCGAGGAGTCGACAGCCTGGCCGATGGTAACCAAGCCGGTCTACCTGGGCGGGCTCGGTTTCACCTTCAAGTGGAATATGGGGTGGATGCACGACAACCTGTCGTACTTCTCCAAGGACCCGATCTTCCGCAAGTTCTTCCACCGTCTGCTTACGTTCGGGATGCTCTACGCCTACAGCGAGAACTTCCTCTTGCCGCTCTCCCACGACGAGGTCGTCCACCTCAAGAAGTCGCTGCTAGAGAAGATGCCGGGCGATCGCTGGAAGCGCTTCTCGACGCTGCGCTGCCTCTATGCCTACATGTGGGGCTTTCCCGGCAAGAAGCTGCTCTTCATGGGCGGCGAGTTGGCGCAGCCGCACGAGTGGAACCATGACTCGTCGCTCGACTGGCACCTGCTCGAAGACCCGTACCACCAGGGCGTCCAGGCGCTCCTGCGGGATCTCAACCGCATCTACACCGCGGAGAGCCCGATGTGGGAGGCCGACTACGACCCCGCAGGCTTCAAGTGGATCGACGTCAACAACGCCGACGAGAACGTCGTCGCCTTCGCACGCTGGGACGCCGCCGAGCGCCAGCACATCGTCGTGGCGGCCAACTTCTCGCCCATCCCCCGCGAGGAGTACCGGATTGGGCTGCCCAACCGGGGCGTCTACCGCGAGATCCTGAACACCGACTCCGCCTTTTACGGCGGCTCCAACGTGGGAAACGGCGGCGAGATCCTCGCGCAGCCCATCTCCTCCCACGGCTTCGACTGGTCGGCCGAGCTGACGCTTCCCCCGCTGGCAGTCGTCTACTTCAAGCCCGAGCAGCTGCCCGACCCGGAGCCAGGGCCCGAGGCCGATTCCGAGACCGCGGATGCGACCGAGCCGCCCGCCCCGGGGCCTGAAGAGACAAAGCCCTAGCCACCTGGGTCACCATGATCGGGGCATTCGCTCCGGCCGGCCGCCGGGCCGCGTCCCCAACGCGTTTTCGTACCTGGCCGGCCTCCGATCCCGGCCGGGGGAAGTGGTATAACGCCCATGGCTCCGGGAACACCGGAAGCCAGGACCACCAGCCGTCCGCCGGACAGGGAGACGCCGTGTTCGCAGCCGCCGAGTTGGGACGCAAGCTGTCCAAGGAAGAGTACGACGCCGACGAGCCCGTTCTTCGCAACGAGATGCTCGAGACGCAGATGGAACTGGCGAAGGCGAAGTTCCCGGTGATCCTGCTCGTGGGCGGAGTGGACGCCGCCGGCAAGGGCGAGACGGTCAACATGCTGCTCGAGTGGATGGACCCGCGCCACATCGAAGTGAACAGCTTCGGCGAGCCCTCCGACGAGGAGCGCGAGCGTCCGTACTTCTGGCGCTTCTGGCGGGCCCTTCCGCCGCGCGGCAAGATCGGGATCTTCTACGGCAGCTGGTACACCGACGCCATCGTCGGCGGAGCGCTCGGCGAGATGAAGCGCGGCGCCCTCGAACGGCGCATCCAGGAGATCCGCTCCTACGAGAAGATGCTGGCCGACGACGGTGCGCTCATCATCAAAGTCTGGCTGCACCTGTCGCGGAAGGCCCAGAAGAAGCGCTTCACCGAGCTCGAGTCCGACCCGAGAACCCGCTGGCGCGTAACCAAGCGCGACTGGTCGAACCTGGAGCGCTACGACGAGTTCATCCGCGTGAGCGAAGCGGCGCTGAGGGCCACGAGCGTGGCGCACGCCCCGTGGACCGTGGTCGAAGGCGAGGACTGGCGCTACCGGCAGAACGCCGTCGCCAAGCTCCTGCTCGACAGCCTCAAGGGTCGACTGGGCAAGGCACGCCCCAAGCCCGAGCCGGCTGCCACGGTTCCGCCCGCAAATCCCAAGCAGGGCCTCACAGTCCTCGGCAGCATCGACCTGACCCAGAAGTACTCGAAAAAGGAATACGAGAAGAAGCTCGAGAAGTACCAGGGCCGCCTGAACCAGCTGGCGCGAAAGGCCTGGCAGAAGGGCGTCAGCACGGTGGTGGTCTACGAGGGCTGGGACGCAGCCGGCAAGGGCGGCAACATCCGCCGGCTCACCGCCGGAATGGACGCCCGCAACTACCGCGTCACGCCCATCGCCGCGCCGACCGACGAGGAACGCCAGCACCCCTACTTGTGGCGCTTCTGGCGCCACATCCCGCGCGCCGGCCGCGTCACGATCTTCGATCGCTCCTGGTACGGTCGCGTCATGGTCGAGCGCATCGAGGGCTTCTGCTCGGAAGACGATTGGAAACGCGCCTACAGCGAGATCAACGACTTCGAGGCCCAGCTCACGGCCAGCGGCATCGTCGTCGTCAAGTTCTGGCTCCAGATCTCCAAGGAGGAGCAGCTGCGCCGCTTCGAGGAGCGCAAGAAGATCGCCTACAAGCGCTTCAAGATCACCGACGAGGACTGGCGCAACCGCAAGAAGTGGGACGCCTACGAGGCCGCCGTCAACGAGATGATCGAGCGCTGCAGCACCGATATCGCCCCCTGGACGCTGGTGGAAGCCAACGATAAGCTCTTCGCCCGCATCCGCTGCCTGCGTACCCTCTGCGACGCGCTCGAAGCCAAGGTCTAGCCCGAGGGGAGCTGCCGAGCCCCCCCGATTGCTTTCGGCGGCGATTGGCCGCATAATCAGGACTGAACTGTCCCGATTCAGCGACGCTCGCTTGCCATGCCGATCGACGCACCAGAGACCAAGACCGACCTCTACATCGTCACGGTCCCTTTCTGGGGCGTCCGCATGCCGCCGCTCGGCGCGGCCTACGTCGCCGCCGCGGCCAATGCGGCGGGATTCCGGACCCGCCTGACCGACTTGAACGTCGAGTGCTTCGACGCCGTTCGCGGCGACAAGGAGCTGGAGCGTCTCTGGGACAACAACCCACCCGACGTCACCGCAGCCGAAGCTTGTGACCGGGTCTTCAGGACGACGCTTCCCGTCATCGACCGCTGGATCGACGAGCTCCTGGCCAGCGGCGCGCACTCGGTCGGCTTCTCGCTCAACTACCGCAACCTCGACTTCGGCAATCGGCTGGCACGCCGTATCAAGGAACGCGCTCCTGGCCTGCGGCTGATCTTCGGCGGCCCGGAGAGCTTCGCCCAGCACAAGCTCGGCTACCTCCACAAGAACGAGGCCGACATCTTCGTCATCGGCGAGGGCGAACACACCCTGGTCGAGCTCTTGCGCGCCCTGGTGGCCGGCCAGCCGCTCGACGGCCTTCCCGGCGTGGTGTTCCGCAAGGAAGGAATCATCATGTCGGCCTACACGCCGCGCAAGCCGGAGATGAAGCTGGACCGTCTCCCCTTCCCGACGTACGAGGGACTGCCCCTGGCCAAGTACTCCACGCGACGGCTGCCGATGCTGATGAGCCGAGGCTGCGTCTGCCACTGCCGCTTCTGCGTCGACTACATCCTGAACGCGCCTTACCGCTTCCGCGGCGCTCAGGCCGTGGTCGAGGAGATGAAGTTCCAGCTCCGCACCAACGGCTCGGGCGAGTTCGCCTTCAACGATCTGCTCTGCAACGGCAACATGAAGCAGCTCGAGCAGCTCTGCGACCTGATCATCGCCGAAGAGCTGCCAGTCGTCTGGGACAGCTACGCCATCGTCCGCAAGGAGATGACCCCGGCCATCCTCGCCAAGATGCGCCGCGCCGGCTGTCTCAATCTCTGCTACGGAACCGAGAGCGGCAGCGACCGCGTGCTCAAGCTGATGGGCAAGTTCTCTCCCGCCAGCGTCTCGGCCCAGAACATCAAGGACACCCACGAAGCAGGCATCCGTACTTCGATCAACATCATCGTCGGCTACCCGGGCGAGACCCAGGACGACTTCGAGCAGACCCTGGCTTTCCTGGACCACTCGGCCCCCTGGATCGACGAGGTGACGAACGTCTCCAGCCTGGTGGTGATGCCCGGGACCTACATCGCCGAGAACCAGAAGGAGTTCGGCATCCAGTACATCGACAACGCCGACAGCTGGGTCGACGAGGCAGGCAGCACCCCCGAGACGCGTGGCGACCGCGTGGCGCGCCTGCTCGAGAGGATCAACGCCCACGGGCTCGGCAAGGAGATCGTCAACCACGACTACCACACGGCCGGGAACATCATGATCTCCGTCGTGGTGCCGTTCGACGGGACCGGCTTCGACGCGCGGCAGTACCGGCTGATCACGGGCTACCCCTTCCAGGTCGTGCTGGCCGGCGACGGCGTGACCGCCTTTGCGGACGGTCCGCGGCTCAAAGTCGCGGAGCGCAAGCCGGGCGAGACTCTGGCGCAGTGCGTCAACGCCGCCCTCGAGCTGACCGACGGCCGCTACGTCGCCTTGGTGCCGCCGAACATGCCGCCTTCGCGGGAGCTGCTCTTCACGATGTACCGCGCCATGGAGCGCGCGCCGGACGTCCACTTCGCCCTGCCGCGCCAGGCCGCAGCCAGCTGCGTCTTCCTGCGCAAGACCGCCTTCCGGGAGCTGGGAGGACTCGATCCCGGTTTCGGGCCGGAGACCTGGACCACGGACCTCCTCATGCGTGCTCAGCTCTGGGGCTATGCCTCGGCCTCCGTGCTCGAAGCCCGCGCCCTTGCGCCGGCCGGACCTCTCTCCGCCGCCCCGGCGCTGGCAGCGCGCAACGCCCTGGAGCTCGTCCTGAAGAACTACCCTCGCGTCTTCCTCAAGAAGGAAGCGCTGCACGTGGTGATGCGCCTGCTGGAGCGCATGCTCCCCAGCCGCCAGGAGCCGCTCTCACCGCTGCATCACCTGGCCGGCTACGCCCGCGCGCTGGCCGATTTTCCCCGCACCCTCGCCGAACGCCGCCGCATCCTCTGCCAGATGACCGTTCCCGACCACGAAGCCGGGCGATTTCTCAAGGCGCTGGAAGGGCTGTAGGGGACAACGCCTTGCACGGCGCTGAACTGCGGGTCCAGCGCCCGGGACCGGCCGGGCCCGCATTGCGACTCACTTCGTCTTCAGAAGCGATTCGATCATCTGGACCAGCTCTTCCTCGGACTCCTCGCTGAAGCCAGTCTGGACGTGGTGAACGAGCCCGCGCGGGTCGATGACGACCGTGCATGGGATGGCGGTCACGCCGTAGCGGGTCCCGATCTCGCCTTGGGGGTCCAGCTTCTGGCGGAATCGAATGCCCTTCTCCTTCAGGAATCGCCGGATCTTCGGCTCGGCGCCGTCGTGGTCTTGGTTCACGCCGATGACCGTGACAGCCTTCTTCTCGAACCGGCGTGCAAGGTCCTGGACCCGAGGAATCGCGCGCACGCAGGGAGGACACCAGGTCGCCCAGAAATCGAGCACCACCACGCGGCCGGCGAGCGACTTGAGCGTCAGCGGCTTGCCGTCCATGTCCTGGCCGGAGAAATCAGGCGCCGGCTTTCCGAGCAAGTCGCGCTGCTTGCCCTTGGGTGCGTTGAAGACGAACCGGTCGACCTTCGAGTACCCCGCGGGCGCCTTGAAGGCGAAGGTCTCGGGCGGCATCGGCTCGTCCAACCCCAGGAAATCGACGTCGAACGTCACTGCGAATGTAGCAGGCGGCACGCGGCCAGCCATCGGACCGCCCCGGGCCGGCGGGCGGGCCTTGAGCTCCAGCGACCGTGGAACTCCGTCGGACTCTCGGAACCAGGCGCCAAACTCGATCGGCTCCACTCCCATCGAGACCGGGGGCACGATCCGTCCGGTCAGTCGCCAGCCCGGCCTGCCCGCCAGCGGCTCGGCCCGCACGGGTCCGAGCTCCACAATCCGCGTAAGCTGGGCTTGCCAGTCGGAGAGCGAGGCGGCCACGCTCTTCGGGACGGAGGCGCCCGGCACCATGGCCTGAAACCACCCGAGAAGGTCCGTCTTGCCGCCCTCGACCTTCGGCGCCGGCATCTGGCGGAACTGCTGGATCGGCTTGATGACGGTCCAGATGGAGACTCCGTCGCTGACCACGCGCACCAGGTCGCTCTCGATGGCCATCTTCAGCGGCTTGGCAAATCGGACTGAAATCGTCCGTTCCATCCGCTGAGGCTTGCCCTGCTGCCCGGGCATCGTGACCTCGACGGCCGCGCGCGTCTCGGCGTGGTAGCTCTGGGCGCCGTCCAATGTCGCTATCGCCCGCTTCACCAGCGCCGCCGCGTCCGGAGCGGCCGCCGTCGCCACCCCCGTCGCACCGGCCGAACCTGGCGCTGAGAGCGGCGAGCGCGCCGCCCAGGCCGGATCGGCCCCCCAGCAGAGGAGCGCCGCCAGAAGCGCCGAACCGACGCGAAGAACACGGCCCGTCGAGACTTTCCCGCTCATTCGCCACTCCTCACGGCGCCTCGGGCGCCCGTCGGTCCTGGGCTTGCCGGACGCACTCCTCGATCAGGCCGCCGCCCAGCACCATCCCGGTCTCGTCATAGAATACCGCGGATTGACCCGGGGCCGTCGCCAGCTGGGGTGAGGCCAGCTCCACGCGAGCCGTCCGCTCGCCCGTCGACTCCACTGTCGCCTCGAACGTCCGATTGCCGTATCGCACCTGCACGAGACACTCGACCGGCTGCCCGGGCCTCTCGATCCCCACCCAGTTCACGGCGCCAACCAGAAGCCGCCGCGTCAGCAGTGCGTCACGACTGCCCAGCACCACACGATTCGCGGCAGCGTCGACGCTCACCACGTACTGGCGCTCTCCGCGCGATACTCCCAGGCCGCGCCGCTGTCCGACGGTGTAGAAGGCAGCGCCCTCGTGGGCGCCTAGCCGGGCACCGTCGACGCCGACCAGCTCTCCGGGAGCCACTCGGTCGCCGGCCCGTCCCCGCAAGAATTCGCGGTAATCCTTCGCCACGAAGCAGATGTCCTGACTGTCGGGCTTCTCGCTCACGGCCAGGCCCAGCTCCCGCGCCAGCTCGCGCGTGGCGTCCTTGTCGAGCTCGGCCAGCGGGAGAAGCGCGGCAGCCAGCTGCTGCTGCTCCAGGCCGTAGAGCGTGTACGACTGATCCTTGGCCGGATCGGCCGCCCGAAAGATCGCGTAGCGACCCGTCCGCGCGTTCACACCAACCCGCGCGTAATGGCCCGTCGCCACACGCGAAGCGCCGACGGCGCGCGCCTTGTCCAGCAGCCGCCCGAACTTCAGCTTGCTGTTGCAGATCAGGCACGGGTTCGGCGTGCGCCCGGCCAAGTACTCGTCGACGAAGTTTGCGATCACCTGCGTCTCGAACTCACCCGCCAGGTTGATCACGTAAAACGGAATCCCTAGCCGGTCCGCCACGCGCCGGGCGTCACCCATGTCGTCCACGGAGCAGCAGCTCCGCTGCGTCGGCGAAGCAGCCTCCCGCGATGCCCACGTCTTCATCGTCATCCCGATGACGTCGTAGCCCTGCCGCTGCAGCAGCGCCGCCGCGACGGAGCTGTCGACGCCGCCGCTCATCGCGACGACCACCCGCTCGCGCGTCATGGTCGCGTCAATCTCCCGCGGCCCCGCCGGCGCGCTGCCCGGCGACCACGCGCGCCAGCGTCTCGAGGAAGCGGTCGACCTCGTCGTCTGTCGTCGAGTGGCCCAGCGAGACGCGAATGCTCGAGAGAGCATCCGGACGCGTCAGCCCCATCGCCAGCAGCACCGGCGACGGATCGACCCCACCGCTATGGCAGGCGCTTCCCGTGGAGATCGCGATTCCCTCCATGTCGAGCGCCAGCAGAAGCGACTCCCCTTCTACGCCCCTGAAGCCTAGGTTCGAGGTATTGGGAAGCCGGCGCTCGAAGGGCGGCGAGCTCGCAAACGAATCGGGAATCGACCTGAGCGCCTGCCGTTCCAGCCGCTCGGTCAGCGCCGCCAGCCGACGCGTCGGACCGTCGCCTCGCGCCGTCACGAGGCGGGCCGCCGCGCCCAGCCCGACGATGCCGGGGGCGTTGGCGGTACCGGGTCTCAGACCGCGCTCGTGATCCGCCCCGTGCAGCAGCTTCTCCACGGTCGTGCCCTCGCGCATCCAGAGCGCCCCGACGCCGTGGGGCCCGTTGAACTTGTGCCCCCCGATCCCCAGGAAGTCGACCCCGAGCTCGTCGACCTCGATCGCCATCTTCCCTGGGCACTGCACGGCGTCCGTGTGGACCAGCGCTCCGCGCTCCCGGGCCGCGCGCGCAATCCGCGCCACCGGCTGCACGGCGCCCGTCTCGTTGTTCGCCAGCATCACGCTCACCAGCAGCGTCCGCTCGTCCAGGACGGCCTCGATCGCCTCCGCGGCGACACAACCATCGGCGCCCGGCGGCACGAAAACGACCTCGAACCCCGCCTTCGCCAGGGCCTTGCAAGGCGCCGCCACCGAGGCGTGTTCGAGCGAAGTCGTCACGATCTTTCGACGCTCTCCGCGGTGCGCGCGCGCCGCTCCCAGGATCGCCAGGTTGTTCGCTTCGGTGCCACCGGAAGTGAAAACGAGCCCCCTGGGCCGCCCCCCGATCAAGCAGGCGACCGCCTCCCGCGCATCCTCGACCGCCTTCTTCAGCGCCCGGCCCCACGCGTGGATGGACGAGGCATTCCCCCACCGGTCCGAAAGGTACGGCAGCATCGCCTCCAGCACCTCGGGGGCCATCGGCGTCGACGCGTTGTGATCCAGGTAGATCCCTGTCATGGCGGCCCTCGATGATAGCACGGCGCGGCGCCGGGCAGCCGCTCCAGGTGGCCCCTAGAAGATGCGGGCAGGCGTCAGCGTGAAGCCCGGCAGCACGCGCGATTCCAGGACGTCCTCACCCTCGCCCTGGGCGAACGCACGGTAGATGCCGTCGGAGAGCTCCAGCATCATCACCGACTTCTGCTCCAGGTCGATGAGCCAGTACTCACGGATGCCATACTTGGCGTACATCTGGAGCTTGGTCACCGTGTCCCGTGCCGCGTCGGCCCGGTTGTAAATCTCGACGGCCAGGTCGGGCGCGCCTCGGACGTGCCCCGAGATCAGTTGCGGGGCCCGTTCCGCGCTGACGTAGAGGAGATCGGGCTGAACGATGGCGTACTTTCCCAGCTCCACATCCGCGGGCGCGTGCGCGAATTCACCTCTGTCGCCCGTGCGCTGGCGCCAGTTCTCCAGCATCGAGGTCAGAACCCAGGATACTCTTTGGTGTCCGAAGCTTGGCGCCGGCTCTCGGACGAGATAGCCCTCGAGCACCTCATAGCGGAAGCCGTCTTCCGGCAGCTTGGCGTACTGCTCCCATGTGTAGAACTTCGGTTCTGCCTTGGCCATGTCAGCTGTACCTCTCCCGCAGCCGAGTATACCTCGGCAGCGTGTCAGGCAAGGTAGGCCCCCAGCGCGACAGCCTCCTGCTCGCTAGACCTTCAGGAACAGGCCGACGGGGATCAGCACTTCGAAGGGGCTGACGCCGCCGTGAGTGTAGCGGGAGGCATCGGAGCGGTCGCGGAAGTCGGGCCGCTCACGGAAGCCGTGATCGGCGGTGAATACGACCAGCGTTCGCGGGGGAAGCCGGTCCAGGAACGGCAGAAGCGCCGGGGCCAGCGCCATTGCGGCTTCCCGGTAGAGCGTGCGCAGATCCTCGCCGGTGGCGTGGACGCGGTCGTCGAGCGCGTTGTACTTCACCACGGCCACTCCGTTCTTCTCGGCGAACTCCTCCAGTGCCTGGCGTCCGGGCCTGGGCGGCTCGGCCTCGGCCTGGCCAGCTGGAGCGGCCAGCGGCGGTCGCCGGCCGGTCAGGAGCGCGTCGAGGTTGTTAGCGGTGAGCGTCGGCGCGAACGCCCAGGCGGTGAGCGTGTCGACGTGGCGGAAAGTGCCCTGCGCTAGCGGCAGCACTTCTCGTCTCAGATGCTCGTAGAAGTCTTGACGCATGGCGTCGACGACGACGCAGGCGACGCCGGCAGCCGACAGTCGCTTGGCGAACTTCGGAAAGACGACAGGTGCCAGGTCAGCAAGCGTGAGCGGGCCGCCGCTTGCGGGCTCGGCCAGGAGGCCGCGGCGGGCGCCGTAGAAGTCGGCGAAGTCGCTCTCCAGCTTGCGAACGGCCGCCCTCAGGCGCGCCTCGGGGAGCGTCGCCTCGGCCCGCACGGCGTCCAGCGCGGCCCGAGCCGAAAGCAGCGCCAGCTGCGCGCCCGCGAGCGCCTCGCGGTGGAGTGTCTCCCAGGCGCCGAAGTCGAGCGGGTGTCCTGCGGCCTTCTCACAGGCGCGGGCTGCAAGCTCCAGGGTCGCCGCCGACGACAGCGCCGCGCGGAACGGGTCGGAGGACCCATCTTCGGCCTGCCGCACGAGCTCCGGCTGCGACTCCTCGGAGACGTGCGCCGCGTAGACTTCGACGGCGCGGCGGCGCGTGAACTCGAACACGTCGTCGGCGGCCACCAGCTCCCGCAGGCCCGCCCTGTCCCGTCCCGAAAGCGCCGCAGCGGCCAACCGTTGGGCCGTGCCGTCGGCCACCAGCCTCACTTCCAGCGACTCGCGCAGTCCGGCTGCAAGCTCCGGATGCCGCTCGAGCAAGTGCGCGGCGAGGTCGCGCAAGCCGGCCGCATGACTCGCTAGACCCGGGCGCTCCATCGACTCCTCGAGAAACGAATCCGCCAGGCCCGCCTTCGCCAGCCACCGTGCCGTGAAGATGGCCTCGACGAACCGCTCTTCTCCCAGCGCCCTGAGCTCACTCAGGAGGTCCGGATAGGCCTCCTCGACGACGGCCACCAGACCCTCCTGCTTGCCTGCGCGGCCCGATCTCACCCGGACCCAGCCGCCGGCCGGCACGTCCCCGATCCAGCGGCCGATCGCAGCGGCCAGGTCCTGCGGCTCGAAGCTGCGGTCGACCAGCGCCTCGACCAGCTCGTCCAGGTCCCGCTCCACGGCGGTCATTCGCCCGGCCAGTGCCTCGCGCAAGAGCCTGCCGGCACCGCTCTCCAGCAACTCCTCCAGACGTGCGACCACCTCCTCCCCCACCGGGTCCAGCGCCAGGAACCGCTCGAGCGCCTCGGCCTGATCGGTCCGGCGTGCGTCGCGCAGGCCTGAAGCCGCGGCCGTGATGGCTTCTCGCATCCGCCCCGAAAGGAGTGTTCGCAGGCTGTCCGCGACGCCCGCTTCCAACGCCCCCGCCAGAGCCGAGACGTCCGGCAGCTCCAGCTCTCCCGCCAGCGTCAGCCCGCAACGGCAGACCGGCGTCATCCGCAGCGCCACCGGGTCGAACCCCGGGCAGGCACGGCCCAGCACCTGTGCCAAGGTTCGCTGCAATCGAGGAAACTCGTCGCAGACACCCTCCCCCAGCCCCGAGGCCAGCCGCGACAGGAGCGCGTACTCCCGGCCTGCCTTCAGACGCCGGAATGGTTCGAAGCGCCCCGCGCCGTGCTGGCGTTCGTGATGGGATGCGTAGAGCGGCCCGTAGGCCGCCAGCAGCCGCTCGAAAGCCCCCGTCAGCTCGTCGATAGCGCCCTCGCGAAAGGGAAGCTCGGGATCGGTGAGCAGCCCGCGGACGGCCTGTAACGCGTCCGCCGCGGCGGCGTGGTCGGGCGCATCGCCGAGGGCGAGACCCGGATGGCGCGCGTACGCGGCGATCGCCACGTAGCGCTCGGGGCCGCCCGCAAGGAAGGCAGTCAGCCGCTCGACGCGCTCGAGTGACTTTCGCAGCCCGGGCGTCATCGCCCAGAAGGTCGCGAACCGCTCGAGCCCCTCGCGGGCGGCGTAACTGACGGCCACCTCGTCCAGCATCGCCCCCCAGGCCGCCAGGTCGTCGCGCGCGCGCGCCAACCCGAGCTGGGCCAGCGACGGCAGCGAGAGCGCCTTGTCCAGACCCGCTGCCAGGTTCGCCGCCCGGTCGGCGGCCTGGCGCTTGTAGGCCACCAGCTCGTCCCAGGCCGACTGCTGGACTCCGACGTTGAACTGCTCGCCGGCCTTGCGGACGACGGACAGAAACGGCACCTCCGCGAGCGCTCCCCGCGCCCCTGGACCGACCAGGTCGCCGCGCGCCAGCTCGGTTGCGCGCTCGATGGCCTGGGGAGAGAGCCGGTCGGCGGCCAGCCGCTTACCGTCCGCGTAGAGGCTCACCTGGCCCGAGAAGACCGCCGCCCAGAGCAGCATCTTGGTCTGCTCGCGGCCCATCCCCAGCGGTCCCTTGCGAAGCGCCCGAAGGACCAGAGGCAGCTCCGCGCGGGTGCCTTCCGGGACCATCTCCAGCAGCCGCCGAAGCGGCTCGGAGCGCCGCGCATCGACCGAGAGTGAAAGGGTCGTATGCGTCTTCTTTAGCAGCGCCAGGGGCCGCAGGTAGCCCTCGAGCAGGACTTGTAGAGTCCGCGCCCCGGGTTGCGCCAGGTCGATCGCCCCGGGCCTGAAGAACCCGTCGACCAGGTCGGCCTCGCGGTCGCGCATGAAGGGGGACGCCAATGGCGCGATGGCCAGGTGCCCCGGATAGCGCTGCTCGAGCACGGCGGCGGCGGCGCGCTCCGTGGTCTGCTCCAGTGGGATGTAGCCCCAGCGCGCAGGTTCGGCGGACTTGCCCCCGGGGAAATGGATCCGCCCGGTGAAGTAGACGCGCTCGAAGATCTCGCGGACCCGCCGTCGATCGTTGGCGAGCTCCAGCTCGAGTTGCTTCTTGACGCGCTCCGAGAGGGTGTCGCGCTGCTCGGCCAGCTCGTCGGCCAGAAGCTGCTTGGCGAGGATCGTCGCCAGCTCCTCGCGATCCGCCCGGCCGACCGGCGCCGGCTCCCAGAGCGCTATCGAGCCGCTGGCCGGGGGCCGGCACGCGCAGCCCGGAGGCGAGATGACGAACACGAAGTCCGCCTCACCCGTCGCGAGCTCCTGCTCGATTGCCGCGAGCTTGTCTTCCGTCAGCTCCTCGGAAGGCACGAAGAGGAGGAAGCCCTCGCGGCGCGTATGCTGCCACATCGCCTGCACGCGCCGTCGCGTGGCCGAGGAGAGCGAAGCCAGCGGCAGGTGCGGCGGCTCCACGAAGGAGAGCAACCGCGAGAAAAGCCGGTGGTCGTCCGGGAAGAGCGTCGAGCGGATGTACGCCGCCCGGCGGCGTATGACCAGGTTGACGTCGGCCTCCAGGTCGATGCGGTAGACGTCCTTGAAGGCGCCCTCGCGCTTCTCCACGGCCAGGTAGGCGCCCGAGACGCGGAGCTTCTCCATCAGGTCGGCCACGTACTGGTAGTTCGGCTCGGCGGCCAGCGACGTGACGGGCGAGAGCGCCATCTCGGCCAGCTCGGCCACCGAGAAGTCCCGGCGGATCGGGCTGATGGCGCCCAGGATGACCAGTTTCACCAGCTTGAGTGCCATTGCCTGTTCGGCCAGCTCCGGCAGCAGCCTGGGTGTTTCGACCTCGAAGTAGCGGTAGACGATCTCCAGGAACGGGTTGGTCTCGACCATCTCCTTGATGCGGGCCTGGAAGTGGTCGAAGATGCCGTCCGGCGTCAGGAGCGTGGTGTCCCTTTCCTGGAGGATACCCGGGATGGAGCGCGAGGCGTCGCCGCCGACCCGCGCCGAGATGAAGTCGACGACGCCTCGGTGCTGGCTGAAGAGCGCCTTCAGCTCCTCCAGCATGAAGAGAGTGGCTGGATGCACCGGGTAGAGCGACTCGAATCGCTCCACGCCGGGGTCGAAGCCGCTGAAGGCCCGCGCGTGCAGCTTGTGGATCTGGGCCAGCCGTCCGGCGGCTCCCGGCTTCTTCGGCAAGAGCCGCCGGGCGATCAGGTCCTCCAGGTGCTTGCCCGTCAGCGCCAGTCGCCCCGGGTAGCGGTCCTTGATCTTGTTGAACGCCGACTGCGTGATCTCGCCCGTGTCTTCGATCCGCTCCTGCAGCGTTGCGACCACCCAGAGCGGGTTCTTCTCGCCGAACTCGCCCAGGAACTGCAGGAACCGGATCTCCTCGTTGAAGCCGCGCGCGTCGGTCTTGGAGCGCAGGTACTCCGATAGCTCGTCGATCAGCACCACCGCTCCGGCAAAACCCGCGGCGGCCAGGCCGGGCGCCAGCGCCTCGAACGTCTCGCGCCGGTCGTAACGCATCCGGAATGGGAAGTCGACCGACTGCAGGAAGCGCTCGAGCCTCTCCTCATTCCCTGGAGTGAAAAGAGCGGCCGGGTCGCTTTCCATTCCCTCCGCGGCCGCAAACTTCCCGAGCTCAGCGCCGTGCTTCTCCTCGAGCACCGCGATGTACTCCGCCGGAAACCTGGGCGAGGACGGCGGCGCCAGCCCGCGCGTCGCCAGCTCCTGCGCCAGCGCGTCCAGGACGATCTCCTCCAGCCGCTCCCGGGCCCCGTGCTCCACCAGCGACACCGCCACCGGTAGATAGCGCCGCCCCGCCACCGCGAGCGAAACCGCCGCCAGCGGCGTCCCCTCGACCTTCAAGTGCCGCCAGGCCTCCGGGTTCTCGATCAGGAATCCCAGGACCGCCAGGAAGTGCGACTTGCCACTCCCGAAGCTGCCCTGGAGAAAGAACCCTCTTCCCTTCCCCGACCCGAGAGACGAGAGGATCGCCGCCAGATTGAACTGCGTCTCCCCCGTCAGGACGAACGTATCGAGAATCTCGTCGCGCAACCCGGGGTCGCGCCTGTCGGCCAGCTGCACGACCGTGCGGACCCGAGGAACACTGACGAGCTCGCCGACAGTCCCCGGTGCTTTCGTCCCCGCTGCGCCCGAGCCCGCCATGCCCTACTCCCCCCCCAGCGCCTTGAGCGCCTTCTTGCGGATGCCATAGAGCTGCCGGGCGCTTGGGTGCGCCGCGATCGCGCGGTCGAAGGCACTGGCCAGCTCCGCGGGCTGCCCGGCCATCTGGTAGCACTTCACGAGCGCTCCCCGAACGTAGACGTTCAGAGGGTCATCCTGAAAGAACGGCTCCAGGACGCCGATCGCCTCCTCGTAGCGGCCCGCCCGGTAGAGGCTGAACCCGAGCTGCTGCAGGCAATGGCGATCGCCCGGGGCCAGCTCCATCGCGGCCCGGTAGGCCGCGGCGGCCTCCAGGTAGTCGCCCGACTTGAAGAAGGTCTCGGCCGCCAGCTGCTGGATCTGCGGATTGCGCTGGTAGGTCGGGACTCGGAGCACCGACTTGAGCTCCGCCAGCGCCTCGTCGGCGGGGAGCGAAGCCAGCCGGTTCTTGATGAGCTCCCGCACGGCGTACGGGTCCTGTGGCCTCAGGGCCAGCAACTTCTCGCACACCTCCGCGGCTCTCTCGGGCTGTCCGGATTCGGCGTAGGCCAGTTCGAGGCTGCCAAGGACATACGGATTGTCCGGGTAAAGCCCGAGCGAGCTCTCGCCCACGCGCACCGCCTCGGCGTACTCGCGCGCTCGCACCAGGGCCTTCAGCACCAGCGAGCGGACGTAGGCCGACGGCGTCTGGCGGTCGGCCTCCAGGAACATCTCGAGCGCCTCCTTCGGCCGCCCCTGCCGCAGGAGCACCTCGCCGCGCAGCTTGATCGGCCCGGCGCTGCCGGGATGGCGCTGGTAGAGCTCCTCGGCCAGCCGCTCGGCCTCGCTCACACGCCCCGCGGCAAGGTAGAGCTGCCCCAGCGCCTCCAGCAGCACGACGTGCTCCGGGTAGACGGCCAGCGCCTCGTTGAGCTCGCTTTCCGCCGCGCGGAAGTTCCCGGCCTTGCGGAACCGGCGGGACGTATCGAGCTTGAGCCTGACCAGCTCCGTAAGCGCCATGCGGCGATCCTATCACCGGCACCGCCGGAAGACAGCCCAGGCGCGCTTGAGCTCCGAACGACCGCGTATGCCGGCTTCGTCCTGCCCTACCGCACGCGCTCGAGGATTCGGACCTTGCGGGCGCCGGTGTTGTCGACCTGTACGCGCCAGACCTTCTGGCCGTCCTCGGAGCGCACCACGGCCACGCGAGCGCCCGCGGGCTGGCGGCCGTTGAAGAAGATGTCGGCCTTGCGGAACCGGGGCTGGGAGAACTGGATCTGCGCCAGCGCGCTCCGGGTCAGCTGGCGCTCCCGGGCCTCCCGCGTGGAGGGATTCGTCACTTCCAGCTCGTAGAGCTTTCCATCGTTGTCGTCGCGCAGCCGCGTGCCCTTGATGCGGTCGTCGCCCTCGAAGCGCACTTTGTAGACGCCCTCGCGATTGAAGAACGTCTCGGCCTCCCAGAAGCCGCGATCGTTGGGGCGCATCGGCACACGCAGTCTCCCCAGGTCCGTGCCGGTGTCGACCACGGCCACCGGCTGGGCTCGGAACGAGAGACTGCCCCGGTAGGCCAGCTGCACGATGGCGTCGGGCGGGTCGCTCAGGACCCGGGAGGTGAAGGTCTCGTCGGCCCCGGGGGCGGCGGACGCGAGCGCCCCCGCCAGGGCCAGCGCAGTCGCCAGCGTTCGCGCCCGGCGGCGCGGGGAGCCGGCAGTGATTCCGGAAGGCGACTTGGGGGAGTGCGTCATGGCGAGTTCCTCAGCGGGAGCGGCTGCGTCAAGGTGGAGGTAGCGGACTGCGTGTACTCGAAGCTGGTGACGAACGATGCGGAGTTGCCGGCCCGATCGACGGCGCGCACGTTCATCACGTAGATGCCGTCGGCGGTCCCGTCTGTCGGCAAGGAGACGGGGTGTCCTGCGGGGTCGAGGATCTCGAGCAGGACCTTGTGGCGCTTGTCCGCCGGATTGAAATCGGGGCGAGTCGGGTCGTCCGGGTTCGGCGTGTGGACGAAGGCGATGCCGCGCACGGGGCCGGCGGGGCGAACCGGGTTGCCCTGGAAGTCGAGCCGGATGCTCGCGGCGTCGAGCCGGATGCCGGCGCCCGGGTTGCCGCTGGCGGCGACGGGATCGTCCAGGAAGGCGTCGACGATTCGCAGCGGCCCGCGCACCTTGGCCATCGCAGCCGGGAAGCTGGCCTCGCCGCGCGGCGGAGTAGTGTCGAGGACGAGCTCCCGCGTCACCATGCTGACGTTGCCCGCCCGATCGAAGGCCTTCACCTCGACGATGTAGGTCCCGTCGTTGCGGCCCAGGCGCGGATCGGGCACGCCGGGCGGCAGGAACTCGCCCGGGGGCGGGTTCTCGAAGTCGTCGCGGCCGTCGCCGTCCTGATCCCGGCTGACCGACAGGATGAGCTTCCCGTCCCGCCGCTCGAGCGTCACCCGCATCTCGCGCGCAACGCTGTTGGGCCCGCCCAGCCGGGACAGCAGCCGGGCCGTCGAGCGCGCCAGGTCGAAATCGGGATCGGAGCTCGCAACCTCGACCCGCTCCAGTCGGCGCACCGCGGCGCCAGTCTCCGGGATGGGGTTGCCGGGATTCGGAAACGGCTCGCTGAAGACGGGCTGTACCGACACCTGCAACGCCGTCCGGCCCAGGGGCGTGGAATCGAGCGAAAGCGAAAGACTGGAGGTGGTGCGGTTGCCCGCGCGGTCGACCAGGTCGGTCTCGATGCGGTAGGTACCCTCGATCGGGTCGGCGCGGCCATCCCCGTCGGTGTCGGTGAACACGCCTGCGCGCGGATCATAGGGGTCAGGCAAGAGCAGCACCACCGCCGGCGGCCGGGTCACGACCGTTCCGGGAAGCCTGCGGCCGCGGGGATCGAACACGCGGATAGCGACGAGTTCGCCGGCGCGTTCGAAGTCGACGCCGCTAGCCAGGTCCGTGGCCAGGTTCGGGCCGGCGAAGGTGCCGTCGTCTGGCCGGTTGTAGTCGGCCACGAAGGCCATGACCTCGCTTGGAAAACCGGTCGCAGGAAGCACCTGGTTCTCGGCGGGGATGGAGCGGAAGTTGCCGGGGACGCTGATGTCGACCCGCCGCAGGCCCGGCGGCAGCGTGTCGACGATGACGGCGCGTTCGACCGTGAAGGCGGCAAGCGGGTTGTTGGCGCGGTCGTACCCGAAGTCCGGGGCGCGGCCGTCAAACTCCCCGGAAGCTATCAGAGCCGCTGGACCGTTTGCCTCCGGTGAGGGCACCGGAAAGACGCGGTACACGAAGAGAGGATTGGCCGAGGCGTCGGTGAGCGCCGCCTCCTGGACGAAGCCGCCCGGCTGGCGCAGAACGAGCTTCGGCGCCGCGGCCATCGGTTCGCTCGCCGTCAGCCGCAGCTCGAGCGTGCCGAGCCCGACAAAGACGTTTCCGGCCTCCGAAACCCGGCGCCGGGACGGGTCGTCCGGGAAGGTCACGACCTGAAGCCCGATGACGCGGGGGGGCGTCGTGTCGCGGCCGATCGGAACGTCCACCAGGGGCAGCGCCGCGGCAGGCGACTCCTCGAAGAGGATGTCGAACATCCCCTGCCGCTGATGGTCCGAGAGCGGGGCCGCGTGGAGCCCCGCACTCCAAATGGCTGCGGCCATGACTAGTGCGATCGCGATGCGCCTGGACATCCGCCGCCACCTGCCTTTCACTCGCCGAGCCTCACAGCCGGCCCCTTGCCGACGTTGGGGCGTGACGAGTCCGACATCTTGTCCGCTGCGCTGATCGATACTTGGCCCGGCCCCTCCGGTAGTCCGGCGAGAGAGACCGTCACCTCGAACTGGCCCGAGGCATCGACGCGGCCGGTCGCTGGCGCACCGGGTGCTGCCTGGGCCGTCAGGAGAATCTGGTCGGCCGGCGTCCCGAAGGGGCCGTCCGCGACCACCCCGCGCAGGTCGATGGCGTCTGCCGAGGTGAAGTAGGTCTTCCCCGGCTGAAACGGCTCGAAGGACAGGCGCGGGTCGATCCGGATCTGCGTGAGCGTGACGACCGGAGGGACGTTGTCGAAGACGATGAACGTCGGCTGCGAGACGGCCGTCGGCCCCGTCGGGGAGGCCGTGACGCGGACCGAGACGCTCTTGAGGCCGCTCGACGTGAAGAAGGCGCCGACGTTGCCGCTGGCTTCGTTGACGAGAAAGTTGCTCGCGTTGACGTCCGCGCCGGCGCTCTGGCTGATGAAGAGACCCGTGGCACCGCCGTCATGGCTGAAGGCAATCGCCAGCTGCGAGAAGCTGGTGCGGAAAGGCGCCTGGGACGTGCCCGCGGGCGCGGTGATCGTCACCCGCGACAGACCCTGCGCCCGGCAGGCGCCCGCCAGCGCCCCTAACGCCAGGAGAATGTGGAGGGCCCGGTGTGCTCTGTTCATGGCCTGCCCGTCATGACACGGTCGCGTTGAAGTCCGCAGAATTATGCGGACGCAAGGCGCGATCGTCTAGCCGGGGGGGCGGAACTCCGCGGACGGGTAGGGGGAACCTTGGTGGTACTGATTCCGAGTGAGGGCCCTGCGCTCACGCTCCCGTCAAGGGGCCAAAGGCCCCCTGAAACCCCTTTGGTTTGCGGGGTCCGGGTGGGCGAGAGTCTCGCATCCAGCCCGGAGAAGCCGAAAGCAGACGAGGGGACAGAGGAGCCGGGCTCAGAGGAGGCTGGCGACCTGGCCGCCCAGCTTCTGCTCGAGCTCGGCATCGTCGCCGATGTGGACGCTCTTTACGACGCCCTGCTTGTCGATGACTACGGCGCAGGGGATGCCGCGAACCAGGTACTTCTTCTTCACGTGGGCATCCGGGTCGAGGATCTGCCCGAAGGAGATGCCGTAGCGCTTCAGGAACTCGGCGATCTGCTCGGGGGTCCGGTCGCGGTCGAGGTTGATCCCGACCAGGGTGACAGGAGAGTTCTCGAAGCGGCGCGCGACAGCCTGGACCTTGGGGATGGCGTCGCGGCAGTAGGAGCACCAGGTGGCCCAGAAGTCGAGCACGACGACGCGGCCTCGCAGGTCCTCCAGGTTCACGACCGTCCCATCCATCAACTTGCCGGTGAAGAGCGGTGCCGGCTGACCGATCAGGTCCGCGGGGCTGGGGTTTCCGGCCCAGGCGGTGGGCAGCAGGCACGCCATCGCCAGGAGAGCGGCCAGGCCGCCGATGAGAGATCCGGTCCGCAGAAACGAGCGTCGGTGCATGGGGCGACTCCTCGGAGGTCGACGAAAAAACGGAGCCGTCTGAAATACACCCCGCGGCCCGAAAAGTCAAGCCACTACTTGTGGTGAGACGCCTGCGGAACGGGGATGTCGGGCTCCCCGGAGGCCGGGTCGAAGAAGGTGGCGCCGTGGACCTCGTCGGTGGCCGGATCGGCGACGACCCAGAGACCGGCCTCGATCGGGAAGAGGTAGATCGACTGCTCGGCGTGGGGGTCGCGTAGGCTCTTGTCGGAGACGCGCTTGGGCGCACCGTGGCGGGCCTTGAGCTCGGAGAGCTTGACCCGGTCCTTCTCATCGAAGAGGCCGATGCCGACCAGAGTCACCACATCGCCCGCCCCGAAGATGACCCGATTGAAGGCCAGGTGGGCGCCCGGGGCGTAGACGTACTGGGTGGAGCCATCCTCGCCGGTGCGGACGCTGGCCGGTCGGCCCAGCAGGGCCTCGACCTGCGCGCGCGTGGTCGTTCCCGGCCGGACGCCCTTCCAGTCTGCCTGCCTGGAGGCAGTGCCGGTGCTGGTCGAGTGCGGCGGCTGCGAGCTGTTAGTTCGGATGAGGTCCGCGCTATCCGGCGCCGCCTGGGCGTGGAGCGGGCCGCAAGCCATGGCGGCAGCGCCGAGGATCATGGCCAAGGTGAGGCTGAGGCGTTTCACGACTAGATGGTAGCAGAGGAATACCCGGATGGGAAGCCGGTCTGGAGCGTTCGGCCGTGTGTCCCGCAGGGAAATTGGGGACACACGACCAATTTTTTTAAAATTGGTCGTGTGTCCCCGGTTTTCATCCGCCCTGGGCGGGGGTGAGCTTGCGGCCGCGCAAGAGCAGGCTGCCGTCGCGGGTCTTGCCCAGCAGGACGCCGTCGACGTCGACCTGGTCGCCGACCGCGGGTGGCTTGGGGAGGGAGCGCACGAACTGCACGACGATGTTGCCGTGGCCGGACTGGATGACGTAGCGGGCCTCCTGGTGCTTGGCGTCGACGACCTTGCCGGGGAAGCTGACGGCGATTCCGATGAACTTGCCGAGGTCCTTGGCGCGCGCGATCTGGGCAAGCTTGGAACCGCCCGCCGAATCGTCGGAGGTCGTCCCGGCAGTCGTCGGGGAGGCCCCCCCCGGATCGTAGGAGAGGGCGAGCTTCACCAGGCCGGCGACGCCGACCAGGAGCGCCGCGGAGAGCACGGCGCCGATGGCCCAGGGCGGCCAGGCGGTGGAACGTATGGGAGGCACGTGGGCCGCCTGGGTGAGGGTGCGGCCGGCCCGCGTGGCGCGCTTTCCGGTGCGCGTGGAGCGCGACATGCCGGTCTGTGAGGCGGCCAGGGTGACGTCGACATCCTCGACGCCGCCACCCTGGCCGCGGGCCAGCCGCATCGCGGCCGTGGAGAGATCGATGGCAGCGCGCTGCTGGATGGAGATGGCAGCCGAGGAGAGATCGGCGACGGCGTCGGCGCCGTAGTGATCCTTGAGGAGGCCGCGCGCCTTCTCACGCACGGCGTCGTTCTTGTCCATCGCCAGGATCTCGACCTGCTGCCAGACTCGCTCGTCGGGGAAGCGGCTCACGTTGCCCAGGGCGGCGAGCTTCACCTCGGCCGACTTGTCGGAGAGCTGACCGACCAGCTGATCGGCGTCCTGCGCGGCCCCCTGAGCGGAGGCCAGACGATTCGAAGGAGCCATCGGAGCCGGTAGCTCTTCCGTCTCCTCCGGTATCACGACCTCGTGGGGCCGCTCCACCGTCGTCTCCAGGCCCCAGGGATCGGCCTCGGAGGCGGCCATCTCGAAGCCGGGCTCGTAGGCGGGCGAGGGCGGCGGCGGTTCTGCGGAGGGCACGGTCGCGATGGCCCGGGAGAGCCGCATCAAGCCCGGGGGGAAGCGCCGCGCCCGCTCGCGAAAATCGGAGTCCTCCGCCGGGTCGTTGGCCAGGAAGTCGAGCTCAGCCTTGCACCAGTCGTCGCGCACGGCCCAGAGCACGTAGAGAGCGCTTTCACGCATCCAGAGCGTGCCCGACGAAAGCATCGCCGACACCTGGTCGTGCAGGAATTGCGGGTCAAACTGCCCGAGCGCCCGCGCCAGGTTGGCCTGCACCCGGTTGTCCGGGTCGGAGGCCAGCCTCGAGAGCTGCTCGATCACGCGCGGGTTCCGGAACCTCCCGAGCGCATCGACGGCGTTGGCCCGGACCCGGCTGTCGACGCTCTCGAGCGCCGCGAAGAGCGCCGGCAGCGCCGCCGAGTCTTGATACCGCCCGAGCGCGCTCACGAGCGCCGAGAGGACATTGACGTCGGCCTCCCGCGAGGTCATCTCGAGCAGCACCTCGAAGAGCTCGCGGGGGCGCTCGTCGTACGTGTCGACCACGGCCTTGAGCCGGATCTGGGGGACGGACGACCCCAGTCGCACCCGCCACTCCGAAATCCCGGCCGCACCCGGCCCGGGCGCCTCGGAGGGCGCCTGGGGCTGCGCGCCGGCTTCCCCGGCAGCCGACAACCGCTTCTCGATGGCGGCGACAGCCTTGCGCGCCGAGAACCGGATCGAGACGGAGGCGTCGTTGGTCAGCTGCCTCAGCGCCTCCAGCGCCCGCCCTTCACCCGAGCGCGCCAGTTGCTGCACCGCTTCCCGGCGGAGCTCTTCCCGATCGCTGGCGAGATCGCGGATCAGCTCTTCGAGCGGCTTGGGGGCGTCGAGTTCCATGGAGCTAGCCCCGGCTCCGCGGCTCGGACTCACCGGCCAGCGCGCCGAGCGCCGCGACCACCGCCGCGGCAATCAGGCCCGACACCAGCGGCCGCCAGGGCGATGGCAAGAGCGGCCCGAGCACCAGCGTCGCCAGCGCCGCCGGCAACGCGGCCATCGGCGCCGACCGGGTCTGTCCCCTCAGCGCCACGGCGCCCAGCGGCAAGAGCAACGCCAGCAGGAAGATGAAGAGCTCCAGCCCCCGGATCAGACCACCGGCGACGACGAACGCTTCGAGCGCGAGCGCGTCGGATCTGGCGACCCCGGACTTCGCGAAGGAGGCCGAGACGAACGGCACCGAGTCCGCCCCTGGGCCGGCCGGACTCGCGGCCTCCGGCCTCAGCTCGAGCGTCCCCCTGGGCCGGCGCAGCTCACTGTCGGCCGGCGCCGAAAGCTCCCACGTCACCGATTCGATCGCCGCAGGCGCCGTCGGCAGGGCCAGCTTCACCGAGCTCCAGAGCCCGGCGGGTTCTCTGGGGTGAGCCACCCAGAGCTCCAGCTCCGACCACCGATCGCCCGCCGCCGCCCTGGGAGAGATCGCGGCCCGGTTCCCGCGCCGCCCCACGGTCAGCGGCGCCCCATCTTCGAGGGCGGCGACCAGCTCGAGCCCGGCCGGCAGCTCGAACTCCATCATCCCCGAACCATCGCCGCGCGCCCGGTAGCGCAGTACCGAGGAAGCCCCGCCGGCCGCGAGCACGGTCGTCCGTACGGCCAGCTCCCGCAACACGAGCTCCGAGCCCTTCGGCCGCTCGGCTACCTTCAACCGGGCCTCGATCCATGCCGGTGTCCCGGCATACCGATAGGTCGCCTCGACCTCCTCCTGGGCAACGAACGCTGAGCCGAACGGCAGCTCGACGGCTTCGATGGCGGTCAGACCTGCCGTCGACACGGACTCTACCCGGGCCGGAGCACGCTGCCAGGCCACCAGGCCACGCTGCACCGCGGCCCCCTCGATCCTGGGGACCTCGAGCCGGACCGCCCCGGCCGCGGCCGGAAGCGCAAGCGAGTATTCCAGGACCCAGCCCCGTGCGGCCTTGCGGGCCTCGAGAGCCGGCAGAAGGACCTGCTGCGTTCCTCCAGGACCCGGGTTCGAAACGAGCGGGAGGTTCCTGCCCGAGTCGGCTGCCTTCACGGCCGAGACCCTCGCGTCCGACGGCAGCAGCACGGCGGCCTCTGCGGGCGCCTGACGCCTTCCCGGCAGCATCACCAGCAACCGGGCGACGAGCGACTCGTCACGCACGCCGGCGAGCAGGTGCGCGTTGACGGAAGGATGTCTGCCCGGCGCCGGCGCCGCGCCGCCCAGTCCCCAGGAGAGCGTGAGCCGGCCCGTCGGCCGCAGCCGCAACCGCGCGCGGGTGCGGCCCGATTCCCTGCGGATCGACTCGATGAACGCGTCGGGCGTGGCCAGCCCGGAGGCGGCCCCCTCCAGGTCGACGACCGCCATGGCGCGGGCCACCGGTGGAAGCAGGAGCGCGATGGAACGAGTACCACCCGATTCGCGCGGGGCCAGCACGAAGGTCGCTCGGATCTCGTGGCGGCCCGGCCTCTCGCAGAGGAGCCGGTGCCCACCGTCGGCGCCGACCATCGCCCGGGCCTCCTGGCCGTCGAGCTCGGAAGCGACCAGGACCAGGTCACCCGCCGGCAGCGGCACGGCCAGCGGAGAGCCGGCGGGTGCCTCGCCCGCAAGCCGCGCGGTCAACCGAAGCCCGGAGCCGGTCCCTACGAGCTCGTAGTCCGCCAGTTCGGGGAGCCACCCAGGCGGTTGCCTTCGTCGCAGGAGCTCCTCGTAGCGGCCGAGCGGCAGGGCGACGAGAGGCTCCGCCGCAGGGGCAGGCCTGGCCTGGCCGCTTCCATGGGCTGCCGGCGCCGGCGGCTCGAGTGCGGGCTGGGCCCAGGCGTCCGGCGGCTGCGCGCAGAGGAGTGCGGCCAAGACGACCCATATCCTCCAACGCATCCAGCAGCGCATTTCAGTCCTTTTTCTCCGGCGCCGCGTCGGACGCCCTCTCGGCGACGAAGCTGATCCCGTCGCTGTCCGGAAAGAGGTCGCCTATCTGGACCTCGCTGGCGCTCGAGAGCCCGAAGGCGCCCGCCCCGCCAAGCGAGCGGCCCAGCTCGTCACGAAGTCGCGGGTCCAGCAGCCGGCGCACCCCTCGATAGAGCGCCAGACCGGCCAGCGGCAGCGCAAAAGCGGTCGAACCGTAGCTCGCGCCCGGCGGCAGCACGGCCTCCACGATCCAGAGCAAGAGAAACGACCCCACCGCCGTCGCCAGGTTCGAGCTCGTCGCCTCTCTTCCACCCAGCACCAGCGCGAGCCCCAGGAACAGCACGAACCCGAAGACTACCGTCAGACCCTGCAACACCGGAAGCATCGGCCGGTAGAGCACATGGAAGCTGACCGCCCAGTGCCCGCCGGCTGCCGCCGTCGAAGCCGCCGTGGCCGCCTCCGAAAGCCAGGCCCCGCGAGTCAGCGTGACTTCGTCGGCCTGGGCGGCGCCGCTGGCGGGCGGCAGCGGCCGCTCCGTGCCCACAGGCAGCGGTTCGTCGGCCGGCAGCCCAGGGCCCTGGCTCCTCCATCCCGCGGGCCCCCAGCCGGTTCCGGGTTCGGGGCCAACGGGCGGAATCCGGTACCCGCCCTCGTCCAGCGGACCCGGCGTTGGTCCAGCCGAGGCGACGAACGGCCGGGCGCCGTCGCCGGAGCGGCCCTGACCGAGCTCCGCGGAGAGCGGCCGGCCCAGCTCGGCGCCGCTGCTGGTCCCCGGAACCGCACCCGGCAGCGCCACCGGCTCGCCGGCGGGGTGCAATCCATCTCCCATGGCGCCGAACGCCGGGTCGGCCAGCCTCGTCATCAGCGTACCCTTCAGCACGGGCACGGCCAGAAAGTAGACCGCGACCGCCATCAGCACCGCGAGCCCGACGGAGGCGACGCCCGCCAGCGTCGAAAACGCCTGCTCCCCGCCGGGCGCGCGCCGGACCCAGAGCACGCCCATCGTCAGGAGCAGCGCCGGGAGCCCGACCCAGACGAGCGCCTGGACCAGTTGCTCGGCCACCTCGCCGGCAAAACGGTACGGAAAATGGCTCGGCGACGGCGTTCCCCCCCGAAGCTCTCCGCCGTGGCCGAAGCTCAGGTAGCCGGGCGGCCCGGCAATTCGCCAGGTCGCTTCGCGAACGGCAAACTCAGGCGCCGGCAACGAGACTCTGACGGTACCGAACCACATCAGCGGCGCTAGCGGCGTCGTCCACTCTAGGCCGATTTCCCGGGTGGCGCCCCCTGCAACCGGCCTCAGACGCATCGACGCGCGTCCAGCGCCCGCCGGGCCGGAGAGCTCGCCTTCGGCAGGCTGGCCCGCGAGGGTCCATCGGCCAAGCGCCACGGAGGTCCCTTCGTCGAATCGGACCGAGACCGTGCACGGCTCACGGGCCGCCACGGCGCAGCGCCATCGGGTCGAGACAGACTTGCCGTCCGTGATGCGAGTCTGGGCGGCCAACGCCGTGCCGACAGGCACGGTCAACCCCGCGGAGCCGGCCGCCGGCCACGGCCCCAGCATCACGCGCGCGGCCAGGCCCGGACGGCGATACCGGATGGCCACGCGCGGTGAGCCGCCCTTCGCACCGGACAACCCCGATGGGAGCTTTCCGGTCGCCGGTGTGGCCCCGGAGGGCAAAGTAGAGGCGTCGACAGACACATCCAGCGGTTCGGTGGATTGCAGGGCCAGCCAGGCCTCGCGGGGCTCCCCTGAATCCTCGACGACTGGCGCGGAGAGCACGATCGAGGCGGGAGCCGGCACGCTCAGGGGCAGCCGATAGTCGATCGCCAGTTCGTCCCCGGCGCCGAGGGCCGATGGAAGCGTGACCGCAAGCGTCCCGGAAGCGGCGTCCCAGGCGTGCTCTCCGGGAGTCACGGAGAGAATCTCGGCGCCCGCCCCGGGGATGCGCACGCGAAGCGACTCGACGGCCCCGCCCAGCGCCTCGAGGGTCAGCCGGCTGGCCACCGCCAGGCTCCCCGGCGAAAGGGTGGCGCGGTCGAGCTGCCGGACCACGGCCAGGCGGATCGGAGTGGCTTGCGGCTCGGTTGAACCATCGCGGCCACCGTGCCACGAGAGGCGCACAGTTCGGTGCGAGACCAGGGCGCTCAGCCGCACGGCGCCGGCCTTGGTCACGCCCGTTTCCGAAGAGATGGAAGGCTCGATGGAGGGGCCGGTCGCCCCGCCCGACAGCTCCAGCACCACGCGGCATGACGCGGCAGCGGGCGGGGTCAGGAGGATGGAGCGCGATTCCCCGGTCTGCTCGACCTCGAGGAATCCGGTCATCTCGAGCTCGCCCTCCTCCGAGGAGCCCGGGGGCAGCGCCAGCTCCGTGGCGCCGTCGGCGATCGGCCGGGCTAGCACGGGAGGCGCCACAGGCCTTCCGGTGGTGCTCTCGAGCGCCACGCGCGCCGCGATCAAAGGAATGGAGCTGCGCTCGACACCGGCGACGTGCCGGTACCGAAATCGAGCCGTCAGCCGCGCAGGTCCGGGCTCGCCCGCACGGACCTCCAGGACGGCCGAGGTCACGTGGGAGATCGGCATGGCACCGGTGCCGTCTGCTCCTCCCAGACGCCTGAACTCCGAGTAGGGGACGTAGACCAGCGGGCCCTCGCCGGGGGCGCCGGCGGCGGCGGGTCTTTCCTGCGCATCGACCCCCGCCAGCAGCAGCCAGGCGCACAACCAGAGGCTAGCTCTCATCCGTCAGATTCGTCCGCGCGACCTTCACACCGAAAACCCTGTTCCGAAGCGGCTCCCAGCCGAGAGCATCGTAGCAGAACGCCGTCCAGGGAAGCAACGCGCTCCGGGACGCCCGCCCGGGGCACATGACAAACGGTGCTCACTGGGTTAGTTCAGACTGCTAGACCGCGCCCACAGCCGTGAGGTTCAACACTGGAGGGCCAGTCCGAAAGTAAGCCCCAGGACATGAATCGGTGGTTGCGCCGTGGACTTGTCTGATATATAATGCGCGCCTCTCTTCAAGGGGGAAGAGCGTGTCCAGGGGGGGCGGGCTCCCGTGCCGGAGCCGTCACAAAGGAGAATCATGACGAGCGGGCGAGTGCGATTCGGAAACGCCGTTCTGGCAATCCTGGCGGCCCTGGCGTGCGGTGCGCCGGTCCACGCGCAATCGGCCTTCTTCCGGGAGGTCGTATTGAAACCCAGGGCGACGCAGGCGGATGGGGTCCGCATGGTGTCCATCTTGCTTGGAAAGCGCGTGGGAGACCTCTCCTCCGACACGGAGTTCCTGAAGACCCGCGGCGTCATGCCCCAAGATTGGAAGCCATCCGCCGACGCCCAGCTCTCCAAAGGCTGGGCCTCGTACCTGCTGATCAAGGCTCTCGGCGAGCGCGGCGGGGCGGGCGCCCGCGTCATGGGCTGGTCGAAGCGACGCGCCTACCAGGAGCTCGTGCATCTGCAGGTCATGCCGGCCAAGGGCGGCGAGCACGCCAAGCTCACGGGTCCGGAAGTGATCACGCTCCTGGACCGCTCGGCCGCCCACCGCGCCAAGCGCCAGTCCCGGCTATCCGAACAGGTCTCCCAGGACACCGGCGGCAAGCCGGAAGGGAAGGGCAAATGAGACTGTCTGCAATCGCTCTGACCGGGCTCCTGCTCCTTTCGGGCGCCTGCCGGGCCCAGGAAGCGACGATCAAGAGCATCTCCGGCGAGGCCGAGGTCAAGGCCGCTCCGGCGACGGAATTCGTCGCAGCCGCCGTCGGCACGAAGCTCAAGGGCGGCGACTACGTCATGACCGGCTTCGAATCGACCGTCGTCCTGGCGTTCGAAGACAACAGCGAAGTGACGGTCTACCAGCTCACCCAGCTCCGCGTCGACGAGTTCCTCATGAAGGAGAACCGGGCCAAGACGCAGCTGTTCTTGCGGGTGGGTACCGTCCAGGCGAAGGTCAAGCACACGGCCTCCGTGCGCTCCGACTTCAGCGTCGTGACGCCGACCTGCACCGCGTCGGTCCGCGGCTCCGAGGAGCGCGTCACCTACTTGCCAGGATTCGGCACGACGGTGGAGTACCTGGAAGGGTTGGGACTTGCTCAGGACGCTCGCGGGCGGGCAGTGCTGCTGAGAGCCAACGACACGGCGAAGGTCTCGCAGTCCGGCAGCCTCGCCACGCCGGGCGAAGTCGCGCAGGCGACAGCGATCACCGACCTCACGCCGCAGGGCGCCGAGTCGCGTGAGCGCCACGGCAGCCTGGGCTTCAACCGGCTCAGCATCCGGCCCGAGACCGATCCGAACAACCCCTTCAGCATCGTCAAGCAGATCGAGAGCCAGCGGAACACCGCCTCGCTCATTTTCCGCTACGACCTGCTGACGAACACAAATCACACGCAGACCAACACAACGCGCGGTCAGTGAACGGTGGACGATGATGCGGTCGAGCCGAATCGCCACCCCGATGCCGCGGGGGTATCTCATGCGCAGCTATAGCACCCTTCCAACGACGAGAGTGGTCCTGGCGGCCGGCTGTCTATGGCTTGCGGCGACGCTCGCCGGATGCTCGGGCGGCGGCGGCGGGGGAACAGGCACGGCGGCCACGGTGACCTCGAAGGCCATCCGCATCCAGATGGCCACGCCCGATGTCAGCTCGTTCGCTGCCAGCCTGGTCAGCACCCCTCCCAGGGTCGAAGACGTGAAGAGCATCGTGCTCACCGTCTACGAAGACACGTCGAACGAGTCGAAGGTGATCCGCACCGTGACAGCGCCGGTCCCGCCCTACAGCGGCGAAATCGTCGTGCGTGACATTCCGCCAGGCAGACATTTGATCACCGTCTCTGCCAACAAGGACGACGGCCGGCCGGCATTCTCGGGCGACTTCGTCAGCAAGTTCGCACCCGGCGAGCCGACCTTCGTCGACTTCACGGCCGCTCCGGTCGCCGACGTCAGCCGCTTCAGCTACGCGGGCGGTCAGTTGCCGGCGATTCCGTTCACCTATGTGATCACGGCCGCGGGCAGCCCTTACCGCATCACGGACATCATATTCGTGCCGAAGGGGGTCCGCCTGGAGATCCAGCCAGGCGTCGAACTGCGCTTCGAGAACGACACGGCCCAGCAAACCGGCAACACGCCCTACCCCGCCGACATGCAAGTCGAGGGCAGGCTCACCTGTGTCGGAACCAGGGACCTGCCGATCACTCTGACGAGAAACGTGGCCAACACCGTCTCGAAGCGGCCGAGGATTCTGTTCACCGGCGATCAGCCCGACCCGATCCAGAGCCGGGTGCGCAACACGATCATCCAGGCATGCCTTCGGGGAATCGAGCTCTACGACTCGGACATCAGCATCTCCAGCGACCAGTTCATCGACCGGGTCGAGCTTGGCGTGGTCGTCGGCCCGCTGAGCAGCTCCAATCTGCGCGGCAACCTCTTCCGCCCGCAGGCCCTGAGCATCGCCGGCCGTCCGAGCTCGGCGATCTTCCCGACCGGGATCCAGGTGACGGGCGCCGTCGGAACGCCGATTCTCCGCAACCAGATCCTGGGAGGACTGGCTGGCATCCGCGCCAGCGAGAGCCGGGGTCTGCTGATCGAGGGCAACGACATCACGGACACGCAAGCGATCGGGATCGAGCTTTCCGACGTGAAGGACGTGCTGGTCAACAGCAATCGCGTGAGCGCCGCCCAGGGTTCCGTGACCACCGGCATCCAGGTGACGGAGACAACGGGCATCCTTGCGCAGAATCGGGTCACGGGTGGATTCGTGAAGATCGGACTGGGTGTGGAATCGTGCGTGAGCGGATCGGCCACGACCGACCGGCTCCTGGTGGACCACAACACCTTCAAAGGCGCCGTCGTGGCGAACGTGCAGATCGTCTCCTCCGACGTTTCGCTCACGTTCAACGAGATAGCCGGTCCGAGTGCGGTGCCCACGTTCCAGGGGGTCGGGGTCAGCCTCAACGGGATCGACGAGCTCTACCCGCAGCAGCCGGTGCTGATCGGCAATTACATCCACGATCACAAGGGCGTTGGCGTGGGGCCGAGCCCCGATACGGCCTTCAGCGGCGTCTCGACCGGCGGCGCCGTGCTGGGCGGAGCGGGCAAGTTCGACGCGAACCTGATCTCCGGCAACAACGGGGCGCCGGCTAGCGAGATTGACACCACCCTGGGCGGAACCATTGACGGAACGTTCAACACCTCGACGCCGTCGGGCAAGACGTTGCAGATCGATTCCGTGGATGCCGTGGTCAGCACCACCGCCGCGGCCATTGCCGGAGTGGGGGCGCCGGCTCAATAAGGACTCCCGGACGGGCCCCGGTTTCGACTACTCACGGAGCAATAAGGATAAGAGAGAGGTACGAGGTCGATGAGACGCGTGTACGTTGGGCCGATACTCCTGATCGTCAGCGCCGTTCTGGCAGCCCCGCTGGGGGCTCAGACCGTTCAGGAGCAGCTGCGCCGCGTGGAGCTCCAGACACAGCGGGACCCGCTCCTGACTGACTGGCGCGAGAAGGACGAGGGGCAGCAGAACTTCCAGCACGGCGGATGGTCGTCTTACAGCGCAGTGTGGCTGGAGAACGACGACAACTCGGAGGCCACAGCCGACGCCGTCGACCGCATCCTGGTGATGGACAACCGGTACTGGGGCAAGCTCGACTTCGAGGGCGGCTCCAGCCTCTACGCGCGTATCCGGTTCCTGGATTTCCGCTTCGACACCAGTCCGGGGACGGCCCAGCCCTACCTGCCAAACGAACGGCTCGACCTCGATCTCGCCTATCTCGACACGACCGTCTTCGACGACTACTCGCTGCGCCTGGGGCGGCAGTATCTGCGGATGGGCCGGGGCCTGACCTTGAACGGCAACTATGACGCGGCACACGTCGACTGGACGTCCGGGCGATGGAACTTCGACGGCTTCCTTGCCCAGAGCCTGCCGAACGACGTCGATCTGGACACCACGCTCGAGAACCGGTTGCTGGGCAGCCGGGCCAAGCGCCGCTTCGCCGGCTTCAATGCCAGCTTCCTCAATGAGGAGGGCGAGCGCTACTTCTTCTACTGGCTCCGCCAGAAGGACAACAGCGACCAGCCCGGCTTCGTGCCAGCCGCCGTGCAGCGCTTCGACTACGACACCGACTACTACGCGCTCGGCACCTCCGGCGATTTCACCCAGAACCTGAGCTACTACGGGGAGGGCATTCTCGAGAAGGGCTCCGCGATCGGACCCGGCGCCGCCGGCACGCGGATCGGCGTCAACTCGAGCGCGGGCTTCGCCGAGCTGGCCTACCACCCCGACTGGAAGGGACACCCGGTGTTTACCAGCGAGCTGGCGGTGGCCGGCGGCGACCCGGGCCGGCTGGCAGGCATTACCACCCAGACCGGCGTGGCCAGCGGCGGCGTCGACCGCAACTTCATGGGATTCGGACGCTACGATTTCGGCCTAGCGCTCAACCCGCGGCTCTCCAACCTCGAGGTCTGGCGCAACGGCGTTTTCTGGAAGCCCTTCGAGGAGTCGAAGGGGTTCGAGACGTTCACGGTCGGCACCAAGCTCAGCCGCTACCGGAAGACCGACTCATTCGGCTTCATGAGCGATCCGCAGGCCACCGTGCAAGGCACCAACGACGTCGGTTCCGCCGTCGACTTCCTGATTGGCTGGCGCCCCTACTCGGACCTGACTGTGCTAGCCCAGTGGGGCAAGTTCAGCCCAGGCGATGCCTACCCCGTGGGGACCCAGGACGACACGACCAACCTCTTCCTGAACGTGACGTACTCCTACTGACGCCGCAGGCGTCAGTAGGGAGGCTCGAGGCTCGAGGCTTGAGGCTTGAGGCTGAGGCTCGAGAGATCAGGGATCAGGAGTCAGGCTCGATTCTCGATTCTCGATTCTCTACTTCCCCTTGTCCTTCATCTGGTAGGTTCCGTCCCAGTCGTCGGGGGGCGGGAAGGCGGCGAACTCCTGGCAGCGGCGGATGTACTCGCGGGAGGGCGGGTCGCCGCCGGGGAACTGGTCGGCCTGCATGAACTTCTCGCATGCGGACATCCATTCGCGCTTGCGGTAGAGTTCGAGGCCCTGGTTGTAGACCTCGACGATGTTCTGCTTGGGCTTCTCGAGCTGGCCCTTTCGGGAGAGCAACTCGTAGACGGTGACGGGCTCCAGCTTGCCGACGACCAGGATGCGATCCAGCTCCCGGGACTCGATCTGGTCCTGGGCGGCCTTCTGGGTCCACTGGCTCATCATGATGTAGGTGCCGTACGGCTTGTTGGCGCCTTCCAGGCGGCTGGCCAGGTTCACGGTGTCGCCCATCATCGTATAGTTGAAGCGGTCCTGGCTTCCCATGTTCCCGACCACGGCGCGTCCGGAGTTCAGTCCGATTCGCATCTTGAGCAGCGGCCGCCCCTCGGCCTTCAACCGTTCCCGCATCTGGACCATCGTCTGCTGCATCTCCAGTGAAGCGAAGCAGGCCTTGGCGGCGTGATCCGCAAAGTGCAGCGGCGCTCCGAAGAAGGCGATGATGGCGTCGCCCTCGTACTTGTCGAGGGTGCCCTGGTACTTGAGCAGGATGTTGGTCATCTCGGTCAGGTACTCGTTGAGAAGGTTTACCAGCTCCGTGGGTGTCAACTTCTCCGAGATCGTGCTGAACCCGGCGACGTCGCTGAAGAACGGAGTGATCTCGGTCTCCTCGCCGCCCAGCCGGACGCGGTCCGGGTCTTCGATGAGCTGATCGATGACCTCCTGCGAAAGGTAGTGCGCGAAGACCTTCTCCACGAAGCGGCGCTGGGCCAGCTCGGTGACGTATCGGTACACGCTGATGCTGGTGTAGTTGAGGAAGATGGCGCAGACCTGCGGGGCCACGTCTATCCAGAGTCCCCAGTTGCGCAGCACGACGTAGGCGATGACGGCGTAGGCGGCAATCATCTCGACCAGGAGGATCGAACCGCTGAGGATCGACACGCGCGGGAAGAGCAGCCCGCTGGCCAGCGCGACAGCAATCAGGATCAGGAACGAGGGCAGGCGGTCGATTCGCCGGATGAAGTGCTGCGTCAGCACCGTGTTGATGACGTTGGCGTGCACGCCGACCTTCGGGTAGACCTCCTGGTACGGCATCTCGCCCAGGTCCACAGTGCCGCTGGCGACCGAGCCGACCATGCAGATCCGGTCCTTGACGATGCGACTCAGCTGCTCTTTTCGCTCGTTTAGTGCCACCCGGTACCGCTGCGCCTCCCGCATCTCCTTCTCGCTGGATTCCGCGGTCGCCAGCAGCCTCGAGAGCTTGCCCTGGTCGGGCTGCGGCTTGGCCCTCTCTCGCGCGATCAGCTCCTTGACCTTCTCGAGCGTGCCCTTGTGCCCGGGAGCGCCCAGCGTGCCCTTGAACATCTCGTCTTCGTACTCGTCCCGCTTCTTGTAGGCGGCCTCCAGCTCCGCCCGGACCTGCCCCAGCGCGACCGTCGCGGTGCTCGCCACGGTCGCGTCGACGCTACTCGGATTTGCGGCCGCGTACTCGAGCTCGCCGGCTGCGACTTCCAGCTCCTTCACCTTGTCCAGATGCAGCGCATACTGGGCGTACTTCCCGGTCATGTCGCCCTGCTTCAGGTGGAACCTGTAGTCCTCCGTGAGGTTCAGATAATCCCGCACGCCGTCGAGCGAGCGGTGCTCGAAGGACGTCAGGAAGCCCCCGGCCCAGTTGATGAGCATCTGTCCCTCGTGGTCGACGGGGATGGCGATCGGTCCCTGCTGCGTCCGCAGGACCACTCTGGGCCCTGGGTGCAGCTCGATGTCCGTGTCCTTGACGCCCAGGTAGTCGCAGACCAGCTTGAAGGCGGCGTGCTTGACGACGCGGTTGCCCAGTCGCCAGAAGAGCGGCACGGAGCGAATGGAGCCGTCGTTGTCCGGCTTCACGTTGGAGAATCCGAGCCCCTTGAACTGCAAGGCAAAGAGCGAGATCGGGGGCTGGAAATCATCCGACGACGGCATCTCCAGCGGCACGTCGCCCGAGAAGAGCGGCATCGAGAAGCGGTTCTTCACGATCTGCTGGCTCGAGGCCTTCGTGTAGAACTTCTTCATGAACTCCTCGTAGTTGCCCGGGTTGGCGATGCCCAGCTTCTTCACGACCCAGGCGCTCACATCCTCGAAGCTCGCCTTGGCGGCCTCCCGCACCTCGCGCACGATCGCCTCTTCCAGGACGTACTGGCGGGCCGTCTCGATCTCGCGACTGACGTAGTCCGGATCGAGCCCCAGGTCGGAGGCGGCCAGCGTCGTCGGGGCGTCGATGTGGTTCCGCAGATACATGCGCAACTTCACCAGGTTGTAGAGGTCGCGCGCGTCCAGGGAATCCTTGAGCTTGCCGGGAAGCCGGTCGAAGGGTTCGTCGGGGTGGTCCTTGACGTAGGTCTCGATCGCCTTCAGACGGGCCTGCGCCTCGAGCAACACGCGGGCCGACGGCTCCTCCACGAAGAAGACCGAATAGATGTTTCCACACCTTCGCAGCTCGTCGACGAAAACCTGGTCCGGGTTGACCACGGCGTTCTGCAGGTCTCGTCTCAGAGAGCCCACCTGCATCCCCACGTAATCGTGGAGACCCTGCAGCGGGGCCTCGATGCCCACCTGCTGCGCCTGTTTCAGCAACACGCCCTTCGCGTTCTCGATACCCGCCAGCGTCCCTTCTTCGAAGATGTCGAGCGAATGGAAGAAGCTCTGTCCGCTGATCGACTCCTTGAGGATCTTCGGGCTCTCCTCGGGGAACTCGATGTCCAGGAAGACGTTTTTGGCGCCGAAGTGCTTGAGCGTCGAGATGATGCGCGCGTGGTGCGAGCGAGGCCAGGGCCAGCGGCCGAACTTCAGGAGGCTGGCGTCGTCGATGTTCATGTAGACGATCTGCTGAGCCGTCTCCTGGCGGGGACGGAAGATCATCCGGTAGTCGTATGTGCCCTGCTCCACCAGCCGGAAGATGCGGGTCGAGGAGAGGACGTAGGTGGTGACGATGACCGCCATCACGATGGCCAGCTCGGCCATCAGGGCGTGTCGTTGCTTCTTCCGAGCTGAGGATTCCGCCACGGGTGCCTCCGGGATCGGGCCAAGCCGACTCTTCTGCCGGGCGAGTCGGGCCAGCGGGGCGCCTGCCCTGGCCCGCCGTCCCGCGGGCCAGCCCCGATCGCCTGTTTTGACCCCGGGGCGGCTCGGCCCCTAGTATACACAGCGTGACACGCGCTCGCCCCGGCGTTCCGCTGCCGCTCATCGCCATCACCATGGGCGATGCCGCCGGCGTGGGGCCCGAGATCATCGCCCGCGCCGCAGCAAGCCGCCGCCTGCGCTCGAACTGCGTCCCGCTGGTGCTGGGCGATCCCCTCGTCATGGAGCGCGCCGTCCGTTTGACGAAGGCCAGACTGCGGGTCCGGGCAGTCTCGGGGCCCGAAGCGATCACACCGAATGCCAGGACGCTCTGGGTCATGCCGGGAAGCTCTCCAGGCCCGGGCGATTTCATCCCCGGCAGACCGCAGGCCGCGTGCGGCGAGGCCGCCTTCCGCCACGTCGCCGACGCCGTGGCGCTGGCGCTGGCCGGACGCGTCGCCGCAATCGCCACCGCCCCGCTTTCCAAGGAGGCACTCTGGATGGCCGGACACCGCTTCCCGGGCCATACGGAGATCCTGGCGCGGCTGACCCGTACAAAGCGCTTCGCGCTGATGCTGGCCGACGGCCCCCGCCGAGTCGTACACGTCACCTGCCACCAACCCCTGTCGGAAGTTCCCGGCGCCATCACACGCGCGCGGGTCGTCGATACGATTCGATTGGGCGAGGAGGCCTGCCGCAGGCTCGGCGTCGCAGCTCCCAGGCTGGCCGTCTGCGGCTTGAACCCACACGCCGGCGAGGCCGGGCTCTTCGGCGACGAGGATCGCCGCATCCTCGAACCGGCCGTCCGCGCCGCACGCAGACTGGGCATCCTGGCGACCGGCCCCATCCCGGCCGACACCGCCTTCGTCCGGGCCTTCTCGGGCGAGTTCGACCTGGCCGTCGCGATGTACCACGACCAGGGCCATGTCCCCTTCAAGCTGGCCTGCTTCCAGGCCTGGGGCGGACGGCTCGAATCGATGCGCGGCGTGAACCTCACCCTCGGACTGCCCATCGTCCGCACCTCGGTCGACCACGGCACCGCCTGGGACCTGGCCTGGTCCGGCCAAGCCCTCCCCGACAGCCTCCTCGACGCCGTCGAAATGGCCTGCGCGCTGGCCCGCCCCAAGCATCCCCTCTCCCGGGCGGACGGCCGATAGCATGATCGACTGTTCAGACGTATTCGAAATTCCGCGGACCCTCTGCCGGGCGCGGCGCGCGCAGCTTCGGCCGGCCGTCGCCGGTTGCCTGGTTTTCTGACCCTGGCGGCCGCGGTGGCGGTGGGCCTCCTTGCAGGCGGCTGCCACGACCAGGAACCGCAGGCGGCACCGACGACTTTTCGGCTCGAGCGCGTCCCGGTTTCCTCCGCTCCGTTCTCGGTGCGGCCCAGGGTCCCGACTGACGCTCCCGAACCGCTCAAGCCGGCGGGGTCGATCGCGCTACCCCAGGCCCGGCCAATCGGCCTGGCCCTCGTTCCTGGGCTCGACACCGTCGCCACCGGCCGCACCATCGAGCTGCGCGCGGCGGTGCAGGCGGTCCTGCTGCTGGAAGACGGTGCGCGGATCGACGTCACCCGTGAAGCGACCTACTCCAGTCCCTCCGGAGGCCAGCTCTCGGGCTCGCGCTTTCTGGCCGGCAACTCTCCAGGCCCGGCGTCCGTGCTCGTGAGCGCAGCGCGCGCGGGCGTCACGATGTCGACCAGGTTCGCCTTCACGGTCGTCGCCGCGCGGCCCGCACCGATCGCGCTCCTGCTGGAACCCTCCCGGCTCTCCGTTACCGCCAGGACGAGCTTGCCGCTTCTCGCGAACCTGCGCGTCCGCGTCCGGCTGGAGGACAGCTCGGTGACGGATGTCGCCGGTTCCAGCGTCGTCTTCTCATCGCCCTCTGGGGGTGTCCTGCAGGGGCAGACCTTCGTTGCCGCCCAACCGGGGACCGGCTCCGTCCTGGCGAGCTACACGGCGGAGTCGCGCGAGGTGACGGCCACACTCGCGCTCGATATCGTCCGACCCGTCCCTCGCCCCATCCGGCTCACGGCCAGCCCACCGGCGCTCACTCTCGCAACGACCTCGCCTGTCGAGCTGGCGCCGCTCCTGCGGTTCGACGCCGCTTTCGACGACGCAAGCAGTGTGAACGTCACGGGCCAGGTCGAGCTGGCCATGACTACAGGCGGCACGCTTGCCGGGACGCGCTTCACCCCCGAGCCGGGCGCTTCATCTGCGCGCCTGGCTGCCCGCTTCACGGCAGCGGGAGAGACCGTAGCGGTCCAGGTGCCGATCGCCCTGCCCGTTGCCGCCCCAGCCATGGTGCGCTCCCTGGCGGCCGCGGTAGCCGCGACGAGCCTGGACCTGGCCGCTGCGCTGGACCTGCGGCGGGCGGTGCGCGCCCGGGTCACGCTCTCCGACGGCAGCGGCCGGGACGTTTCGGGCGAGTTGGCCTACTCGGTTCTTTCGGGCGGCTCGGTACGGGACAGCACCCTCACGGCGCTTCCCGGGGCCTCCGAGGTGCGGTTCGCGGTGTCGTTTCCGGCCACGGCGCCAGTCACCTCCACGGCCCTTGTGCTGCCGATCGTCGACAGCCGGCCTCGACCGATCTCTCTATCCGTGACCCGCCTGGCGACCTCCGTGGCGGCCGGCGGGCGCCTGGGGCTTCGGGAGGCCGTGCGCGTCGGGGCGGCCTTCTCCTCCGGACCCGTCCAGGACGTCAGCCAGAGCGTGCGGTACGGGGCCACCTCCGGGGGCGCGCTGCAAGGCGATGTCTTCGTAGCGGGCTCGCGCCCCGGGCCCGCGTCGGTCGAGTTGCTCCTGGCCATGGCCACGGGCACGCTCACATCGACTTACGACTTCACGGTGCTGGCCCTTGGCCCCGAGGCTACGGCGGTCACCGTCAGTCCTGCGCGGGCTGCTGTTGCGGCAGGCACGCGCTACTCGCTCCCCGCCAACCACCGTGTCCAGCTCCGCCTCGCCGACGGCTCTGCGGTGGACGCGGGCGCCAACGCCCGCTTCGAAGCTCTTCTCGGAGGCAGCGTCTCCGGGACGGACTTCGTGCCTGCCCAGGGCGCGGCGACCGGCACCGTTCGCGTCACCCTTCCCGAGTGCGCGCCGTGTTCAGCGACACTGACCCTCGACATTCAGGGGAGCGCGTCGGCCATCCCGGTCGAGCTGGCCCTGCAGCCCGAGCGCATCGCCATCCAGGCCGGTGGACAGGTCGACCTGCGCCGGGTTCTCAGGGGCCGGGCCACGCTCTCCAACACGGACGCCCTCGACGTCTCCGGGGAGCTCGTGTTTTCGAATCCGCTCGGCGGCTCCCTGGCAGGTACCGTGTTCACGGCCGACCCGACGGCCGCGGCCGGCAGCGTCGTGGCCGCCTTCACGCTTGCAGGCGCGACCGTGAGGGCAGTCTTCCCGTTTTCCGTCGTACAGGTCGACCGGGTCCCGGTAGCGCTGGAGCTTTCCCCCGGCACACTGGGAGTCGCCGCCGGGCGAACCGCGAACCTGCGCACGCTTGTGGGCGCCACCGCTCGCTTCCTCGACGGCTCCCGCGAAGACGCGAGCGCAGCCATCCGGTTCTCGAATCCCTCCGGCGGCACGCTCGCCGGCGATGTCTTCACCGCCTCCGAGGGCGCCTCGTCGGGTTCAATCCTGGTGGAGCTCGACGAGCGCGGCCACACCGTGCGCGGGACGCTGCGCCTCTCCATCCGGACTTCGCGCCGAGGCCTCCAGGGGCTGACTCTGTCCCCGGCTGCCGTGACGATCGAGGCCGGAAGCACGTACGGTCTCACGGCCAACGTCCAGGCGACCGCGCTGCTGGACGATGGCCTCACGGAGACAGTAGTCGCAGGGCTCGAGTGGCTTTCGCCAACCGCAGGCCGCATCCAGCAGACCGCGGCCGGCTCGGTCTACCACGCCGAGACTGCGAGCGGCCCTGTCCGAGTCACGGCCCGCTACGGCTCGGGCGGCGCAACCCGGACCGCCACGCTCGGCATCGAGGTCGTGCCGCCGGCAGCGTCGAAGGCGCAACTCGTGCTGAGACCCGGGCTGCTCGCGCTGGCCCCAGGAGCAGAGATCGATCTCGCCTCCAACATCGAGGGCTGGGCCTTCGGGGAGGACGGTCCCAAGGGCGAAGTGACTGGTCGGCTCCAGTGGGTCCACCCGATTGGAGGCACGCTCGCGCGGTCGGAAGCGGGGTTGTGCTTCCGGGCGAGCGACTCCGAGGGGACGGGTTCGGTGCTGGCGGTGCTGGAGGCGCCGGGCGGGGTGCTGGTCGCGGAGCTGCCCATAGCGCGTTCCGAGGCCAACCGGCGGGCCGGCACCGTCAGAACCGCAGGGGCGGGAAGGCCGCTGACGGCGACGCTGGGCCAGCGCGGCGTACACCTTTCGGCCGGTCCGGTGCGGATCTCGACGGCGTGCCTTGCGTCCCTCGGATTGAAGAGCGAGGGGGCGACGCTCACCGGGACGCCTTCCGGCTCGGGCCTGGCCGCCTTCGTCAGCGCCTCGGGGAGCCGGCCTCCGATCGCCTACGACACCTGGTTCCTCGAACTGGAGCCGTCGGCCGGCAGGTGAGGTACACTTCCAGGCGTCGATGACGGACGCCCGTTCGAACTCACTGCGATTCGGTTGGGTGCTGCCCGGGAAGCTCGCCGGCTGCCGGCGCCCGGACGGCGAGCCCGACTACCGGCTGCTCAAGGAAGAGGGCGTCGGCACGCTCGTCAGTCTGCTCGAGTGGGGCGGAGTGCCGAGCTTTGCGCCGCTCTACGGCTTCCAGCACATCCACATCCCCATCAATGACGGCTGTCCGCCCACGCTTGGCCAGCTCGAGCGCTTCGTCGAGCTGGTGCGCTCCAACGGTTCCACTTGTGTCCACTGTCTTGCAGGCATCGGCCGGACAGGCTGCATGCTCACCGGCTACCTCATCCGCGCCTGCGCCTATGATCCCTTCGAGGCCATCCGGCACGTCGAATCGCTCCGCGTCTACGCCTTCCAGACCGACGAGCAAGAAGACTGGCTCTATGGTCTGACTCCTCGACTACTCCCGGGCGAGGACTGATCCGGAAGCCTCGCCCCTCGCATCTCGATTCTCGATTCTCAGCTAGCGGAGGTCCCCATGACTCAGTACCAGACCATCTACGTGGCCGTGATGTTGACCGTGACGGGGCTGGTGCTGCTCTTGCCGGCCTGGAGTTGTCTCAGACGCGGGGCCAGGCTCTACGCGGGGCTCGCGGACCACGCCGTGCTTGGGGCGATGGCCGGGATCGCCGTTTCACTGGCCGCCGCCTTCGCGGCGCTCTGGCCAGCCGGTTCAGCGCGTCTGTTCCAGGACGATCTCCTGCCGCGGCTGGTCTCCCTGGGAGCTTTTGGGGTGCTGGTGGTGTTCATCCTCTCGAGGCTGGTACCCGACACCTGGATCGTGGGGGAGATTTCGGAGCGGGATTTCCAGCAGACGCTCGACAAGGCGCTTGCGCAGGCCGAGCTCGATCCCGAGAGGACGACGACGGGGCTGGCGATGGCGCCGGACGTGACGCTGCGCCTCTACTACTGGCGCCGGGGCGCCCGCTGCCTGATGGAGTGGCACCCCCGCGGAAGCGCCGCGCGCTTCCCGGAGTTCCGGCGCCGCTTCGAGGAGCTGCTGTCGGCTGTCGACTGCCCGGCGCGCCGCCAGCGGGCGCTCACGGCGGCGATGGCCGGGCTGGCCTGCCTGGGTGCGGGGTTGCTGCTGCTGACCGGAGCTCTCTGCTGAGAGCGCGGCCAGGGTTCCAATTCGCGCCCAAAGCGAACCGCCGCCCTCCCGTGGGGGTTGGCGGCGGTCACCACAGGGCCTGGCGCGGCCCTGTCTCGAGGGCGATTGTCAGCTCCTGGCGAGCTCGACCAGACGGTTGAACTCGGAGGCGTTGCTGACGGCGAGGTCGGCCAGGACCTTGCGGTTGATCTCGATGTTCTTCTTGCGCAGGCCGTCCATGAAGCGGGCGTAGGTGAACGTCGGCTCCAGGGCGCGCACTGCGGCGTTGATGCGGGCGATCCAGAGGGCGCGGTACTCGCCCTTCTTCGCCTTGCGGTCTTTGTAGGCGTGCTTCAGCGCGCTGATGACCGCTTCGTTGGTCCTCTTGAAGAGGGTCGAACGGCCATTGCGGTAGCCCTTCGCCATCTTCAGGATTTTCCTGTGATTGTTCTTGGTAACGGGACCTGAAGTCGTTCTCATTGTCTAGACCTCCCGGGTGTGATGCCACCCTGCCTGGACGGGCGCTCTGACCCTGCGCCGGCCCGGCTTATCGAAGCGGCAGCCGGTTGCTCGCGTGGCGAGTCGGGCCGCCGATCGGAAATGCGTGCGGACTCAGTGCGACACCAGCGTGGAAATCTTCCAGCTGTCAGCCTTCGAAACGTAGGTGACCTTCCGAAGGTTCCGCTTCCGCTTCCGGTGCTTCTTGGTGAGGATGTGGCTCTTGTACGCCGAAGCGCGCTTGATCAATCCGTTCTTGTTGATGCGGAAGCGCTTGGACGCTCCGCGGTGGCTCTTCATCTTGGGCATTGCTGTCTCTCCTGCGTTTGAACGTGCCGGGCGCCGGGTGGCTACTTCGGGCTCACGATGGCGCTCAGGTTGCGCCCTTCCATCTTGGGAGGCGCCTCGACCTTCCCGGCGATGCCCAGTTCCTCGAGCATCCGGTTGATGAGGTCGTGACCCAGCTCCTGGTGTGTCATCTCGCGACCGCTGAAGGTGACGGTCACCTTCAGCTTGTGCCCCGCCTTCAGAAACTCGATGCCGTGATCCCTCTTGAAGTCGAAGTCGTGCCGGCCAATCTTCACCCGCAGCTTCACTTCCTTGAGCGTCACGTTCTTCTGGCGCTTGCGCGCCTCACGGTTCTTCTTCTCCTGGGAATACTTGAACTTGCCGTAGTCCATCAAGCGGGCTACGGGCGGATCGGCGTCGGGCGACACCTCGACGATGTCGAGCCCGCGCTCGTCTGCCAGCTTCAGCGCTTCGGCCAGCGGGACGATACCGAGCGCCTCGCCGGTCTCAGAGATGACTCGCAGCCTGGGAACCCGGATCGCCCTGTTGACCCGATACCTCTTGGTCTTGAGAATGACCTGCCTCCTCCGCCAATGCGGGTGAAAGTAAAAAACCCCGAGGAACATCCGAAGCAATGGCGCTCACTCGGGGCACTTTCGTGCCGGGACCTCTTCGGCCAGAAGCCTCAAGGTGAGGGACGCAAATGGCCCCTGCTTCGGTGACGCAAAACTAGCACGCGGGCCCCGAAGAGTCAAGGGCGAGGGCTACTTCAAAGCAAGGAAGGCCCAGCGGCGGACCGATTCCTCGGGGTCGTCCAGCATCGGGCGGGCCAGGTCCTGCGCCACGAGGCCGCCGATCTGCCCCAGGGCCCAGGCGGCGCTGGCCCGTGCGGCGGTCGCCCCCTGCGATGCCAGCTCCCGCAGCCGGCTAAAGGCGCTCACGATGCCCTGCCGCCAGAGCACGACGGCGGCGTTGGCGGCAACCCTGGGCGCCGGGTGAGCCAGGGAACGGTTCAGGACAGCGGTCACGGCGGGCGAGCCAGTGCGCTTTCCGAGCACCAGCACCGCGTTGGCAGCCACGCGTGCATCCGGATGCTCCAGGTACGGCACCAGCACGGCCGGTTCCGGCTGCACGGGCAGACCGCCCAAGAGCGAGAGTGTGCTGGCGATCTGGCGAACGCGCAAGGTCGCTTCGAGCTTCTCCAGCACCTTGGTCAGGTAGGCAGCCGCTCCAAGCGAGTCGATGGCCGCGGCCGAATCGATCAACTGCCGCCTCAGCTCGGGCTCGGCGGCCTTGTAAGCCAGCCCGATCACCCGAGGCAAGTCTCCCCGCCCCGCGGCCCGGCCCAGCGACTCGGCGGCCCTGGCGCGCAAGCTCTCCGGGCACTTCTGGTTTCCAGCGATCGCAAAGAGCGCGTCCGCAAGCCTGGGGTCCTGTCCGACCCGGCCCGCCGCGAACGCCACACTGGCGCGCGCACGCGGGTCCTCCGTTTCCTCGAGAAGGCTCACCAGGACGGGGTTGCCGAGTCTCCACAGGGCGGCCGCAGAGAGCGAGCGCACACGAGCCGAAGGGTCGTTCACCATCACGGCGAAGACCTCGGACAGTCGCGGGTGAATCCGCTCCAACAGCACCTCCAGCGCATTGGCCCGCACGCGCGCGTCGGTGTGCGCCAGGAACGGCTTGAAGAGCTTGAACGGCAGGTCCCGCCCGATCCGGCCCAGCGCCAGGACCAGCGCGGAGAGCGCCCTGGGGTCCTGCAAGTGCCGGCGCAGGCGCAAGAGCTCGGGCAAGAGCTCGCTCCTGTCTGCCTGCTGACCCAGAACGTGGAGGGCGACCGCCTGCACCTCGGGCCGCGCGTCCTCCCAGAGCAGGTGCAAGAGCAGCCTGGGCAGGCCTGCCACCTTGCGGGTGTTCAGGTCGCGGACCACCTCGTTGGCCGTCGCGGCATCGAACTGCTTGAGGTGCTCCAGGACCCCGCGCATGTTGCGCTGGAGCGCGTCCGGGTCCGCCAGCCCCAGGTTGCGGAGCACGTAGGCCTGCAGCGCGGGGTCGGGCGTGCCGGCCAGATGGAGTAGCGTCGGGCTCGGGATCGGTTTCATCGGGCACCTTTCTCGATCGGGTTCTAGAGCCCCTCGTCCAGGAAGACGACCGGCGGCTCCGAACCCGGCGACACACTCCCCGTCGTCACCGGGCGCGCGGGCGCGCTCCCGCCGGAGGCGTGCTCGAAGAGCCTCGGACCGCTCGACGAGCCCAGCTCGAAGTACCGCTCATCGGCACGCGCGGCCTCCGTGTCCTCGAGGATCACGCGGTTGTCGCCCGTGATCGTGACGCGAAACTGCTCCTCGGGGCTTTCCAGGTGATCGCCGTCGCGCAGGTGGTACGGGACGACGCGGCCTTCCTTCTTGAGTATCGCCTGCTTCTCCCCGTCCAGGACCATCACGCCGAAGCTGCGATACCCGGCAATGCTGCGCGGAACCTCCCCCTGGGTCCTTGGCTGCAGCTGGGGCCGGATCCGCGTGCCTTCCTTCTCGGTCGGCGTGGATGGGCCGCCCGTGTCACGGTTGGCGAACTGATCCCGGTCGTACTCGAAGGAGGTGAAGGGGTTGACGGTCTTGTCGAACTGTCTGGTGTCGACCTCGTCGGCCGTGATCGGCCGCTTCTCGCGCTTGGCAATCAGCTTCTGCTTGAGCTCCTCGGTGAGCTGGGGGATGTCGAAGGGCGTCTGCGCCGGGGTTGCCGGCCCGGCGGAGGCTTCGGCACCTGGCAGGGGCGCAGCCGCTGAGGGCGACGCGACGGTGGAGGGCGCCACTCCCGGGGAGAGCTGGCCCGCCGCGCGCGCGGTCTGAGGGCCCTTCTTGGCGGCGCCGGTACCGAAAATCTTGGCGCGGTTGCTGTAGACGACGAGCACCAGCATCACGCCCAGCACGGCCAGCTGCTTCTTGATGCGCTCCTGTTCGCGCTTCTTCTTGTCCGCTCTGTCGGTGGCCATGGTGCCCTCTCAACCCTGCCGGCTGAAGTAGGTCTCTAGCGCCAGCCGGACCTCCCAGTTGTGACGCGTGTTGTCGTAGTTGAGCACGTCGAAGGCCTGGATGCGATAGATCTGCTCTTCTTTCGGCAAGAGCGCCAGCAACCGCTTGAAGGCGACGTACGGTCCTTCCAACTCCATCGTGAAGTTGAAGACGCTGTAGTTGCCATCGCCCTTGGCGAGCGGATTGAAGGCGGCCTTCAAGATCTGGATGCCGGCCTTCTCGATGGTGACCTGCAGCCGCTCGATCGACTCGGGGCGCTCGCTCTCCTTGCGCAGGAAGTCGCCGTAGCTGGCCAGCTCCTGGCGCCGCTTCTCGGTCTCCTCCTCGAAGTTGCGCTTGGTCACGTTGGTCTTCTCGAGCTCGGAGACCTTGGCGGCCTTGTCGGCCTTCAACCGCTCGATGTTGGCGGCCAGCTCCGAAAGCTCCGCCCGGGACTTGCCGACGTACGTCTTCCAGTAGAGGACGTTGATGCCGGCAATCACCACGATCGACACGTAGATCGCGATGTTGGTCAGCAGCGTCTTGCTTCTCGTCTTCATGGTCGCCTCAGGGCACGAACGTGAACTGCATCTCGAAGGTCCACTGGTCCGTCTTCTCCACGGCAGTGCTGAGGACCTTCACTTCCTGGAAGTTCTGCTTGGCGCCCGTGCGGGACTGCACCAGGTTCTTCTCGAGCTGCGTCACGTCGCTCCTGCTTTCGGCGCGGCCCAGGATGGCGAAACGCTCGCCGTCGGACTTTGTGAGCTTGGTGATGCTGATTCGCTTCAGTTGCGTATCGGACGTCCGGGGCAGGGCGTTCTCCAGCGCCTGGTAGAAGCGCAGGAAGGGGTAATCGGTGGCGCCCATCGCCTTTTGAATGAAGTTGAACTTGGTGATGAGGTCCTGGATAGCGGCCTGGTCGTAGGTGATCGATCGGAGCTGGTTGATGACTTCTGTGAGCTCGTTGGAAAGGCGCCCTTGCTCCTTGGTCAGGCGGCCGCGTTCGCTGGCGGCGCGCGAGAAGCTGAAGGTGCAGGCGACGAGCGTGGCAGCCGCGAAAGCGACGGCCATGCCCAGGGCCGTGGTGTCGAGCAGGAAGCTCTTGTACTCGACCGGTAGGAAGTCGCAATTGACTTTCATTCGACTGCGTCACTCCCTGGCGAAGCCGCCGATGGCCGGGATGAGGAGGTTCTTCAGCTCACCGGGCAGCTCTGCTCCGTTGGCGTCGACGATGCTGACCAGATCGGCGCCGCTGCGCACGAAGGTATTGAGGTGACCGCCCAGCACGACGTCGATGTTGGAGAAGTTGGCGCCGCCGCCGGTGAGGATGATCTCGTCGACCTTGAACTCGCGAAAGCGGGCGACGTAGTGCTCCGTGATGGCGAAGAGCCCCTTTACCAGATCCCCGAAGATCGGCTTGATGACCTGGTAGTTGGCGATCTTGTCCTGCTCCGGGACGAACTCCGGGAGGAAGAAGACCTCGTTCTTCTTGTACTCCTCCGCGTCCTCCTCGGAGAGCTTGAAGTGCTCCATGATGCGCCGGGTGAACGCCCAGCCGCCCACGATCAGCGTCTGGTCCGTGCCCGTCCCGATGCCGCGGTTGTGGAAGGTCGTGAGCTTGCCCTGCTTGAAGATGACGACGGAGCTCGAGAAGTGGCCGAAGTTCATCAGGGCGATGTTCTTCTCGAGGTTTTCGGCCTCGGTCAGGTAGTCGTGGAAGACATTGATGGCGTTCAAGATGCTGGTGTCGATGGCGATCGGGTTGACGCCGGTCTTCTGCACCCAGCCGCCGAGGTCCAGGACGTGATCGCGCCGGATCATCGCGATGAGGATGAGGATGTTGTTGTGGAGCTGGCCGACTTCCTTGGTCTCGATGATCCAGTCCCGCTTGTCCTGGCCGGCCGGGACGAACGTGGCGATGTCCTGGTCGATGGCGTTCTTCTTTTCCTCCGCCGTCGCCTTGGCGGGCACGGTCATCATGTTCACGAGGAACGGGAAGTCCGGGTACATCAGCATGACGTTCGACTTCTTCAGCCCGGCCGAGCGGACGAGCTGGTTGAAGACCGGCCCGAACGACTGCGGGATCTCGATCTCCTCGCTCGGGCTGGTCCGGAAGACGACGTCCGGCGCGGAATCGACCAGGACGTGGCGCTGCACCTGGAACTTGCCCTTGGCCGTCTGCTTGGCGACGACGGCCTTGAGGTAGCGGCTCCCGATATCGACGACTTGCTTGTAAGTCTGGAGTGGCATCTGGCAGTGGGAGGGCCGCAGGCAATGCGGTCTCCCCAGATAGAATCGACAAAACCGGGCGCGGGCCTTACCGCGAATGCACGATCAGGCGGCGATCGCCTGTTCCAGAGGCGAATGATACGCCACCGCCGGGTGCGCGCGCTGCGGTCAGGCGATGGTGCCGTCCGGTCCCACGCGCCAGAGCGAGGCCGCTCCGACGATGCCGGCGTCGTCCGAGAGCCGGGAGGCCTCGAGCCGGACCGAGCGGCGCACGGTCGCCAGCGCCCGGGACTGAAAGGTCTCCAGCGCGGCCTTTCGGAAGCTCTCTCCCAGCTTCATCAGACCGCCGCCCAGCATCAGCACCTCGGGGTTGAGCAGGTTCGCGGCGTTGGCGAGCCCGGCGCCCAGGGCCTGTCCGGCGCGCTCGATGACGCCGGCGGCCGTGACGTCGCCCCGGCCCGCGGCGGTGGCCACCATCCGCCCGTCGACCCGCCCGGGATCGCGCTCGCAGAGCAGCCACAGGAGCGTCCCCGGGTCCGAGGCCATCGCCTCCCGCGCCTGCCGCGCCACACCCAGTCCACCCGCGTAGAGCTCCAGACAACCGCGGCTGCCGCAGCCGCAGGCCAGCCCCTGCCAGTCGATGGAGTGGTGGCCGATCTCGCAGGCGCTGTTGGCGGCGCCGCGCAGCAGCCGGCCACGGTCGACGAATCCGCTGCCGACACCGGTGCCGGCGAAGACGTTGAGGAAGCTGGCCGGCCGGCCCGGAAGTCCGAAGAGGTACTCTCCGAGCGTGCTGGCGCGCACGTCGTTGTCGACGGTTACCGGAAGCCCCAGCGCCTCCGAGAGCATCGGCCCCAGGGGGATATCCCGCTCGGCGAACAGATTGACCGCGTGGTGGACGATCCCGGTGCCGCCCTCGATCTGGCCGGCCATCCCGAGCCCGACGGCCCGCACGCTACCAAGGGGCAGCCCGGCCTGCTGGGCCACGTTGCGCGCCAGCTCCGCTATCTGGCGGATGACGCTCTCATAGCCCGCCTTGGAGCCCGTGGCGACCCGTTCCCTGGCCAGCACCTGGCCCCCGTCCGTGACCACGCCGGCCGCGATCTTGGTCCCGCCGACGTCGACGCCAATCGAATTCACACAGTCGGACATTGCCGCTCCTATTCGAGAAGGACGTCGCCCTCCATCTTCGACGGGATCTCGGCGCCCGCGTACGCCAGCACCGTCGGCGCGATGTCGGCCAGCTTGCCGGGCCGCTGGCGCAGCCGCACGCTAGAATCCGTCACCAAGAGTGGCACCGGGAAGAGCGTGTGCTCGGTGAACGGCTCGCCCGTCTCGTAGTTGACCATCTGCTCGATGTTTCCGTGGTCGGCCGAAAGAAAGACCGTGAACCCGCGCGCCTCCAGCATCGGGAAGAGCTTCCCCAGCAACCCGTCCAGGGTCTCCACGGCCCGCACCGCTGCCGGGATGATGCCCGTGTGGCCGACCATGTCGCAGTTGGCGTAGTTGCAGATGACCAGGTCGTAGTCATCCTTTCCGAGCGACGCGATCAGCTCGTCGGTCAGCTCCGGGGCGCTCATCTCGGGCTTGAGGTCGTAGGTAGCCACCCTGGGAGACGGGATCAGCACCCGCTTCTCGCCCTCGAAGGGTTTCTCCTCGCCCCCGTTGAAGAAGTAGGTCACGTGCGCGTACTTCTCGGTTTCGGCGATGCGGAGCTGGCGGCCGCCGGACTCGCTGACCACCTGGCCCAGCAGCCTGTCCGGCCGCGTGGGCGGGAAGAGTACCGGCAGCTCGAAGGTCGCGTCATACTGCGTCATGCAGACGTAGGCGAGGCCCGGAAACGGCTCGACTGGGAACTCGTCGAAGCCCTGCTGCGTGAGGGCGCGGGTCATCTGCCGCACGCGGTCCGCCCGGAAGTTGAAACAGAGCACCAGGTCCCCGTCGCGGATCCTCCCGTCGGCGCCGTCCACCACCGTCGGCAGAAGGAACTCGTCGGTTTCCCCTGCTGCGTAGGCCTCCTGGACCGTTCGCTCGGCGTCCGAGGTCGCGCGCCCTTCGCGATGGACCAGCGCCCGGTAGGCCCGCTCCACGCGGTCCCAGCGCTTGTCGCGATCCATCGCGTAGTACCGCCCCGAGACGGTCGCCAGGCGGCCCGTGCCGCGCTCCCGCATGTGGGCCAGCAGCTGCCGCAGGTACCCGAGCCCCTCGGTCGGCGACGTGTCCCGGCCATCCGTGACGGCGTGGACCCAGACGTGCTCCAGCCCCGCCGCGCCCGCCGCGTCCAGGAGCGCCAGCAAGTGCGAGATGTGGCTGTGCACGCCCCCGTCGCTCACGAGACCAAAAAGATGCAACGACGCGTTTCGGTCCCTTGCCGCCCGCAGGCTCCCCGTCAGCGCCGGCAGGCCGGCCAGCTCACCGGTCTCGATGGCGCGGTTGATGCGCGTGAAGTCCTGATAGATGATCCGCCCGGACCCGATGTTCATGTGGCCGACCTCGGAGTTCCCCATCTGCCCGTCCGGCAGGCCGACGGCCAGTCCGCAGGTCTGGAGTGCCGTGTGGGGGTAGCGCTCGAAGAGGCTGTCGAAGAACGGCGTGCGCGCCATCTTCAGGACGTTGCCCTCGGCCCTGGGGTTGATACCCCAGCCGTCCAGGATGAGTAGGGCAGCCTTGCGCGAGAATCGCTTCGTCATGGCGCCCCAGTGTACCGCACGCCCCGGTGCGGTCACCCTTGGAAAGCGGAGCGGCCTACTGGAGTAGGGCCAGCGTGCCTTCGACCCGAATGCGGCCAGCGGGGGCGCCGGGCGCGCGCAGCCGGGCGAGGTTCCGGGACGCCGCTCTGGCGGCGGACGAGCTCGCTGGGGCGCTGGCCAGCTCGAGCAGGGACAGCGCAACGTCCTGATAGCCCAGCGCGGCCTGGACGACGGCGAGGTTGTTGACCAGGGTTGGGTTGGCGGGGTCCGACTCCACGGCCCGGCTCAGGAGGTCCAGGGCCTTGCGCAGCTCTCCCTTGCGGGCGAACTCCAGGGCTCTGGCGGCGGGGGAGCCAATCGTGGCCGAGCGGGTCGGCGCGGGCATCGGCACCGCCACGCAGGCCGGGACCACGGGCCCCGCGCATGAGGCCGCGGCCTTTCGCCAGGCATCGACCGTCCGGTCGAACTCTTCGAGTGCACCTGGAGCCAACCGGCCGCTCGCCGAGCGGACTGTGCGCTCCCCTTCCGCGCGCTGGCCCGCCATCGTCTGGGCGCGGCCCAATCCGAGTGCAGCCTGGTCGTAACGCGGGTTGGCAGCCAGGGCCGCGGCGAAGCTCGTCGCGGCCTGGGCGCCCTGGCCCGACGAGAGCTCGAGCTGGCCGCGGACACAGTGCACGGCCGGGTCTTTCGGACTCAATTGCGCCGCCCTGTCCAGAAGCGACGCCGCGGCGGCTCGATCTCCTCGACCCGCGACCAGCGCCGCCAGCGCGACGTGAGTCTGGGAGCTGGCCGGATCGCAGGCCAGCGACTTGCGATAGGCGGCCTCGGCCTCACTGGACCTGCCGCCGGCGTCATGAGCCGTTGCTAGCAGGTAGTGCGCCCTGGGGTTGGACGGGTCGGCCTCGACAGCGCGACGGTAGTCGGCGGCCGCGGAGTCGTTGTCGCCCGAAAGGTAGCGCTCCGTCCCCTGCTCCATCCAGTACCAGGCGCCGGTGGAATGGCTCGGGGCCCGTACCGGCGCCACTTCTGCGGCGGCGTGCGCCGCAAGCATCGGCAATCGTCCCGCCAGCAAGAGGGCCAGCGCCCATCGACCCAACGACCGAGTGCTCATGGGGTTCGCGCTCAGTTGCCGCCCTTTGCCTGCTCGATCAGCTCGGGAAGCGACTCGCCGGAGCCCTCTTCGCCATCGGCGCTGGCCAGCTCGTCATCCGTCGACTCGGCGGCCGGCTCGGGAGCGGGCGCGACCTGCGCGTCATCGACAGCGGCCGGCGCCTCGGCGCCCGAGCCGATTTCGACGACCTGCGGAGCCTGGACGTTCTCGTCGGACTTCGGCTGCTCCTCGGCGGCGACTTCCCCGTCGGGTCCCGAGGCCTTCAGATCGGCCAGGCTCTCCTTGACGCGGGCCAGGAGCTTCTTGCGGTAGGCCTGGCGCTCTGCGCCGATCGTGATGCCGCCCGCGGCTGCGAACGGAATCCGGGCCTGCCTGTGCGCATCTGCCTGGGCGGGCTTGGCGGCCGTCTTCGGGGCCTTCGGGTCCTCCAGAGTCTCGAGCCGGGTGGTGGTCTCCGCAAGCTGGCTCAAGCTCTGGTAGAGCATGTCCTCCAGACGCTGCACTCGGTCCATGAGCTTCTCGGCCTGCGAGGCTTCCTCGGCAGTGGCGGGCTGGTCGGCGTTCGCATGCTTGGCCAGGCCGGTGGCGTTCTCGAGCCGCTCGATCCGGCGCTCGGTCACCATGTCCGTGATCTTCAGCTTCTGGATGTCGACGCCCTGCTCGTGGACCTGGCCGGAAAGCTCTTGCACCATCTTCGCCAGGCGGCCTTGTTCCGTCGAGAGACCGTTCAGGTCTTCCAGCAACCGGTCGAGCTTCGACACGGCGTCGCCGGAGAGCCCCTTCTGCATCGGGATGCCTTCGAGCTTGCTCTCGATCTCCGTCTTCTGCTGCTTGATGTAGTCGAGGTAGCGATCGAGGATGACTGCCAGCTCGATTCGGGTCACCGACTTCTTGCCGTGAAACTTCTTACCCTCGGGCTGCACGAGTTTCTTGCCCGAGACCTTCGCGGGCGGCGGCTTGGCAGCCGGGGGCTCGGGCGCCCGCCGGGGCGCGGGCTGCACGCGCGGGAGCGGAGGCGCTTTCGGAATGACGCCGGAAGGGCCGTCGATGTCCCCGATGCCGTCCATCGGCCGCAGGACGAGGCCTGTGCCGTGGTCGTCGAAATCGTCCTCGGAGATCGCTTGGGCGCGGATCGCGTGCGCCTGGGGCAAGAGCGCCCCGGCCAGGGCCAGGGTCAGCACCATCTTCTTCATGCTCGGCGGCTCCTTCTGCCGCGCCGGCCGTCGGAGTTCCGGGCAATCCGGGAAGACGGTGGACGCAGCAAACCTATGCGGTCATGGGAGCTATCGACACTCGAGCCTATGGAATTGAGCTGGCCGGAATGCGGCCGTGGAACTACTTTGCCACGGGTGGGGCGGGCGCCTCCGGCATCGGCGGCGATGCCGGCACTTCGGGCATGGCGTCCGGCGCCTTCGCCGCGGCAGCGGGCTCGGCGGCCTCGGGCGGAGGAGCCTCCGGAAGGGGCGCCTCGGCGGGCGGCGACCCCTTGGCGGCGGCCGGGGGCTGCGGCTGGGCCTCGGCCGGTGGCGAGGGTTCGCTTGCTGGCGCGGCCGGGGCCGGGCTTGCGGCGGCAGGCTCGGGGGCAGCCTCGGGCGGGGCCGGTTCGCCGGCCGGCGCCGGGGCCTCGGCGGCGGGTGCCGGAGGCTGCTCCGCGGACGCCGAGGCAGGCGCTGCGGGTGCTGCCTGCGATCCGGCAGCGGCGGGCTTCTTTCGAGCGCGGCGCCGGTGTTTCGGCCGGGGCGGCTTGCCATCGTAGGGCGGCCGTTTCAACCGCATCTTCTCCTTCTCGCCGAGGAGCCGCAGGTAGTAATCGACGGTGTCGTCTTTGGAGCGCATGCCCGACAGCCTCAGGAACGTCGCGCGGGCCTGGTCGTTTCGCGTCAGGTGGTACTCGAAGAAGCCGAGCACGAAAAGCGCCTCGCGATCGTCGGCGCGATCTCGCAGGTAGTCCTTCAGCAGGCGTACCTGCCGGTCGAGGTCGTGGGGCCAGCCGTAGAGGCCATAGACGCTGTAGTCGATCTTGGCCCAGAAGGGATCGATGGAGAGCCCCTCGCGCAGGGCCTCACTGGCCTGGGCGTAGTCGCCGGTTGCGAAACGGGCCTGGCCCAGGGCGAACCAGGGCGCCGCGGAGTCCGGGAAGTAGCGCGCTGCCACCTGGAACATCACGGCCGCGGCCTCGAACCGGCACTGCTCGAAGAGCGCCCTTCCCGACTGGATCATGTCCTCCATCGTCGCCGAAGGCCCCAGCAGCCCGTGCATCTGGTGGTGCTCCAGCGCGCGCCCCAAACGCCTCGGAGTCTCCATCGACTCTTCATGCCCGAAGGCGAGCCGCTGGCCGGGCAGGCCGAGTGCGAGAATGGCGAGGAGTATCCGCGCGTTCCTGGCGGGCATCCGAAACCTCCCCTCGAGTTCGAGGTGGCTCGCTTCGCGGCGCCCACGCGGCGACCCGAAGCCACCCCCCTCAGTTAGTGCATCCCCTCGCCCCCTGGCAATTGCCCCCGCCCCAGCCCCTGCCCCAGCCCCCGCTCACCCTGAGCTTGTCGAAGGGTCATCCTGAGCAGACCGCGCAGCGGTCGTGTCGAAGGACGCCGGTCAGCCCTCCATCCCGCCAGGAAACGGCTCCTGGCCGTGAAGTTTCTGAAACTGCCCCATGGAGGTCAGGTCGGACGAGAGCGGCGTGATCGAGACGTACTTCTGCCGGACGGCCACGACGTCACTGTCCTCGAACTGCTCGTCGATGTTGAGCGAACCCTCGATCCAGTAGTACGGCCGCCCGCCCGGGTCCTTGTGCACCTGGAAGCGGTCCTCGTACCAGCACTTGCCGAGCCGCGTGTAGCGCGCCCCCTTCAGTTCGCTTCGGGGAACTCCGGGGACATTGATGTTCAGGCAGTAGTCCTTCATCTGGAGGAGCTGTTCCTCGTGGCTGGCGATGTACTGGCTCACGATCTCGGCCACGCCGGCGAAGTGCGTGTGCGTGGCGGTCCCTTCGAAGTGCGTCGCCAGGGAGCAGGCGATTGCCGGGTAACCCATGATCATGGCCTCCATCGCCGCCGACACCGTCCCCGAGTAGAGCGTGTCGATGGCGAGGTTGGCACCCCGGTTGATGCCGCTGACGACCAGGTCGGGCGGAGTGTCTTTCATCATCAAGAGCAGCGCCAACTTCACGCAGTCGACGGGCGTACCGTTGGATTTCCATGCCTTTCGGACCAGGTCCGCCGGGAACCGTCCGGGGACTTCATCGCAGCGCAGGGGCGAGAAGAGCGTGAAGCCGTGTCCCACTCCGCTGCGCTCCTGGTCCGGCGCCAGCACGTAAACCTCGTAGCTCGCCGCCAGTGCCATCGCCAGGCTGGCCAGCCCGGGGGCGTCGATGCCGTCGTCATTGGTGAGCAGTACCCGCTTTGTCATGCCGCCACTCTTAGCACGCGAACCTTCCCGTTGACGAGCCCCATCGATGCTTGGGGCTTTGACTCGCCCGGGGCCTCATGCTAGCCTTCTGCGGCTCTGCTCCAGGCTCCCGGACACGTTGTCAGATGAAGAAGATCGAGGTCGAGTCCGCCGGCGCGTCCACCGAACGGCCCAGCTTCCTGGCCGGCTACAGGACGCTGCTCAGGCGCGTGCGCGCCGACTACAGCGACCCCTCCGGCCACCTGGAGCTGGCGCGCTACCTGATCGAACACGACCGCATCGGCCGGGCCTTCTCCTCCTTGCGCGTGGCGCGGGCGCTGCAGCCCCGCCGCGTCGAGACCCTGGCCCTCATCGGCTGGGTCCACCAGAAGGAGGGCAATCTATCCGAGGCCAAACATACCTACCGCCAGATCCTGGCGGTCGAGCCTGACCATCTGCAGGCCCACTTCCAGCTCGGCTGCATCCTGGAGCAGGAAGGCGCCGACGACGAGGCGATCAAGTGCTTCCGGAAGGTCGCCTCCCTCGACCCGCAGCACGTCGAGACCCACTGGAAGCTGGCCCGGCTCAGCCGCAAGCAGGCCGATCACCCCAAGGCGCTCAAGTACCTCCAGACGCTCAAGGACCTCGACGCGGGCAATTTCCTCGTCCCCCACGAGATGGGGCTCTGTTATCAGGCCCTGGGCGTCCCGGACAAAGCGATCCTCTTCCTGCAGGCGGCGCTGCGCAGCCAGCCCGACCATCTGGCCTCGCAGCTCGTGCTGGCGAACATCTACCTCGACGGCAAGGCGCACCCCCAGGCACAGGAGCTCCTCGACTCGGTCCTGGCCAAGAACCCCAGGGTCCCGGAGGCCTACCTCCTGCTCTCGCGCCTGCACCAGGCAACCGGAAAGACTCCGCAAGCGCTCGCCGACCTGCTCCAGTTCCAGAAGATCTTTCCACTCGACCCGCGGGGTTCCTTCGAGATGGGACGGCTCTACTGCCTGCAGGGCGATTTCGAGCTGGCGGAGCGGGAGCTTTCGCGAGCACTCGAGATGGCGCCCGAGAACCTCGAGATCCATTCCGAGCTGGCGCGCGTCTACGAGCAGCTCGGCGCCAAGGACAAGGCCATCCGCCTGGCGCTCTTGCGGTGCGAGCGCTTCGCGGCGGACCCTTCGAGCTTCGCCCGGCTGGCAGACGTCTACGAGCGCTTCGAGATGATCCCCGAGGCCGTCGAGGCCGCCACCCGCGCCATCGCGCTGGCCCCCAGGGCCGCCGACCTCTTCTGCAAGCGCGCTCGCCTGGAGATCCAGGCCGGCGCATACAATGAAGCCGTGCTCGATTTCCAGACCGCGCGCGAGCTCGACCCGGCCTGCCCCGACGCCCGGCTGGACGCCGAGCTGATCCGAGGACACAAGGCCGGCCGCAAGGCCTTCGACCTCTTCAGCCGCGGCCGCGAGGCCGCCGATCGAGGCGACTTCCAGCAGGCGCTCACTCTCTACCGCCAGGTCCTCTCGCTGGTGCCCGACAACGTCGGCTGGCTGCGCGACATGCTCGACGTCTTCGTCTCCCTGGGCCAGTTCCGCGACGCCGCGCGCGTCCTGGACGGCATCGAGCGGCTCACCCCCGACGACCCTGCACTCAAGCGCCGGGCCGCCCTCTTCCACTACCAGATGGGCGCCTACGAGATCGCCTTCCGCCTCTTCGAACAGACCGTCGGCCTCGACGCCTCCGACGTCACCTCGCGCATCCACGTCATCCGCGCCCTCGGCCACCGCTTCCTGGACCAAGGAGTCACCCCGGATCGCTATCCGGCCCTGCTGGCGGCCTATCAGGACAACCTGGGCCGAGCCAAGGACCCCGACCTGGCGCGCCTGGAGCTGGCCTACTTCTACCTCTCCGTGGGCCGACACGTCGCCCGGGGACCGGACTGGCGCTCACAGGCACGAGAGAACCTGGAGCTCGTCGGCGACCGTTCCACCCACCAGGTCACCGTCTGGAAGCTCCGCGGACTCCATGAGCTCGAGCTGCTCGGAGGCGACGACGCGGCCCGCCTGCCCCTGGTCCGCCGCCTCGCAGAAACCGCCCCGGCCGAGCCGCTCCACGTCATTTCCTACCTGGAGGCTCTGCTGGAGCAATCGACTCTTCCGGCCGAAGAGTACGAGCGGGCTGCGCGCCTGGCGGAGCCGCATTCGGCCAGCGGTTATGTTCGCGCCCTGAGGCTGCGCCTCTGGTGGAGAGACGCCGCCCGCGGCGAAGGCCGCCGGCAGGCCGCGCGCAAGGAGATCCGGCGCCTGCAGCGTTGCGTCTCCGAAGAGCCCGAGGGCTTTCCGGGCTTCCTCGACCTGGGGCTCGCCCTGAGATACCTGACGATCGAATCCGAGTGGCTCCAGGGCGCCAGAAAGAGCGACATCGCCTTCGGAAAAGCCGCCTCGCTCGATCCGGCCTCGCCCTGGCCCTGGTGGGGCCTGCTCAAGAACGCCGGCGGACCGCCGGGCGCCGAGGCCCAGCCCGACCGCGCCCGGATGTCGGCCATAGCCTTCAAGGCGCTACGGCGCCACTCGATGGAGCCTCTCCTGCACCTGGAAGCAGGTCTGGCCTTCATCACCGGACCCGACCCCCAGGAGACCGAGACAGGCCTGCGCGAGCTGACCTGCGCCTCGGTTCTCAACACCGAGCTGGCGCCCGCTCAGCTGGCACTGGCCCGCCACTACAGGCGACTGGGACAGACCCCCGCCGCCCACCACCACTACCTGAGAGCCCTCGAATGCCTGGCCGGCGCACACCACGCCGCCCTGGCCCGCGAGGAGCTCTCGAGGCTCGTGTGATCAAAACCATGCGCGCACCATTCGTCACATTCGAAGGACCCGAGGGCGGAGGCAAGAGCACCCAGGTCGCACGGCTGGCCCGCGCCTTGGGCGCGCAGGGACTCCGCTGCCAGATCACGCGCGAACCGGGCGGCACCAAGCTCGCCGACCAGCTGCGCAAGATCCTCCTCTCCCGCAGCACCAAGGACCTCTCCGCCCAGACGGAGCTCCTGCTGATGCTGGCCGCCCGGGCAGACCACGTCTCCAACCTCATCCGGCCCAGCCTCGAGGACGGCATCACCGTCATCTGCGACCGCTTCGTCGACTCCAGCGTCGCCTACCAGGGTGCGGGCCGGGGTCTCGATCCGGCGCTCATCCGGCAGCTCAACGACTTCGCCACAGGAGGCCTCGTGCCCGACCTGACGCTGCTGCTCGACGTGCCGGTGGAGCTGGGGCTGGAGCGCGCGGCTCGCACCAGCCGCCCCGACCGCTTCGAGGGCCAGGCGCTCGACTTCCACAACCGCCTGCGGCAGGCCTTCCGCGAGCTGGCGAAGGCCGAGCCCGGCCGGGTCCGGGTGCTCGACGCATCGCAGGGGGAGGAAGTCGTCGCTTCCCAGGTGCTCCAGACCGTCCAATCGTTCCTGGCGACCCGAAAGGCCTGATGGACCACCAATCGTTCTACATCCTCACCGGCATGTCCGGCGCCGGGAAGAGCCTCGCAAGCCGCGTGCTCGAAGACCAGGGCTTCTACTGCGTGGACAACCTGCCCGTGAAGCTCGTCCGGCAGTTCGTCGAGCTGGCCATCAACAGCCAGAAGAACCTGAGCCAGGTCGCCATGGTCTGCGATATCCGCAGCGGCGAGGAGTTCCAACCCCTCTTCTCCGAGCTCGACGAGCTCGAGCAAAAGGGCATCAAGCACCACATCGTCTTCCTGGAGGCCGCCACCGACTCCCTCATCCGCAGGTTCTCGGAGACCCGCCGCAAGCATCCCGTGAAAGGCCCTTCGCTTCGCGACAGCATCGAGACGGAGCGCAAGCTGCTGGCTGACCTTCGCGGCCACGCCGACCTCATCCTCGACACCTCGGGCCTCACCGGAACCGAGCTGAAGAACGAGATCCTCCGCATCATCGACCGCAAGCTCACCGCACAGGGCCTCAACATCGTCCTCGAGAGCTTCGGATTCAAGTACGGCATCCCGATAGAAGCCGACCTGCTCTTCGACGTTCGCTTCCTGCCCAACCCCCACTACGTCAGCCACCTCTCTCCTCTGACCGGCACCACCGCCGAGGTCCAGGAGTACGTCTTCTCGAGCCCCGCCTCCCACGAGTTCCTGTCCCGGCTCCAGGAGTTCCTCGACTTCCTGCTGCCCCAGTTCGCCCTGGAGGGCAAGTCCCACCTCACCATCGCCATTGGCTGCACCGGCGGAAAGCATCGCTCCGTCACGATGGTCGAGAAGCTGGACGAGTACCTTGCCGCCCGCCAGTACAACGTCCTGAAGATGCACCGCGACAGCATGCGCGGCTGAGCCCCTCGACGGCCCCCTTGCTCCAGCCCCAGCCCCCCGGCATCTCGGCACCTCGCTTCAGGCGGCAGGAGGCTGCGTGCGGCGGCCGGGCTTCAAGAGGAACCCGGCAATCGTCGTCGCCACCCAGCGGGGCACGAATCGCACCGACTGGGCCTTGATCCAGTTGCCGATCCCGCTCACCACATACGGGCGGTTCGCGGCCAGTGCCTCGAGCCCTCTCTCCACCACGATCTCCGTCGGCTCCAGCGCGCCGACCTTCGTCGTGCTCGGATCGCCCAGCCCGGCCACGGCGAAGAACTCCGATTGAGTCGGCCCGGGGCAGAGCGCCGTGACGTGGACCCCGAACTCCTTGAGCTCCGCCCAGAGTGCCTCACTGAACATCAGCACGAACGCCTTCGTCGCGCCGTAGGTCGTCATGTACGGACAGGCCTGAAACGCCGCCACCGAGGCCAGGTGCACGATCCGCCCGGAGCGTCGCGCTTTCATCCGTGGGGCGTACATGTGGCTGATCCCCACCAGTGCCCGGCAGTTGAGGTCGACCATCTTCATCTCCCAGTCGGCATCGAGCTCGCAGAACTCACCGTGCGTGCCGTAACCGGCGTTGTTGATGAGGGTGTCTATCTCGATGCCCTCGGCGTCGGTGAACTCCAGGACCTTGCGGGGCGCCTCCAGGACCCCCAGGTCCTGGGCTAGCACCCGCGTGTCCACGCCGTGATCCCGGGTCAGCTCGGCAGCCAGCTGCTCGAGCCGGTCCTTGCGGCGAGCGACCAGGACACAGTTCATCCCTTCACGCGCAAGTTTCCGCGCGAACACCGCCCCGATGCCGGCGCTGGCACCCGTGATCAGAGCCCACTTGCGATTGCCGCCCGGCCTTCCCGCGGCCATCTCAGTGCCCTCCCTCGGCGCCCTCGCCCTCAGGCGGCGAGCTGGGCGGCAGATCGCGCGACTCGCGCCCCTTGTCCGGCGTCGGGTCGGTCACGAGGCCATAGATCTGACGTCCCTCGTGGTCGGCGGGCAGGTACTCCGTGATCGGCAACCCATCGGCTCGGACGAAAAGCAGGCAATGGCAGTACTTCCAGCGCTTCATCTCGTCGCAAGCGCAGATCCAGCGGCGGCTCGTCGCCTCGGTCTTCTTGTCGGGGTAAAAGTTGCAAGGGCAGAGAGGCTTGCCCAGCTCGTCGAGGTGCGAGGCCAGGCCGTGGACGACCGAGTCGGTGACCTCGGCCTTGGGGTGGGTCGTCGTGCCGGTCTTCTCGTTGTACTTGCGGACAAACGTCCGCATCCGCTCCAGGGACTTGGGGGACGGTTCTTTCATGGTGGCGCACCTCGCTGTCGGCCGGATGGTAACACAGCCCCTCGCCACCGGCGCACGCGCGGCGCCGCTCGCGCAATTGACACTCCCGGCAGGCTCGGTTACCGTGGGCCGGGCAGGTCCGATGAAGCTCGCGAGCTGGAACGTCAACTCCGTCCGCATGAGGCTCGAGCGGCTGCTCGCATTTCTCGAGCGGCACCGGCCCGACGTGGTCTGCCTGCAAGAGCTGAAGGTGGAGACTGCCGGCTTCCCGGCCGACGTCATTCGCGCCGCGGGGTACCACGCTGTCGTGCACGGCCAAAAGACGTACAACGGAGTCGCCATCCTCTCGCGAGAGGAGCCGCAAGACAAGCTCATCGGCTTCGATGACGGCGAGGACGACCCGCAGGCCCGTCTGGTGGCGGCTACGGTGGGAGGCGTGCGCATCCTGAGCGCGTACGCGCCCAACGGCTCCGAGGTCGGCTCGGAGAAGTGGGCGTACAAGATTGCCTGGTACGCGCGGCTCGCGCGGTATCTGCGCGAGCGGCTCGATCCCGGCCAGCCGGCGGCACTCTCGGGCGACTTGAACGTCGCCCCCGAGGAGCGTGACGTGCACGACCCGGCGACCTGGGCCGAGACCGTGCTCTTCCATCCGCAGGCTCGCGCCCTGCTAGCCTCGATCGCCGACTGGGGACTGGTCGACACCTTCCGGCTCCACGACACCTCCGGCGGCAAGTTCACCTGGTGGGACTACCGCATGGGCGCCTTTCACCGGAACTGGGGCGTCCGCATCGACTTCATCCTGGCAACCAACGTGCTGGCCCGGCAGTGCGTCTCGGCCACGATCGACCGCGACGAGCGCAAGGGGACGCAGCCCTCCGATCACGCGCCGATCCTCTCGACTTTCGAACTCGCATCCGGATGAGGCCCAGCCTGGCCGCATCCCCTACCCCGAAGGCGGTGTCATAACCGTGTCGCTCCTCATCAAGAACGGCCGCATCATCACGGCAGTGGACGATTATCAGGCGGACATCTACTGCGAGGCAGAGACGATCACCACCATCGGCAAGGACCTCAAGCTCGATGCCGACACCGTGATCGACGCCAAGGGCCGGCTGGTCATCCCCGGCGGCATCGACCCGCACACCCACTTCGACATGCCGTTCGGCGGCACCACCAGCGCCGACGATTTCGAGACCGGCACGCGCGCTGCCGCCTTCGGCGGGACCACCACCATCATCGACTTCGCCATCCAGGCCAAGGGCGACAGCACCTTCAAGGCCCTCGATACCTGGCACGAGAAGGCCCGCGGGAAGGCCTCCATCGACTATGGCTTCCACATGATCATCACCGACCTCCCCGACGAGCGCGTGCCCGAGATGTCCAAGCTCGCCGAGGAAGGCGTGACCAGCTACAAGCTCTTCATGGCCTACCCGGGCGTCCTCTACGTCGACGACGGCACACTCTTCAGGGCCTTCCGCAAGGCCGGCGAGGACGGGACCGTCATCTGCATGCACGCAGAGAACGGCATCGTCATCGACGAGATCGTCAAGACGGCCCGCGCCGCAGGAAACCTCGCCCCGAAGTACCACGCCCTGACGCGCCCCACCCGGATGGAGGCCGAGGGCGTCTACCGGGCCATCGCGATCGCCGAGGTCGCCAAGGTGCCGCTCTACATCGTGCACCTGTCGAGCTCCGACGCCCTCGAGGAGGTCAAGCGAGCACGCGACCGCGGCAACTCGGTGCACGCCGAGACCTGCCCGCAATACCTGTTCCTCGACCAGTCCTACTACGAGAAGGAGGGCTTCGAGGGCGCCAAGTACGTCATGACCCCGGCGCTGCGCGAGAAGTGGAACCAGGAAGAGCTCTGGAAGGGCCTGCGCATGAACGACCTGCAGGCCGTCTCGACCGACCACTGCCCCTTCTGCTTCAAGGGCCAGAAGGAGCTGGGCCTGGGCGACTTCGGCAAGATCCCCAACGGTGCGCCCGGCGTCGAGAACCGCATGAGCCTCATCTTCAACGGCGGCGTCGCCCAGAAGCGGATCAGCCTGAACCGGTTCGTCCAGCTCACCTCGACCAACGCCGCCAAGATGTTCGGCCTCTTCCCGCGCAAGGGCACCGTGGCCGTCGGCAGCGACGCCGACCTGGTCGTCTTCGACCCCGACCGCACCGAGACCTTGAGCATCAACAACCCCCTGACGCACCACATGCGCGTCGACTACAACACCTACGAAGGCTTCCAGGTGAAAGGCTACTCGGAGGTCGTCGTGAGCCGCGGCAAGATCGTGTGCGACAAGGGCCAGTGGAAAGGCAAGTCCGGCGCCGGCAAGTTCCTGAAGAGGGACCGGCACAGCGGGTTTAACCTTTAGGCTCGAGGCTTGGGGCTTGAGGCTCGAGGCTTGGGGCTTCAGGAATCAGGCTTCAGGAGTCAGGCTTCAGGAGGGGGGTCGGGTTACCAGACGGCGTCGCGGTTGAGTTGCCACCAGCCTTGGATGTTGGTGGTCAGCGGGGTGCGTCGCGGGTCGATGTCGACGGGCGGGTCGGCGTCGGCCTGTTCGACGTCGGTCTTCACGGGGAGGTACTGGACGTCGACCGACACGGCCATCGAGCGGTCCGACTCGGCGGCGGGCATGGTCCGGGCCGGCGGTTCGGGGCGGTTGGCGGTGAGCACGGAGAGGGTCGGGTTCCGGTCGTGGCGGTGCAGTTCGATGCGCTGCGAGGGTCTGGGTGGCTCCACGTAGGGCGCGGCTTCGACCCGGATCTCCCCGTCGAGCCGCTCGGCGGTCTCGGAGAGCCGGACCGAGCCCTCTATCCTCCACCGGCGACGCTCCGGATCACCAGAGGGGCTCCCCTCCCCGCCGAATCCGAGGACGCCGCGGCGTGATTTTCCCGGCAGCACCATCCCGTCGAACCGGTTCACCAGCCTGCCGTCGGCCGTTCGCTCGAGCAGCACCGGATAGACCCGGTAGTCGGCGCCTGTCGGCTCCAGGACCAGCCAGAGCCCGCGCATGAAGTCGTACCAGCTCCCGGCCAGCCCGGGGCCGAAGCGTTCCGCCGCGGGAGCCGTCGCCAGACCCGAGTTCGCCGCCAGCAGGAGCAGCAGGACCGCACGCAACATCGCTCGCTACCTTGCAGCGGCCCCGCGATTTCGACAACCCGAGACGACTCGTGCGCCCCGCCCGCCGGAAGTGGTAGAAAGGCGAGACACTCCAAACACACACACCAACGGACTTCTGAAAGGAGCCGATTGATGATTTCAGTTACTCGTGTTTGCCGGGCGGCAGTCGCCCTCGCCGTCCTCTTCGCTTTGCCGTTCGCGGCGCAAGCGGCGACCTGGGAGATCGACGCCAGCCACTCTTCCATCGAGTTCAGCGTGCGCCATTTGATGATCTCCAACGTCACAGGCAAGTTCAAGGACTTCGCCGGCACGATCGACTTCGACGGGAAGGACGCGTCCAAGGCCACCGTCGAGGTCACCATCCAGTCTGCAAGCATCGACACCGGCATCGAGAAGCGCGACGAGCACCTCAAGAATGCCGATTTCTTCGACGTGGCCAAGCACCCGACCCTGACGTTCAAGTCGACCAAGGTGGAGCCGACAGGAGAGAAGACCGCGAAGATCACTGGCGACCTCACGATGCATGGAGTGACCAAGTCCGTCACGCTGGAGGCCGAGTTGCTCGGCACGCTCAACGATCCCAAACTGGGCAGCCGCGCCGGTTTCACGGGTTCCACGACGGTCAATCGCAAGGACTTCGGCCTGACCTACAACAAGGTCCTCGAGGCCGGCGGCGTCGCCGTCGGAGAAGAGGTCAAGGTCACGCTGCAGATCGAGGCCACCGAGAAGGCAGCCGAGCCGGCCAAGGACGCAAAGGGGAAGTAGATCCTCGAGCCGTGGACTGAAGGCGGAGGACGCGACGTGTTCCAGACGAATCAGACGCGCCCGTCCGCCTTCGGCCCGCGGCCGGCGGCCAGGGGGTCGCCGATTTGAGTACCATCGGCACGCCCCTGAGCAGCTCGGCGGACCGGCCCGCAAACATGGCTATCCGCGTGGATGAGCTCATGGCGCTCGAAGCGCGCGCCCGGCTCGGGGGGCCCGAAGAGGCGCGCGCGAAACACGCCGAGCGCGGGAAGCTGCTGCCGCGCGAGCGGACGCAGCGGCTGCTCGATCCCGGCGCGCCGTTGCTGGAGCTCTCGCCGCTGGCCGCCCACGGGATGTACGGCGGCGAGGTGCCGTCCGGCGGCGTCCTCTGCGTCATCGGCCGCGTCCATGGCCGCCTGGTCTGCGTCATGGCCAACGACGCGACCGTCAAGGGCGGCACGTATCATCCGGTCAGCGTCAAAAAGCACCTTCGTGCCCAGGAGATTGCCCGCAAGAACCGCTTGCCGTGCGTCTACATGGTGGACAGCGGCGGCGCCTTCCTCCCACTGCAGTCAGAAATGTTCGCAGACCGCGAGCACGGGGGCCGCATGTTCTTCAACCAGGCGCGTATGTCCGCCGCCGGCGTGCCCCAGCTGGCCGTGGTGATGGGCAGTTGCACCGCCGGCGGCGCCTACGTCCCAGCGATGAGCGACGAGGTCGTCATCGTCCGGGAGCAAGGCACCATATTCCTGGCCGGCCCTCCGCTGGTGCTGGCCGCCACGGGCGAGCGCGTGACCGCAGAAGACCTGGGGGGCGGCGACGTCCACGCGCGCGTCTCGGGCGTCGCGGACCACCTGGCCGATTCGGACGAGCATGCGCTCGAGCTGGCGCGCTCCGCCATCGAGAACTTGCCTGCCGGACCCGGCCCCCTCTGGACGCCGGCCCCGCCGAGGAAGCCCGCCTATGACCCCGAGGAGCTTTTGAGTCTGCTGGAGTCTCCCGCTCCGCCGGCCACCGAAGTGCTGGCGCGTCTGCTCGACGCGAGCGATCTGGCACCACTTCAGCTCGAATCGGGCGCCAACGCCGTGGCCGGGTTCGCGCGCATCGCAGGCCATCCGGTGGCCGTCCTGGCCGCCTTCGGGGTTCTCTCCTCCGACCTCGCGCTCGCCTTCGCTCGGCTCCTGGACTTGGCCGACGAGCGACGCCTGCCGGTTGTCACTTTCGCTGCGGCCTGCGATCCCGGGGACGCCACCCCTGCCTACGCGACTGCGGCGGCGCGCCTCCTGAAGCGGGTTGCCACCCTCCGCGTCCCGCTGATCGCCGTGATCGCCGGCCCGTCGGCGGGTTGCGCCCACCTGGCGCTCTCGGCGCGCGCCCTGGGCGCACGCTTCGTCTTTGCCTGGCCCACCGCGGGCGTCTCGGCAGATCCGTCGGCCGCCCCCATCGACCCCCTCGACCACACGGCGCGCGTCTTCGACGACGGTCTCATCGACCCCAGGCGTACCCGAGAAGTGCTCTCGCTGGCGCTGGAAGCTACCCGCCACGGAGGCTGACCCCGGCCCGCCCCCGGCAGGCATCCCCGGTTCGGTCAGGTTCCCGAAGACGAAGCCGGATTGTCGGCACTCACTTCAGCCCGTAAATCGCCGCCGCCCGCTTCCGCGCCTCGGCCACGCGCTCCAGCAGCTCGGCCCGCTCGTCGGCCTGGCGCGCGTCCATTACCAGGTTGTCAGGCACCAGGTCGATTGCCAGCTCGTAGGCCGCGAAGGCCCGTTCGAGCTCCCCGCGGCGCTCGAGCAGCCTTCCCTTCTGCAGCGCAACGTCCACCACCAGCCTGGGCGGATCGCCGGTCTGACCCGCGGACCGGTACGACTCGAGTACCTCGTCGTAGTCCGCCAGCAACCGCTTCTCGAGCCGCTCACGCCCGGACTTCGCCGCGACCAGCCGGGTACCCGACCAGTCGTAGACCTCGGGCAACGCCACAGCAGAGCCTGGATCTGGCGCGTAGTTGACCAGCTGAGCGCGGTCGGTCCCTGCGAGGGGCTCGAAGTAGAACCCTTCGGAGGCCGCCCGAAACGATTCGACGGGTCGTTCGGCTCCGAATAGCCAGGCCTGCGCGTTCCCCTCGTGTGGGCCAGGACCCTGCGCCCACTGGATGCCGAGCGCGACTCTGCCGCCAGGGCCGAACGCGCCCAGCGCCAGCGTGTGAAAGTCCGGCGCCCCGCCAAAAACGTCGAGCGCCACTTCCATGCGGGCCCCCTTGCGCGCGAACACCACCAGCCGTGCCACGCGCGCCGTGCCCTGGGGCTCCAGCACCACCAGCGCCAGCACGAGCGGTGAAGTGGTTCGCGCCGACTCCGAGGTCGATAGCACCGACTTGGTGACCACCGGCTTGCCGGGATGCTCGTCGGGCTCGCCGGCGACCGTGCCCTGGGCTAGACTCGCTCGAACGCCGGGCAAGAGCAGCGCCTGGGTGGCCGGGATATCCCCGGCCGCACAAGCCGCGGCGGCCAGCAGCGCCAGCCCGGCGGCGATGGAAAGCGCTTGTGTCCTCATCTGTCTCTGAGATCCAGCATAAGCCTCTCCGGGACCGCCAACAGCTTCCTTGCGCGACGCCCGGCAGCGCTCATTCGAACCACCAGGTCACCGTGCCAGTCGTGCTCTCGATCAGCCGCTTGTCGTAGGACCGGAGCCCGAGCAGCTTGTACCAGGTGCCGTTCATCAGGTCGATGCCCGCCCTGTTGGTCCGACGGCCGGTGAGGTCGCGACCCGACTCGGCCTGGGGACGGCCGCCCGACTTCCGCCAGTAGGGGTCGCGCGTGTTCCAGGGACCGACATCGTGCACCGGAGCGCCGGAAGAGCGTCCGTTCTTCTTGTAGACGACGCGAGTCCTGCGATTCAGCGCCGAGCGATCAGGCAGCGCGCACCCCTCCGTCCACTTCTGGATGATCATCCCGGTTGCCGTGCGGCCGCCAATCAACCCCTCGGCCGTGGCGAGCACGGTGAACTTCGGCCCACCGGCGTCCCTGGCCGCGTCGTCGCCGCGTGAGGGTGACGGCCTGGGCCGCTCGCGCCGGTTCCCGGAGCGGTTGCCGGCCTTCGGGCGCGCGGCCAGCCCCAGCGTCGGGTCGAACGGGGCCGCCGGACCGGACGAAGGCTGCTCGAGCGAGACCGTCCGCACGGCAGGCAGGGTCTCCTCAGCCCCAGCGTCGGGTCGAACGGGGCCGCCGGACCGGACGAAGGCTGCTCGAGCGAGACCGTCCGCACGGCAGGCAGGGTCTCCTCCCCGCGCAGCGCAGCGACCAACCGCAGCTCGAAGTTCTCGAGATCGGTGAACAATCCACCCATCAGCGTCAGCAGGACGGGGCTATCGCCCGTGCCTGTGACGAAGAACCCGTCCGGGCGCGGCCGAACCTCCGAGGGCGCAAGAACCAATGGCCCCTGACCGGTGCGCAGGCTGACCCGGCCGCTGCCGATACCCGAGACCTTCAGGTCCGCCACGGCAAACTCCCCTCCGCTGGTAGTGACGGCAATCTGGATGCCCTCGCCGTGCACCGCCGCCGTCGCCACCAGAAGGCACGCGAACGTCCCGATGAGCTCGCGACGCGTCCCGCTCGATCCCACCATGCCGCTCGACCTCCTCGTCACCTGTGAACCGCCGTGCAAGTCTATGCCTGCCCCACACACCGGGTTTAGAAAATCTGCGTTTCCCCGGCTTCGGGCGCGCGCTGGATGGGGAGCGCACTGCCGTGATACCATCGACGTCTCAACCATGACGGTCCGGCGGCCAGGGTGGCGGCCGCGCGGGCGCGAGAGAGGTTTCGGTGTCGCGATGCGTGTGCCGTTGAAGTGGCTTTCGGAGTATGTCGATGTCGCGCAGAGCGCGCAGGAGCTGTCGGATCTGCTGACGATGGCGGGGCTGCAGGTCGAGCTCATAGAGAAGGTGGGCGCCGACTGCACGGGAGTCGTCGCCGGGCGCGTCGAGAAGAAGGAGCGCCACCCGAACGCCGACAAGCTGAGCCTCTGCGTGGTCAGCACGGGCTCGGCCCAGAGCCAGGTCGTCTGCGGCGCGCCCAACGTCGAGGAGGGGGGCGTCTATCCCTTTGCCCCCATCGGCGCCGTGCTGCCGGGGAACTTCAAGATCAAGCGCGCGAAGTTGAGAGGAGTCGAGAGCGAGGGGATGCTCTGCTCGGCCAGGGAGCTCGGGCTCTCCGAGGACGCCGACGGCCTCTTGCCCCTGCCGCGCGACTCGCGCCCGGGCGCGCCCATCGAGGAGATTCTCGGCGCTCCGGACACCGTGCTCGAGCTCTCCATCACCCCGAACCGCCCCGACTGCCTCTCGCTCGTCGGCGTCGCGCGTGAAGTCGCCGCCCTGACCGGCGCGACCCTGCGGCTGCCGGACACGAGCGGCTTGCGCGAGCACGGTCCCATCGGCGATCACCTCAGCGTGGAGCTGGCGGCAGCCGACGGTTGCCCCCGCTACAGCGCCCGCGTGGTCCGGGGAGTCTCGGTGCGCCCCTCGCCGGTCTGGATGCAACGCCATCTCCAGGCGGCCGGCCTGCGGCCCATCAACAACGTCGTGGACGTCACCAATTTCGTGATGCTCGAGACGGGCCACCCGATGCACGCCTTTGACGCGCGCTACGTCCACGGAAACCGGATCGTCATCCGCTGGGCGGCGGCCGGCGAGTCGATCACCACGCTCGACGGGACCGCACTGGCACTCACAACGCAGGACTTGCTCATCGCAGACGCAGAGCGCGGCGTGGCGCTTGCGGGCATCATGGGCGGGCAGAACAGCGAGATCCGGGACGACACCACCAACGTCGTGCTCGAAGCCGCCTACTTCGACCCCGTCACCATCCGCCGCTCCTCCCGGCGCCTGCGCATCCACACCGACTCCAGTCACCGCTTCGAGCGGGGCTGCGATCCCAACGCGACCTTGCGCGTGCTGGACCGCGCAGCGCTGCTTCTGCAGGAGCTGGCGGGCGGCGAGACCGCTGGTGGCCGCATCGACTGCTATCCAAGACCGATCGCTCCCCGACAGGTGACCGTGCGCCCCGCTCGCGTCAACCAGCTGCTCGGGACCGACCTGCCGCCGGCAACGATGACCGAATTGCTCCAGCGGCTCCAGATGCAGGTGACTTCAGGCCAGGACGGCACGCTGAGAGTGGACGTCCCGACGTTTCGACCCGACGTCGAGCTCGAGGAGGACGTGATCGAGGAGGTCGCTCGCCTGCACGGCTATGACAACATCCCCGTCCAGCCGCCGCTGGTCCGCGCGCTGCCCGTGGAGGACGTGCCCGTGCTGGCGATGATCCGCCAGGTCCGTGCCGAGCTCGCGGGCATGGGGCTCGAGGAGAGCCTCCACCTCTCGTTCACGGCAACCGCCCCGACGGAGCGGGTCTCGGTCGCCAACCCTCTCGCCGAAGAGAGCGGCGGCCTGCGAAGCAACCTGGCGGAAAGCCTCGTCTCCGCTCTGCAGTTCAACCTGAACCGGCAGAACCGCCCGGCCTGGCTCTTCGAGATTTCCCGCGTCTTCGCCGCTCACACTGCCACGGGCGAAGAGTCCCCCTTCAGCTTCAAGAGTCTACCCACCCAGCCGTACCACGTCGCGCTGCTGGTGAGCGGCACCGCTGGCTCCGACTGGCGCAGCGGCGCTCGGCCGGTCGATTTCCATACGATCAAGGGGCTGGTGGAGGCGCTGGGCCGCAGGCTGCGCCTGGCGCTGGAGGTGCGGCCCCTCCCCGAGGGCGCCGCGCCCCTGCCCCCCGTGGCCCATCCGTCGCGCCGCGCCGGAGTGTGGCACCAGCAGAGTTGCCTGGGCTTCGTCGCGGAGCTGTCCCCCGACGCGCCGCTCCTGAAGCGCTACCCCGTCCCGGTTGCCCTGGCCGAGCTGGATCTGGAGCTCATCGCCGCTCTGCCGCAGGACGTGCCCAGACACAAGCCGCTGCCGGCCTTCCCGAAAGCGGAGCGCGATCTGGCCGTGCTGCTGCCGGCCGAGGTGCGCCACGAAACCGTGGAGGCCGCGATCCGGTCTGCCCGCATTCCCTTCCTCGAGGCGGTCTCGCTCTTCGACGTCTTCACGGGCAAGAACCTGCCGGCAGGCAAGAAGAGCGTGGCCTTCAACCTCGCCTTCCGCGCACCCGAGCGAACCCTGACCGACGCCGAAGTCGATGACGCGATGCAGAAGATCGTCGAACGCGTGAGAGAGACCGGCGGCGAGCTGAGGTGACCGCGTGGCCGTCACGAGCGCGCTGAAGCCCCAGGACTTCCGGACACTCCTGGCACGTCCCCAGCCGCTGCCGCCCGTGATTCTCCTGGTCGGGCCGGAGCCCTACTTCAAGGAGGAGGCGCTGGGACAACTCGCGGACTCGCTCCAGAAACGCGCCGGAAGCGAACCCCTGAACCGAGTGGTGCTCGATTCGGCTGCCGTCGAGCTGGAAGGAATCTTCGCCACGCATCTGACCGCTTCGCTCTTCGGAGGCGAGAAGCTGGTCGTGCTGCGCAACTTCGACAAGGCAAAGGCAGCCGATCGAAAGTCATTCCTGAAGTCGCTGGGTCAGTGCCAGTTTCCGGGCAGCATCCACCTGGCCATCCTCTCGGAGGACATCAAGAGCGCACCGCCGGAGCTCAAGGAGCTCAAGCCGCTCGTCGTGGCCTTCTGGGTCCCGTGGCAGTCGGAGCTGCTTGCCTGGATCGGCCAGCAGTTGACTCGGCGCTCGGTGCGGGCCTCGGCGGGAGTTGCGCCGATGCTCTACCGGATGCACGGCAAGGCGGTGCCCTGGAAGTCGGACCTGGAAGTCGACGTCCACCGGCTGGCCGCGGCGATCGAGCGGTTGGGCCGCCATGTGGCGGGGCGTGGCAACGTCACTGTCGATGAAGCGGTGGTCACGGCCGTCCTGGGGCGCGGAGAGCCGCCAGACGTCTTCCGGCTGGTCGAGCTGATCGGCCGACGGGACCGCCCCGCGGCGCAACGGGCAGTGCGGCACTTCCTCGAGGAGGTCGGCGAAAGCCCCCTGGGACTGATCGCGCTGCTACTCGACCGGTTCGGCAAACTGTTGCGGCTCAACGCCGCCGCAAGCAACCTTGCGCCGAGCGCCTGGCAGGATGCCGTCCGCAAGGCCAAGGCCGTGGAGGCCGCCTCTCGCAGCGACGCAAAGAAGCAGGCCGGGGCGGCGCTTACGAGCTGTCTGACCAGCCTGGGAGAGGAGCTCCAGCAGGCGCTCCAGGACGCCAAGGACTACCAGAAGCCATCTCTGGTGCTCCAGGCCGAACGTTACTCGCCGCCCGAACTGGTCGATCGCCTCACCGCGCTGGTCGAGCTGGATCGCAAGCTGAAGACCGGCGCCGCTGACGAGCGCGCCGAGGTTGAGCTGTTCGTGGCGCGTATCTAGTAGCGAGTAGTGAGTAGCGAGTAGTGAGTAGCGATTGGCCGCGCATGACTGCACTGCCGGCCAAGCGTGGGATGCGACCGGTTGGCCGCCCAGAAGCAACTGCCTCAGCCGGGAATGACAGGCCGTTCGGATCCGTTCGTGGTGAGCTTGTCGAACCACGATCAAGGCTCAGAACAAGTTCTCGACTGCTCGCCCTTCGATAAGCACAGGGCGCACCGACCTGAAAGCGGTCCTGAGCCCCCGGGGGCCTTCAAGGCGTCGCGATCGGTGGCGAGCTGGGCCAGTCCACCGTGAGCCGTCGTCAGCCCGCTCGCTACTCACTACTCGCTACTCTACTCGTGATACATCCGGATCAGGTCCTCCAGCGGGCTGCTGCCGGCAAGGACCTTGGTCTTGCACGAGTCGTGGAGGCTGCGCATCCCTTCCTTGAGCGCTTGTTCGCGCACGGCGATGAGACTGGCGTTGTCGATGATCATCTGGCGCAGCTCGTCGCTCATCAGCATGACCTCGAAGATGGCTTCGCGGCCCCGCACGCCGGTCTTGTTGCAAGCGTCGCAGCCTCGGCCTTTGTAGAAGGGGTAGTCCATGTACTGGTCGATGTCGAGACCGCTGGCGATCAGATCCTCGCGAGTGACGCTCACGCGCTCCTTGCAGTCCGGGCAGATGCGCCGCACGAGGCGCTGGGCGACGATGACGTTCAAGGCTGCGGCGAAAAGATAGTTGTCGATGCCGATGTTCTGGAGCCGGCCGATGGTATCTACCGAGGTGTTGGCGTGGATGGTCGCAAACACCAAGTGGCCCGTCAGCGAGGCCTGGATGGCGATCTCGGCGGTCTCGTAGTCACGGATCTCGCCGATCATGATCACGTCCGGGTCCTGCCGCAAGATCGAGCGCAGCGCCTTGGCGAAGGTGAGGCTGCGTTCGGGATCGGACTTGTTGATTCGCACCTGGGTCTGGTGGATACCCGCCAGCTTGTACTCGACCGGGTCTTCGACCGTGATGATCTTGGTGTCGCGCTTGTTGAGCGTCGATAGCGAGCTGTAGAGCGTGGTCGTCTTGCCGGAGCCGGTCGGCCCCGTGACCAGCACCCAGCCGTAGGGGCGGAAGATGCCCTTCTGGAACCGGATCAGGTCGTTGGGCTCGAACCCCAGCTCCGAGAGTTTCAGTTCCAGGCCCGAGGCACCCAGGATTCGGATGACCACGTTCTGACCGTAGATGGAGGGCAGGATGCTGACGCGGAAGTCGATGTTCTTGCCCTTCAACTTCACCTTGAAGCCGCCGTCCTGCGGGATGGTCCGCTCCGTGATGTCCACGTCGCAGAGGATCTTGATGCGCGAGAGAATGGCGTTGTAGTTCTTGCGATCGACGTGGGCACGGTCGTAGAGCAGGCCGTCGATGCGATACCGCATCAGCACGTCCTTGAGCGTCGACTCGATGTGGATGTCCGTCGTCCGCTCCTGGATCGCCTGTAGCAGGAGCTTGTTGACGAACTGAACGATGGCGCCCTGGTTCGACTCCTTGCGGAGGCTGTCGAGGTCGACACCATCCATGCGGTCGTCGTCGTCCTCGCGGCTGGCGACCTCCAGGTTGACCTGGTCCAGCACCTCGTCGATGTCGACGTCGGCCAGCGTCTCTTCGGTGCTGGCCAGGTACTTGGCGATCAGCTTCTGCAGCGCCGACTTCTGTGCCACGACGAACTTCACGTGGAAGCCCGTGATGCGCGCGATGGTCTGGAACCCGGCGATGTTCGTCGGGTCGTGGGTCACCAGCGTCAGCACGTTGCCGTCGAGCTTGACCGGCAGCACCTGGTGCAGGTTGACGAGGTCGTCGCTGACAACGTCGCGCATGTCCTCTCGGGGGACGAAGTTCGCCAGGTCGAAGTAGCTGACGCCGTATTGGAACGCCAGCGCACGCGAGAGCACCTCCTCGGTGATGATGCCTGCCTCGACCCAGATCTCGCCAACCCTCTTGGAGCGGTCCTCGCGCTGGATGGCAAGCGCCGATTCCAGCTGCTGGGGCGTGATGAGTCCCTTGGAGATCAGGATCTCGCCGATACGCTTCTTTTGAATGAATTCACTGGCCATCTGGGTGCCCTCGCCCGATTTCGGGCCCGAGACGTGTCTGGAGTGGAATGCCCGTCCGACATCATAGCCGCTCTGGCGGCGCTTCGTCAGAAGTCGGAGTAGCGTACGCCCGAGAGCGACGTGCCCGCGCTGCCGCTGCGCACATCGTAGATGCCGGTGACGGACACCTCCCGCAGGGCATCCGTCGACTTGTCGTTCGGACACCGGAAGCGGAGCTTTCGCGTCACGTAGAGGGGCGTCCATGTCTTCGTGTTCGAGACCGTCGGGTCGAGATTGGTCGGGTCACGCGGGAACTGCCGGTCGGCCGAGATGTCCTTGCCACCGTCGTCCGTCAAACCCGAACTGCCGAGGTAGCCACGCTCCACCAGCGCCTCCAAGGAAGGCGGGAAGTTCGGCGCGCCGTCCTCGTCGAGATTGCCGTCGAAGTCGTCGTCGCTGAAGCCGTCCATGTCCACGTCGCCGGCGGCATCCTCGCCCGCGGCCCCATCGCCGTCGATGTCCCCACCCACTGACGAAGCGCACGGAAGCGCCAGCGCCACGACCTTGCCCGTGCCGGCGTCCCAGGTCTGGGTTGCCAGCTCCGTCGCCGCATAGCTGCGGATGGCCGCCCGAATCCGAGTCAGCCGGTCCTTCAAGATCACCTCGGTCTGTCGATCGCGATAGGTCTGCGCCATCGGCACGGCCATCACGGCGAGGATGGAGAAGATCACCAGCGACGCCAGCATCTCCACCATGGAGAAAGCCGCGGGCCACCGCAGGGTCGGCCGCCCGGCGGGTCTACCAGTCGGAGTACGTCGTGCCGTCGCTCGCCTCATTGGAGTTCCAGCTTCTCACGTCGATCAGCTCGGGGGAGTCTTCGTCCTTGAACCCGTCCCCGTCGTTATCCACTCCGTCCCGCGGGTCCTCGTCGACGAGAGGCGAGAACTGAAGGGGATCGAGCGACGATAGCGCAGGGCTGGTGCCCGACGGGATGCTGGTCGCACTGGGCTTCAGCACCGCCGTGATCCGCAACGGGTGGTCCCCGGCGGCGTTCGGCGGCCCCAGTACGGTGAGGGCCGGTTTCTTGGGGTCCGTCGAGTCGTCCCCAGTTGAGCGCCAGTCGCCGTCGTTGTTGGTGGCTGCAAGGATGATCCGCCAACTTGCCTCGCCGGTGGAGGGATCGACAGGCACCTTGCCCTTCAAGATCCCCATCTTCGATACGAGGTCGTTCAGATCGGTCGGGAACGCCTCTTCGTCGATGGTGCTGTCCTCATCGTCGTCGGACCGGAACCGGGGATCGAACCGCGAGTTGGGCCGGCCATCCGACAGGTAGGCCGGTTCGCCGGCCCCGTCCACGTCCACGCCTCGGATGCCGTCGGAGACATTGCGCATTCCCGGAAAGCCGTCCTTGTTGGCGTCGCCGCGCGGGTCCTCGTCGAGCCGTCCGTCGACGTCGTCGTCGGCTCCGTTCCTGGAGAAGTCGCGGATGGCCATCCGCATCAAGAGGAGCGTTTCGCGGAGGCCATTCTCCCGGTTGCGCTGGTACAGGGAGCTGGCCATCGGCACTGCCGCCGACGCCAGGATGGCGATCATTGCGACGACCGTGAGCAGCTCGATGAAGGAGAAGCCGCCAGCGAGGCTGCGGGCTGCAGGCTTTGGGCGAGAGGCGGGAGGCGGGAGGCTGGGGGCGGCCGATAGGCGACAGACAGCCCCCCCCGGGCGGGGGGGGCTGTGATGTGTACGTCTACGAATGGTGCCCACCAAGTTTGAAGCTACAAGCCGGTGTCGATTGCCGCAACCCATGGCGGACTCCGCATTTCTCAAGCCTCGGCCTCAAGCCTCAAGCCTCAAGCCTCAAGCCTAAGAGATGAACAGCATCTCGCGATACTTCGGCAACGGCCAGTACCCGTCCGGCAGCTTCTCCTCCAGCGCGTCGCAGTGCTCACGCACCTTGGCCAGCGCCGGTACGACGTTTTCGGCCAGGAGCCTGCCGTGCTCGCCGACTTTCTTTGCGCGTCCAGCCTTGTCCATCGCTCGGTCGAGACTTTCGAGCGACTCGTGCAGGCCGCCGATCTGCTCCAGCACGCCCAGCAGCTGGTCGGACTGCCGCTTGATCGAACCGGAGACCCTGGCGTCCAGTTTCAGCTGCGCCAGCGCTCGGCCGGCCGACTCCACGCTGTTCGAGAGCTCGCCCTGGAACCGGTAGGCCGCCGGCAGCACCATCGTGTAGGCCATGTCGCGCACGGTCTCGACCTCGATCTCGAGGTCCTTGATGTAACGCTCCATCTTCACGTGGTAGCGAGCCTCACACTCCTCGGCGGAGAAGATGCCTAGCCGCTTCAGCAGCCGCTTGTCGTCCGCGCGGGTCAGCACGTCGAGGGCCTCTGGCGTGGTCTTGAGGTTGGGCAGGCCACGCCGCTCGGCCTCTTCGACCCACTCCTCGGCGTAGTTGTTGCCTTCGAAGCGCACGGCCTTTGTCTCGACGATGGCGGCCTTGACGACGTCCATCACGGCGCGGTTGAGCGGGGCGCCGTCCTTGAGCCGCTGCTTGAGCTCGGAGCCGATCTCCTCGAGCGCCTCGCAGACCGCGGCGTTGAGCATCGCCAGCGGGTACGAGATGGAGAAGGCGGCGCCGACGGCGCGGAACTCGAACTTGTTTCCCGTGAAGGCGAAGGGGCTGGTACGGTTGCGGTCCGTCTGGTCGCGGCTGATGATCGGCAGCTTGCCGATGCCCAGGCTGAGAATGCGCTTCTCGGTCGATTCCTGGCTGTTCTCGCCGCGCTCGATGGCGTCGAGAATGCGCGTCAACTGTTCGCCGAGGAAAACGCTGACGATGGCGGGCGGGGCTTCGTTGGCGCCCAGGCGGTGGTCGTTGCCGGCGCTCGCCACGCCGGAACGGATCAACGCGCCGCGCTTGTGGACGCCCTTCAGCACGGAGACGAGGAAGACCAGGAACTGCAGGTTGCGCTCGGGCGTGTCGCCAGGCTCGAGCAGGTTGACGCCCTCAGCGGACTGGACGGACCAGTTGACGTGCTTGCCGCTGCCGTTGATGCCGGCGAACGGCTTCTCGTGGAGCAAGAGCGCGAAGTCGTGGCGAAGAGCCACGCGTCGCATGACCTCCATCGCGATCTGGTTGTGGTCGGCGGCGATGTTGGCTTCCTCGAAGATCGGGGCCATCTCATACTGGGCCGGGGCCACCTCGTTGTGGCGGGTCTTGGCCGGGATGCCGAGGCGGTAGAGCTCGAACTCGACCTCCTGCATGTAGGCCTGCACGCGATCCTTGATGCTGCCGAAGTAGTGATCCTCCAGCTCCTGTCCCTTGGGGGGCTTGGCGCCCAGCAGGGTGCGACCGGCGGCCATCAGGTCGGGCCGCAGGTGGAAGAAGGAACGGTCGATGAGGAAGTACTCCTGTTCGGGTCCGACCGTCGTGGTGACGCGGCCTGGGTCCTTCTGCCCGAAGAGCTTGAGGATCTCGCGAGCGCGCTGCGAGACGGCCTCCATGGACCTCAGGAGCGGCGCTTTCTGGTCGAGTGCTTCGCCGTGGTAGCTGATGAAGGCAGAGGGTATGCAGAGCACCTTGCCGTTGGCGCCCTCGACGATGAAGGCAGGGCTGGAGGGGTCCCAAGCTGTGTAGCCGCGCGCCTCGAAGGTGCTGCGCATGCCGCCCGAGGGGAAGCTGGACGCGTCGGGTTCGCTCTGGATGAGCTGGCTGCCGCTGAAGCGCTCGATGGCCTGCCCTTCGTCGTCGAAGGACAGGAAGCTGTCGTGCTTCTCGGCGGTCAGGCCAGTCTGGGGCTGGAACCAGTGGCAGAAGTGGGTCACGCCGCGTTCCAGCGCCCACTCCTTCATGGCGTGGGCGACGCTGTCGGCGATTTCCATGTCGAGCTTCTCGCCGCGCCGGATCGTCTGGCGAAGCTTGCGGAAGACCTTCCCGGGGAGCTTCTCGCGCATGACACGCTCGTTGAAGGTGTTGATGCCGAAGATTTCGCTGATGGGCCTGGAGGAATCGCTCTTGTCAGGTTCCCCCCGGAAGCACCGTGGCGAACGGCTCCCGGCCTCCCGGATTGCGTGGAACCGTGCATCGGCCGCGCTGTCGGACGCAAATGGCATGAAAGAATCTCCTCTCGTTTGATTTTTGTGCGAACAACGGGCGAGATCATAGCACAGATAAGGCTTGAGGCTTGAGAAGTGAGGCTTGAGGCTTGAGAAGTGAGGCTTGAGGCTTGAG
>JACQZN010000078.1 GCA_016213845.1 Candidatus Wallbacteria bacterium
ACCGCCGCGCGGCCGTCCTTCACTCCGCTCGTCTCGCGCGTCTACGGCTTCGAGCTGACCGTGAGCGACGGCCGGCTCGAGGCGACCACGTCCATCGACATCGTGGTCGACTCCCCCTTCAACAGCGTGCCCAGGGCCTCGCTCGCAGTGGCGCCGGCGGCGCTGGCAGGATCGGCCGTCACGCTCGACGGCGGGCGCAGCGCCGACCCCGACGGCGGCGCGCTCCTCTACCGCTGGGTGCAGACCGGCGGCGTGCCAGTCACGTCCACGAGCGCGCGCGTGGCCCGCTTCTCGTTCGTGCCGCCCGTGGCGGGGCTCTACCGGTTCCGGCTCTTCGTCGACGACGGCCGGGACCGCAGCACGCCGCAGGAGGTCACGGTGAACGCTGCCGCGCCTGCCACCCCCGGTGGCTCGGGATCAACTGGCGGTACGCCGGCCGCCGCGGGCGGCGGCGGGGGTGGGGGGTGCGCGCTCGGCGAGGGGGGCGGCGCTTTGGAGCCATCGGTACTGCTGGCCGCGCTCCTCGCCTGGCTCCTGGCTCTGCGCTGCCGCCGCCCGGCGTGAGCCGGGCCCGAGCGGCGGCTAGCGAAAGTACCCCAGGCCGGGAAACTCGTGGCGTCTACCTGTACCGGGTTTTCTAAGAAAACCCGGTACAGGTAGACGCCACGGGTTTTCCCCACGGGTTCGGCAGCTTGGCGCGGGGGCGCTGCGGGGGGGGGGGAGGCGGTGGCACGCGTGTGTCGGCCGCGCTCCAGCGTGCTAGCGGAAGTACCCCAGGCCGCGCAGGTGCTTTCGGAGCTCGGTGAGCTCCTCTGAGGTGGCGGGCGTGGGGCCAGGGCCGGACGCGGCCGAGCCGGGCGCGGCGGGGCGGCGGCGGATGGGGTGCTCGGCGAGCCAGCCGGCGTCGAGCGCGGGCTCGAGCACGACGCCGTCGATCTCGCCCGGGATCTCGATTCCCATCAGGTGCAACGCCGTCGGCGCTACATCCATGATGTGGGCGCGATCCAGGCGGGTGCCCCGCCGGAAGGGACCGCCGCGGGCGATGAAGATGCCGTCCACGCGATGGTTGCCGGAGTGATTCAGGAGCGGCGCGCTGACGATCGAATCGGTCCACGAGAACTCGGCCGCCCCGCGCGTGATGTAGGCGTAGTCGCGCATCCGCACGAGCAGGTCCGGCGCCTTCTGGACGCACTCGCCCCAGTAGAGCTCCTCGCGCCGGTAGACGCGGTCGACGATTGGCAATCCGTCCTCGGGGTCGAGCAGGTTCAGCAGCCCGGCCGAAATCTCGTCCTTCAGCTTCTCCGCCTGGGCGCCGGGCTCGACCGTGCCAAGGGGCTCGCGACCCTTCAGGTTCAGATACACGTTCCCGAAGAGGCCGTGGGAGTAAGCGCGCGTCCGCTCCCAGTCGACGGACTCGAAAGACCTTTCGGAGGGAAGGGGCTCACGGCTGGACCGCCCGAGCAGCCGGTCGAACACGGAGCGGCGCGCCGTGAATCGCAGGAGCCCGGCATCGTGGAGGAACTTGTTCAGGTAAACGTCCTTCTCCAGCGCGCCGAAGCCGTGGTCGGACATCGCGATGACGGGCGAGTCCCCCGCGGCGTCGAGCACCTGGCCCACCGTCCGGTCGAGCTGCCGGTAGACCCGCTCGATCTCTCCCGCGTACTTCCACCCGCGCCGCGTGCCCCCCGTGCCCGGCAGGTCGCTCTGCTTCCAGAGGGCGTGGCAGACGCGATCGCTCGACACGAAGACGGCCACCATCAGGTCGGGCTCGTGGCGGCGGTAGAGATCCAGGACCAGCGCCTCCCGCGTGCGGTGCATCCGCTCCAGCTCCTCCAGGAACGGGTCGTAGGAGTCGTACCAGTAGGACATCACGTCGATCTGGTAGTCCGGGAACCTCCGCTTCACGTCGTCGTAGAGCGATGCCGGCTCGAAGGCGCGCCGGGTGTCCGCCGTGTGCATGCCGGCCACCATGAACCCGGGGACCGGCGCAGGCGGAAACGTGAGCGGCACGTTGACGATCCCGCACGTGCGGCCCGCGGCGCGCAGGTGGTCCCAGATGGCCGTGCCGCGCCGAGAGAGGCTGGTCGCCAGGGTCAGCTCGTACTTCCCTTCGACGCGCTCCCCGAAGTCGTAGATCCCGTGCTTGCCCGGGTTCTGGCCGGTCAGGAAGGAAGCCCACGCCTGTGGAGTCAAAGGATGAATCGTAGACTCCAGCCGGCCCGTGACGCCTTCCTCCATCATCCGACGCAAATTCGGCAGCTTGCCTTCCGCTGCCCAGGGCTCGATCAGGTCGAGCGTTCCGCCGTCGATCCCGACGATGAACACCCGCGTACCCTCGGCCTTCCGGTTCACAGCGGCATCCTAGAGCAGCCGCAGGTGCGCGTCATAGGTGTCAAAACGGAAGGCGCAGTTCGTGCACTGCTCCGGGTAGGCGCCCTGGCCTCTCAACGCTTGCCGGTACGAGAGGATCTTCGCGTCGTTCCAGATCTCCAGAAGGCTCCGGTCCGCCAGGTCTCCGACCGGGAAGCTGTACTTGTCGTTCTCGAAGACCGCGCTGCAGCAGCCCAGCACCTTCCCGTTCCACTTCACGAACAGCATCTGGAACGGCATCAGGCAGTCGGCGCCGCGCCGCTCGAAGCCGGGCAGCCCGAGCGTCACGCCCCGCGCCTCGGAGCGCTCCCGGGCGCGCCCGAGCGCGGCGCGCGCTGCGTCGACGTCGTGAAAGAGCGACTCGCTGTCGAGCTCCCGGGCGTAGATCTTGAGGTGGCCCGCACGGATCTCGGCGACTCCGCGGTCGGCCGCAAGGTCGACCAGCTCGGCCAGCTCCCCGACGTTGGAGCGCGTGGCCGTGAAGCTGATGTGGAACCTGGGCGGTGCCACCCCCGCGGCCTTTGCCGCAGCGGACATCCGGTCGAACCCCGAGAGCGTCTCTTCGAGGCCGATCCCTCGGTTTTTCCGAAGCGTCGGTTCCCGCGCGCCGTCGATCGAGACCACCAGGTGGGCCAGCCCCGCTTCGACCAATCGCGCGCACATGCGCTCGTCCAGACGCGTGCCGTTAGTGATCAGACGCGTCGGGCAGTCGCTCCGACGCGCGGCCTCCAAGACGGTCCAGAGGTTCCTGGCCAGGGTCGCTTCGGCGTAGCCGCCGATGACCAGCTCCACGAGCGACGGCAGCACCGGCTCGATCCGCGCGAGCACCCAGGCGGGCATCTCGCCCGGCGGGTTCCTGAGCGAGTCCCAGTACTGCCGCCCGCAGATGCCGCACTCGAGATTGCAGACGCTGGTGGGCTCGATCTGCAGCGTGAGCGGCGCTGACGCGAGCCGGACGGCGCCCCCGGCCATCTCGCGCTCGTGCAGCTCCAGGTTCGCTCGGCGGTCTGTCATCGGTTGCGCGGGGAGATCCCGGCGTGTAAGCATAGCATGGACCTGCGCGGCGTTCTCCGCTGCCAGCTTGGGATTGGAGGCCCTCGTGACCCGGATCGTCCTACCTCTGCTCGTGTTTGCGCTCTCGCACCTCCTCGGCTCCATCGCCCAGGCCGCGCCTGCCGGTTCGTCGGCACCGACGGCGGTGAGCACGAGCCAGGTCGAAAGCTACCGCGAGAAGATGGCGCAGGAGGACCGCGTCCGCTCTTCTGCGATGGCCAAGGCGGTGGGGCTGGCGCACGCCGCGCTCGAGCGCGCGCGCAAGGCCGGCCAGCGGGACCGGGTCTCGCTTCTGAAGAAGCGGGTCGAGATTCTGGAGCAGCGGCTCGATCTGCTGCGGCAGATCGCGGGCTTCCGCCAGGACAAGTTCGCTGCCCAGCGCCGCGGCGACGAGAAGGCCCGTCGCGAGGCCGACCAGAAGATCGAGGCGGCTTACGCCGTCATCACCAGCCGCCAGTCCGAGGAGCGCGAGCTCCGCAAGAAGCTGGAGTCGCCCACGAAGTGAAGGCGCTCCTGGCCGAGGTCTGGCAGCGGCGCGCCCTGGTGGGGAGCCTCTGGAAGGGCGACGTGCTCGGCCGCTACGCCAACTCCGCCGCCGGGCTGCTCTGGGCCGTCTTCGCCCCCATGGGGCTGATTGCCGTCTACGTGCTCCTCTTCTCGGCGCTCTTGCCCTCAAAGGTGGTCGGCGCGGGCGCCGTCGCCGGCGGCTTCGGCTTCTTCGTGTTCGCGGGCATGATCCCATGGCTGGTCGTGGCCGGCGCCGCACAGAACGCGCCCGGATGCCTGCTGGCGCACGGCGCCACGCTCCGGCGCTTCGCGATTCCACCGTCGGTGGTTCCGGCGGCGGTAGTGCTCTCGGCCCTGACGGACGCCGCGGTCGCCGGAACACTCTTCGGGCTGGCGCTGGGCGCATCTGGGCGGCTGGCGCCGCTGAAGCTCCTGGCGCTGGCGCCGCTTGCGGTGTTTCTGGTGGCGATGGTCTACGGGCTGAGCCTCGCTGTCAGCGCGCTCAATCTGTACGGCCGCGACGTGGCGCACGCGGTGTCGGCGGCGCTCCCGTTCTGGTTCTTCGCGACCCCGGTCTGCTACCCGGCCGAGGCGCTGCCGGCGGGACTGGGTTGGGTGCTGGCGCTCAATCCCATGGACGGCTTCGTTCAAGCCGCGCGCTGGGCTCTGATCGGTTCGCCGGTGCCCGGGGCGGCCGCCCTCGCCTGGTCCGCGGTGGCTTCGCTGGCCGCGCTGGCAGCCGGCGCTTGGGTGTTCCAGGAGACGCGTGGAGACTTCGCCGACCTCCTCTGAGCCCGCCCGCCCGCTCGTGCGGGTGCAGGACCTGCTGAAGGTCTACCGCTTCTACGCTTCGCCCCTGGCGCGCGTCCGGGAGCTGGTGGCCGGCCGCGGCGCGCGCTACCACCGGGAGCACACGGCGCTCGAGGGGATCTCCTTCGAGCTCGGTAGGGGCGAGGCGCTGGGACTGCTCGGACTGAACGGCTCCGGCAAGTCCACACTCCTGCGCATCCTGAGCGGCGTGACCCGGCCCACGTCCGGCAGTTGCGAGGTCGCCGGCCGCGTGTCGACCCTGCTCGATCTGGCAGCCGGCTTCAACCTCGACCTCTCCGGTCACCAGAACCTGGACCTCGCGGCCATGCTCCTGGGGCTGGGCAGCGACGCGCTGGAGCGGCTTCGCCCGCGGATCGTCGAGTTCTCGGGGCTGGGCGAGGCGATGGACGATCCGGTGCGAACCTACTCCTCCGGGATGGTCATGCGCCTGGGGTTCGCGCTGGCGGTCCACGTCCCGTTCGACCTCCTGCTCATCGACGAGGTGCTCCTTGTCGGCGACGAGGTCTTTCAGCGTCAATCGCTCCGGCGAATCCGGGAGCTCCTCGCAGACGGCAAGTCGATCGTCCTGGCCTCCCATAGCCTGGGCGACCTCACCGCGGTCTGCACGAAGCTGCTCCTGCTGGAGCGAGGGCGGCCGGCCCTGGCCGGACCGACGGGCGAGGTCATCCAGCGTTATCTCGAGAGCGCCGAACGCCAGGCTCGCCGCATCACCGAGGGCGATCGGCTGCTGCAGGGCACGGCCGTCCCCCAGGAGACGCTGGGGAAGCTCCGAATCGCCGGCGTCGATCTGCTAGACGGCGCCGGGCGGCCCGCCGAGGAGTTCGCCTCGGGCGGGCCGGTCCGCGTGCGTATCCGATATCGGGCCGAGGAGCCCGTCGAGGAGCCGATCTTCAGGGTCCAGATCTTCCGCAATGACGGCCTATGGCTGGCCGGTACCAACACCGCCCGCGGAGAGCTCGCGCTGGGGCGTGTCGAGGGCGAGGGCGCGGTCATACTGGAGTACACGTCGCTGAATCTCCTGGACGGCGATTACTTCCTGAGCGTCGGCGCCTGGCCCGACGAGTACCCGAGTTACCTGGCCCGCCGCCCATTCGATCTGCACGACCGCGCCTACGTCCTGCGCGTTCGCAGCGGCCGCCCCGAGGGCGGGGGAATCGTGTTCAGTCCGCACAGGTGGAGGCTTGAGGAGTGAGGCTCGAGGCTCGAGGAGTGAGGGATCGGAGTCGGGACGCCCCGTACCCCTACTCGCTACTCGCTACTCTCCCCCCCTCGCTTCAGGAGGCCCTGGAGGTCCACGCCGAAGCCGCGGAAGACGGTGAGCAGCTCCATGATGTTCTTGGGGACCAGGCTCATGGGGCTGTCGCCGTTGCCGGCCATGTTGACCCAGTGGATGTCCTGTATCTTCATGGCGTGGGCGATCTCGGGCAGCTTGGCGATGAGCTGCTCTTGCAGCTGGGCGGCGCTCACGGTGTTCTGCGCTTCGACCTTCATCCGCAGGACCTCGGCCTCGGCCTTGCCGACTTCGAGGATGGCCTGGGCCTCCAGGCGCGCCTTCTCGAGCTGCGCGTCGGCCAGCTCCTTCATCCGCTTGATCTCGGCGGCCAGGGCGATCTCCTGCTGGCGCGACTCGTTCTCCTTCTCGTCGAGCAGCGCCTGGAGCTTCACGGCCTCGCGCTGACGGTCCAGCTCCGCTTGCTCGATGCGCGCCTTTTCGGCCATCATGGCCAGCGCCTCGGCAGTCTTGGCCTCCTGCAGGCGCAGCGCCTCTTCCTTGGTCAGCTTGTCGACGAGCACGTCGTGCTGGCGTGACTGCTTCTCGATGGCGTTCTGGGCCACCTGAAGCTCGCGCTCGTGGGCCAGCGCCTGCTCCCGGAGCTGGGCCTTGTGGCGGTTCTCCTTGTCGAGCAGCTCGAGCGCTTGCTTGGCCTCGGCCTCGCGCTGTTTGACGAGCTGGAGGTTGGAGAGCTCGGCCAGCTGGGCCTGGTGCTTGTTCTCCTTCTCGAGGAGCTGCAGGTGCTGGGCGACTTCGGCTTCCTTCTGCTTGATCGTGCGGCGGGTGCCGAGCTCGGCCTCGGAGGCGCGCTGCTCTTCCTGAGTGGCGATGATGCGTTTCTCTCGCTCGGCGCCGGCGGTCATCATGGCGACCGCCTTGTCGCTCTCCATCTGCTTGGCCGCGATCTCCTTGTTGGTCTCGGCGGTGGAGTTCTGGGCCGAGAGCCGGACCTGGTTGCGGTAGTCGGCTTGCAGGTGCTCGAAAAGCTCGCGGCTGCGAATCCAGACTTCGGCGAACTCGATGGTGTCGACGGAGAGGCCCCACTCCTGGACCGTGTTCATCACCTGCTCGCGCATCGACTGGACGACCGCCTCGCGCTCGGTGATCATCTCGTTCAAGGTCTTGTTGGAGACCTCGTGGCGCACGACGGACTCGGCCAGCCGCCGGAGGATCTCGTCGGTCTTGGCCAGCGGGTCGTTGGGATCGAGGCGGACGACCGACTCGCGGTTCTTGGTCTCGTAGTCCTTGTTCTTGATGTTGTCCTCGATCTTGGGGAGCGTGCGGATGACGCCGCTGCGCAGGTCGAGGTTCTGGTAGGCGCGCTCGAAGTCGGCGATGCGGTAGGCGAGAAAGCCCTGCACGCGCACGCCCTGCTTCTCCTTGGTGATCTGGTCGGCGACGAAGTTGATGTCGCGCAGTGTGCCCGGCACCTTCAGGAAGGTGTCGTAGGGCAGGCAGAAGAAGGAGAGGCCGCGGCCGATGTGCTTGACCTTACCGCTGCGGTAGTGGACGACGAACTCGTCGGGGCCGACCGTGACATAGAACTTCTTGAAGGCCAGCAGCACGACGGCCGCCAGGAACAGGAGCGCGAAGGGCAGGATGGCCAGCCACGGGATGATCATGAAAGCTCGTCTCCTTGTAATGCCGTGTTACGTCCGGGGGACGTCCGACCTGGGAGGGGCAATCTCCCTGCCATCTTACTCGCTCGGGGCCGGCTTCCCAGGGCTATCGTGCTCGAGCTGTGTGCTTGCGCCAGGCCGCGAGCACCTTGGCTGCAATGGAGCTGAGCCCGATTTCGCCCAGCTCGCCGGGGGTGGCCCAGCGTCGATCGGCACCGGCCTCACGGACGGCGGTCGGCTCCAGACGAGCGGAGAGGCAATGTAACGTGATGCGCCGGTATGTAACGGTGTGGCGCACGCGGCCGAAAGGCTCGGGATGCGTGACCTGGAGGCCGTACTTGAGCGACAGCCCCGAGGCCAGCTCCTGAGGTGGCCGGTCCAGCCATGGCAGCTCCCACATGCCGGTGAAGAGGCCAGGGGACGCGCTGCGCACCAGCAGCAGGCGGCCGCCGAGCTCGACCAGCACGGCTGTCCAGTCGACAGCGACCGACTTCGGGCGGGAGGCGCGCTCCGGGTACCGCTCGGCGTCGCCTGCGTGGAAGGCCTGGCAGTGGGTTGCTACGGGGCAGCCGCTGCAGCCCGGGCTTCGGGGCGTGCAGACGAGGGCGCCCAGCTCCATCATCGCCTGGTTGAAGTCGGAGGGCCGGCCGGGGGCGAGCAGCCGCTCAGCCTCGCGCGCCAGGATGGCGCGGTTGGCGGGCGTCCGGTCGTCTCCGGTCAGCGCCTCGAGGCGGCAAATCACGCGCGCGACGTTGCCGTCGAGCACGGCGTGGGGAAGACCGAAGGCGATGCTGGCGACGGCGGCCGCGGTGTAGGGGCCGACCCCGGGCAGGGCCGCGAGGGCCTCGAAGCTGGCGGGGAGCCGCGCGTCGTGGCGCTCGACCATGGCGCGCGCGGCTCGCAGCATGTTGCGGGCGCGGCTGTAGTAGCCGAGGCCGGACCAGCGTGCCAGGACGTCGTCGTCGGAGGCTGCGGCCAGGGCCGATACGGTCGGGAAGCGTTCCAGGAAGGCGTGCCAGTAGGGGATGACCGTGGCGACCTGGGTCTGTTGCAACATCACTTCGGACAGCCAGATGGCATACGGGTCTCGGGTGCGGCGCCAGGGCAGGTCGCGCCGCTCGGCGTCGTACCAGGCGAGCAGCGCGCGCCGGAAGCGGGCGGCGTCGAGCCCGGGCGAAGCCGTCGGCTGGACCTTCAGCGGCCTAGGGGTCACTTCACTGCGCAGGCTGCGCGGGCGAGGATGGCGACGCGGTCGGCGCCGGCGGCCAGGGCGGCGAACGTCTTTTCGGCCAACTTGAGCTCGCCCCGCTCGCGGTCGAGCAGAGCCTTGACGAAGCGGGCCTGGCGGTCTTCCTTGTCGCTGGCCAGCACGGCTTCGACGTGCGCGGCGGCTGCTTCGACGGAGCCGAGCCTGAGCAGGGCTTCGGCCAGCAGCGCGCGGGTCGGGGCGTAGTCGGGTTGCAGGCGGTGGGCCATCGCGAGCTCGTCGGCGGCCTGGCTCCAGAGCTCCTCGTCCAGGAACAGGCGGCCGACGAGGTGGTGGGAGTAGTGGTAGTCGTTGCGCATGGCGACGGCCCGCTTGAGGACCATGTAGGCCTTGAGTCGCAGCCGGCGGGCGATGAGGGCGTCGGCGAGCTCGGCCAGAATCTTGACGTCCTTTGGGTCGAGGTCGCTGGCCTTCTGCATGGCGGCGACGGCGCTGTCGGGATCGCCCGACAGGATCAGCACTCGGGCCTGGTCGCGGTAGACTTGGGTGTTCTTCGGTTCGGCCGCGGCCGCATGCGACAGTTCGCGGAGGGCCTCGGGGAACTTTCCTTGCTCCTCGTAGGTGCGAGCGATGCCGATCTTGCCTTCGGCGCTGGTCGGCAGGTCGCGCGCGATCTGCTCATAGGCGGTGCGGGCCTTGCCGAGGTCACCGGTCTTGAGAAGCCGGAAGGCGCGCAAGCAACGCAGCTTCAGGTCACCGGGGTGCTCCTGGAGCCCCTGGTCAATCCAGCGGCCGGCGGATTCGAGGTCGCCGAGCTCCAGGTAGAGGTCGGCCAGCTGGATGAAGGTGGTTGGGTCTTCGCGGCTGATGGAGAGCGCGCGGGCCAGCAGGGCGACGGCCTTGGCGCCCTCGCCGGTTTCGCGCAGAGCCATGGCGAGGCCGTTGATGGTGTAGACGTCGTCGGCCTTCAGGGCGAGCGCATTGGTGTACTGCTGGATGGCGACCTGCAGGCTGCCCTCGCGATGGAAGGCCCTACCCAGGAGGAAGTGGGTGTAGAAGTCGCGCTGGCCCTTGGCGATGATGGTCTGCAGGATCTGATTGGCGCCGCGGGCCTTGCCCATCTCGAGGAGGACGAAGGCGTACTTGTTCTGCGCCTTGATCGACTCCGGGTTCTTCTGGATGTAGTCCTCGAGGACCTCGCGGGCCTTCTCCAACTGGCCGGCCTTGATGAGCGTGAGTGCCTTACGGTACTCCTTGCTCTCGTCGCGGTCCGGGCTCTCCCCGGCGGGGAGGCCTCCCTCTCGGGGACTGGCGGCCTCGACCATGGCGCTTCAGGGTTTCTCGATCGGCTCGTAATGGCCGAAAGAGATGAACTGAGTCCTGAGCGTGCCGTGCTTGGTGCGATAGCAGTGGCGCGCGTAGAGGGCGGCGAGGCTGCCGAAGACCGCGGCGGCCGGGAGCGCGGCCAGGATCACGGTGCTCGGGGCGAGCGGCAGGAAGTAGAGGGTCGAGTAGACGGCCATCAGGTAACCTGCGACGCGGTTGGAGCGCTCCCAGACTTCCTGGTCGGCCAGGGTCCACGGCAATCGAAGACCGCTCCAGACATTCCTAGGCGTCCGGTGGAAGGCGAGCTGAACGCCGCCCAGGAAGACGAGGGCGCCGATGGCCCTGACGAATAGGTACTCGGTCACTGCCCATCATTATAAGTCACTCGAGCAAGAGCGCCAATCGACCGGGGTTCGGCTTCCAGAGCGCGATGGCGCACGCGGGACCGGTGCAGGGCCGCCAGGGCCGCAGCCGAGGTCGACAGCGCGGGCAGGATGGGAAAGGTCGAAACAAGCGCGGCCAGGAGGAGCGCGGCGCACGCCAGGACGCCCCGCTTGCCGCCTGCTCGCGTCCGGATCATGGCGCGACTCCCAGCGGACTCGCAGACAGCAGCGGAGCGCCTTCGCAGTCGAGGAAGTAGCGGACGATGCCGCCGCGGCCGCCTCGGTACAGGAACACGACTGCGTCCACGCCTCGTGCCAGCACGCGGCGGACCCCTGCCGAAGTGGCGACGAGGTCCTTGCCTTCGACTTCGTAGGATGTCCGGCGGCTTGCGGTGCGCAGGATGAGCCTGTCGGCGCTGCGTCCGACCAGGGGCTCGACGACGACCGAAGCCGAGCGGATCTCCCGGTCGAGAGCCGCCGCGGCCAGGCAGAGCGTGAGCGCCCGCCGGCCGTCGGCCAGTGCCCGATGACCGGTGACGAGCGCGGTGAGCACGAGGCCCGCCACCAGCGTGAAGAGCGCCAGGGCGATCAGCAGCTCGCCGAGCTGGTAGCCGGCTCGGGGACGTGGGAGGCTCATCGGTCTACCCGCCCGGCCGATTCGCGCTCGGTGCGCTGGAGCGTGCCTTCGCTCCACTGGACGCGGGCGTCGACCGTCCCGGCCTCGAGCACCACGCGCACGGAGTAGCCTGCGAGCTTGCGGGCGCTGGCGGGGTAGCGCTCGATCAGGCCGGAGACGAAGTTGAGCTTCGCAGCGCTGCCGATGTTGAGCAGCACGTGCCGGTCCTTTCGGGCGCGCGCCAGCTCGACCGCCAGGCCGCGCGCCAGGTGCCACCCCGTCACCCGCGCCAGCACTCGCCTCGCGAAACCGCGGGCGCTGACGCTGGCCGCAGCCACCGCCACCGCAGCCACCGCGGCCAGTCCCAGCGTCGCAAGCTGCGCGATGCCTCTCCTGTCGGTGGATTTCATGCGCCGCACGCTACCGCGCCGCGCCCTGAAAGGGATCTGAAATCAGGTGAAAGAAAGGCTTGAGGGGTGAGGCTTGAGGGGTGAGGCTTGAGGCTTGAGGGGTGAGGCTTGAGGCTTGAGGAGTGAGGCTTGAGAGGGGGGAGGGTCAGGGCCGCCGGCGGCAGGATGAGCACGAGCTGTCTAGCGCCTAAATGACACTCAAAAGAGTGCGTGACACCTCGAGCCTCGAGCCTCAAGCCTCGAGCCTAGAACAGAGTCTTGCCGTCCCTGGCGAAGACGTGCATCTTCTGGGTGTTGAGCACGATGCGCAGGGTCTGGCCGTAGCTGGCCTTGACGGTGGGGGGCATGCGGGCGATGAGGGTGCCATCGCCGACTCGCAGGTGGAGATAGTTCTCGGCGCCCATCGGCTCGATCACCTCGACGGTGGTATCGACGGCGGCGTTCTGTATGGCCGCGGCTGCCGGCGCCTCGGGTGCCAGGACGTCCTCGGGGCGGATGCCCAGGTCCACGTCGCTGCCTTCGAAACTCATGAGGCCCTTGAGCTTGTCCTGGGGCAGTCCGACCTTCACGCCGTTGGCGACGAGATGGCCGCGCTCGAGCCGGCAGCCCACGAAGTTCATCGAAGGGGAGCCGATGAAGCCGGCGACAAACTTGTTGGCGGGGCTGTCGTAGATGGTCTGGGGGGCATCGACCTGCTGGACGTAGCCGCCGTTGAAGACCACGATCCGGCTGCCCATCGTCATGGCCTCGGTCTGGTCGTGCGTCACGTAGATGACCGTCGTCTGGAGGCGCTTGTGGAGCTTGTTGAGCTCGGCGCGCATCTGCACGCGCAGCTTGGCGTCGAGGTTGGAGAGCGGCTCGTCCATCAGGAAGACCTGCGGATGCCGGACGATGGCGCGGCCCAGCGCCACGCGCTGGCGCTGACCGCCGGAGAGCGCCTTGGGCTTGCGCTCCAGGAGCTGCTCCAGGCCGAGCACGTCGGCCACCTCATTGACCTTCTTGCGGATCTCGTCCTTCGACACGCCCCGCAGCTTCAGCCCGAACGACAGGTTGTCGTAGACATTCATGTGGGGGTAGAGCGCGTAGTTCTGGAAGACCATCGCGATGTCGCGGTCCTTCGGCGGCAGGTCGTTGACGACCCGGTCGCCGATCAGGATCTGGCCGCTCGTGACGTCCTCGAGGCCGGCGATCATTCGCAGCGTCGTGGACTTGCCGCATCCGGACGGACCGACGAGGATCAGGAACTCCTTGTCGTGAATCGTCAGCGACGTCGGCTTGACGGTGTCTTCCGGGTTGCCCGGATAACGCTTGGTGACATCCTTCAGAACGACCTGTGCCATGGCGGGGGCGGCCTCCTCGACGCGAGGCGACTCTAGCACACCCTCGAGGAAGGGGGAATCCGGCAGACGCAGTAGGAGATGGGCTGAGGGCTCCAGTCTGGCTTCTCATGACGCCGTGCCCCCGGATGACCCAGCTGGCACGACCCGATCATGGAGTTGGACATAATTTCGTGGAACTCGTCCAAAAATGTGGTTGTTTCGCTGGAGACGTGGTATTTTCATGGACGACACGCCTGGCCAGATTCGGCGCTTTTTGTCGGAATCTCACGTGAGAAGCCAGACGCAGAGCGCCAGGACGAGAATCCGCAAGGCATGACACAGTCCACGCCGCCAAGGAGGTGATTGAATGAAAAGTCTCTTCAGCCCCAAGGACGTCGTCCATGTCGTCGGGATCTCCTACCGGCAGCTCCAGTACTGGGACAAGACCGACTTCATCAAGCCGACGGCCATCCAGCTCGGCAAGTACCGCAACTACACCTTCCAGGAGCTGGTCCAGATGAAGCTGGCCAAGATCCTTCGCGAGCAGCACGTCTCCATTCAGAAGCTGCGCAAGGTGATCGAGTCGGTCAAGGACCTGCTCGTGCGGGTCGGCTGTCCGCTCTCGGATTGCAGCTTCCTGATCGACGGCGAAAAGGTCCTGCTCTTCAACGGCGACGTCGTCATGGATTCCGATAGCTCGCACTCCTTCTTCCGGTTCGATGTGAAGTCGCTGCGCCAAGACATCGACCGCGTGTTCCCCGACAAGGACAAGTCCCCCGTCGCCCACTCCGCGGCCTCCTGACACTCCGGGGCGGACCCGTGTGCGGGGGTAGTGGCCGCCGCGACGGCAACTGTCCGTTTGCCCGATCGGCAGGCCCAGGGACCAAGCGCGTCTCCCATCTGCTGCGACCAGGCGACTCACGGCCGGCGGCAGTTTGACCGATCCTCCGAATGGCACGCGAGTGCCTTGTGAGCTTTGCGCTTTCGTCGAGGAGGTCGTCGTCATCCCGGTGTCTCGAAACTGCGCCCGGCGCTTCACCGCACTGCTGACTCTGGCCGTCTGCGGCCTGTGGCTCTCCGGTTGCGGCGACGTGCAGGTGCTGGGCACTCCGCCTTCGGTCGGGGCCGCCCCGCCCGCGGCCAGTCTCATCGCGGGAGGAACCTCCGGCGACGGCGCTTCGCCCCTGGCGGCAAGCCTCGAGGCGCCGCACGCGATCGCCATCGGGGCTGGTGGAGCCATCTACGTCGCGGAGCTCTCCCGCGTCCGCCGGATCGACGCCCCGCAGGCCTCGACGCTTGCAGGCACCGGCCCCGACGGTACCGCCAGCAGCCCCGCCGGTGTGGCCGCCGCGTCCGACGGGACGGTCTTCGTCACCGACTCGGACTCCGCGGGCCTGTACAGCCTCTCCCCAGGCTCGTCCGTCCTCCGGCGCCTCAACGCGGAGCCGGACCGGGTCCTCGCCTCCTTCGAGGACGGCATCCCCATCGGATCGGCGGCCCTGGGCGCCCCCGGACGGTTGCGTATCGACGCCGCCCAGAACCTGCTCCTCTCCGACCCCGGCACTCAGCGGTTGCGCATCATCGAACGGACGGCCGACCCCGACCCGGACCGGGCGCTGCGCATCCGGACGGTGGCCGGCACCCGCAACACCACGGGCTTCGCCGGCGACGGCCTCCCCGCCTCGCAGGCGGCGCTTTGCACCCCGCGGGGTGTCGGCGTCGACGCCAGCGGCAATCTGCTCTTCGCCGATTCCGGCAATCATCGCATCCGGCGGGTCAGCGCGTCAGCCGGCACCCTGGCGACGGCTGCCGGCACCGGGAGCGCCTGCGGCTCTGCGGGCGGCTTCGACGGCGAGGGATTCGCGGCGGACGCGACCCGGCTCGACGGCCCCTCCGATGTCGCGGGAGCCCCCGGCGGACGAATCCTGATCGCCGACACCGGCAATCGCCGCATCCGTGCCATAGAGCCTGCCACCCGTTTGCTAGCGACCGTTGCCGGCGACGGCGGATTCGATTTCGCGGGCGATGGACTGCCTGCCGCTCAGTCCTCCATCGGCCGGCCGCTGGCCGTGGCGGCGCTCCCGGACGGCTCGTACCTGATTGCCGACCGGCGCAACCACCGCGTCCGGCGGGTCGCTCCCGACGGCACCATCTCAACGCTTGCGGGGGCGGGAACCGGCGGCGGAACCAGCCTGGCCGCTGCGCGGTTCTCGCGCATCACGGCCTTGGCCGTCGACGGCGGGAACCGGCTCCTCATAGCCGACGGCGGCTGGGTGCTGCGGAGCGCCTTCCCCGCCGGCACCACGACGCGGGTCGCGGGCGACGGTCGCGGCGGCTACTCCGGCGATGGCGCTGGGGCAACAGCGGCCCGCATCCGGCCTGCCGCGGGTCTGGCGCTCGATGCTGCGGGAAACCTCTTCCTCTCCGACGACGAGGCACACGTCGTGCGGCGCGTGGATGCGCTGACCGGTCGCATCACCACCGTGGCAGGCACGCCGGCCACCACGGCCTTCACCGGCGACGGCGGGCCGGCCAACGCTGCCGGGCTCTTCCGGCCCAGGGGGCTCGCCACCGACAGCCGCGGGAACCTCTTCATTGCCGACAGCGGTCACCACGCCGTTCGCGTCGTGGACCGATTCGGAGTCATCTTCACGCTCGCCAATGTCTCCGGCACGGCCGGCTCGGGCGGCGACGGTGGCGACGCCCGCAACGCGCGGCTCAACGCTCCCTCCGATGTGGCCGTCGACCCGCGCCAGGGAAACGTACTCATAGCCGACACGGGAAACGGCGCGGTCCGGGTCGTCCGCCGCGACGGCAGCAGCCTGGACGGGACAATCGCGACCTCCGGCAGCTTCTTCGGACTGCTCAGTCCGGCCCAGGTCGACGTCGACCCGTCCGGAAACGTCGCCGTGCTCGACTCCGCTCTCCCCGCCGTGCTCCTGCTTCCCGCAGGCGCCACGGCCTCTCGCGCGCTCGACCTCGGCTCGACCCTCTCGGCCGACTTCTCGGACCCTCAGCAGCCGCCCGATTTCTCGCTGGCCCTTTCCCTCAACCGCCGGGCCCTGGTCAGCGACGGCAAGCGCATCGCCCAGGTGGGGTACTGAGCCTGGCCGGCCAGAAGCGCCAGGCACGCGGCCAGGGGTAGCCGCAGCCGAGCGTTGCCGGCGATGCAGAGGCTGGCGAGGAAGCCGGCGCCCAGGCAGAGCGCGGCCCACGCGGGCCGAGGATTACGCGTGGCCAGCGCCGGGCGCAGCGCGGCGGCGGCTCCGAGATAGAGCAGAAGGAGATGTGCTGCGGCCACGGCAGCCAGGAGCAGGGCCGCCGGTCCCTTCAGCTCCGCGTAGCGGCGGGCGCGGCGCAGCCACCCGCTGACCGCCCCATCTTCCAGCAATCCAGGAGCCAGCCTCAACGCGCGCGACCACTCCGTGGTGCCCAGGTTGGCCAGCCCGCCACCCACCCCCTCGGCCAGCGCGCGCGCGAAATCGATCGGCCCAGAGGCCGCGTGACTCCAGGCCACTTGCGCCCATCGGTCGGCGATCTCGAACGGCCGGGCGGAGGTCTCCCCGAGTGCAGACTCGGCGCGCAGCCGCTCCCGCGTGCGCTCGCCGGACGGGTCGCCGGGCCCCCGCTCCATGCGCGCCACCGTCAGGAACAGCAGGTTGAACGGCCCGGCCGACGACAGCGCCGCCCGCCCGTTGACGGCCAGGTTCCGGGCCATCCAGGGCACGAGCGGTGCCGCGAAACAGGCGAGCGTCAGGCACCCCGCGGCCAGCAATTTCCGGGGGCGCCGGCGGTATCGCAGCGCCACGAAGGCCAGGACTCCCGGCGCTGCGAAGAGGCCAGCCGGCCGGACCAACGTTGCCAGCCCGAGGAGCATTGCCGCCGGGGCCAGAGAGCGGCTCGCCGGCGTCGCGGCCAGGAGCCCGAGCGCCCCGACGAGCAAGGCGACGAAGATCGTCTCGCTCCAGAGGCCGCAGCCGTGAATGACAAAGGCCGGGTCAATCGCAAGAAGGCCGCCGGTGAACAGGCCGCCCGCGACGTCCCCCGACCGGAGCGCAGCGCGGTACAGCCAGCAGCACGTGACGCACTGCAGCACGAGCTGGAGCGCGATGGCCACCCAGGGGCGCGGCCCCGCGATGGCGTAGACGGCTGCCAGCGCGAGAGGGTATCCGGGCGTCCGAAGCGTCTCGGGCGGCCCCCCCCGCTCCAGTGAGAACTCGCCCCGCTCGAGCAGCGCCAGCGCCAGCGTATGGTATCCCAGACCGTCGCTCGTCAGCACCACTTCGCGCTCGACCGCGGGCTGCCAGGGCTGGGCCGCGACGAACGCCGCCAGCCGCACGGCCAGCGCAATCGCGAAGACGGCTGCGGCCCCGGCTTGCGCCCGGCGTGACGTGTCTGGCGCCAAAGGCTCGCCGGTCGCTCTCAGGACTTCCCGGACTTCGACACGCCGTGAACAGTGCAGGAGACCGACGTGCGGTCACCGCTCTGCGCGACGACCTGGTAGACCGCGCTGTTGCCGGCGGTCGGGCAGACCGGGTCGGTCCGCAGGTAGTTGAGCGAGACCAGCTTGGCGACCAGGTCCGGGTTGACCGAGGTTTCGGACTTGTTCTGGTCGAGGTTGTACTGCTCGATGGCGCCCGCGATCCGGCGCTGGTTCTCGAAGCAGGCCTGCCGCTGCGAGTCCTCGCGCGCCTTCTTGTACTGAGGGGCCGCCACCGCTGCGAGCACACCGATCACCGCGATGACGATCATCAGCTCCACCAGCGTGAAACCGCGCGACCAGGCTCTCCGCGCGCCTGGGGGCGGGGCCGGAGAAAACCGCTTCGGCGTCGTCAGTGCCGTGGGTCCCATCGTCTTCACACTACCACGCCCGGCGTGGGCAAGGTCGAGGCCTGCGCGCGCCCGGCTAGGGATTCCGAGTGGCCGGCCCGTCGTAGAAGTCGGAATGCGTTCCGATGGGCGGAACGTCGCGGTGCAGGATGGGGATGCCGCGGGCGTGAAGCGGTGCCGCGCGCTCGTCGAGCTCCGCTGCACCGATGAGAGCAAGCAGGTTCAAGCCGATCAGCCGCCGGGAGAGCCAGGCCGTCGACGGCAGTCCCTTGGAGCGGGCCAGGGCCTCGTGCTTGGGGGCCAGGTGCGCGCTGCGGAGCGTGCTATCGAGAACGTGGCGGACCATCGGGTGGTAGCTCGGCGTTGCCTCCAGGCGTGCGAGCTCGGCCCGCGCGGCGCGGCAGACGCCTTCGAATCCGCCTGCACGTTGCGCCTTGCGCAGGCGCGAGGCCATTTCGCTGGCGTCCTGTCGCTTGTAGCTCGAGAGCGGCTGCGGGTTGGCGCTGGCCGGCTCGAACTCCGGCGCAAATTTCAGATCGACGAAGTCCTCCTCCACGATCGGCACCCCGCGCTCCTGCCACCAGCGGGCGATGCGGTCCACGCCCATCGCGACGGGAAGAGCCAGGCGTTCCGAGGCGATCAGCTTCCGGGAAACGTCCTCGGACGCCCCTTGCGAAGCAGACGAGTAAAGCGGAAGCCGGGATTGATTGAGCCGGATGGCGTCGCGCAGATGGCGCTCGAAGGCGCCCCTCGTCCGGGCCGCGGCGTCGCCCGCGCCGGCCAGCAAGGCCAGGGCGGTCAGAGTCGCAATCAACGAATGGGCGCGCATGGAGGTTCCCTGAAATTGTGACGATGGAGACGGTTTTGTCAATCCCTGATGGCAGGCGGGGCAGCCTATACTGGCGCCGACTTCGCGCGACAGCGCGGGAGGATCAGGTGGGCGCCAGGCTGAAGCTCTTGACCGCCGGGAAGAGCACGCACGTGGAGGGGGTCCTGGTGCGTGGCGGGCGCTGGCGCCGGGTGGAGCTGCCGGCGCTCTTCGCCTGGATTGAGCACCCGCGGCTCGGGACGACGCTTTTCGACACCGGCTACAGTCCCCGATTTCTGGAGCTGACTTCCCGATTCCCGGACCGGCTCTACGGCCTGGCGACCCCCGTAAGCGTCGACGAAACCGCTAGCGCGGCCCGCCAGCTGGCAGCACTCGGCGTGGAGCCCGGCGACGTGCGTCGCGTGATCCTCTCCCACTTCCACGCCGACCACGTCGCGGGCGTTCGCGATTTTCCCTCCGCGACCTACGTCTACAGCGCCAGCGCCCTGGACGATGTTCGCCACCGGCGAGGCCTCTCCCGGCTACTCGGCGGGTTTCTGCCCGGGTTGCTCCCCGAGGATTTCGCCGAACGCTCGGCCCCCGTCGACTGGTCGCACGGCGGGCCGCTGCCCGAGGAGATGAGGCCGTTCGAGCGGGGGGTCGACCTGGCGGGCGATGGCAGCGTCGTCGCCATCGAGCTGCCGGGCCACACCGTGGGGCAGCTCGGGCTCTTCGTCCGGACGGACCAGGAGGGCGAGTTTTTCCTGACGGCCGACGCCTGCTGGGTCAGTCGCGGCTACCAGGAATCGCGCATGCCCCACCCGCTCGTGCGCCCGATCTTCGCCAGCTGGCAGGCGACACGGGAGACGCTGGGCCGGATTCACGAGCTGGCCCTCAGGCGTCCGGACCTGCGCATCGTGCCCTCGCACTGCGCCGAAGCGCTCTCGCGCTGCCCCACGAGCGTTCGCTGAGCGCGGCGGATTTCCTACCCGGCCGATTCCGTCAACAACGCGTGGCGATAGCCCTCGAGCGCCGGGGCGTAGCCGTCCAGTTCGGTCAGCTCCAGCACGACGCCGAGCGCTGCGTGCAGAGCCTCCTTCGGACGGCCCGCGGATTCCAGCGAGAGGGCCAGAAAGGCGCGAAGCGCCGGCTGGTCGGGAAACTCGTCGACCGCAGCCCGCAGCACCCGCACCGAGTCCTCGTGCCGTCCGACGTTGCGGAGCGAGCTGCCCAGGCCCAGCATCGCCCCCGCCCGGTCGCGCGCGCCGAGCCCCAGCTCGAGCGCCTCCTCATACCATGGAATGGCCTCGGCCTCTTCGCCGGCCCGGTCGTGGGCGCAGGCCTTGCGGTAGGCGTCCGTGCCGGCGCGGCCGGGCGCCGTCTCCTTGCGTGCCGGGCCGCTCGCGAAGCCTGCCGTCTGTCCTCGGAGCACTACTTGCCCGGTGGAGCTGCGCACTGCGAAGGATGCCGTCAGCCGCCGGCTTGCCGGTTCGAATGTCTTCACGCGGATCTCCGCCACCAGCCGATCGCCGGCGTAAACCGGCGCCGCGAACTCGAAGACCATTCGGGTGGCCAGGTAGTCGATCTGTCCGCCGAACTCTGCTGGGAGCGATGCCGTCAGCAGTCCGGGAGCGAAGCATCCCTGGAAGCCGCTGGCCCGGGCGAAGTCCGGGTCGACGTGCCAGCGTCCGCGGTCGCCGGTCAGCTCGACGGCGGACCGGATCATCTCATCGGTGATCGTGCGTTCGAGCCGGAAGACCTGGCCGGCCTGGAAATCTGCAGGAGGGGGCTCGGGTGTGCTCATGCCCCCATGGTGCCACAGCGCGGAGCCGGGCGCGGCATTGTCGATCTGGTCGGGCGTGGCCCCCGCCGGGCACTCCAGGAGCGGGCTCCGTCAGACCCGGCCTGGGCCCGATGGGGATGGCGATGCCAGGCGAGCGGCGGCCTGGTAGGCGCGCCAGGTGAGGAAGCCGCCGGAGATGTTGCGCACGGCGAAGCCGTTCTGGGCGAGCAGCCGGCAGGCCGAGTGGGCCCGCTGGCCGACGCCGCAGTAGACCCAGAGCTCGCGATCCCGCGGCAGCTCGCCCAGCCGGTCGCGCAGCTGGCCGAGCGGCACGTTGCGGGCGTTTTCGACGGCTCCGGCGGCGAACTCGGAGGGCTCGCGCACGTCGAGCAGAAAGGTCTGGCCGGGCTGTACGTCTTCCCAGCGCGCCAGCGGGGCCAGCCCTTCGAGCGCATTGACGGCGACCATCCCCGCCAGGTTGACAGGGTCTTTCGCCGAGCCGTACTGGGGGGCGTAGCAGAGCTCCGCTTCAGCCAAGTCGTGGACCGTGGCGCCCATCTGGAGGGCCATGGCGAGCACGTCGATGCGCTTCTCTACGCCGGATGCGCCGACGGCCTGGGCTCCCAGGAGCCGCCCGTCTTTGGGGTCGAAGAGCAGCTTCAAGCGGATGGGGGTGGCGCCCGGGTAGTAGCCGGCGTGCTGGTTCGGGTGGAGGTAGACCTTCTGGTAGGTCGTGATGCCTGCGCGGCGCAGGGACTTCTCGCTGGCTCCGGTCAGCGCCGCCGTCAGCCCGAAGGCGCCGCAGACCGCCGTGGCCTGCACGCCGCGGAAGTGTCCGGGATGGCCCGTGATCGCAGCGGCGGCGATGCGGCCCTGGCGGTTGGCCGGACCCGCCAGCGGCACGACCGCTTCCTGACCCGAGACGACGTCGCGCACCTCCACGGCATCGCCCACGGCCCAGATCGCGGGGTCGCTGGTCTGCATCCGGTCGTCGACGGCGATGCCGCCGCGAGAGCCCGATGCCAGGCCCGCGTCGCGCGCCAGGGTCGTCTCCGGCCGGACGCCGATCGAGAGCACCACCATCTCCGTCTCGATTCGCTTGCCACTCCGGGTTGAGACGACCAGGCCGGGCCTATCAGAAGATTCAAAGGATGCGACGGCGTCATCGAGATGGAGCTCCACGCCGCGCTCGCGCAGCCGCTCGGCCACGTAGACGGCCATCTCCGGGTCGAGCGGCGGCAGCACCTGGGAGAGCATCTCCACCATCGATACGCGGATTCCTCGGGCGGCCAGGTTCTCGGCCATCTCCAGGCCGATGAAGCCGGCGCCCACGATCGTGGCCCTCTGGACGGCGTGCCCGTCGATCCACTCCCGGATGGCCCGGCTGTCGGGGATCGTCCGCAAGGTGAAAATTCCGGAGAGGTCGAGTCCGGGCAACGGCGGCCGCACGGGCGCTGCGCCCGGCGCCAGGACCAGCGCGTCGTAACGCTCGCGCGCGACGCTTCCGGTCTCGAGGTTCGTGACGGAGATTTCGTGTTTGGCGCGATCGATGGCCGTCACCTCGTGGCGCGTGCGCACGTCGATCCGGAAGCGCTGGCGGAACAGCTCCGCCGAGGCGACCAGCAGAGACTTCTCCTCGGGGATGACGTTTCCGACGTGGTAGGGCAGCCCGCAGTTGGCGAACGAGACGTACGGCCCGCGCTCGAAGACGACGATCTCCGCCGCTTCGTCCAGCCGCCGCAACCGCGCCGCGCACGACGCGCCTCCGGCCACTCCGCCGACGATCAGGACCCTCTTTCGATTCTCAGCCATCACCGGACCTCCTTGCCCTCATGGGTTGAGAGCCGCCCGGGCGGTCGAGGATTCACGAAATCGGAAAATCCGCGAAGCGGAAACCCCGGAAACCCCGTCGCGAAATCCCGTGGCGTCTACCTGTACGAAATCTCGTGGCGGCTACCTGTACCGGGTTTTCAAGAAAACCCGGTACAGGTAGAC
>JACQZN010000079.1 GCA_016213845.1 Candidatus Wallbacteria bacterium
ATCCGCCCGGGATTCCTCGGAAAAACGAACAGGGAACAGGCAACCGGGGACCGGGAACAGGCAATGGGAAATGACTTGACCAGGACAGGGTTTTTCCGTTCCCTGTTGCCTGTTTTCTGTTCCCTGTTCCCTGTTCGGTCTTCCTCCAGTAATCGCCTCTGCTCGCATTTCTCCGACACGCTCCTAGCGAGTAGTGAGTAGCGAGTAGGCGCGGGCTGCCCCCCGGTGGTGGGGCGCGGCGAGAGACCACGATCTCGACGAAAGAGGGCGCCCCGGCCTCGACGTTGCTCATCGCACAAAGTTGTTGACCTCTCGGCTTCTCGATGGTATCCTAAGTCACCTGCTGCGGGAGCGGTCCCGCAAATAGGCCCCGATCCCGAGGGTGTGGCGCACAGTGATCAAGGCGCCGAGTATCGGAAGGTCGCCCTTCGCTGTACCTCAGCCTCAAGTGACTGCCAGATTCCCGTCAGCTCTCCGGAGCGGACGGGTTTTCTGCTTTCAGGCCGGGGTGGGGCTGTCGACGTCCGGTTGCTCCGGTACTTCGTACGGGTGGTGATCCGAGGCGCCGGCAAGTGGTACAACCGCGGCATGTCGAGAAAACCCGATCGGGCTGAGCCGCTGGCGCCGGCCGCCCAAACCGATGGCCTGCACCATGCGAGCCTGCTCGAGGGTTCGCCTGGGGAGCTTGCGAGTGGGGAAGTCCAGTCACGCTGTCCGGACCTGAAGCTCGTGCGGCGTGTCCTCGCGCGTTATCTCGACCGCCATCCGGAGGAGCGCGAGGAGTGCCGGCGGCTCGTCGGGTTTCTGGACGCGGCCTCGGACTGGCGCGAGGCCATCTCGAGAAAGAACCCAGCGGGACACCTCACCGCGAGCGCCATGGTCGTGAGGCGGTCCGACCGGCGGGCCGTGCTCGTGCGCCACGCGGCTCTGGGAAAGCTGCTGCAGCCCGGCGGACACATCGAGCCCGAGGACTCGAGCACGCTCGCGGCGGCCCTGCGCGAAGCCGAGGAAGAGACACCCCTGGGCGGGTTCGAGGTCGTGCCCGCGAACTCCGATCCGCTGCTCCCGATCGACGTCGATAGCCACTTCATTCCGGCCAACCCGGAGAAGGGCGAAGGTCCGCACTTCCACTTCGACTTCAGATACGTGCTGCTCTTCGAGGGCGAAGTCGAGGGTGATTTCGTGTTGCGCTCGCTGCCTGATTTCGCCGGCGCCGGCGATCTCGAGCGACTGGCCGAGAAGACCGCGCGGCTCCTGGGCGGCGGGTAGGCCACCGACTACGGTTCGCAGGAGGGGAGCAGCAGCTCCGTGGGGGCGGAGACAGAGACGACATACCCGCGGCCGGCCTCGATGTCGAAGTCCGGGGTGAGGCCGGGCAGGAACAGCTGGAGGTCGCCCCCCAGCCCCGGGCACGCAACTTGCCCACTCGGCATGACGGTATTAAGGAATGGCATGGCCCTTTCCAGGAGCCATCGCCATTCTTGTCGTTCCCCAGCATGCACCGAATCGTCCGGCTGACTACCCCGCTGATCGCGTTCCTGTGCGCCGCTCTGCAGGCGCAGGCCCAGGTCCTGACTTTCGAGGACGACGTCCGGCCGCTCCTGACGGCAAGCTGCACGGCCTGCCACAACGCCACCAATCGCTCGGGCAACTACGCGCTCGACAGCTTCGCCGAGGCGATCCGGCCCGGCAGCGATTCGACACCGAACGTCATCCCGGGATTCGACGCCGATAGCCTTCTCGTCACTCGCCTGGCCGCAGACCTGAACACACCGTCGAGGCTGCACCCCAACTCCTCCACCGGCGGCGCGGTCCAGCCCTCCCTCACCCTGATCGATACGCTCAGGCGCTGGATCGTCTTCGATAACGCCCGCCAGTTTCGCCAGACCCTCTACGGGGATCGTCTCCCGGTCACGAGCTCCCCGGCACCCGCCATCGCCCCGGCGCTTGGCCCCGCACCGGCCGGAAAGAACTGCGGCCAGTGCCACAGCCCCGCCGGCTCCAACCAGGGCAACTACGACACCACAACCTACGAGGGACTATTCGGAAACGGGCTCGACAACGTCCCGAATGTGCTCCCCGGCATCCGCGAGAGCCGCCTGGTCTCGCGCCTGCAGCAAGACCTCGACGCCAACCCATCCGACCCGCGCCATAACGGCCTGGCCATCGACACCGCGCTGGTCGATCGCCTGCGCGACTGGATCGCCAACGACCGCGCGCGCTTCTTCCGCCCGCAGACCTTCAACTCCGACATCAGTATCCTCTTCAGCAACCCGCCCGGCGGCACCGGTTGCAACCAGGCCTGCCATATCAGCGGCAGCGCTTCCGCAGGCCGCTACGACCTCACGAACTACAACAACCTCTTCGGCCTGGGAAGCGACAACTCCACCCCCAACGTCATCGTCGGCGACAAGACGAGCAAGCTGATCACGCGCCTTCAGGAGGACCTGGCGGCCGGCCGCAAGCACCCCGACGACATCACGGCGGGCGCCGTCACGCTCACGCCGGAGTACGTCGACCGGATCGCCAGCTGGATTCTTTCGGATGCGGCCCGCCAGGACACCAATAGCACTCCCTCTGCCAACGCAGGCGCCGATGCCGCGGGACGTGTCGGCATCTCCTCGAGCTTCCTCGGCGCGGGCGCCGACCTGGACCCCAGGGACGTCCTCTTCTTCAACTGGATTCTCGACCGACGGCCCTCCACTTCGGTCACGCGTTTCAACAACCCGGGCCGCCCCAGCTTCAACTTCCGCCCGGACGTGGACGGCACCTACCAGTTCACGATCCAGGTCAATGACGGCACCGCCGCTCGGCTCGACAGCGTGCAGCTCACCGTCGCCCCGAACCGCTCGCCCGTGGCCAACGCCGGGCCCGACCAGTCCCCGCTTCCGGGCAATGTCGTGACGCTCGACGGACGCGGCTCCAGCGACCCGGACGGCGACACGCTCACCTACACGTGGACGTTCCTCTCAGTGCCCGTCGGTTCCAACATCAACAACGGCAGCCTCCTCAACCCGAGGACCGCGAACCCGGGCTTCACGCCCGACGTTGCCGAAACGTACATCATCACGCTGACGGTCTCCGACGGCCAGGTCTCGGCCTCGGATCAGGTCGAGATCGTCGCCCGCGGAACCAACAACCCGCCGGTGGCCAACGCGGGCCCGCCGCGCCGCTCCCGGCGCCAGGCGCCCGTGACGCTGGACGGGCGCGCCTCCCGGGATCCGGACGGTCAGGCGTTGAGCTACACGTGGAGCTTCTCGAGCGTGCCGGCCGGCAGCTCCATCGCCAACACGTCGCTCTCGCCGAACGCCAACGCCGCGACGCCGACCTTCACGCCGGACCTGGGCGGCAACTACCTTCTGAGTCTCGTGGTCTCCGACGGCACGCTCTCCTCGGCGCCTTCGACGGTGAACGTGACGGCGGCGCTGAACAAGATTCCGATCGCCACCGCCGAGGCCAACGGCAACGCCGACCCTTTCCTGGCGGGCAAGGCGCACCCGGGCACCAACAGCATTGCGCTCGACGCCTCGAAGTCCACCGACGGCGATCAGGACATCCTGACGTATGCCTGGACGCTCCGGGGCGTGCCCGCCGGCAGCACGAAGACGACCGCCGATATCACGCGCAACAACAGCACACAGGCCGTGACGGCGAACCTCACGCCCGACGTGGCGGGCCTCTACAGCTTCGGGCTGGTGGCCAGCGACGGGCTCGACAGCTCCGCCATGGCCTTCGCCACGGTGGACGTGACGCCGAACTTCATCCCGACCGCCAACGCGGGCGCCGACCGGGGCGGGGTGACCAACACGGGCGTGACGCTGACCGGTTCCCGCAGCCGCGACTTCGAGAACGACACGCTCACGTTCATCTGGACGCTGGTGAGCGCGCCGGCCGGGGCCGCCATCGGGGCGGCGGGGGAGAAGCAGCGCGGTGCCTCTGCGACCTTCTCCTTCACGCCGGACAAGCCGGGCAACTATCAGTTCACGCTGGTCGTCAACGACAGCTCCGGCGGCGCCGACGGCTCGCGCAACTCCACGGCCGACACGATCAACGTCAACGTTCACGACGCCGCCAACAACGCCCCGACGGCCGCCGCGGGCGCCAACCAGACGGTCGGCCTCGGCGCGACGGTCACGTTGAACGGCGCGGGCACGGACCCGAACAACGACCCGCTCAGCTACTCGTGGACGCTCTCCCAGAAGCCGCCGGGCAGCCTTCTGACGGACGCGAGCCTCTTGCCCGATCGCTTCCAGCAGAAGCCGACGTTCAAGCCCGACATCGCGGGCGACTTCCGGTGGCGTCTGATCGTCAACGACGGCATCGCCGACAACGGAAACACCTCAGAGGTGACCATAACGGTGACGAATGCCGCGCCGCGTGCCATACCGGGGGCGCCGCAGGCGAATTTCCAGCTCTTCCTGACGCCGCCCGCGCAGACGGTGACGCTCGACGGGACGGCCAGCACCGATCCGGAGAACCAGCCGCTGTCGTACACGTGGTCCTTCGCCAGCAAGCCGACGGGCAGCCTCCTGACCAACCCGAGCATCCAGCCCAACGGCACGCAGCAGGCCGGCGTGGCCACGTTCACGCCCGACAAGAAGGGACTCTACACGGTCAGCCTGGTGGTCAACGACGGGTTCCAGAACAGCCCGCCCGCCAGCACGCAGATCACGGTCGGCAACGCGCCGCCGACCGGGGCCGCGACGACCCCGGTGACGACGAAGATCGGCAACACGGTGCTCTTGTTGGCGACCGGGTCGGACCCGGACGTCGAGGACACGCTCACCTACCGCTGGGCGGTGCTGGGTGTGCCGCCGGGCAGCTCGATCAACGACACGCGGTTGTCTACGAACAACACGACCGGGGCCGCCCGCAACAGCTTCATCCCGGACCTGGCGGGCATTTACCTGTTCCGCGTGCAGGTGTTCGACGGCACGATCCTCTCGGCGCCGGTGGTGGTGCGCATCACGGTCGTCAACACGCCGCCGCGGGCATCGGCGGTGGTCGTGACGGCGCCGCCGATCCACGCGCTCGACGAAGTCGTGCTCGACGGGTCGGGGACGCGGGACGACGAGACTTCGGACATCAACCGGCTGGCCTTCAACTGGTTCTTCGTGAAGGTGCCGCAGTCGAGCGCGGTGACGAACGCCAACATCTCGGGTCGCACCTCGATCTCGCCGCGGTTCAGCCCGGACCGCAAGGGGCTCTACACAATCGGTCTGATCGTGAGCGACGGGTTCCTGAGCTCCACGACGGCCACGGCGGACGTCAACGTCGTCAACAGCGCTCCGCAGGCCAACGCCGGGCCGGACCAGCAGGTTCGCTTCGGCACGACGGTGCAGCTAGACGGACGAGGCAGTCTCGACATCAACGCCGAGGACGTGCTGCTCTACACGTGGGCGATCGTCAGCTCGCCGGCATCGGATACGGTGACAACGGGGCGATTCGCTCCGAATGGGACGACGCTCTCCTCGCGGCCGTTCTTCACGCCGCGCGCCGCCGGCACCTACGTCATCGGCCTGACCGTCAACGACGGCACCGACACCAGCCCGAGCGACACGATGACGCTCACCGTCACCAACCAGACGCCCGTGGCCAACGCGGGCCCGGACGCCTCCGCGCCGATCCGCAACCCGGTCCGGCTCGACGGCAGCGCCAGCTCCGACCCCGACGGCAACATCCTGACCTACAGCTGGAGCTTCGCCTCGCTGCCGCCCGTTCCCGGCAGCACGCTGACCAACGCGTCGATCTCGCCGAACAACGCGACCACGGCCGCCCGGCCCTCGTTCACGCCGGACGTGGCCGGCATCTACCGCATCCGGCTCGACGTCTCCGACGGTCTCGTCTTGAACGGCCCCGACGAGGTGATCATCACCGTCTCGAACACGGCCCCGGCCGCCAACGCCGGCGCCGATCAGCTCACCGCGCGCCAGGGCGTGGACATCCAGCTCGACGGTTCCAACTCGACGGATGCGGAAACTCCAAATGGCCTCACCTACTCGTGGACCTTCACGTCGCTGCCGCCCGGAAGCGGCGTCACCGCGGCCAGCCTGACGCCCACGGCTTCGTCGGCACGCCCCAAGTTCCGCGCCGATCGCAGGGGTGACTACCAGCTCACGCTCACCGTCTCTGACGGCCTGCTCTCCGGGCAGGACAACGTGCTCATCCGGGTCGTCAACTCCACCCCCGCCGCCAACGCCGGCACGGACCTGACGACGGGCGCCGGCGTGCGCACCGCGCTCGACGGCTCCGCAAGCCGCGACCCCGACTCCGAGGACACGCTCACCTACCAGTGGTCGCTCTCGAGCAAGCCCTCCGGCAGCCAGGTCACCACCGGCTCGCTCGATATCAACAACTCCACGCTCGCTTCGCGGCCGCGCTTCACGCCAGACCGTCCTGGGACGTTCGTCTGGGGGCTGGTCGTCGTCGACAATTCGCCCACGCCGGCCTCGTCGGCGCGAGACACCGTGAGCATCACGGTCGTCAACTCGGCGCCCGTGGCCGTCCCTCGAGCTTCGCCAACGTCGCTGCTCGTCCCCGGCACTTTCCAGCTCGACGCGAGCGGAAGCACCGATAACGAGACGCCGCTCTCGCTCACCTACGTCTGGTCCTTCCTGCGCGTGCCGCCGGGCAGCAGCCTCGACAACTCGAGCTTCGTCACGACCCGCACCCTCGTCAACCCGACCTTCGCCCCCGACCGCAAGGGCACCTACCAGGTCGAGCTCCGAGTCAACGACGGCCTCCTGGAGGGCACTCCCCAGAGCCTCTCCGTCGCGGTGAACAACACCACTCCGACGGCCGCGGCAGGCAGCGACATCACCACCTTCTTCGGCCGCGCCATCCGGCTCACGGGAGCCGGTTTCGACACCAACCCCGAAGATCGTCTCGTCTATCGGTGGCGCTTCGCTTCACAGCCACCCGTCGCCGGGAGCACCCTCACGACCTCATCCTTCTCGACCAACGACACGACCGCCGCGGCTGCGACCACCTTCACGCCCGATCGCGACGGCGTCTACCGCGTTCGCCTCACTCTCAGCGACGGGGAAGCGGAGAGCACTGCCGACGAGGTCGTCGTCACCGTCACCAACACCGGTCCAACGGCCTCCACAGCCCGCACCGCGGGCAGCCAGCAGAACCCCATCACGCTCGACGGCACCGCCAGTTCCGACCTGGAGACCCCGCAAGGGCTGGTCTATCGCTGGACCTTCGCCTCGGTTCCGCCGGTGTCCGGAAGCACCCTGACCAACGCGGCCATCTCCCCCAACAACTCGCGTGCCGCCGGCATCGCCCGCTTCACGGCCGACAAGAAGGGGCTCTACGTCGTGCGGCTGGCCGTCAACGACGGGCTGGTCGACTCCACCCTCGTCACGACCTCCGTGCAGGTCGTCAACTCGCCGCCCGTCGCCAACGCCGGCGCCGACTTCTCGTCGTCGATCAAGTTCCCGGTCTCGCTCGACGGCACCCGGTCGTCGGATCCGAACCCGGACGACCGAGCCGGGCTCGTCTACCGGTGGGGGCTGCGTGGGCCCGCCGGCAGCGCCGTGACCACGTCCGCCATCGTCCCGAACAACAGCACCTCCGCCGCGCGCACCACCTTCCGCCCCGACGTGGAAGGCGTCTACACGGTCACCCTCACGCTCTCCGATCCGGAGGGCGCCTCCAGCCCCGCGGACACGGTGCTGGTCAACGTCACGAACCTGCCGCCCGTCGCGAAGGCCGGAGCCGACCAGACCGGCCGCACCGTGCTCGCCGCCATCCAGATGGACGGCAGCCAGTCGAGCGACCCCGAGGGCTTCGCGGTGCGATACAGGTGGAGCTTCGCCTCCTTGCCGGCCGGCGCCGGCAGCACGCTCACCGCCGCCGCCTTCCAGCCCAACAACGCCGCTGAGGCCTCGCGGCCGGTCTGGCGCGCGGACCGCAAGGGCACCTACACCGTGCAGCTCATCGTCAACGACACGCTGCGCGATTCGCCCGCCGACACGGCGACGGTCCAGATCGTCAACTCCTCGCCGGTCGCCAACGCCGGCAGCGACATCACCGCCCGGATCGGCAACTCCGTGAACCTCGACGGACGCCGCAGCTTCGATCCGAACTTCGAGGACAACGCGACGATGACCTACAACTGGAGCGTCGTCTCGGTCCCCTCCGGGAGCCGCGTCGACTCCAACGCGCTCTCCCCCAACAGCGTCGCCGGGGCGGCCCGGCCTGGGTTCCTCCCCGACAAGCCGGGGCTCTACACGTTCTCGCTCACCGTGCGCGACCGCGAGGACGCGGCCAGCTCCGCCGACCAGGTCGTTGTGCGGGTCGACAACCTGGCGCCGGTGGCGCAGGCCAGCCCCGACCAGGTCACGACGGCCAACGCGCCGATCGCTCTGAGCGGTTCCGGCTCTCGCGATCCGGAGGGGCAGCCGCTCTCCTTCCTCTGGGCCTTCCTGGCCGTGCCCGCCGGGAGCGGCCTGGGCTCCTCGTCCTTCACACCGTCGGCGACGGCCGTGGCGCCGAGCTTCCGGCCCGACCGCAAGGGCGCCTATCGCGTGCGTCTGACGGTCAGCGACGGCGCGCTGTCGGCGACCACCCAGGTCAACGTGACGATCCTCAACTCCGCGCCGGTTGCGGCGGCCGGCGGCGTGCGCGTCGCCAGCATCGCGCGCGCGGTCGTGCTGAGCGGCTCGGCCACGGACCCGAACCAGGAGGACCAGCTCGTCTACAAGTGGACCCTGCAGTCGAGGCCCACGGCCAGCCGCGTCGAGACCAACTCGCTCTCCATCAACAATTCCACTGGCGCGGCGCGGCCGTCGTTTTCGGCCGACGCCGAGGGGACGTACATCTGGCGGCTGGTGGTGAGCGATGGCAGTGTCGACAGCGCCTTGACGCCTCAGTCGGACACGTCGATCACGGTACGAAACACGTCGCCCGCGGCCAACGCAGGGCCGTCCTTCACGATCTTCTCGGGGACGCTGGTGACGCTGGACGGCGCAAGCAGCCGAGACGAGGAGACCGCCGGCTCGAGCCTGCGCTACTCCTGGCGGTTCGACGCGCTGCCGGCCGGCTACAACGGCACGCTCACCAACGCATCGATCGTGCCGAACGACCAGACCGGCGCCAACGGAGGCGCCCGGCCGCGGGTGAGGCCCGACCGCAAGGGGACGTACCGGATCGGGCTGTCCGTCAGCGACGGGCAGTCCGCGGGCACCAGCTCGACCACGCTGCTCGTGCAGAACTCGGCGCCGGTGGCCGCGGCCGGCCCCGACAAGGCGGCCGTGCCGGGCGGCAACGTCACGCTGGATGGCAGCCAGTCGAGCGACGCCGACCCGGAGGATCTGAGCGGGCTCGTCTACTCGTGGGCGCTGGTCAGCCCGCCGGCGACCTCCAACCGCCGCACCTCGGACATCCAGCCGAACAACGCGGTCGGCGCGGCGCGGCCCTCCTTCACGCCGGACGTCGAGGGGACGTACATCCTCTCGCTGTCGGTGAGCGACGGGGTGGCGGCCAGCAACGTGACCTCGACGGTGCGGATTGTGGCGGCGCTCGGGAACCTGCCGCCCATCGCCAAGCCGACGGCCCAGACGAGCGGGACGGCGCCCGTCGGCAACGCGCTGGCACTCGACGGCCGGCAGAGCGCGGACCTGGACGGCACGGGAACGCTGACCTACACCTGGACGATCGTGTCGCGGCCGCGCCACAGCAAGGCGCAGGTCTCGGGTAGCCAGAGCTCGCAGGCGGCGTTCACGCCGGACGTGAACGGCACCTACGTCATCAGCCTGACGGTGAGCGACGGACAGAAGAGCGACACGTCGCTGCTGACCGTGGCGGCGCAAGCGACGAGCGATCTGCCTCCCAAGGCCGACGCCGGGGCCGACCAGGCCGGGGCGGTCGGAGCGACGATCGTGTTGAACGGCTCGGAGAGCTTCGATCCCAACGGGGATCCGGTCGTTTACACGTGGGCCCAGGTGAGCGGTCCGGCGACGGCGCTGAACGACCCGACCTCGGCGCGCCCCAGCTTCCGGCCGTCGACGGGCGGCACCTACACGTTCCAGCTTCAGGTCGGCGACGGGCGCGCGACGAGCGCGGCGGACCTGGTCAGCGTCTCGGTCAGTGGAGCCGGAGGCTCCAGTGGAGGAACCGGCACCGGTGGGACGGGCGGCTCGAGCGGGCTGCTGGTGAGCGCTGGCGGGTCGCAGACCGGCCAGGTCGGCAACCGGGTGACGCTGCGCGGCACGATCGGCGGTAGTCTGAATGGCACGGCGTCCATCCTCTGGCAGTATGTGAGCGGCCCCGTGCCGACCGTGGCGCTGGAGGGCAGTTCGACCCTGGTGGCCAGCTTCATGCCCTCAAAGCCGGGAAACTACACGTTCAGGCTGACCGTCTCGGACGGCCTCTCGACCGCGCAGGACGGCGCCGCCATCCGCGTGAACGCCAGCGGCCTGTCCGGCTCCTCCGGCGTGCTCGACGCCGGCGGCGGCACCGGCGGCGGCTGCCATCTGGCCCGCGGCGCCGCTGCCGCCAGCTCCCTGCCCGACCTGGTTGTCCTCCTCGCCGGACTTGCGCCCCTCGTCCTGCGGCGCCGCCGCAGCGGGGTTGAGGGGTGAGGCTTGAGGCTTGAGGCTTGAGGCTTGAGGAGTGAGGCTTGAGGCTTGAGGAGTGAGGCTTGAGGCTTGAGGCTTGAGGAGTGAGGCTTGAGGAGTGAGGGGGAGGCGTCAGGCTTCAGGAGTCAGGCGTCAGATCAGAATGCTGAGAGGCTGTGAACAAGTTCTCTGGAGCCGTTCGCCCAAGCCTGTAGAGGGGCAATGGCCGCTTCGAAACGGGGCTTCGACAAGCATGTCCTGATCTCGCCGAAGGACTCAGCCCGATCTGATCCCCGATCCCTCAAGCCTCACTCCTCAGAGGCTGTGAAAAAATCGCCCCTTTCTCAAGCCGGGC
>JACQZN010000080.1 GCA_016213845.1 Candidatus Wallbacteria bacterium
CGACCTCGACACGGCCCAGCGCAAGGCCGCCTACAACTCCGACATCACCTACGGCACCAACAACGAGTTCGGCTTCGACTACCTCCGCGACAACATGGGCATCCTCCCGGATGAGATCGTCCAGCGAGGTCTCCATTACGCGATCGTGGACGAGGTCGACTCGATCCTCATCGACGAGGCGCGCACTCCGCTCATCATCAGCGGCCCGGCCGAGAAGTCGGCCGAGGAGTACATGCGGTTTGCGGCGATCGCCCGGCAGATGAAGCGCGGTAAGGGCAAGTCCGAGGGCGGCGACCCCGACAACCCGACCGGCGACTACAGCGTCGACGAGAAGGCGCACACGGTGGTCATCACCGAGGAGGGCGTCTCCCACGCCGAGAAGCTGGCCAACGTGGGCAATCTCTACGAGCCGGAGAACATGCACCTGGTGCACTACCTGATGGCCGCGCCCAAGGCCAAGGAGCTCTACAAGCGCGACCGCGAGTACATCGTGAGCGACCAGGGCGAGATCGTCATCGTCGACGAGTTCACCGGCCGCCTGATGCCCGGCCGGCGCTGGTCGGACGGCATCCACCAGGCCGTGGAGGCCAAGGAGAACGTGAAGATCCAGCGAGAGAACCAGACGCTGGCCACGATCACCTTCCAGAACTACTTCCGGCTCTTCAAGAAGCTGGGTGGCATGACGGGCACGGCCAAGACCGAGGAGCGCGAGTTCGCCGACATCTACAAGCTCGACTGCGTCGTCGCGCCGACCCACCGGGCGATGGTGCGCGAGGACCTGGCCGACATCGTCTTCCGCACCGAGGAAGAGAAGTACCGCGCCATCATCGACAAGATCGCCGAGCTCTACGAACATGGCCAGCCCGTGCTGGTCGGCACGCGCAGCATCGACAAGTCCGAGATGCTGGCCGAACGGTTGCGCCACCGGGGCATCCCGTGCAACGTGCTGAATGCCAAGCACCACGCCCGCGAGGCGGAGATCGTCGCGCAGTCCGGCCGCTACAAGCAGGTCACGATCGCCACGAACATGGCCGGCCGCGGCACCGACATCCTGCTGGGTGGAAACCCCGAGTTCCTCGCCAAGGGTCGCGTCAACGGAAACGTCGACGACCCCGAGTACCCCCGCTTTCTGGAGGAGTTTCGCAAGCAGTGCTCCGAGGAGCAGGCGAAAGTTCGGGAGGCCGGCGGACTCTACATCATCGGTACCGAGCGCCACGACAGCCGGCGCATCGACGACCAGCTTCGCGGCCGCTCAGGGCGCCAGGGCGACCCGGGCGCCAGCCAGTTCTACCTGTCGATGGAGGACGAGCTGATGCGGCTCTTCGGTGGGCCGAACATTCGCAACTTGATGGACAAGCTCGGTTGGGAGGACGGGGAGCCGCTGGAGCACCGGATGATTTCCAACGCCATCGAGCGCGCCCAGAAGCGGGTGGAGAACCACCACTACGAGATCCGCAAGCAGGTCCTCAAGTACGACGACGTGATGAACGAGCAGCGCAACACCATCTATACGCAGCGCCAGCAGGCGTTGAAGAAGGAGACGCTGGCCGAGGACATCCACCAGATTTTCGACGACGTCGTCGAATCGATCGTCATACTGCACCTCTCGCCCGAGATCGCGCGCCACGAGTGGAACTTCGACGAGCTGGTCCAGCACCTGAAGAACCAGTTCGGCGTGACGATCGACGCCACCGACATCCAGGACATGGAGACGCCCGAGGTGATCGAGCACGTCCGCGAACGCGTGCACGAGGCTTACTCGGCCCGAGATGGGCAGATAGGCGCCGAGCAGCTGCGGTACATCGAGAAGATGATCCTGCTGCAGATCGTGGACGAGCAGTGGAAGGACCACCTCTACACGATGGACGGCATCCAGGAGGGCATCCACTTGCGCGGATACGCGGGCAAGGACCCGCTGGTCGAGTACAAGATCGCCGCCCGGGACGCTTTCAACGAGATGATGGCCTCGATCAAGGAGCGCGTCTCGATGTTCCTGTTCCGGCTGGAGATTGAGAAGCCCTCCGAGCTGAGACATCCGGAGCCGCCCAGGACCAAGGAGCTGGTCTACAGCGCTCCCGACGAGACTGGCGAGGCTCCTCCCAAGCCCGATGCCCGCAAAGCCGCCCCGGCCTCCGCCGGCAAGCGTCCCGGCCGAAACGACCCCTGCGACTGCGGCAGCGGCCTCAAGTACAAGAAGTGCCACGGGGCCGCGGAGTAGTAGTGAGTAGCGAGTAGCGAGTAGTGAGTAGTGAGTAGTGAGTAGTGAGTAGTGAGTGGCGAGCAGAAGTGCTCGCTCCAAACCCAGCCCTGAACCCAGAATCCTGAGGCCTGAAGCCTCACCCCTCAAGCCTCAAGCCTATCCCCATGTCCATCGAAGATCTCAGACGGCAACTCGAGGATGTCCGGCCCCGCATTGATACTCTGCGGGGCTATCTTTGACCCGGTTCGACTCGAAAGCGAGATCCAGGCCCTCGAGCAGAAGATGGCCGATCCCGGAATCTGGTCGAACCAGTCGGAGGCGACCAAGCTCTCGTCTCGGCTGAAGCTCGTGAAGAGCCAGCGCGACCAGATGCAGCGCATTCAGGGCAAGTACGACGACGTCGCGACGTTGTTCGAGATGTACCAGGAGAGCCCCGAGCAGTCGTTACTGGACGAAGCGGGCAAGAGCCTCCCGGACCTGGACGGTCTGGTGGACAAGGCCGAGAACCAGGTCTTCCTCAACGAGAAGTACGACGCGCGAAACGCCATCGTCTCGATCCACCCGGGCGCGGGCGGCACCGAGTCCTGCGACTGGGCCCAGATGCTGATGCGGATGTTCGTCCGCTGGGCCGAGCGCGAGGGCTACGGCGTCGACACCGTGGACGTTCTGCCGGGCGAAGTCGCGGGCATCAAGAGCGCCACGCTGATCGTGAAGGGCGAGTTCGCTTACGGCTACATGAAGTCGGAGCGCGGCGTGCACCGCCTGGTCCGGATCAGCCCGTTCGATTCCGCGGCCCGGCGCCACACGTCCTTCGTCAGCGTCGACGTCATGCCCGAGATCGAGGAGGAGATCGAGATCACGATCAACCCGACCGATCTCCGGATCGACGTCTACAGAGCCGGCGGCCCGGGCGGCCAGGGCGTGAACACCACGGACTCGGCGGTGCGCATCACGCATCTGCCGACCAATATCGTGGTCACCTGTCAGAACGAGCGCTCCCAGACCTCCAACAAGATCACGGCCATGCGCGTCCTCAAGAGCCGGCTGCTCCAGGAGGAGCTCAAGAAGCAGGAAGAGGAGATGGCCAAGCAGCGCGGCGTCAAGAAGGAGATCGCCTGGGGAAGCCAGATCCGTTCGTACGTGCTGCAGCCCTACCAGATGATCAAGGACCACCGGACCGACCTCGAAAGCCCCCTGGTCGACCGGGTGCTCGACGGCGAGATCGACGGCTTCATCCGCGCCTTCCTGAAGTGGAACGCTCACAACAGGAAGGAGTAGGGAGGCGCCGGGCAGAACCGCCCCGCCGCGGCGGCTCGCGGTGTCTGGGGACCCTCAGAGGCCAGCACTCATGACGGCCTCCGCCATTCGGGCCCTGCACGCCGAGCTCGCGGCCAGGCTGGGTGCGGACTGGAGCACGCGATTGACTCTCGTTGCAGTCTCCAAGACGGCCACGCCCGAGCAGGTGCGGGAGGCGTTCGGGGCCGGTCAGCGGGACTTCGGCGAGAACCGGGTGCAGGAGCTGGCGCGCAAGCAACAGGCGCTGGCCGATCTCCCGATCCGCTGGCACATGATCGGGCACCTTCAGACCAACAAGGTCAGACAGGTCGTCGGGCGGGTCGAGATGATCCAGTCGGTGGACAGTCCCAGGCTGGCCGAGGCGCTCGAGCGGGAGTGCGAGAAGCGGGACACCTTCTGCCGGGTGCTGATCGAAGTGAAGACGAGCCGGGAGCCGACCAAGCTGGGGGTGGAGCTCGACAGTGCAGAGGAGCTGGTGCGGCTTCTGGCCCGAATGCAGCGCCTGCGGCTCGAAGGGCTGATGACGATGGCCCCCTTCGAGGGCGGGGAGGAGGTGGCGCGCGTCAGCTTTCGAGCGCTTCGGGAGCTGCACGAGCGTCTTCGCGGCGATCCCGCGAGCGGTTATCGCGGCACCGTGCTCTCGATGGGAATGTCCCAGGACTGGCCCGCCGCCCTCGACGAGGGCTCGACCATGATCCGCGTCGGACGCCGCATCTTCGGGTAGCCGGCGGAAACCTGGGGGTCCCGGGAAATCCGGTCGGGAAATCCCGTGGCGTCTGCCTGTACCGGGATTTCCGGGGGCTGGGGCAGGGGCTCGGGCAAGGGCAGGGCCCGGTTCGTGTCTGCCTCACTCCTGCTGACCCCGCTCTACTGACTTCCCCCTTCTCGATTCTCAATTCTCGATTCTCGATTCTCCCCCACCCCTCCTGCGACCGGGGGGGATCTGCCGTTATGTTAGAATGGCGCATCGGCGCAGGCCGATCGCAGAGGAGTTGAGGTGCAGATGTACCTGTACGGACCCAGCCCGATCGCACGGGCAGTGGATACGGCCTTCCGGATCTACCAGCTGATCCTGCTGGTACGCATACTTTGCTCCTGGTTCCCGGTGGACCGCAGGTCGAAATGGTACTGGTATCTCTACCGGGCCACGGAGCCGGTGCTGGCGCCGTTCCGGCAGTACCTGCCGCCCAGCGGCGGGGTCGATTTCTCGCCCATCCTGGCTTTCATCGTGCTTCAGATCCTGCAGGAAATTGTCCTGCGGATCGTGGTCTGAGGGGGCTCCATGGCCGGCCTGCGCATCACGCCTCTCGACATCCAGCAGCGGCAGTTTGCCCGCAAGAAGCTGGGCGGACTGGACGAGGCCGACGTCACGGAGTTCCTGAGCCGCGTCGCCCGCGACTACGAGCTGGTCTACGCGGAGAACCGCAGCCAGCGGGAGCAGCTCCAAGGGTTGCGCAATCAGCTCAAGGACTACCTCGAGAAGGAGAAGACGCTGGCCCAGACCCTGCTCTCGCTCCAGAAGACCTCGGGCGAGGTCCGGGCCAACGCCGAACGAGAGGCGGAGCTGGTGCTCAAGAGCGCCGAGCTGGATGCCGAGCGGATCGTGCAGGAGGCGCGCAACGAGGTCCGTGGGCTGACCGAGGAGATTCGCCAGCTCAAGAAGCTGAAGCGTAAGCTGAAGCTGGACTTGAAGAACGTGCTCGACGGCTACTACGACCTGCTCAAGGACGAGGGCCGTCCGCTGGCGGCGCCGGGAGAGCCGTTGGGCGGCGTCAGTCCGCTGGTTCCGCGGGCAGCCCAGCCGGCAGAGGCCTCCGCACGGCCGTCGGCGCCGGAGCTGGCTGGCGGCCCCAAGCCCGTCAAGATGGCCTGATCGAAGGCGCGCGCGCTTGGCTTCGAGTCCCGCCGATCGCCGCCGGCCCGAAACGCAGGACGCCGGCGCCCCCGCGCGGCGTGTAGCAGCCACGGCCACGGCGCAGGGCGTTCTGCTGCCCGTGAAAGTGATTCCCCGGGCCCGCGCGGCCGGCGTGGAGGGCGAGCTCGGAGGCGCGCTCAAGCTGAAGCTGACGAGCCCGCCGGTCAACAACAAGGCCAATTCCGAGTGCCAGTCCGTGGTCGCCGAGCTCTTCGGTCTGAGGCGCGGCGACGTCGAAATCGTCCGCGGGGGCTCCAGCCGTCAAAAAACCTTGCTGCTGAGAGGGGTTTCGCTGGAGCATGTCCAGGGCACGCTGGCCCGAGTGCTGGCTGGCCGGTCCTGATCCGACCGTACCCGGAATCCGCCCCGGACCCTCTTGACCTGGAGCGAGGCGAACATGTTGACCCCAGAAAATCTCTACGACTCCGTGCAGGAGTGCGTCGCAGCCATCCGCAAGAAGACGGCACACAAGCCGTCCGTCGCGATCATCCTGGGGACTGGCCTGGGCGGCCTGGCGCGGGAGATCGAGGTCGTGGCCGAGTTCCCGTACTCGGACTTGCCGAACTTCCCGGTTTCGACCGTTGAGAGCCATCACGGCCGGCTGCTTCTGGGCCAGCTCTCCGGCCGTCCCGTCGTGGCGATGCAGGGCCGCTTCCACTACTACGAAGGCTATGCGCCGATCGAGATCACCTACCCGGTGCGCGTGATGAAGATGCTCGGAGCGGGCACGCTCATCTGCTCCAACGCCTGCGGGGCCGTCAACCCGCTCTACCGGCAGGGCGATCTCATGATCCTGGCGGACCACCTGAACTTCCAGGGCGCCAATCCGCTCATAGGCAAGAACGACGAGCGCTTTGGCCCGCGCTTTCCCGACATGTCGGAGCCGTACTCCAACGACCTGATCGCCAAAGCCGAGGAGCTGGCCCTGAAGCTCTCGATTCCAGTGCGCCAAGGGGTCTACCTGGCGCTGCAGGGCCCTAACCTGGAGACGCGCGCGGAGTACCGGATGATCCGCACCCTGGGCGCCGACGTGGTCGGCATGTCGACGGTGCCCGAGATCCTCGTGGCCCGCCACATGGGGATGCGCACTTTCGCCGTCAGCGTGATCACGGACATGTGCCTGCCCGACGCGCTGGCCGAGGCGAACATCACGGAGATCATCGCGACCGCCAACAAGGCCGAACCGAAGCTGACGAAGCTCCTCGCGGAGCTGGTGCGAGGGATCGACGGATGATAGAAGCAATCCGCTGGTCGCGAGAGGCAGTGCTGGTCCTGGACCAGCTCCAGTTGCCTCGAAAGGTCGAATGGGTCCGTTGTGTCCGTTCCGACGAGGTGGCCGATTGCATCGCCGCCATGAAGATCCGGGGCGCGCCTGCGATTGGCGTCGCCGCCGCCATGGGGCTGGCGCTGGGCGCGCGCGAACCCGCCGCCCGGGAGGCCGTCTCGCTCGCCGACTTCTTTGCGGTCATCAGCGCGCGGATGGCGGCGACCCGACCGACCGCAGTCAATCTCACGTGGGCCATCGGCCGCATGCAGCAGGCCTTTGCCGCCGCGTTGCCTCGCGGCCTGGAGGCCGTGCGGGCCGCCCTCGAGGAAGAAGCCCTCGAGATCGCCCGCCAGGACAGGGAGACCTGCGCGGCCATGGGCCGCCACGGAGCCACGCTCATTCCCAGGGACGCCCGCGTGCTCACCCACTGCAACACAGGTTCGCTGGCCACCGCCGGCTCAGGCACGGCGCTGGCCGTCATCCGCGAGGCCCACGCCCGCGGCCGCGTGAAGCTCGTCTACGTCGACGAGACCCGGCCCTACCTCCAGGGGGCGCGCCTCACCGCCTGGGAGCTCGCACAGGACGGCATCCCGCAGCGTCTCATCGCTGACAGCATGGCCGCCTTCCTCATGGCGCGCGGCGAGGTCGACTTCGTGGTCCTGGGAGCCGACCGGATCGCGGCCAACGGAGACGTCGCGAACAAGATTGGCACCTATGGATTGTCCGTCCAGGCCCGCCACCACGGCGTACCCTTCTACGTTGCAGCGCCTCTTTCGACGGTCGACGTCCGCAAGGCGACGGGCGCCGGCATCCCCATCGAAGAGCGGCCCGCCCGGGAGCTCACGGAGCTCGCCGGCATCGCCATCGCCCCCGAAGGCGTCGGCGTCTGGAACCCCTCTTTCGACGTCACGCCGCACCAGCACATCACCGGCATCATCACCGAGGTTGGCGTGCTACGCCCCCCGTACTGGCAGAGCATCCCGGAGGCCGTGCTCAAATCGGGCGAGACCTCGGGATTCTCGACCGCCTGAGACCCTCGCGATGCTGCAATCCCGGTATCTGCATGCGATACGCGCCGCCTCCGCGGCGCTCTTCGCGTGTGGCTTCGGGAACGCCCACCGAACCTGGCTGTCGTTGCGTGACGGATCCGCGATGTGCACGACCCGTGACGAAGCGCTGCTCTCCGAGGCCTCCTGGGAGGACCTGGTCCAGTCGGCCGTGTTCCGCAAGGCCGGGCCAGAGGACCGACTCGCGGCGGCCTTGCCCCTGCACAGGACCCTCTTCGCGCTGACGTCGCACCGCGCCCTCATTCAGACGACCCCGCCCGGCGCACTGGCGCTGACCATCGGCGCCGCGGACGCCGTCGGGCTGCTGGCGAATCCTCCGGTGCCACTGGTGGAACCGGCTCCGGACACGCCCGCGGACCGGTTCGCCGAGCGCGTCGCCCGCGCTCTCCGGAAGGGACCTCTCGTGCTGGTCCGGGCAACCGCGGTCCTGGCGGCCGGCCAGGATCTCGAGAGCGCAGCTCGGCTCGTCTGCGAGCTGGAGGCGCGCGCCAGGCAGTGGACCACACCCCGCAAGGCCACTTGCGGTTGACCGGACATCCCCGCATCGAGCGAGACGACCATGGACTACAAATCGACCATCAACCTGCCCGTCACGGACTTCCCGATGAAGGGCAACCTCCAGCAACGCGAACCCGCGATGGTGGAGCACTGGCAGCGCACCGACCTCTACGGCAAGCTTCAAGTCCGCTCCGAGGGCAGGCCTCGCTTCGTCCTCCACGACGGTCCTCCGTATGCCAACGGCGACATACACCTGGGCACGGCGCTCAACAAGGTGCTCAAGGACTTCGTCGTGAAGTTCAAGCAGCTGGCCGGATTCCAGGCGCCATACGTGCCCGGCTGGGACTGCCACGGCCTCCCCATCGAGCTCAAGACGATGGAGGAGAACAAGGGGCTGACCGACCCGGCGACCATCCGGAGACGCTGCCGAGAGTACGCCCAGCGCTTCATCGACAAGCAGCGGACCGACTTCATCCGATTGGGCGTTCTGGGCGACTGGCAGAACCCGTACCTGACGATGAGCGCGACCTACGAAGCGACCCAGCTGGACGTCTTCGCAACTCTCGTCGAGCGCGGGCTGGTCTTCCGCGAGCTCAAGCCGATCCACTGGTGCCCCAGGTGCGAGACGGCGCTGGCCGAGGCCGAGATCGAGTACGAGGACCACGCTTCGCCGTCGGTGTTCGTGCGCTTCGAGGCTCGCAAGGAGACCTTGCCCGGGGAGTTCGCAGCCGTGGCCGGTCCGGTCTACTTCGTGATCTGGACCACCACGCCGTGGACGCTCCCGGGGAACGTGGCGATCGCCTTCCACCCGGAGCACACCTACGCGCTCTACGAGGTCGCGGGTGTCGCCTATGTCGTCGCCAAGGAGCTCGCTTCCAAGTTCGCATCCCGAGCCGGTCTGACGCTGGGCGAGCCCGTAGCCGAGCTGCCCGGCAAGCGGCTGGAGGGGCTCGCTTGCCGGCATCCGTTTCTCGACCGGGATTCGGTGGCGGTACTGGCCGATTACGTCAGCCTGGACGAAGGCACCGGCATCGTGCACACCGCCCCGGGCCACGGTGACGAGGACTATCACGTCGGCCTGCGCTACAAGCTGCCGATCCTCTCGCCCATCGACACGCGCGGGCACCTGACTCACGAGGCCGGTCCGTTCGCGGGGCTCTTCTACGAGAAGGCCAACGGGCGCATTCGCGAGCACCTGGCCCAGAGCGGCGCGCTGCTGGCCTCCGAGGAGATCCAGCACTCCTACCCGCACTGCTGGCGGTGCAAGAAGGCGGTCATCTTCCGGGCGTCGCCCCAGTGGTTCGTCGGCATCGATCGAGGCAAGACAACCGTGCGGCAGCGCGCGCTCGACGAGATCCAGAACGTGCGCTGGATCCCGCCGGTCGGGATCAAGCGGATCGGCGGGATGCTGGAGAACCGGCCCGACTGGTGCATCTCACGCCAGCGGATCTGGGGGGTTCCAATCCCGGTCTTCTACTGCCAGGACTGCGAGCGCGAGACGCTGGAGCCGTCCATCGTCCGGCACGTGGCTGCCATCGTCCGGGCCGAAGGCGGCGAAGCCTGGGTCGAGAAGCCGGCCGAAGAGCTCTTGCCCCCGCAGGCCCGCTGCGCGCACTGCGGCAGCCGGCGGCTCCGCAAGGAGAAGGACATCATGGACGTCTGGCTCGACAGCGGCGTGAGCCACGCGGCCGTGCTGACGACGCGCCAGGAGCTCACATGGCCCGCGGATCTCTACCTCGAGGGCAGCGACCAGCATCGCGGGTGGTTCCAGACCTCGCTCCTGACCTCCATCGGCTACCGGGATCAGGCGCCGTACCGCCAGGTGCTGACGCACGGGTTCGTGGTCGACGAGGAAGGTCGCAAGATGTCCAAGTCGCTCGGCAACGTCATCGTGCCGCAGGAGATCGCCAAGGACCTGGGGTGCGAGATCCTGAGGCTCTGGGTCGCCAGCGCCGACTACACGACCGACATCAAGGTGAGCAAGAACATCCTGGGGCAGTGCACCGACATGTACCGGCGCATCCGCAACACGCTCAGGTTCATGCTCGGAAACACCTCGGACTTCGATCCGGCGGCCGACCACGTGCCGCTCGCGGAAATGGAGGAGATGGATCGCTGGGCGCTGGCGCTACTGGCCCAGACGCTGGAACAGGCGTCGCAGCACTACGAGCAGTACCGCTTCTACATGGTGCTTCACCTCTTGCACAACCTGTGCGCGGTGGAGCTTTCGGCCTTCTACCTGGACATCCTGAAGGACCGGCTCTACTGCTCGCACAAGCGGGACAAGGTGCGTCGGTCGGCCCAGACGGCGCTCTGGGAGTGGTGCCGGGGTTTGGTGACGATGCTGGCGCCGATTGCCAGCTTCACTGCCGAAGAGGCGTTCGGCCACATGAACTGGGATGGCGAAAGGCCCGCCAGCGTGTTTCTGACCGACTGGCCCAACGCCGACGAGAGCTGGAAAGACCCGATGCTGCTGGCGCGCTGGGAGCGCATCTCGGCTTTCAAGCGTGCGGCTTCGAAGGCGCTGGAATCGGCCCGGGAGAAGAAGGTCATCGGCAGCTCGCTGGAGGCACGGCTGAGCGTCTATGTGCCGGACGACGCGCTCAAGCTGGACATCGACCGCAACCGCAGGCTATACGAGGAAGTCTGCATCGTCAGCCGTCTGGCGCTCGCCGACGCGGCCGATCAGATGACGCACGACGTGCGGCTGGCCGCGCCGGAGTCGTCGGAGTTCCTCCCGGGAGTGCTGTTCGGAGTGACCGAGGCGAGCGGGACGCGTTGCGAACGGTGCTGGAAGCACCTCAAGGACGTGGGACAGAATGCCGGGCATCCGGGGTTGTGCGCCCGGTGCGCCGACGCCGTCACACGGATTCAAGGGTAGGTAGAGACGATGGCCAAGACCGAGACAGCTCGAGAGACCGGGGCGACCAGCAAGTTCGTCGGCTTCACGCTGGGCAAGGAGGAGTACGCGGTCGACATCCTGAAGGTGAAGGAGATCAAGCTGATGCTCTCCATCACCCGGGTGCCGAAGGCGCCGCCGTTCGTCGAGGGTGTGATCAACCTTCGGGGCGAGATCATCCCGATCATCGACCTGCGCAAGAAGCTGTCGCTTCCGGTGAGCCCGCAGACGGAGGACTCGCGGATCATCGTCGTGGAGCTCGACGACCGGCTCGTGGGGATCATCGTCGACAGCGTCAGCGAGGTCTTGGAGCTTCCCGAAGACAAGATCTCGCCCCCCCCGCCCATCATCGCGGGGATAGAGGCCGAGTACCTGCGAGGTGTGGGCCGGCTCGGCGATCGCTTGCTGATCCTGCTCGATCTGGATAAGATTCTGACCGTACAGGAAAAGAGCGAGCTGAAGCGCGTCTAGGCCCGGCCGAATGGACGTCGATCTCTCCGAATACGTCGACGAGTACCTGATCGAGCTGGAGGAACAGCTCGAGCGGTTGAGCAGCTGTCTGCTCTCGCTGGAAAAGTCGCCGAAGGACAAGGATCTCATCAAGGAGATCTTCCGGTACACGCACACCATCAAGGGTTCGGCGTCGACGATGGGGTTCGACGACATCGCGACCGTGAGCCACGCCTTCGAGGATGTGCTCGGCGAGGCGCGGGAAGGCACGATCGCCATCACGCCGCCGGCGCTGGAGACGATGTTCCGGGCCTACGACGCCATCCACGCGGCCAAGGAGAACATCACGGCCGACGTGAAGTCGCCGATCGACGCCGCCGGCATCGCGGCGCGGCTGCGAACCCACCTGCCCGGGGCCGCTCCGCCGCAGGCCGTCGCCGCCCGCGCGCCCCAGCCGCCACCTCCCCCCGCTCCAGCGCCGCCTCCACCCGTCGCCGGCGTGAAGCAGCCTCCGGGCGCTGAGCTCTCTCCGGAGCTCGAGGCGCTGCTCCAGGCCGAGCGGGGCCACGTGTTCCGATTCTTCATGGAGTTCGAGCCCGAGATGGAGATGAAGTCCGTCCGGGCCTTCTTGGTGCTCAAGAAGCTCAAGGAGATCGGCACGATCCTCCAGTCCACGCCGAGCGTCTCGGACCTGCAGTCCAACGCCAGCCCCACCTTCACGGCGCTGGATATCTTCATTCGCACGCAAGCGGCCAAGGAGCGTCTGGAGCAGATCGCCGCGTTCGGCAACGCCAAGAGCATCACCGTGACGCCGTCGGCTGCGCCCGCGCCGCCGCCCGAGGCGGTTGCGCCCGAACCCGCACTTCCGGAGCCGCCCCCCACGCTTCCCCCGCCGCAGCCGCCGCCCTCGCCTGTGGGTCTGGGACCGCCGCCACTCGCGCCGACGCCCGCCGTCCCCGTCGAGCCCGCGCCGCGCGAGCGCGAGCCGGTCTTGGCTGCTGCGCCGCCCTCCTCGCTTCCCGCACCGCCGCCCGTCGCCCCGGCTTCCGCGGCCCCCCCCGAGGGGCCCGGCGAGGGCCCTCCGGTGGAGCCTCCGCACCGCCTCATCGACTCGCTGTCCGAGGAACAGCGCACGCTGATCGTCGAGAGCCTCAATCAGAACCTGAACGTCTTCGAGGTCGACATCCTGTTCCAGGACGCCTCGGCCCGCTCGCTCACTCGGGCCTGGCAGATCTGGCAACGGGTTGCCGACGTGAGCCGGATCATCGCCAGCGATCCCAAGCCGGAGGGCATCCACAAGGGCTTCAAGGGACGCCTTCAGCTTTTGATCGCCACCGAGAAGGAGATCGAGCAGCTCAAGGACATGATGGTCGCCGAGGAGGTGGGCAAGAGCACCTTCACGACGATTGCAATGGAGCGGATGGAGCCGGTGGCTCTGGTGGAGCCAGCGGCTCGTGTCGGGGAGCCCGGTGCCAGGCCGGACCGGCCGGGCAAAGACGCCACCGGTGACACCAGCCGAATCGCTGCGACGCAGACCGTGCGCGTGCCCGTGGAGCGGCTCAACAAGCTGATGAATCTCGTCGGCGAGCTGGTCATCAACAAGACGCAGTTCGTCAACCTCTTCGCCCGCTACATGGAGAGCGGCGACGCGGAGCGGCTGCGCTCCGGCATCCAGGAGCTGAATCAGAGCCTCTCGACGATCACCAACGAGCTGCAGACCGGCATCATGAAGGTCCGCATGGTCCAGATCGGGCAGGTCTTCAGCCGCTTTACCCGGCTGGTGCGGGACCTCTCCAAGAGCCTGGGCAAGCGCGTCACGTTGCTCATCGAGGGCGCAGAGACCGAGATCGACAAGAACGTCATCGACGAGATCGGGGACCCGTTGATGCACCTGGTGCGCAACGCCCTCGACCATGGCATCGAATCGCCGGAGGTCCGCCGCATGAAGGGCAAGCCCGAGGAGGGCTTCCTGATGCTGCGGGCCCGGCACGTGGGCGAGAACATCTTGGTCGAGACGGTGGACGACGGCTCCGGCCTGGATCTCGAGAAGATCAAGAAGCGCGCCCTGGAGCGTGGCCTCACCGACGAGGTCAAGCTGCGCGCGATGAGCGTCAACGAGATCTACAACTTCATCTTCTATCCCGGTTTCTCGACGGCCTCCCAGGTCAGCAACGTCAGCGGTCGCGGCGTCGGTATGGACGTCGTCAAGGACGCCATCCAGAAGCTGCGGGGCGAGATCACCATCAAGAGCGAGAAGGACAATGGCACCACGGTGCAGATCAAGCTTCCGCTCACCCTGGCCATCATCCAGGGCCTCCTGGTGCGCGTCGCCGGCGAGACCTTCGCCATCCCGCTCTCGTCGGTCCGCGAGACCATCCAGCTCGACCCGGGCCACGTCCACGTCATCAACAGCCACCGCGTCATCAACTTTCGCGAGACCGTCATCCCCCTCATCTACCTGCAAGACTACTTCGAGCTCGGCGACCATCGATCGAACAAAAGCTTCATCGTTTTCGCCGAAGATGACGATAGCAAGATCGGGCTCGTTGTGGACTCCCTGATCGGGCGGCGCGAAATCGTCAGCAAGACCCTCGACAAGCAGTTCGTCTCCGTGAAGGGTGTGCAGGGCGCCACGGTGCTCGGCGACGGCACGGTCAGCCTCATCCTGGACGTGCCCGCGCTGGTAGACGACGCCAAGGACCGCTTCTACCAGTAGCCGGCTCCGCGCCTCCAAGCATGCCGGGCCCCAGGGCCCGGCCGTTACCACATTCGCCGACGACAGAGCACACACTCATGCCATCAGAAAAGCCGACCCCCGCCCCGGACAGCGCCCTCCTGGAGGCCGCCGCCAAGCTCATCCAGTCCGCGCACGCACGGACGGCTTCCGGTCCCGAGGAGGATCGCCTCCGCAAGGCCCTCGATCTCGAAAGCTCCGGCGACTCCGCCGGCGCGCTTGCGATCGTCTCGGCCGTAGCGCAGGCATCGCCTGCTGCCCCTGAGCCGCACTACCAGCTCGGCAGATTGCTGCTGGCCGGCGGCCAGGCCGGCGCCGCCAGGATAGAGCTGGAGCGCGCGCTCCAGCTGCGACCGGCCCACCCCGCCACGCTGCGGGAGCTGGCCGGCGCCTGCATGGAAGCCGGCGACCTCGAAGCGGCCTCTTCGCGACTCGAAGACCTCCGCAAGCTCCGCCCCTCCGACCCCCAGACGATGCGCCGCCAGGGTCAGGTGTTCCTGAAACTCGGCAAGCCCGAGAAGGCCGCGGCCGCCCTGGACGAGTACCTCTTCGAGCGCTACGAGGATCGCCGGGCGCACCTCGAGCTTTGCCGCGCGCATCTGGACCTCGGCAGGGTGGAACGCGCCCGCGCGGAGCTGGAGCTGCTCGGGCGGCAGGCCCCTCTGGAGCCCGAGGGACTGGCGATGCTCGGCGAAGTGGAGCTGGCGCAAGGCCAGCAGTCGAGAGCAGTCGAGCATCTCCGGGCGGCGCTGGAGGCCGGTGTGGGCGAGTCCCACGTGAAACTGCTTCTGGCACGCGCGCTGCTGGCTCAGGACGACGCCGCCGGGGCCTTGCGAGCAATCAGAGGCCTTGCCATCGAAGGTCCCGCGGCCCTGATCGAAGCCCGTGCCCGGCTCGTCCTGGGCGACTCTCGCGGAGCGCTGGGCACGCTCGAATCGCTGCCGCCCGCGCAGGCAGGCGCCGCGGATGCCGTCGCGCTGCGCGCCGATGCGCTCGAGGCGATCGGAGACGAGTCCGGAGCTCTCGCAGCTTGCCTGGAGCTGGAGCGCGCCGGGTGCGCGCTGACCGGTCTGGCGGGGCGCATTGCCGGTCTGCAAGCTGCTACGGGAGCTGCTGACGAGGCGCGCCGGACACTGGCACGCCACCTGGAATCCAACCCTTCCGACGCAGCCGCCTGGAGCCAATCGGCAGAGCTCGAGCTCTCCTGCGGCAACACCAAGGAGGCCCTCCTGGCACTGGGCAGCTCCGCCGAGCTCGCGCCCGATCAGGCCGGAATCCACCTGCGGCTGGCCCGCGTGTGGCTAGACAACGGCCGGCCCAGGCGCTCGCATGCGGCGGCGGCGAAGGCCGTCGAGCTGGAACCCCAGGACCCGGCCGGGCACGTGGCGCTGGCGGAGGCGGAGCTGGCCCTGGGGCTGGAGAACGAGGCCGAGAAGCATCTAGCCCACGCCCTCCGGCTCGGGACCGCCGACCCCATGGTGCGGCGTCGCCTGGCCGGCCTCTACGCGCGCCAGGGCGACCCTGAGCGCGTGATCGAGCACGGGTTGGCGGCCTGCGAGGCCGGGCTCGAGGACCCGGCGCTCTGCCTGGAGCTTGCCCGGGCGTACAGGCTCGGAAGCAAATCATCTCAAGCGCGCCACTGGCTCCAACGAGGTCTCGAGAAAGCGCCCAGGGAGCCCTCGCTCGTCGAGCTCCGGGCCGAGCTCGACCTCGAGGAAGGGCGGCTGGCCGAAGCCGTGGAGGGCGCGCGCCTTGCGCTGGCCATGCGCGAAGGTAGCCCCATCGCAACCCGCGTCCTGGGGATGGGGCTGGCGCGCTCGGGCGACGGACGCGCCGCGCAGGGTTTCCTCGCCGCCACGCTGGCGGCGCACCCTGACGACGAGGCGGTCCGCTTCGAGCTGGCCCGGGCCAGCTTCGAGTCCGGGAACGACCGGGCGGTGACCGCGCTCTACCCCGATGTCGAGGACTTCACGCCCGAGCAGGAGACGCTGGGATTGATGGTCGCGAAGGCCGCGTCGAGGTCGGGCGATCCGGCGTCGGCGCGCCTCCTGCTGGAGGGGCTTGCGCGAAAGGGCTGCGAGTCCCTGGAACTGATGGAGCTCCTGGCAGACTCGCTCGTGGACTTGAAAGACCTCGAAGGCGCCCAGGCGATCCTGGGCCGGGCGACGAGGCGCCATCCAAAGGCGGCAGGCCCGTGGGCTCGACTGGCTCGCATCCACTCCGGGGCCGGCCGGCGATTCGAAGCTCGGCAGGAGATGGCCCAGGCTCGTCAGCTTGCGCCGTTCGAGGAGGAGCTGTACCTCGAGTCGGCACGCCTCGAGGTAGCCGACGGCCGCCCCGCGGACGCCGTCGCGCACCTGGAGGCGTTCATCCGCATGCGGCCCAGGGACCCGCGCGGTCACTTCTGGCGCGGCGAGGTCTCCGCTGCGCTCGGGCAGTCGAGGCAGGCCGAGGAGTGCTACCGGCGCGCCCTGTCCTTCGTGCCTGCTCACCTCGACTCGTGCCTGGCGCTAGGCAGGCTGCTGCTGAGGCAGGGTCGGGCCGGTGAGGCCCGGCGACTTCTGGAGACCTTCGCGAAAGAAGCCGAGCATCGTCATGAGGTGCTGGCGGATCTGGCCAGCGTCTACATCTCCGAGGAGAGGCCGCGCGAGGCGGAGGCGTACTTGCGGGAGCTCGTCGCCACGGCCGAGGGCGCGCAGGCCGGTATCCGGCCGCTGGCCAGGCTGCTCCTGGGCCAAAAGCGCGACCGCGAGGCTCTGGCCGTGCTGGAGCTTTCCGGTGACCCGGAGCTGCTGTTCGAGCATGGTGAGCTGCTCCGGACCCAGGGTGAGCGGCGACGCGCCAGGCTGCTGCTGGAACGGGCGCTGGCGATGGGAGCGAGCCGGGGAAAGACGATGCACGCCATCGCCAGATGCCACCTCGAGTCGGGGGAACACGAGGCGGCCCGGCAGCGGCTCGAGCAAGTGATGTCGATGGCTCCGTCGAGTCTGGATGTGGCTGCGGACCTGGCGCGCGTGCTGCTCGAGGAAGCCGAGATGCTGCAGTCTGCCGAAGGGCGCGCGCCACTGCTGGAGCGGGCTCTGGAGCTCCTGGAGCGGTTGCGCCCGAAGTTCCAGGACGATGCCCGGCTGCTCCTGCTGCACGCCACCTGCGCCGCTCGCCGGGGCCGCACAGACGACGCGCGCGCCAGCGTCGAGCGAAGTCTCCAGCTCGACGACAAGGCCGCGGCCGCCCACACGTTGCACGGCGAGATCCACCTGGCCTGCGGCGACCGTCCCCGGGCGCTGGAGTCCTACCTGAAGGCGCTGGCGCTGGACCCGGGCCTGGAAGAGGCCGCTTGCAGGGCCATCGCCTTCCTGGAAGCCGGAGGGCACATCGTCCAGGCCCGAGGCATCATGGAGCGGGTCGTCGAGAAGCGTCCGCACTCCAGGCGTGCGCGACTGGCGCTGGCGCGTCTCTCCAACCGAGCGGGCGACCGGAAGATGGCTGCAGTTCACTGGGAGGCCGCAGGACGGGAGAACCCGCTGGGCGAGGACGACCTCGAGGGGCTGGCCCGCGCGTATCTGGCGCTGGGCCGTTACGCCGACGCCGAACGCGTGAACGGCGCCCGGCTCGCGGCATCGCCCAGGGCGCTCGAGCCGCTCGTTTTCGCCGGCGACGCGGTCCGGGCGGCCGGACGGCTCGCCGAGGCCCGTGTGCGCTACGAGCAGGCGGCCCGGCTGCACCCGCAGTCGTGCTTGCCGCCGTCGCGACTCGCCGACCTGTACCGCTCCGAGGGCCGGCTGCAGGACGCGCTGTTCCAGATCCGCAGGGCACTCGAGATCGAGCCCGACCGGGGCCAGTTCCACCTGGACCACGGCAAGGTGCTCCTGGAGCTGGAGCGCCACGAGGCCGCCCGGGACGCATTCGAGAAGGCTTCCCGGAGCGCAGGCGAGCACCAGGCCGAAGCTCGCCTGCTGCTGGCGCGGGCCTATCGGCAGCTCGACAACCGGCGACTTGCGGCCAGGACCCTGGAGGAGCTGGTGGAGTGCCACCCCCAGATGGAGCTCGGGACCGAGGCCCTGCTGGAGCTGGCCGGCTTGCACTATGAGCGCGGCGACTGGCCGCGGGCGATCGAGGTCTACGAGCAGCTGCGCGCGCGGCCCGCGGGTCTGGACGCGGCGGGGTGCGAGCGGCTGGCCCTCTGCTATGCTCGCACCGGGATGAGCGCACGGGCGACCGGCGTCCTGCGGGAGCTGGCCGCTGGAGGCAAAGCATCCGCCGAGGCTGTTTTGGAGACCGCGCGCTCGTACGCCAGGCAGGGGGCAGTCCGGGAGGCAGTGACCCTGCTGGCCGAGCACGTGGCCGGGCAAGGCCCCTCGGAGCGGGCCCGCTTGCACGTGGAGTTGGCGCGCCTGCACCACCGGTCGGGCGATCGACGCTCGGCGGAGCAGAACCTCATGGTCGCCCTCCAGCTGCGTCCCGAGGAGGGGGCGGTGCAGGACCTCGCGGCCCAGTATCTGGAGGAGACGAGCCAGTTCGAGCTTCTGCGGAGCACGTTCGCCCGGATCGTCGAGCGCTATCCGGCCGATGCGCGCGCTCTCTGCCACCTGGGCATGGGCTGCCTGCGGCTGGGTCAGGCGCGCGAGGCGCGCGAGGCCTTCGCCCGCGCCGTGAAGCTCGACTACAACCAGTTCGCGGCCCACGCCGGTCTGGCGCGCAGCCTGCGCAACCAGGCAGACCTCTCCGGGGCCATCGACGAGTACCGTAAGGCGCAGTTCCTGGCGCCCCGCAACGCTCGGCTCGTCTTCGAGCTCGGCACCGCGCTCTACGAGGCGGCCCAGCCCGCCGCCGCCATCGCCTGCTTCGACAAGGTGCTGGCCCTGGAGCCCCCCAGCTCCTCGCTCTCGACCGCAGCCCGCGAGCACCTCCAGAAAATCCGCCGGCCGTAGGCCGCGAAAACCGGGGACACACGACCTATTTTGAAAAAATAGGTCGTGTGTCCCCGGTTTTCCTCAGGCCAATTTCGTAAGCAACGGGGCGGGATTTGTCGATAGGGGGATCGGGAGTCTCCTGCCGCGCGGACTCCTGTTCGCCGGGCTCACGGCCGTGACCGGCGGCAAGCGATGGAGCGCGGAACGCGACGATGGCTTCCAGCCTGACGCCCACGAAGGTCCTTCCCCCGTCCCTGGCCTCGGCGGTGGCCGCCGGCGACGTCGCCGGGCTGATCGAGCTGTTGCAGGGGCTCGAGCCCGAGCGGGCGGCGCTCGAACAGAGCCTGCTCTTCGAGCTGTTTCAGCATCCCGTGGTGGACGTCGCGCGCGCGGCTGCCGTGGCCTGCTGCCGGTTGCGGTTGGCGTCCTCTGTGTCGCGGCTCAGGGGGCTCCTCACGGATGGCGACTCCCCGGTTGGAGCGGACGTGCTGGCAGCAGTTGAGGGGTGGGCCCTGCCCGAGCTGGTCGAGTCGTATCGGGAGCTGCTCGAGACCAGCGACTATCCCTGGAAAGGTCAAGTGCTGCAGAATCTGGCGCACTTCCCCAGCTCCGACGCCGGCCGGCTGCTGGCAGCGTTCGCGGCCAACGAGGCGCCCGAGCTTGCGGTTCCGGCGCTGGTGGGGCTGCGGCGGTTCCCGAGCATGATCAACTTCCGGATTGCCCGGGAGGCGCTGGGGCGCGCCTCTGGGGACGTGGCGATCGAAGCCGCTCGCACCGTGGTCGCTGTCGGCGGGCGGACAGCCCTTCGCGAGCAGCTGCGCACGGCGCTCGCTGCGTCCGCGGAGCTGCAGCGCGAGACCTTGCGGCTGGCGCGCGAGCACGGCGACTCGCGGCTGGGTCCGGACCTGGAGCCCTGGCTGCAGTCGCCGGACGACGAACGCATCATCGGGGCGCTCGAGACCATGAGCGCGCTCGGTGCAGCGCCCTCGGTGCGCGCCCTGGAGAGTTGCCTTGGGAACGCGGACGTCCGGGTCCGTGCCGCCGCGATGAAGGTGGCTCCGCTCTGCGGGCCACGTGAAGCCATCGAGCTTCTGGAGCGCGGGCTGGCCGACGGCACACTCAGTGTCCAGTGCGCGGCCGTGGAGGCGTTGGCAGCGATCGCAACGCCTCGGGCGATCGAGCTGCTGCGGCGCGCGCTCTCTTCGGCCGTTGCGGCCACGCGCGCCCGGGCGTTGGGGGCGCTCCACCGGCTCGCCTGCGACGACTCCGCTGCCCTGGCCCGCCAGCTGCTCACCGACCCCGCGGCCGAAGTGCGCCGTGAAGCCCTGAGGCTGCTGGGCAGCTCAGGCCAGCTTCCAGAGCCCGCAAGCCTCGAAGGGCTGCTCAAAGACCCCGACGGCGAGGTGCGCGCCGACGCGCGCCGGCTTTCGACGGGCGGCCGCGCCGACTCCGACGAGGCCGCGCAGCTGGCCGCAGCCGGCTATGTGGACCAGGCCGCGTCGCTTCTCGTGAACGACCTGGTGGAAAAGGGAGAGGACGCCCGGACGGTCTTTCAGCTGGGCATCCTGCTCTTCGGGCGCGGCAATCATGAATCAGCGCTCGAGAAGTTCCTCCGCGCGCTGGAGCTGGAGCCCGGCCACCCGGGCGCGCTCCGCTACGCCGCCTGGACGTACGAGCAACTCGGCAATCGCGCTGCCCAGCTCGACGCAGCGCGCCGACTGTGCGATGTGGCGCCGGGCGAGATCTGGGCCCAGCGGCTTCTGGGCATCGAGGCCGCCGCGGCCGGCTTCCACGCTGAAGCGCGGGAGCGGCTGGAGCGCGTGGCCGCCGCCGAACCCGAGGATCGGCAGGTCTCCTACCACCTGGGCGCCTCGCAGCTGGCCCTCGGCAGCCTGGACAGCGCCCGGCGTGCCCTGGAACGGTCGGTCCAGGACCCGTCCCTGGCCTCCCGCTCGCACGAGCTGCTGGCCGAGCTTGCGGTCCGCCAAGAGAACCCGAAGGATGCGGAGCATCATTTGAGGCAAGTCGTCGGCAAGGACCCGGCCGCCGCGCCCGACGCGGCCGTCGCCCTGGCCACGATCCTGCTCCAGAGCGAACAACCCGCCGAGGCCGTGCGACTGCTCCAGCCGCTGGTGCGGGGCGGCTCTGCCACGGCCAGAGCCTGGCTCGTCGGAGCCGAGGCGGCCCTGGCGATGGACCGGCCGGCCGACGCCCTCGTCTGGATCGAACGGTGCCCCAGGCTCTCCGCCGGTGACGAGCGCCGCCGCTACCTGCGCGGTGAGGCGCTGCGGCGGCTCGGAAGGCTCCCCGAGGCGCTAGGGGAGCTGGCCGCAGCCGCAGCCGCCAACTGTCCCCCGCCAGCACGATTGCTGGCGCTGGGTCGGTGCCAGGAGGCGCTGGGCGACAACGCCGCTGCTCTGGAGACTCTCGGCCGCTACCTCGCGGGCGCCGGCCGTCACGAGCCCGACGTGAGGCTCCTGGAGGCCCGCCTGCTGCGCCGGGCCGGCCGCATCGACGCTGCTCTCGAGGCCATCGAACCGATGGCGGCGTGGGACGAGCCGGGCGCCGAGTACCACCTGGAGTCGGCGCGTTGCCACCTGGCGGCCGGCGCCGCAGGCCCCGCTTTGCGCCACGCACGGCTTCACGCCGGCCTGGCCCCCGCGTCTGTCGCGGGCGGCCTGGTCCTGGCCGAGGCCCTGCTGGCCGCGGGCGACCTTGCCCAAGCCCACCGTCAGTTACAGCAGCTGAACGCTGCCTCCGGTGCGCCGATCGAAGCTCGCAGGCTTCTCCTCACGGCAGCGCACCGGCTGGGTGAGCACGCCGCCGTGCTCGAGCTGGCGCGTGAGCTGATCCCCGTCTATCGAGACGACAGTTCGTTCTGCGAGGAACTGGGCAGCTCCTACCATGCTCTGGAGAAGTGGGGCTTCGCATGCGAGTGGCTGGGGCGCGCCGCCAGGCTCTCGAACCCGGGACGCGAGCTGCTGACGCGCCTGACGGCCTCCGAGCTCCAGGCCTGCCAGCACCGGCCGGCGCTGGAGCACGCCACCCAGCTCACCGACCGCCATCCGGACGACCCGGTGTCGCTCAGACTCCGGGGACTGGCGCTGATGGCGCTCGACCGTGCCGCAGAAGCAGTTCCGCACTTGCGCAAGGCGCTGGAGCAGCTACCTCACGACGACGCCGTCCGTTCGGCGCTGGCGTGCGCACTGGGGAGAATCCGGGACGACTCGGGGCTGCTCGGGCTGTACGCCGACGCCGCGTCCGTCGAGGCCGCCTCGGAGGACGCGCTGCTGGCGCTGGCAGCGGCTCGCGAGCGGCGCGGCGAGAGACGGCTGGCGCTGGAGCTTCTGGAGAGACGCTCCGGAACCGGGGCGCTCTCCGCGTGCGGCATCGCCCGCTTCGCAGAGCTCTGCCTGGCGGACGGGGACGTCGTCCGGTGCGAAGGTCTGCTCAACTCGGCCCTGGCGGGTCAGCCTGACGAGCCCCTGCTGCTCGAAGCGCGCGCCCAGCTGATGATGCGCCGTAACCGACCGCGCAATGCCGAGGCCGACCTGCAACGGGCGCTCAATTCCGACCCGGACCGGCTATCCGCTTTGAGGCTGATGGGCGAGATCAAGCTCCAGCTCGGCGCGTCCGCCGAAGCAGCGGCCATGCTCCAGCGGCTGGTTCGCTCGGGCGGCGCCGATGCGCGCGCCCACCTGGCGTTGGCCCGGGCTCAGCTTCTCCTCTCGCAGCCGGAAAAGGCCGAGAAGTCGCTCCGAGCTGCGCTGGATGCCGATCCGCAGGAGCCCGAGACCGCGTGCGAGCTCGTGCTGTTGCTGGCGCGCCAGGGCCGCCGCGAGGAGGGCAGGGGGCTGCTGGCCGACTTCGCGTCGGGGCGCATCGCACGGCTCCAGGCCCTGTGCGAGCGGGCGGGCCGGCTGGCCGCCGAGGGTGCTGCGGACGAGGCGCGGTGGTTGCGCCGGGAGCTGGCCGCGCTGGGCGCGCCGGTCCGTCTGGCGCTGCTTCCCGTGGTCCTGGAGCTGGTGCGGGAGAAACGCGATCGCGAGGCCTGGACCGTCATCCTGGAGCACGGCAGCAGCTCCCCGGAGGCGCTGCCGGTGCTGGCCGAAGAGCTTGTCGGAGAGGGCCGGGTGGATCTGGCTCGCGAGGTCTACCGCCGTTCATTCGAGCTCAACGGACGAAACGTGTCCGATTTGATGGGGGTGGCTCGTTGCCACGTCGCGCTCGCGGAACCGGATAGGGCGCTTTCGGTCCTCCGGGAGGTCGATTCCCGCACGGGCGCCAACGTCGAGTCTCGCCTGCTCAAGGCTCGAATTCACGTCTCCAAGGCAGATGAGCCCGCCGCGCTCGAGGCGCTGCGTGGGGTCCTCGATCTGGAGCCGGGACATGTACCCGCGCTGGAGATGCTCACCCGCCTCCTGGTGGAACAGGGCAAGACCGAGGAAGCCTCCGCGCTGGTGGAGCAATGTCTGGCGCGCGACTTCGGCCGAGCCGAATACCACGTGTTGAAGGCGGCCGTGTGCCGCGCCCAGGGCAGGCTCCCGGACGCAGCCGATGCGCTGCTCTGGGCCGCGGGTCTCGATCCTGCATGCGAGGATGCGTCCTGCGAGGCGGCCGCGTTGCTCCTTCAGAAGGACGATCGCGCCGGCGCGCGAGACGTGCTGGCCCGGCTGCTCTCGGCCAACAGCAAGTCGCGCCGGGGACGGCTGATGCTGGCCCAGATCCTGGTGAAAGACGGCGATTTCGACGGCGTCCTGCGTGAGTGGGCCGAGGCCGAATCGCACGGGGGGCTCAACGACGAGGAGTCCGAGGCCTACGTAACGGCGCTCTGGGCGACCGGCGAGCGCGAAGAGGGCGACCGGCGCGCCAACCGGCTGCGCCTGGAGCACCCCGATAGCCCGCGCGGCTGGCTGCTCTCGGCCCGGATGGCCCGGCGCGACGGCAACGACGCGGCCGCGGCGGAGCTCTACTCCGAAGCCCTTCGACGCCAGCCGGACATCTTCGATGCCGCCGCGGGTCTGGCTCACTGCCTGGAACGCACGGGCCGGCCGGCCGAAGCCATCCATCCAGCCGCTCAGGCTGTCAAGCTGCGGCCCGACGACCGAGGCGCACGATTCCAGCTGGGTCGGCTCCAGATCGTCTGCGGTCAGCCGCGGGAAGCGGTCCCGAATCTGGAGCTCGCGGTCGACGCCCCCGAGGAGGCTCCCAGCGAGGCTCGGCTGATGCTGGCCAGGGCGTATCTGACGCTCGGAAATCGCTCTCGCGCAGCGGACCTCCTGGCGGGGACCGAGCGGCCCGGCGCAGAGGCGCTGGAGCTGCTGGCCGATCTGCACTACGAAGACGGAAACTGGGAGCGCGCCGCCGATGCCTATGGGCGCCTCGAGGCCGCGGCCGGCTCGCTGGACGTTGGCCTGGAGAGACGCAGGGTCGAGAGCTGCCTGAAGTGCCACCGGCTGGTGGACGCTTCGTCGGCGCTGTCGAGCCTGATGGGCCGGCTTCCGGCGTCGGAAGCGCCTGCGCTGGCTGTGCAAGTCGTGGAGTTGGCGGAGCGATTGAGTGCTGAACGTCGGGAGGCCGAGGCCGTAGCGCTGCTCTCGGATTCGCTTGGCAGGTTGGGCCAGGCAGCGGGCGCGGGAAGGCCGCGACTGCTCATGGCGCTCGCGCGCTGCCACGAATCGGCCGGCCGCCGCGAAGAGGCCGAGCGGACCCTGGACCAGGGGCTGGCGGTGCCGCCGGTTGCCGCGGAACTCCTGGACGCCGTCGCGGCATTCCATGCGTCCGGCCAGGCGTTCGCCGGTCTGCGGGATCGGATGACCGCCCTCATTCGCAGGGAGCCTTCCAACGCACGTGCGCATCTCTACCTGGGTGCCGCGCTCTGTCGCCTGGGCCAGGCCGTGGCCGGCCAGGACTGCTGCGCCCGCGCGGCGCGCCTCGACCCGGCCTCGCTCGACTGCCAGCTCGGGCTGGCGCGCGCGGCCTCTGGGGCTGGCGATCACGAGACGGCGGTGGCGTCCTACCGGCGAGTCCTCCAACTGGACCCGGCGCATCCCGTGGCTCAAATGGAGCTGGCCGATGCGTACGACGCGGCCGGGCTGGTGCGCTGGCCGTCGAGCACTGTCAGGCGATGCTCACAGCGTCCAACGGCAAGGGCAGGCTGGCGCGAAAGGCCCGCGAGGTCATGGCTCGAGCCGGCCGATCGGCTCCCCGGGGAGCGCATGGAAGGGTGGACACCCAGCAAGCCATGCTCGACTGCCTGCGTGACGGGCTTCTCCCCGAGGCACGGGCCTACGCCGAGACTTTCCTGCGGTCGAATCCCTATCACCTGCGCGCCTTGCTCGTTGCGGGCGAGGTGGCTCTCCTTACCGGCGACCTGGAGCGGTCCCGGTCTCACCTCGGCACCGCGTGCGCCCAGTACCCCGGATCGGCCGACGCCCACGCGGGCATGGCTGCACTTCTCGAAGTGGCCGGCGAGCCGGACAAGGCCCGGGCCGAGGCGTTGCGCGCGCACGAGCTGGACCCCACCAGCGCGGCCATCGCGATTCAATTCTCGCGGCTGCTCCAGAGCGATTCCCAGCTGGAAGCCGCCGAAGCGGTGCTGACGAGGACTCTGGAGTCTTCGGAGGCTCCCGACGAATCGGTGCGCGTGGCACTTGCCAACCTGGCCATCAGTCGCGGAGATCCGGCTGCCGCGCTACGTGGGCTCTCCCAGCCCGCGGTGGTGAGCCCGCAGGCAGTGACGACGCTGGCCCTTGCGCATGAGAAGTCCGGCGACTGGCGCGCTGCCGCCCGCTTGCACTCCCAGCTCCTGGCTCAGGACCCGGCGACGGCGCACAAGCCGGCGGCCGAGTTCGCCCGCAGAGCGTTGCTGGAAAACGAACGGGCGGTGGCCATCGGTCTGGGCCGCCAGCTGGCGCGCCTGGGTGCGCCGACCACGGCTCTCTGTCAGGAGCTGGCGCGCACGGCTCCGTCCGATTCGCCGGAGCCCGGACTGGGCGCGCTCCTGGACACGGTGCTCGGGCATCTCCCGATCTCGGTGCCGACCTCGGAGCGCACGGCCTTGACCGTCGCCCTGTCGCGACAGCTCAGGCTGGCCGGAAGGCCGGCCGAAGCGCTCAAGCGAGTGGAGGGTGCGCTCGACCTGGACCCCGGCGATGCGGCCGCGCAGGAGGAGCTGTTCAAACAGCTCTACGCGGCCGGGGAGCTCTCCCGGCTCCAGACCCGGCTGGAGAAGATCACTTTCCGTTCGCCCGACAGCGCCTCGGCGTGGTGCTTGCTGGCCAGCACGCGCATCGCGCTCCAGAGAGCGTTGCCGGCCCAGGAGGCGGCGGCGCGTGCCTGTGCTCTGGAGCCCGCGGGGTTCGACGCGCGCCGGAGCCTGGCCCGCGCCTGCAAGCTGGCCGGCGAGTACGAGCGAGCCATCGCCGAGTACAAGGCCGCGCTCGGGCTGCGTCCCAACGATCCGCGCACGCTCTACGAGCTGGCTGCCACCTACACGGCCTCCGGCCTGCAGGAGCTGGCCAGCGGACAGTGGCGCCGGCTGCTCGACCACGTGCCTGAAGGCTCCGAGCTGGCGACCGCTGCCTGGCGGTTCCTCAAGCGCGCGACCTCCTGACGCGAGCCGCGTCAGGGCGGGTTGTTCATCGTCACGGGCGCCGAGAACCCGCGTGCGGCCTGGGCCGCGGGAAGATCCGGGTCGTCCCGGTCGGTCACTCCGACCAGCACCTGGTTGGCGCCGGCTGCCAGCGACTCGCTGCGAATGGCCGTCCTGTAGACGACGCCGGGCGCCACGCCCAGCCCGGTCTGGATCGGGCGCAGCGCGCCGCCCGTCTCGCTGACGAAGATCGTGGCGAATCCCTTGAATCCGGCGCTGAAGGCGAGGAAGTTGAAGCGCTGCGTGACCGGGTTTCCGGCGCCGTCGTTGCCGATGACGACGTTGCGGACCTCTGCCGCTGCGGTCACCGGGATGATGGGATGCGTGGAGACCGGGTCGTCCGGTGTCGTGCCGACGGGGAGCGGCGCCTCGAGGAACACGTCGAAGAAGAGCGGTTGGGTGGCGGGCACGCGCAACGTGCCGGTACCGGCCAGGTAGAGCCCGTTGGTGACGCTCGAGTTGTTCCCGCCGTCGAGCACCCTCTGGAAGAGATCTACCAGGGAGGTGGGTGTGATCGGCTCGGCGTCCTTCAGGATCTCGAACATCTCCTTTGCGCCCGTCGCTGCGCCCCAGCTATCGCGCACCCCGAACAGGGTCGTGCCCTGCGTGAACGTGCGCTGGACGACGGAGACGACCCGCCAGCCGCGGACGGCTGCGATCGGTTCGGAGAAGACCGGGCGCACCACGGCGATACGCTCCTCGGGGTCGATGCGGGGGGCAGCGGTCCGTTCGGCTCGACCGAAACCGCTGTTGTCGGGGGTCAGCTGTCCCACTCGCAGTCCGTCCTGGGATTTGTCGACGAAGACCGGCCCTTCCTTGCGGGTGATCTTCGAAACGGCGCGAAACGTGTCGAGACCGCGCTCGTCGCCAGCGCCCAGAAGCCGGACACGATGCGAGGCGGCGACCGGCGGGGCCAGTGCGGCCGCCAGCCAGACCGAGACCACCAGGGCCGAGCCGAGTCTGCTCCTCATCGCATGAGCCTTCCGCCCGGGAAACCGCTCACCGGGCCACCCGGATCATGTTAGCGCGCGGTCCCGGCGGCGCAAACCGCTACGCGGGCTTCTGTCTGCGATGCCGCCAGATGAGCCAGACGTGGGCCGTCACCGCCGCCAGGACCACGGCGATGCTGACGAGCTGGCTCGGCGAAAACCCTCCGAGGAAGAAGCCGCCGCGGTCGTCGCCTCGGAAAATCTCGACGATGAAGCGGGCAATTCCGTAGAGGTAGCCGTACATCACCATCACGGTCCCGAGCGGCCGGTCCCGCCTGGCGTAGTACCAGTTCAGGATGCCGAAGATGACGCCCAGGAGCAGGAGCTCGTAGACCTGGGTGGGATGGCGAGCCAGGGTGTCGTTGGTCGTGGCCGGAAAGCGCATTCCCCAGGGCAGGTCGGTCACGGCGCCGTAGCAGCAACCGCCGAAAAGGCAGCCGATGCGGCCGAAGAACTGCCCCGTGACCACGCTGGGGGCGGCGATGTCGCTGCATGCCAGCATCGGCAGGCCGACGCGCACGCAGTAAACGAGGCAGAACACCAGCGCCAGCAGGAATCCGCCGTAGTAGACCAGGCCGCCTTTCCAGAAGAGCGGGATGTCGAGGAGATTGTTGCGAAAGAGGTCCCATTCCAGGATGACGAACATCAGCCGGCTGCCGCCCAGGCCGCAGAGAATGAGCCAGACCTCCATGTTCAGCACTTTCTGGAGGTCGATGCCGCGCTTCTCGACCCGGTGGTTGGCAAGCATCAGGGCGGCCATGAAGCCGAGCGCCATCGTTACGGCGTAGGTGTGCAGCTCGAACGATCCGAGGCGAAGGAGGATGGGGTACATGACGCGGCGAGTGTAACCGCCCGGTGCCGGGAATGACAAACCCGGCGGCCCTTTCGGACCGCCGGGAGAGAGGTTGCCAGTGAGGGGGGAGGATTACCGGTTGTAGCTGCTGCGGATGCTGTCGAAGTACGCCTGGCGGGCGGACTCGAAGTTGGCGCGGGCCGCGTTGCTGGCGTTGGTATCGCTTCCGCGCAGGGAATCCTGGTACTCGCGGGTGGCGGTGATCCAGCGGTCACGAACGGCCTGGAGATTCGAGTCGCCGCCGGTCGCTCCACCGGTCTCGCTGCCGCGCGGTCCGTAGCCCCAGCCGACGTTGTTCTGGTACTGGTTCTGCCAGCCGGCGTTGAAGTTGCGGTTCCAGTCGTTGTAGCTGTAGCTGTCACGGCTGGGGAAGAGCTTGTCGGCGATCCACTTGGCGACTACGAAGCCCACTGCTGCAGCCGCGATGCGGCCGATCGGGCCTAGGCTGGCGCCGAGGAAGTAGCCGGCGACACCGCCGAGCACGCCGGGAATCCAGCGAAGCAACGTGGCTCCGATGCCGCGCCCGTCGCTGAAGCGGTTGTTGGTGCCCCACTGGTTGTTCCAGATGCGCAGACCGGAGTCGCCGCCTCTGGAGTTGTCGTTCCAGCTCTGGGCCTGCGCGGTCATCGGGAGCGCGAACAGGCAGCCAACGAATGCCATCAAGGTCAAGGCCGAGATCATCCTGCGGTACGTCATAGTTCTGCCTCCTTGGCAACCCGGTGAAGGGGTCTGTGTTATTGCACTACAGATGCGAAATGTACCTGAAGTATAAGAACGACCCCCAGGGGTGTCAATCGACCCCCCCGAAAATAATTTCTTCAGCTCCGGCCTGCAATCTGCACCCCTCGCTATCATGGATGTCATGATGGCGGGCGAACGGCCGGCAAGCGGCCGCTGGGTTGTTCTGGCATTGCTTGCATTTGGCATCGGCGCGGTCGCGGGCGTGTCGCGGTTCCGACAGGAGATCGTCGTTCCAGCCGAGCGGGCCGTCGCCGAAGCGCGCCGCGCCGCCGGAGAACAGGACCTGCTGAGCCCGCTGGTGACCGAGACACGGCCGTCTGAGCCCGTGTTACCGCCTGGCAGCTGGCAGCTCGGCTGCCCCGGCGACGTCCGGGCCGTTCTGCGCTGGAGGGGGGGGTGGGCGATGGGAACGTCGGCCGGGCTGGTACTGGGAGGGCAGGCCGGCCAACCTCCGAAGTTGATAGGGGCTCTCGCGGGGCTGGCGGCCAGCCGCGTGACGGCGCTGGCGGAGTTTGGCGGCGCTCTCTGGCTGGCCACCGAAGGGGGAGGGCTGGCCGCTTTCGACGGCTCGCGGCTCTCCAGCTATCGTTTCGGAGAGCCTGGGCTGGAGCGCGTCACGGCCCTGGCGGTTGCAGGCGGCGAGCTTTTCGCCGGCACCTTCGGCGGCGGGGTCGTGCGCTATGACGGGACCAGGTTCCGGCGGCTGCGCCCGGCCCCCGGCGCCATCGACGTGTCGCGCGTCTCGGCGCTCTCGCCCCTTCGCACCGGACTGGCCGTAGGTACTTCTGACCGAGGCGTGCTCATCATCGAGGGCGGAAGGCAGATCTCCTACGGCGCGCCTCTGGACCGGGTCACTGCGCTCGGGACGGCGGGGGACGACCTTCTCGTCGGCACCCCGTTCGCGCTGCAGCGCCTGGAGGCCTCCGGCCGAGCTTCCACCGATTTACCCGACGTCCACGTCACCGCCATCACGAACGCCGGTGGCGGCGACGTGTTGGTGGGCACGTTCGAAGGCGACGTCCTGCGAGGCCCGGCCGGTCCCAGGCCGGCCTACCATCCATGGAGAAAGCTTCCGGGCGCCGTGAGCGCACTGGCCTCCGGCGAGCAGGGCGAGCTTGCGGCCGGCTCCGCAGCGGGCGGATTCGCGTTGAGCGGCCGCGAGCCGCGCGGCCTTCCCCGCCCGGGCGGCCTGCGGCGGCCGCACGTGTCGGCGCTGGCTCTGGACGCCACCGGCGGGCTCTGGATCGGCTACTTCGAAGGGGGCGTCGAGCGGATCGAGCCGGGCTCGACGGCACCCGTGGCCGTGGCGGGGCTCCAGAGCTGCCCTGGCGTCAATCACATGAAGTGGGACGAACGCTCGGGCCGCATGCTGGTCTCGACCCTGCACGGGTGGTTCGCTCACGACGGGCGAGCCGTCGTCCGGCGGCTCAGGTCCTCAGACGGTCTCGCCGGGGAAAACGTGTCGGCCAGCCTTCCTGTGGACGGGGGGATGCTATTTTGTACCGAAAAGGGTGTTTCAGTCGAAAAGGACGGAAGAATCGAGAGCATCGGCGTCTTTCACGGGCTGCCGAACAACCACGTCTACTGCGCCGTCGAGCATCAGGGGCGAGTGGTCCTCGGAACGCTCGGCGGGCTCGCCGTGCTGGAGCAACTGCGGGTGACGCGATCCATCTCGGCTTCCGCCAACGGCCTCCCGGCCAACTGGGTGACCGCGCTCTCGCCGCTGGGCCCGGGGCTGCTAGTGGCAACGTACGGGGGAGGTTGCGCGCTCTGGGGGCCCGACGGCGCCTTCACGCGCCACCCCCAGCGGCCTGGCCGCTTCGAGGTCAACTCCGGGGCGCTGATCGAAGTCGGAGGCCGCGTGGCCGCCGGCACGCTGGACCGCGGCGTGCTCCTTTTCCCGACCAGCCCCGAGGGTGGCCCCGTGGCCGGATTGCTCCAGGGGCTGGGCCATCCCGACGTCACGGCGCTGGCCTCGGATGGGTCCCACCTCTTCATCGGGACGGAGACCGGACTCACGGCCGTGCCGGTCGGGGCGCTACCGTAGAGCGCGCCCCTTTGTCAAAACTCGCGGTGACCTGCCGCATAGACTGGAGCGGAGGAGCCAACGATGGCACGTCAAGGATGGATAGCAGTGCTGGCAACCCTGGGCGCGGCCGCGGTCGCGTTCGCCTCCGACGAGCTTCCCGCCCAGCTGACCCAGCCGACGACGGTGGTGACGCTCGCCTGGGGCGCCGGTCCGCGCGAAGTTCGCAACTCTCCCGAGTCGGGTCCCGGAGAGGGCGCGCCGACCTCCTTCCTCGTGGATCGGCAGGGGCGGCTCTGTCTGCTCGATGCAGCCAACTACCGCATCCTTCGCGACCTCTCGGGTGCCGGGTTACCGCCGGTCGACCTGATGGCCGCCGGCCTTCCCGGGCCGACCTCTTACCTGGTCGACTTCGATGTCGCCCGCGACGGCGACTTCGTGGTGCTCGATCAGGTCGCCGGCACGGTGCTGCGCTTCTCGCCCCAGGGCAGGCCACGTGGCCGGTTCGGGGTCTTCCGCAATGCCACCGAGCTGGCCGTGTCGCCCGACGGTCGCATCCTGGTTCGCGACACCTACGTCCCCGCAGTCAACGTCTTCTCCAACGAAGGCAAGTTCCTCTCCGAGCGCCGGGGCGAGCACTGGACGGTTCACGTCGATTCCCGCGGCCGGCAGTACAAGGCGCAGCTCTTCGGCGTGCGCAGCGGCATCGTCTCGCGCGCGGACGCTGGCTCGGCGCGCGCCGCGACCTTCGCGGCCATCACGCCGGTAGCGCCGGGCTGGGACCTGGCCGAGGTGCGGCTGGCAGGGCTGGACGCCGCCGGCAACGTCTATGTCAAGACGACTGAGGCGCGAGACGAGAAACTCAAGTTCGGGCGCCTGATCAGATTCGACCCGTCGGGCAAAAAGACAGCAGAGCTGGCCATCCCACGCGTGCGGGAGTTCTTCTCCACGCTGCCCAGGTTCTACCGCGTCACGCCGACGGGCAAGGTGCTCACGTTCTCCACTCACGAACAGCTCGGCTATTCGATCCTGGAGCTCACCTTCCCGCGATAGGAGGTCCGCAGGTGTCAGACCGAAGAGGCTCGTCCGGCCACGCGTCCGCAAGCGCGCTGCTCTGCGCTGCACTCGCCATTGCCGCCCTGGCAGCCGCAGCTCTCCACGCCACGCCGTTCGATCCGGTCGCCGGGCTCTCCGCGGACACCGAGCGCAAATCCGGCGGCGAAAGTTACGAGGTGGTCTCGGGCGATTCGCTCTGGGCCATCGCGGAGCGCTTCCTGGGCGACGGCTCGCGCTGGCGCGACATCTTCGACGCCAACCGGCAGCAGATCGACAATCCGAACCTCATCTTCCCGGGGCAGCGCTTCCTGGTCCCCGGCGGCAGCGACCCGTCCGCGGACGGCGGGCGTCCCAAGGCCCCCGGAGACCCGAGCGGCCGTACTGGGGGGCGCGAGGGACACGGACGCGTCGAGGGCTTCGAACGGCTGCCGCTGGACCACAGCCGCATTTCCAGCCCGTTCGGCCCGCGGCAGTCGCCGTGCCCGGGTTGCTCGAGCTTCCACAAGGGCATCGACCTCTCCGCTTCGCGCGGGACGCCCGTCTATGCCGTCGGCTCAGGCCGCTGCGTGCAGGCCAGCTTCGAGGAAGGCGGGGGCAACACCGTCGTCATCGACCACGGCCGCGGCTACAAGAGCTACTACCTGCACCTGCAGCACGGCAGCTTCAAGGTCCGGCCCGGCACCGACGTGCGCTCCGGCCAGCACATCGCCAACGTGAACAACACGGGCGCCTACACCACCGGCGACCATCTCCACTTCGCCATCAGCCGTAACGGCGTGCTGATCGACCCCCAGAACGTCATTCACGTCCCGCAGAGCTTCTGAGCCGCGCGCACCCTGCGGCTCAGGACAACGGCAAAGTCGTCGGAAAGCGGGTACAGACACCGGAAGCCCGGCCGGCCGACGGGACGACTGCCAGGTTTCAAGCGGGCTTTCGGAGCCAGTCCCCGCTTTCCGCCTCCGGGTTCGAGACTTTGCCGGGATCCTGCCCTGCGGCTGAGAGCGACTTGAATCACGGGGCCGATCGGGTTATCGTGTCTGCGCTTCCGGCAGGGCCGGAGGAGGAGACAGATGTCATTGCTGAAGGTCGCAGTACTGGGCAACCCCATCTTGAGGCAGAAGACGCCCGAGATGAAGAAGTCCGAGCTGCTGCGCGAGTCGGTCCAGCGCTTCATCGACGACCTCATCGAGACGATGCGCGAGTACGACGGCGTGGGGCTGGCCGCCACCCAGGTGCATCAACCGCTGCGCATCGCTGTCGTCGAGGTCCAGGCCAACCCGAGGTATCCTCAGGCACCGGCGGTGCCGCTCACCGTGCTCGTCAATCCCGTTCTGACGCCCATAGGCTCGGAGCGCGCGCGTGACTGGGAAGGCTGTCTTTCCGTGCCCGACATGCGCGGAGTGGTCCCCAGGTGGACCCAGATCCATGTCGAGGCGATGGACAGAAAGGGAAACCCCCTGTCCTTCGACGCCAGCGGCTTTTTCGCCCGCGCGGTGCAGCACGAGACGGATCATCTGGACGGCATCGTCTACCTAGAGCGCATGGAAGACATGCGGACACTCACCTACATGAGGGAGTACGCCAGGTACTGGCGAGACAAGGAGACCCCGGACCAGGGAGCGGCACTGGGCTAGGCCGGCGCCGCGCGAGCCGGGTTTGGAGAGACCATGCTTTTCGACAGACTGATCCGGGCCCTGTTGCCCCAGGAAGACAAATTCTTCGAGCTCCTGGAGAGCGGCGCGGTCAACCTCTCCGAAGGCGCCAGGGCGCTCCAGGACTTCGGCAAGCTCTCGGGCGACGAGGAGCGATTGGTCAAGTCGCGCGAGATCAAGGCGATCGAGCACAAGGGCGACGAGATCACGCGAGAGATCTTCGAGGAGCTCGTCAAGAGCTTCGTCACGCCCATCGAGCGCGAGGACATCATCGCCCTGGCCAGTTGCATCGACGACGTGCTCGACGCCATCGAGTTTTTCAGCGACCGAATCATTCTCTACCGGGTCGGCTCCGTCGGGAACTACATCCCCCAGATGACGGAGTTCATCGCCAAGGCCGTCGACCGGATCGAGACTGCGATGCACCTGCTCAGGCACATGCACCGTTTCGACGAGATCCGCCAGTGCGCGCTCGACATCCACAAGCTGGAAACCGAGTGCGACAAGCTCTATCACCAGGCGTTAGGCCAGATGTTCCAGGAGGAGTGGCCGCCGCTGGAAGTCATCAAGTTCAAGGAGATCTACGAGGATCTCGAAGGCGCGATGGACATGTGCGACGACGCGGGCAAGGTGCTGGCCAACGTCGTGATCCGAAACGGGTGAGGGGCAGGGGGGAGGCTCGAGGCTCGAGGCTCGAGGCTCGAGGCTTGAGAAGTGAGGCTCGAGGCTTGAGAAGTGAGGCTCGAGGGGAGGGGGATCAGGCTTCAGGAGTCAGGGGTCAGGGTGATGGGGGGGCTGGCTTGCTTCCACCTTCCACCTTCCCTCTTCCCTCTTCCAGCTTTCCCCTTCGAGCTTCTCCCTACTCGCTCGGTAGCGGGCCGATCGCCACGTCCAGGTAGCGGTTGGCGTTGAAGACGGGGAGCAGCTGTATTCCGGTGGTCCAGGGCTGGGTCACGATGATGTCGAGCTTGTGGAACAGGAAAACCCGGCTGGCGTCCTCGGTGACCAGCCGCTCGACCTGGGCGTAAAGCTTCTCGCGCTCGGCTGTGCCGGACGTGCGGCGCACCTGATCGAGCAGCGCGTCGGCGGCGGCGCTGCGGTAGCGGGGACCGTTTCCCCCCGGGCCGGCCTGGCTCGAGTGGAAGAGCGGATAGAGGAAGTTCTCCGCGTCGGCGTAGTCAGCCCACCAGCTGAGGTAGAAGGACTGCGCTAGCCCGTCATTGACCCGAGACTTGAAGGTCTGCCACTCGAACGTCGAGAGCTTGACCCGCACGCCGACCCGTGCCAGGTAGCTGGCCAGGATCTGCGTGACCTCCAGGTTGTCTTTGTTGTCGCCCTGCGCCAGCTCCAGGTCCAGTCCGCCGGCGAACCCGGCGGCCGCCAGGAGCTTCTTGGCGCCTTCCGGGTCGTAGGCGATGCCCTTGTAGGCCGGATCGTGGCCGGGCAGGCCGGGCGGGATGGGGCCGGCGGCTTCGACGCCCTGGCCCTTGCGAACGCTCTGGATGATGCTGGTCTTGTCTATCGCCATCGCGATGGCTCGCCGCACGCGCGGGTCGCTCGTCGGAGCCTTCTCGCAGTTGAGGCCCAAGTAGTAGACATTCAAGCCGGCCTTCTCCAGGATGCGCTTGCCCCAGACGGGGTGCGACGTGTAGAACGCACGCTCCGAAGGCGGGATCGCGATGACGTCCAGGTTCCCGAGCTGGAACTCGGATGACCGCGTCAGCGGCTCCCGGATGATCCGGAACCGCATGCCCTTCAACTTCGGCGCGCCCAGGTGGTAGTCGGGATTGGCTGCGAGCTCGACGACCGAATCGTTCACCCAGCTCACGAGCTTGTAGGGGCCGCAGCCGACGGGCTCCCGGGAAAAGCGCTCACCCAGCCGCTGGACATCCTCCTTGGGCACGGCCCCCGCCAGCGGCATGGCCATCATTTGCAGGAAGGGGGCGAACGGCTCCTTGAGCTCGATGCGCACCGTAGACTCGTTCACCACGCTGAGCCCCTTGATGGAGGGCGCCTTACCTTCGAGCCGCTCCTTGGCGCCCAGCACAGGCTCCATCACCCAGGTCCGCAATGCCTTCGTCGCCGGGTCCATCACCCGGTCGAGCGAGTACCGCACGTCCTCGGCCGTCACCTTGCGGCCGTTTGTGAAGCGGGCCTTGGGATGCAGGTGGAAGGTGTAGACCTTGCCCGCAGGGTCGATCTCCCAGCGTTCGGCGAGATCTCCGACGACGTTCATCTTCTCGTCGGTGCGGACCAAGGGGCTTGCGATGAGGCTGATCAGCCGGCCGCTGGCGACGTCCGACCAGCGGGCCGGATCGAGTGTGAGCGGGTTCTGCTCGAGCGCCTGCTCGAGGACTCCGGGCGCCCGGGCGGTCGTGGAGAAGCCGCACGCGGAGGCGCCGGCCAGGATAGCGAGACAGGCGAGTAGTCGAATCACGGCGCGAGCGTAGCATCGACGCCCGCCCCCCGCAAGCCGCGGGGTCGTACGTTATCCTGAACGGCGCGATGATCGAGCTCTCCCGGTTGACGAAGAGGTTTGGCGGGCTGGCGGCGGTGAAGGAGCTGTCGCTCTCGATCCGTCCGGGCACGGTGTTCGGGTTCCTGGGCCCCAACGGCGCCGGCAAGACCACGACGCTCAAGATGTTGATGGGAATGCTGCCGCCGACGGAGGGCTGGGCGCGCATCGACGGGCTGGACGTCACCGCCGACTCGGTGGAGGTCAAGCGTCGGGTCGGCTTCCTCCCCGATTCGCCGGCCATCTACGAATACCTGACGGCGCGCGAGTTGCTTCAGTTCATCGGAACGCTCCATCGAATCCAGAAGGAGGAGCTCCAGGAGCGCATTGTCGCGCTCCTGGCCGAGTTCGGGCTCGAGGAGAAGGCCGACGAGCTGGTCCTGAACTACTCGAAGGGCATGCGCAAGAAGCTGGCGATCCTCGTCGCGCTCGTCCATCGGCCGAAGGTACTGCTCCTGGACGAGCCGACCAACGGCCTCGATCCCGGCAGTGTGCGGCTCCTCAAGGACATGGTACGCCGCGAGGCTGCTCGCGGAACGACCATCCTCTTCAGCACCCACATTCTCGAGGTCGCCCAGGAAGTGAGCACCGAGCTCGGAATCATCAGCTCCGGCCGGATGGTGCTCCTCGACACGAAAGAGGCGATCGTCCGGGCCGCGCAGGACAGGGGCGAGACCCTCGAGGATCTGTTCCTGCGCCTCACGGGCCACCGAGCCATGGCCGAGTGAGGGCCACGAGCGACCTCATGCTGGCGCTCCGGGAGCTGGGACTCCTCAAGTGGCGCCACCTGGTCAACTTTCTGCGCGTGCAGGGCAGCTCCTGGCAGACACTGATGCGCGCCGTCGGCGCATTCCTGATGTTCGCGTTCCTCAGATTCGTGACGCTGAACATCCTGGAGACCTTTCGCAGCGCCCGCTCGCCGGGCGAGGTCGTCTTCCTGGCTTCGAGCGCGCTGGCGGCCTCGCTCGCCATGCTCTGGGTGTTCGACCTCCTCGTCTTCGTGGCCGACGAGTTCCAGCTCGGCACCGACGCCAACGACTTCGAGTTCCTGCTGTCGCTGCCGCTGCCGTTCGGCTCGATCGTCTGGGCGAAGGTGCTGTTGCGGGCCGGTCTCGACCTGGTCGGCCTGAGCACGATGATGCCCGTGCTGGTGGCCGCGGCCCTCCACTTCGAGTTGCCGTGGTACCAGTGGCCCGTGCTCTATGCCATCTACTTCGTGCTCGAAGTGGCAGCGGGCCTGGCCGCGGTCATCGCCTTCTTCGGCCTGGCGCAGGTGCTGTCGCTCGGCCACCTGGAGACGCTGCGGCTTCTGATAGGCTTTGCTTTGCCCTTCGCGGCGGGCGCGCTCGTGTCAGCCAAGGAGCGGCTCCTGGCGCCTCGGGCCGTAGCGGAGGCCATGGCCCAGTGGGGCGGCCTGTTGGCTGCGACGCCGATAGCGTGGATGGTCGGCGGGCTGGCCCCCGACCCGGGCGCGCTGGGCGGCTCCTGGCCCTGGCCGATGCCCGGCATGCTGGGCAGCTTCGCGGGGATGGCCGCAGCCGGGGCCCTGGCCCACGCCGTGCTCACGCGGATGCAGGGCCTGGCCACCAGCCTGGTCCCGCGCGACGACGCCGGCGCTATCGACCCCGTCTGGCTACGGCTTCTCCGCCGGACCTCGGGCGCGTGGACCGCTCTGGCCATCAAGGATCTGGCCATCATCCTGCGCCGCAGGGTCACCTTCATCACGGTCGTCCTGCTACCCCTCGGAATCGTCGCGGTCAACGCCCTGACCGTCTCCGGAGGGGCCGCCGCCCGCCAAGGTCAGGCCGTCGAAGTCCTCACCATCACGACGATGCTGGTACCACTGCTTTTTCTGCCCTACATGACGGCCGCGCAGTCACTCGGGCAGATCGAGTACGCGCGCATCCCGTTTCTCCAGGGCTTGCCCCTCTCGGCTCGCTCGCTCCTGGAGGCGAAGGCCGCCTTCTGGACCTTGCCGATCTTTCTGCTCTGCGAGGCGGTCCACCTCACCTTTCTCCTGGCCTATGGCCGCTGGAACTTGCCGGCTTTCCTGACACAGAGCTTCTGGCTATTCACGGCCGCCGCCCTGGTGACCATCCTGGCCGTGGCGACCGCGGCCCTGTTTCCCGTCTCGGAGAACGCGCTCTTCAAGCAGCAGGGCGCCACGCTCACGGCCGGGTCGCTCTTCTATCTGACGGGCAGCCTGGGCGCCATCGTGCCCATCTTCCCGCTGACTGCCGTCAACAAGCTGGTGCTGCTCGGCGTCACGGTGCTCTACGCGCACTTCGTCCTGGACCGCGCCGCCGAACGCATCGCCTACTTCGACGAGATCGAACTCGCCGCCGGCGTCCGGGGGCTCCGCTTTGGCGACGTCTTCATCGCCTACGACGCCTACATCTCCCTGTATCTCTTGACCAACATCGGCATCGCCTTCTTGACCGGCATCGGGGCGGCCGCCCAGCTCTTGCTCACGACGGTAGCACTCCTGCTCTCGCAGGCGGTGCTCGCGGGTCTGGCCAGGTCCTATCTTGGGCTCCACGGCCACTCCATCGCGGCGATCTGGACGGGCCGCTGGGGGACCGCGCCGGCGCTGGCCGCCGGGTTTGCGGCAGGCGCGCTCGCCTTCGCTCCGTTCGCGGGCCGGCAGGGGACCGCTGGCGCGGCGGCAGTGCTCGGGAACCTGCTGGACCCGTCGACCGGACCCGTGGCGTGGCTCTTCCTGACTGCCGCCCTGGCTACCGGTCCCGTGGCCGAAGAGCTCTTCTTCCGAGGGCTGTTGCTGCGGGCCCTGACCGCCGCGACCGGGCGGCCAGTGGCGGCGCTGGCCGTCTCGGCGGTGCTCTTTGCGGTGCCGCACTACATCACCAGTGGCGCCTTCCTGCCGGCGCTGGTGCTGGGCGGCGTCACGGCAGTGGCGTTTCTGGCTGGCGGCGGGCTCACGGGCGCCATCGCCGCGCATGTCGGTTTCAACGCGACGTCGCTGGCGACCGTGGCCCAGGGCTCCGTGGCCTTGCTGGCGGGAACAGGGCTGACCGCTGCTTGTCTCACCGCGGTGGCGCTGGTCGGGCGCAGATTTACAAAGGCGGCCGGCGCCACTATATAATGTTTGACGTGACGACACGAGCCACAGCTGGCCTCCTGAGGCGCGCCTTCTTCCTGGCGCTCTGCCTAAGCTCCGTCGGCCTGCAGGGGTGCGGCCTGGGCTGGCTCTACATGAGAATCGGCGATTCGCACCGCATTCACGGCGCCAAGATCCTCGAGTACGACACGACGGCGGACCGCTTCCGCAAGGCCCAGGAGTCCTACAAGCGGGCGCTGCAGTACTACCAGGATTCTCTGCTCTACGACCAGGTCGGAAACCTCGACCTCTACCACAAGTACGGCTTCACCTACCTGCAGCTGAGCCCTCCGGACCTCGACAACGCGCGTAAGCAGTTCGAAGAGGGCTTGAAGGTCAAGCGAGAGAAGGCCGACAAGGCGGGCACCACCGACACGCTGGCGACGACCGCCGACGAGGACTACTCGCAGATGAATGCCGGGATGGGCACGGTCGTCTTCTGGACCGCCATCGCGACCAAGCAGGAGGAGAAGCTCGAGGAGGCCCTCAAGTACTACGCCTCCTCCGAGGCCACCAGCACGCATGTCACGGCCAAGCATGGCGGCTTCTTCGACAAGGCGATGGACTGGATGAATCTGCGGGAGTTTTTGACTCCGGTGCCCGCAAGGGTGCTGGCGGCCCGCGTCCACCTGTACCGGGCGAGGAAGCTCCAGGAGCGCGGCCATGCGGACAGGGCCAAGACCGACCTCAACAACGCCAAGGAGGCCATCGAGGATGCGCTGATCAACTTCCCCGACGACCCCCGCGCGCTCGCCGAACAGGCCAGGATGCACTACCTCAAGGGCGAGTTCGAGGCCTGCGTGAAGGTCCTCAAGGATCTCTCCGGCAAGCGCTCCTACGCCGACGAGGTCGAGAACAGCCTGCTCCGGGCGCGAGCCCTCGTGGAGCTGGGCAAGCCCGACGACGCCATCGCCATCTTTACCGAGATCCACGATCGCTTCGCCTCGCTCGGCGCCTCCGGCGACTCGGAGGAGGACAAGAGCAAGACCCTGACGAGCGCCATCAAGAAGCGAAACGCCAACGTCAAGGAGACCCAGGACAAGAGCGTCGAGGCTGCCAGCGAACCCGTCGAGCGGGACCCCTCCAACATCCAGTCCGTCATCGGGCGTGCCCACGCCTTCGCCGCCAAGGGCGAACTGCAAAGCGCCACCGCCGACGTCGAGTACGTCCTGCGCCTCGATCCCAAGGACCCGAGGCTCTTCTTGGAGGCCGGCAAGGCCTTCATGACCCTCAAGAACTACGACAGCGCCATCAGCCGTCTCCTGGCGGGCTACTACATCGACACCAAGGACATCGCCATCAACTACTGGCTCGGCAAGGCTTACGAGGCCTCCGGCAAGAAGGACGAGATGCGGGACTGTTTCCGCCGCGTCTTCAACCTCGACCCCACCAGTAGCTTCGCCAAGGAAGTCCAGGTCCACCTCAAGTAGGGGACACGCGCCTCATCTAAGAGGCTTCGCTTACCGAAAGTAGGTAGCGGAGTGTCCTCATGATGCAGCGACGTCTATCTTTCGGGTCTTTCCTCTCGGGCCTCGCCCTGCTTCCCCTGGTGCTGTGGGGGTGCGGCGGAGACTCCGACATCCGCAGCATCGTCGATCTGCAGGCGCCCGCCGTCGTCAAAAACGTCCGAGCCCTGCCCGCCGACAGCCGCATCCGTCTCCTCTGGACGGCCAACCGCGAGCCCGACCTGGTCGGCTACAACATCTACCGGAGCGACAACTCCTCCGGCAGCTTCCGGCTCATCGGCGCAACCGGTACCAGCCAGGCGCCCTTCTTCCAGGACGAGGGGCCCGATACCAACGGCGACGGCCTCCCCGACGGCCTCATCAACAACACGCGCTTCTTCTACAAGATCACTGCCTTCGACCGCGACGGCCGCGAGGCCGCGATCGACCTCTCACCCGCAGTGGGCGCCGTGCCGGGCAGCCTTCCGGTCGGCCAGGCCGACCTCGAGGTGGTCAACGTGCGCGGCTACGGCGGCAGCAAGAGCATCATCATCGCCTGGGACTTGAACCTCTCCAGCCTCGTCTTCGGCTACGAGGTCTTCCGCAGCCAGGTCGGCACCAACGCCGGCTTTCAGTTTGCCGGAATCGTCCCCCAGGGAATCGCAAGCTTCAGCGACGTCGGCCTCTCCAACGACACCGAGTACCTCTACCAGGTCGTTCCGGTCACCCGCGACCTGCTCGAGGGCCGCCGCACCCAGAGCCGGCCGCTGCGGGTCCAGGACGGCGACCCGACCGTCCCCAAGCCCCCGGGCAGCGACCCCGGCAACGGCGCGCTCATCGCCACCCAGACCTCCTCCGGCATCAAGCTCACGTTCGGCCGGCCCACGCAGAACACCGACGGCACGCTCATCCTGCAGACCGGCGGCGTCGACGACCTGGTCGGCGGCGGCTTCATCATCTTCCGGGGCAAGAACGCCCAGGGCAGCTACTTGCCCGTCGGGATCATCGAGAACATCGGCAACGAGATCTCCTTCAACTTCACTGACGGCAACGGCACCGCCCCCGACTTCTATTACGTGGAGGCGTTCGATAGCTCCGGCAATCGCAGCGCGGCCTCCGACATCGTCAGCGTTGCCAGCTTCGTCCCCAACGCCCCGCAGGGGGTCGACGCCTTCGCAGGCAACACCTTCGGCAGCGTCATCGTCACCTGGCGCCTCTCCGCCCAGGCCGTCGATGGCTATCGCGTCTACAGGAGCGAGGAGCGCGACCGCGGCTTCCGCGAGATCAGCGGCCTGCTCGCCAACACGATCAACACCTACACCGACACGAACCTCAACGTCCCCGGCAAGACCTTCTATTACAAGGTCGCCAGCGAGGCCAACGGCATCCTCGGAAACCCGTCCCCTCCGGCCTCCGCAACGCCGGGCCCCGACTCGGGCATCTTCTACCTCAACGCCGAAGACGCGGCTGTCGTCGGCATCTCCAACGCGGCCGACTTCGCCCAGGCCAACGGCGGCGGCATCATCCGGCAAGCTTTCCCATCGCCCTTCTTCGGCAACGGCGTGCTCCTCATTCGCCCATCCGCTACCGCCGTCACAGGCATCGCGTTCGTCACCCTGCAGTGGCAGCAGGAGATCGACGCCACGGGCTTCACGCCCCAGCAGATCTTCCGCAATTACGACGTCTTCCTGGTCAGCGCCCGCAACAGCTCCAGCGGAATCTTCGACCTGGCGCTCGACGCGCCGGTTGCAGGCGCCAACGCGCTCGGCCCCGAGCTGACTCTGACCGGCAAAGACTTCTTCACGCAGAACTTCGGCTTCCCGCCAGCACCGACCATGGAGCGCGTCGGCAGCGTCAGCTTCAGCGACCAGGGTCCCGGCCTGCCGAACCCGGGTGTTGCTGAAACGCTGCAGCTTGGCCTGCGCTACCAGGGCTTCAACCCGGCCATCGCCCGCGGTCGGGGCGAACTGCTCCTGGACGCCGTCATCCTCGTCCGCCGGTAGCCCTGCTGCGGCAATCCGCTTGTCCCATCTCGCTGCCTCGAAAGGAGCGGCGACATGCGAGACTTCGTCTGGACGGCCATTCTTCTCGCCCTGGTGGCGGCCCTGGTCGGCGTCTTCTACCTGAAGGTGAGCCTCGACGTCCTGGCGACCATCGCGATGGGCGCCCTCTGTCTTGCGTGGCTCTTCGTGCTGGTCACGCTGCCGTGGAACCTGCACTTCGAGGCCAAGAGGCTGCTGTTCGAAATGCAGCGCTCACGCGAGCGTGGAATCGCCGTCAACGCCGACCGCGAGGCCTACGCCATCTGGGTGCGCAACCGCATGTTCTGGGTCTCGATCGGAGCCCACGTCGCTTCGGCGGCGATCATGGCGGTCGTCACCTGGCTTCGCGGTGGCGAAGTCGGCTACTACTTTGCCGGCTTCTACCTGCTCAGCAGCCTCTTCCGGCCTGGATTCGAGCTCTACGGATTCCTGCGCCAGCGCCTGGGCGAGCTGATGCAGGAGGTCAAGTACCCCAGAGAGGACGTCTTGAAGCTGCGCGCCGACGTCCACGAGCTCAAGAGCCGCACCGAGCGTCACGAGGACCAGCTCGACGAGATCCGAAAGGAGATCGGCAAGCTCGGTTCACGCTTGGAAAGCAAGCTGGGCGAGACCAGGGAAGAGATGCGCGGCCGCCACGCCGGCCTGGAGCGACGCCTGGAGGCGGTCTCGCGCAAGTTCGAGGAGACGGTCGATCAATTGACCGACAATCAGGAGATCATCACGGGCGTGAAGGCCTTCCTGCGCCTGCTGGCCACTGAAAATCGCGCCGCTAGCTGAACTCCGCCCAAACTCCAAGGCGACCGGTGCATAGTGATGGGTCGATGCAATCCCACGCGCGCCTGCTCACCGGCCTCTTCCTGCTGCAGCTAGCGACTGTGCTCACGGTGCCCGCCGCCGCCGCCGACCTCCGGAAGCACAAGTTTCCGGGGGCCGAGCGGCTCAGGGTGCGCGGGGTCGCCACCGTCTATGACGCGGCCGGCCAGCCGAAATCGGGCCGCGACCTCGTCATCCCCGGGGACGTCCTCTACGCTGACCACGCCGCCGGCGGCGCGCCGGCCGTCGAGCCAGAGACCAGCCGCTATGCCAGGATAGCGGCCCACTGGGCACCCGTGGTCCTCCAGGACACCGACGACACAAACACCGCCGCCGACTGGCTCACGCCGGTCGACTACGACGGCGACTGGAACACGCGCAACAACTGGGAAAACCTGGAGCGCTGGCGCTCGCCGGTCCTGAAGTCACTGGCACAGTCGGCGGTCGCCTACTGGTGGGTGGTAGAGACGCCCACGCACTGGTTTGTCGGCTACGCCTTTTACCATCCCCGCGACTGGGACGACTCCCATGGCCTTCGCGGGCTGGCCAAAACGCTCGTCTACGACCCGATCCAGTCCCTGCGCGGCAAGGGCGACGGCGAGCACGAGAACGACCTGGAGGGCGCGCTGCTGACCGTCCGCAAGGAAGGCGGCACCTGGGGCAGGCTCGAGTTGATGGACACGCAGGCGCACAACCACTTCTGGCAGTACGGGCCCAAGGGAGTGAACCGGTCCATCGAGTCCGACGGCAAGAAGCGCGAGACCATCGACGCCGAGATCGCGATGGACGCCGGGCGGCCCTGCGTCTTCATCGAGGCCAAGGGGCACGGCAACTACGGCTCGCGCTCCAAGACCAAGTTCGACGGCAAGAAGGGAGATGGCACCGTCTATGAGTACGCCTCGGACGGACGCGCCAGCGCGGGCCGCCAGGACTACGCTCTGGTGCCGATGAGCCTCCTCTGGGAGAGCTGGAAGCGCGCCCCGGGCCACCGGAGCGAGACCTGGAGCCAGAAGGCCGGCCGGGCCGCCTTCGCGGGCGACAGCCACACCCCGGACGCCGCCAACCCGCCCTGGGCCTGGGTCGACACCGACTACCCCGCCTGGGTGAACGACTGCTTCTTCGCCAACCCGGCCCGCTTCGTCGCCTGGCGCTTCGAGAACGCCGCCGGAAAGGCCATCTCCACGATCGTCACGGGCCGCTCCTGGCGCTGAAGCTGGCGCCCTGCGCCCTCTCGTAGTAGAATTCGCCCCTCCGCAGGAGGGCGAACTTGCCGACGCGGCTCACCGTCAACGAGATCTTCTTCAGCATCCAGGGCGAATCCTCACGCATGGGCATGCCGTGCGTCTTCGTCCGCCTGACGGGCTGCGACCTGCGCTGCTCCTGGTGCGACACCGAGTACGCTTTCCATGAAGGCCGCAAGCTCACGGTGGACGAGATCCTGGCGGCCGTCGAGCGCCACCCCTGCGAGCTGGTTGAGCTCACCGGCGGTGAGCCGCTTCTGCAGCCCGGCTCTCTGGAACTGATGCGCGCGCTGGCCGATCGGGGCAAGCAGGTGCTGCTCGAAACCGGCGGCCACGTCGACATCTCCGGTGTCGACCCGCGCGTCGTTCGGATCGTCGACGTCAAATGCCCCGCGAGCGGCGAATGCGCTCAGAACCGCTACCCGAACCTCGCCGTCCTCACGGCCGCCGACGAGGTCAAGTTCGTCATCGCCGACCGCGCGGACTTCGACTGGGCCGCCGCATGCGTCCGCGAGCGGCTCGGCGGCTTCGCCGGCAGCGTCCTCTTCTCCCCAGTCCACGGCCGGCTGGCGCCCTCCGAGCTGGCAGCCTGGGTGCTCGAATCCGGCCTGCGCGTGAGGCTCCAGCTGCAGCTCCACAAACACATCTGGGGGCCCGACGTCCGAGGAGTGTGAACCCGGGATGATCGATCAGAAGAGAGCCGTCGTGCTCCTCAGCGGAGGAGTCGACTCCACGACTTGCCTGGCGATGGCGCGCGAGTCGGGCTTCGCCTGCCATGCTTTGAGCTTCAGCTACGGCCAGCGGCACCGCATCGAGATCGAGCGCGCCCGAGCCGTCGCCCGCGCGCACGGCGCCCTGGAGCACGTCGTCGCCGCCTTCGACCTGCGCACCTTCGGCGGCAGCGCCCTCACGGCCGACCTGGGTGTCCCCAAGGATCGCGAAACCGCCGAAATGGCCGCCGGCATCCCCGTCACCTACGTCCCGGCCCGCAACACCATCTTCCTGTCCTTTGCCCTGGCCTGGGCCGAGGTCCTCCGGGCGCAGGACATCTTCATCGGTGTCAACGCCATCGACTACAGCGGATACCCCGACTGCCGCCCCGAGTACATCGCCGCTTTCGAGACCATGGCGAACCTGGCCACGCGCGAGGGCGTCGAGGGCAGGAGCCGCTATACCATCCACACTCCGTTGATCCGGATGACCAAGGCCGACATCATCCGCAAGGGGCTCGGGCTGGGGGTCGATTTCTCGCTCACCCATAGCTGCTACGATCCGTCGGCCTCCGGCCTGGCCTGCGGACGCTGCGACAGCTGCAAGCTTCGCCTGAAGGGCTTCAGAGACGCCGGGGTCCCCGACCCGATCGCCTACGACCCCCCGTTGCCCGCGGCCTGAGAGTGCGCGGCAAAGGACGAAAGCGGACCTTTCGGCCCGCTTCCGATGCTGGTGGACGGTAAGGGATTCGAACCCTCGGCCTCCGCATTGCGAACGCGGCGCTCTCCCAGCTGAGCTAACCGCCCACGTCAGGGCACCAAGTCTAGCACGACTTCGCCGCCAAGTAAATGCAGCGGTGGGCGGCGAGCTCGACCACGCAACCCGGCGCCCTCAGCGCCAGTAGGAATCATGCGGAGGGCCGGTTGTCCGCCGGCCGGCTCCGGCTTCGAGAGAGGAAATCCACGATGCTCATCCAGCGATTCGGCCTGCTCGCGCTCGCGTGCGCCTTCCTGCTCACCGGCAACGCCCTCGCCGCCTCCGAGCTGACGCTCGACCGGCTCGACCCGGCGGTGTTCACCGTGCTGAAGGCCGAGGTGATCAAGGTCGTCGTGCTGCTGAAGCAGCCGCCGCGGCCGCTCGATCACGGCACCGGGACGGGGGCCGGCGGCCCCGACGAGGAGCGCGCAATCGCCCGTATCCGTGCGATGTCGCCGCAGCTCGCCGGCACGCAGCTCTCCATGGATCAGCGCATTCAGACCATCCGGACCATCGCCAGCCAAGGTGGCGTCGGCCCCATGGCGCGCGAGCAGGCTGTCAGCGCCATCGGCCAGGTGCTGGCAAGCACCGCCCACGGGGAATCCGTCCAGCGCGCGGCCGTGCTCGCCATCAAGGATATCGGCTACGGAAGCCGAACCGCGCCGCGCGTGGTTGCCGGACTGCTACGCCATACGGGCAATCCCATGGCCATCCGCATCGAGGCAATCCGCGCGTTGCGTCAGATCACCTGCTCCGGAACCGAGCAGGACGCGCTCGAGGCGCTCGCGGGCGTCATCAACAACACCGGCCACGGCGACTCCGTGCAGCACGAGGCCGTCGACGCCGTCGCGGCAATCGGCGGCGACAGCGTCCCCGCCGTTCAGCTGCTCTCTCGCGTCCTGGCCGACACGAGCCGCCCGATCGAGGTCCGGCTTCGCACCATCTCCTCGATGCTGCAGCTTCGGGACCCTCAGGCCCGCGAGGAAGGCGTCCGCGGCCTGACGCAGTGCGTTTTGAACAGCGGCCACAGTGACCGGGTCCAGCTCGCCGCGGTCGAAGCGATCGCCTTCATCGGCCGCTTCTCGCTGTCGGCCATCTCGGCCTTCGGTCGCGTCTTGCAGCACACCGCCAACCCGATCGACGTCCGGCTGAGCATCCTGAACATGCTGGCCGCTTCGCCTGCTTCCAATGCCCGCGAGGCCCTGCAGGCAATTGCGAACGTGTACCGAAACTCGGGCCACGCCGACCGGGTGCAGATCCGCGCGGCCCAGGCCGCCATCCGGCTCGGCGAGTCCGCGCCCGCCGACGCCGTCGAGGTCCTCGGCCTGCCCCTCCGCGGCCAGACCTTCGACCGCCAGGCGCGCATCGAAGCGATCCGGGGCCTGGCCCGCATTGGCCGCGGCCAGCGGCGCGCCGAGGAGATCCTCGAAGCCGTGCTAGCCGATTCCGGCCACGCCGACGACGTGCGGCGCACCGCCCAGGACGCCCTGAACCAGCTCTATCAGAACTGACGCGCGGTCTGCCCTCTCGTCACCCTACGAGCCGCTGAGCCAGGCGTAGGGTGTCCACGTCCGCGGGCCAGTGCCGGCGCCGTCGATGGGCTCGAAGAGCTTCATGCCGATGTGCTGGCCAAGCTTGCGATAGCATTCCCATTGCGCCTCGTCGAAGAACTGATCCAGGGTCGGTTCCTGCGGGAAGGCTGGGTGCGCCTGGTGATACTGCAGCAGATCGAGCGGCTCCTGGCCGACCAGCGTCGGCTTCACGTAGAGCAGGAGGCCCTCCCGCCTCCTGGGGCCGGGCTGCTCCGGGTAGACCACTCTCGCCAGCGCGGCGTGCGCCAGTGAGAAACGTCGCCGGCTGGGCTCCAGGACAGAGCGCTGGCCCCGACGAGGTCTGACGGGGCCCTCGAAGCTCTCGGCGGGCTCCAGGTGCCAGGCGCCGCGCCGCAACGCCTGCAGCTCTCCAAAGCTCGGACGCAGCTGCGGATGCAGGATGTCATCCAGTTCGGCTGCCGACATGAACTCGATGTTGGTGCCGAAATCGATGCGGGCCTTGCGAACCAGGTTTGCCATCCCCTCCATCGAGTAGTCCGGGTCCTCCTCGGCATCGCAGAGCACGATGCGCGTGAGCCTCCGGCGGATCAGCTCGTAGCCGCCCATGTTCTCGAAGTGGCCCCCGTCGGACAGGTACCACATGGGCCGTTCTACACCGTGGAACCTGGCGGTCCACTCGTCGAGCATATGCATCTGGATCGGGAACATCCCGTTGAGCAACCAGCTCATGTTCGAGAGCAGCCCCGCCCGGCGCGTGTACGCTTCCGGGCGGTCGACATCGCTATTCCACCAGCAGCCCATGCGAACGTTGAATGCGCCGCACAGGAACGCGTAACCCGGGCTGGTCTGGGCCCCGAGCCCGGTCGAAAAGGCCGCGCCCGAGATCCCGACCCACTGCGAGAGCGGGAGCGAGTCGGGCGAAATCGACTTGCCCGCCGGGAAGACCTCGAATCCCTTGGCCGTTTCTCGCACGGAACGGACTTTCGATCCGCCGTTCTCCCAGAGTGCGTGGTTACGCCGCCCGACAGTCAACCCTGCTGGACCGATGGCCATTCCCACGCCCTGGCGATCCCGGTTCGTGAGCTGTGATCGGCCGTCGATGGTTTCGTTGATGGTGGTGTTGAAAAGATGAATCGGGCCGCCGTAGTCGTAGGGTCTGTAATCCGCCATCGGCATGTCCTCGCCAGGCTCCACGTCCTGGACACTTGCTGCCTCAGGCTTCCAGCGCTTCGGGTTCGCCGCCCCCAGATAGGTCCTGGCTAGCCGGGCGCTGTAGATGTAATGGAGCGACGAGCTGTTGAGGAACAACCAGGCGCCGTGCATCGAGTAAGACAGGGCCAGTGCCAGCAGAATCGCTCCCAGCGTCCACCCGAGGCTTCGGGCCTGGTCCTTGCCAGGACGGAGATAGTCGGGATTACTCCGTAGCTCGATGCCGATCCGATCCAGCGCCTGAGCGCCCGGCCGGAACACGAGCTTGCGGCACTCGGCTGCGTCGAAGGCCTCGAAGGCCGGCACGCACCCAACGAACGTGATCCCGTGAGAGATGGCCGACAGCGTCACCGCCAGCGTCAGGGCCAGCACCAGTGCCCCGGCGGAGGCGAGCAGGCCCAATCCGGGAACGGCCTGGGCCTGCGACGGTCGGGCGATGTTCGCTCCGACCCGCTGCTGCAGGAACCAGCCGAGCAGGACCATCAGGGAGGGAAGCATGCTGACCTTCAGCTGCCAGCCTCCGTCCTCGGCGGTGCTGAGCATCGCGTACGCCGTCTGGCCAAAGGAGTCGATGGCGCCAAGGACTCCTAGACCGGCGCAGAGGACCAGCGTCGTCGCGAGCGACTCGGAGGCCCATCTTCGCATTTCGATGACGAGATGGGTCTGGCTGGGGCCAGCCGCCGCCACGGCCTCGGGATCGTCTGCGTCCGCGATATTGAACTTTCGCGCGGTCGCCTTGCGGGCCATCCGCCAGAGAGTCACGGGCGGGACCACGACGAAGACGCTGCACGCCAAAGCGACGGCCATCAGATTCGCGCCGACTTCGACGCCTCGATGTGTGCCTGCATAGGCCCCGGCCGCCGCGACTCCAAGGCAGCCGAGGATGCTGGCGGATGCCGGATTCAACTTGCTGAAATCCTCCGAATGGACCAGCCAGTAGCTGATCCCGAGCGACACGGCGAGCACGGAGCCCGCCAGCGGCAGGACCATCCAGGGGCTCCACCAGATCGGCCCGCTCATGGCGACGAGGTCGCCCAGCGGGCCGTGCCAGACGAACCCAAGGCCGATGGCCTTGAGAAAGCCGGAGAACGCGAACCGCAGCGCGTGGCTGGCCAGGCAACCCATCAGGAGGAACACCGCGATCACCGCGTTCGTCGTCAACCAGTTCCGCAAGAGAACGGCTGCGAGAAAGTGCGTGTCGCCTGCCCTGCTTGGGTTGAGGTAGCGGGCGTGCTTGCGCAGCCAGGCTACCGGGGCCGACTCGGAGTTCTCGAGTTTCTGTTCAACCTCGCGCTGGATGTCGCCCGGTGCTGCCGCAGGGTTCTCGGTTCCCAGACTGCAGAACAGCCGCCCGAGAAAGGCGCCGGTGTAGCCCCCGCCCGACACGGTCGAGAGGAAGTCGAGCTTCCCGAGCAATCCCGTCCTGGAGGCCATCGACTGAAGGAGACCGAGCGAGAACGTGGCGCTTCGTACGCCGCCTCCCGAAAGCGCCAGACCCGCGACATCGTCCACGGGCCACGTGCGGTCCCTCATGCCGCGGCGCCGCGCCAGCGCACCCTCCTCGCGCTTTCTGAGCGCCTCCGGATACAAGTCTTGCGCCTGTTCTTTGCTCGCAACCTCGTCGGCCATGGGAAAGCCTCCCCTCATTCGTTCGGCCACCGGTAGCTCCATTGTGCCACGCGAGAGTGCCCGCGCAAGTCAGACCCGCGTGCCGGCTGCCTTCCGGAACCTCGCCTCCGGTCGGCCAGTCTGCTGGCATCCTCCTTGCCTCTTGGAGGGCGACCCGCACGGGCAGCCGAGCGGACGAAGACGCGAAAGATGGCTACAGCAAAGGATCTCCGGGACGAAGGAAGGCAGGCGATGAGCACTCGAGTCATGACAGCAGAGCCGACGGACCGTCCGGATTTCGAACAGCGCCACAAGCGCCGGAGTCTCTTCGAGGAGATCTGCCGGATTCGCGCCAACGCTCAACACCGCCGCATCCAGCGCGAGGCCCGGGCCAAGAGCTCCGGCGTGCCGCAAGCCGATTCCGACTGTGCCGAGGCACGAACCGCCCGCCACGAGCCCGCAACCGCTGCTTCAGTGAGGCGTGGCTGGCAGCTCCGGCGCCAGCTCGGGCGCGCCGTTCGCGTCGCCGCCGTGGCCATCCTGGTCTCCGCGTTCACCATCGGCTGGCTCGAGCGTGCCACGGCGTCCGCAGCCGGTGATGTCGCCCGCGGGTTCCTGGAGGCTGCCTCGCACGAGAGCTGGGGGGCGGGTCGCGACAAGTACTTCAGCTCCTGGCTCAAGGAAGTCGAGCCGCCCGATCGGTTCGCCCGGGACATCCAGCTGCTGGAGTCGAAGCTGGGACGGGTCGTCGGCTTCGAGCTGACACGGGCGACGCCGGCCTGGACCAGCCGCCAGTGCGACTTGCACTACAAAGTCACCTTCGAAAAGGGCCAGGCGCAGGGCTTCTTCGAGCTGCTGCGCGAGGATGGCCGCTGGGTCGTCGACACGTTTTGCTTCCTCGCGCCGCGGTGGAAGCGACTCTGACAACGCAAGCGTCACCAGGAGGAAGATTCCATGAGTCGAAGCAGCCGCGTCAATCGCAAGGGACAGGGGATGGTCGAGTGGACCTTGATTCTGGCGTTCATCGCGCTGACGGCGCACGCCGCGACGATGCAGACCGGCGAAGGAATCGAGATGCTCTTCCAGGCCAACGCCGAGCGGCTGGGCTTCGAGTTCCGGGCGGCCGACGCCAGCGAGTTCGTAGCCAGCGCCGCCGACGAGGGCGGCATCGCGGCATCGGGACGCCAGCAGCGCTCCTGAGCCGGCGCGTGGTCGTGGTGGGCCCTAGGCGAATCGAACGCCTATCTACGGCTCCGGAGGCCGACGCTCTATCCGTTGAGCTAAGGGCCCGCACCCCTCCCGGCGACGGTCGCCGGACAGTGCGAGAGTCTATCCGGCGCCGCTCCGGGAGTCAACAGCCGCTTCGCCGGCCGTGTGCCACGGTGGCGCGTCGCCGATGGTAAAATGACTCTCGTGATGGACCGCAACCGGATGATCCAGCTGGGGCTGCTCCTTCTCGTCTGGAGCTTCCTGCAACGGACGCCGAGGGGCGTGCCGCTGGGGACGGCCGCGCTCGAGCTGGCCTTGCAAGTGGCCGTGTTTGTGGTCGCCATCTGCCTCCACGAGTTCGCCCATGCCTTCGTCGCCACCCGGCTGGGCGATCCCACTCCCCGCATGACGGGCCGTTTGACCCTCGACCCGCGCGCCCACCTCGACCCCCTCGGGACCTTGCTCATCCTCGTGGTCAACTTCGGCTTCGCGAAACCGGTGCTCACGAACCCGGCCTACTTTCGCCGGCCCGCTCGGGACTCGATCCTCGTCGCCTTGGCCGGTCCCGCGATGAATCTGGTGCTCTGCGCCGGCTCGATCATGGCCGTCCGTCAGCTCTTCCCCGACCTCATGATGGCCACGACCTCCTGGTGGCCACTCTGGAAGCAGGCGCTCAAGTTCCTGCTGCTCTCCAGCGCCGTCCTCAACGCCGTGCTGGCCATTTTCAACCTGCTGCCGATCCCGCCCCTGGACGGCTCACACCTGCTGGAGCGGGCGCTCTCCGGACGCCAGCTCCTGGCCTACCGCCAGAACCAGATGCTGATCAGCATCGTCGGCCTGGTGCTGCTCATGGCGGGGCTCCTCTCACCGCTCTTCGCCGCCGTCGAGCGGCAGGTCCTGGTGCTCTGCGCCACCTGAGATCCGCCCCATGTTCCCCGACGTGCTCCAGGGACTGCAGGCGTTCGCCGACCTGCCGGCGCTGGCGCAGCTGCCTTTCGTCGCCATCTTCGCGGGGCTCGTCGGCAGCTTTCTGAACGTCTGCATCTGGCGCATCCCTCGAGGCGAGTCGATCGTCTTCCCGCGTTCGCACTGCCCCAACTGCAACCACGTCCTGGAAGTGCCCGATCTGGTGCCCGTGCTCTCCTACGTCTGCCTGCGGGGACGGTGCCGCCACTGCCGCACGCCCTTCTCCCCCAGGTACATGCTCGTGGAGCTGGTCCTCATCCTCATCTGGAGCACCGCATTGCTCTGGTTCGGCTTCTCCTGGGCGTTCGCTGCAGTTGCCCTCACCGGCGTGGCAGCCATCGGAGGCACCGGCATCGCCCTGATGACGCGCTCGCTGAGACGATCGTCGGGCGGATTCACCTTCATCAGCATCCTGCTGGCGATGACGCTCTTCGCCATCTTCATCGGCCCCTTCCTCGACGTGCTCCGCACCGGCTGGATGGGCGCCGTGAAGAACCGCGAGTACCTCATCGCCTTCAACCTGGCCCGCGAGCGCCTCGAAGAGCTGCGCGTCATGCCGGTGCGCGCCGTCCGGGGCGACTGGGAAGTCTACGTCCACGGCCGGCGCCTGACCGACAACATCTTCCTCGACGAGTTCGGCCCGCTGGCCAAGCTGGGACAGAACGAGAAGCACTTCTACGAGAACTTCAGCGACGTGCTGACGGAGAGGACCCAGTTCCCGGAGTCCGTCCAGGAGAAGTTCGCGCGCGCCTACAAGCGCTACTACGGCCGGGAGTACCAGCTCTACCCGGCCGCCTACTCCGGCTTCGCCAGGGTCACCCGGGTCAAGGAGATCACGGACCCCTCCACGCCGGGCATCACTCTGCAGCAGATCACCGTACGCGTCACCATCAACACCAAATTGACCAAGAACCGGACGATCGAGGTCTCCGGCATCCTGTCGGACCGCGGCCTATGAAGCGCGCCTTCACGCTGATCGAGCTGCTCGTGAGCTTCGGCGTCAGTGTCGTGCTGCTCATCAGCATCTGGTTCTTCTACCACGGCGGCTCGCGAACCTGGAAGAGCGGCGAGCAGAAGGAGATTGTCAACGGACTTGCCAACACCGCGCTGGAGCGCATGGTGCGCGAGCTGCGCATGGCAGAGTCGGTCGTCGCCGTCAGGCCCAATGCCATCGAGTTCCAGAAGTTCCACGTCGGCACGGCCTCGGAAGAGGAAGGCCACACCTACACCGGCGAGCGGCCCGCCCTCGAGACGATCCGATACGAGCTCGTCAAGGAGAGCGAAAAGATGTGCCGGCTCGATCGCGCCGTCGGCCTCGAAAAGGCCGTCCCGATCTTCAGGGTCGAGCAGTGCAATCCCGAGATCTTCACGGCCTGGGTGCTCGAGGAGCGCGACCTGGAAAAGGACGACAACGTGCGCATGCACCCCTTCGACTTCACCCAGCAGATCGGCGGCGACGTCGGCCGCATCGTGCTCGTCGGCATTCGTCTCGCGATCTCCCAGCAGACGGACAACCTGGAGATTCTCACCAAGGCCTCCTTGCCCTCGGTCTACGCGCGCCTACTCCAGCCCGGCTGGAACACGGAAAAGCCCTAGCCCGGCGCCCCCGGGCCGATTGACGAACCGCTCCTCCCGTGGCAAAGCATGAGCGAGGGGCCCTGCCGGGGCCGTCGCTACTCGATGCCGTTGCTGCTGCACATCGTTGCCCAGAAGGTCGCCCAGGAGCACCGCTTCGAGAGCTTCCCGGTCGTGATCGGCCGCCTGCCGGGCAACCAGATCGTCCTGGCAGACAGCCAGATCTCCCGCCGCCACGCGCGCCTGGTGAGCGAGCCGGGCGGCGTCCACGTCGAGGACCTCAACAGTACCAATTTCGTTTTCTTGAACGGCAAGCGCGTGATGCGCGCTCTGGTGACACACGGCGACGTCATCAACGTCGGAGGCGCAGCCGACTTCATCTACCTGGCGCGCCGGGATGACGAACTGGTCGCCCAGAGGCTTGCCAGCATGCCGGCCGCGCCCGCCCCGGCCAGCGTTCAGGCCGGCGAGAAGGTAGCCCCTGCGCCGGCCCCGGCCGCGCCCGCCCCGCCTGCTGACCCGCCCGCGCCCCGGGCACCGACGGCCGAGCCCACTGCCCGCCACCCCGTTCCTCCCCCCGAGCCGGCCGCCCAGATGTTCGCGACCCAGGCCATGCAGCTGCCTCCCCGCATGCCCTCGGGGCCCCAGACCCGCCCCTCGGTCCAGGCGACCTCTGCGCCCTGTCTGGAGGACTTCCATCAGCTGCAAGCCATGGCGGTGCTGCTCCTCGGCCCGCAGCAGACCCTGGACGAGGGACTCAAGCGCGTCATCGACGAGGCCGTCGCCGCCCTGCATGCCCGGCGCGGGTTCCTCTTCGTCAAGACCACGCGAATCGGACAGCCGGACGTCTGGCAGGTCAAGCTCTGCCGGTCCGCGGACGGGCTCGACATCGAGGACGACGAGAAGTCGCTCTTTGCACTCGAATTGATCGAGCACGCTGCGGCCACGGAGGAAACGACGCGAAGCGGACTACCTGGGCTGGACGAGCAGATCTTCGGCGCGCGCCCGCTCCCCCGGCCAATGCGCGAGGCGATCTGCGCCCCGCTGAAGGCTTCCGACTGGGTGCTGGGTGCTCTCTATTGCGACGGCTGCAAGGAAGACCCTGGCCTGCTGCCGCGCGGTCTCTCCATCTTCGACAGCTGCGCGCAGTGGGCTGCCGTGGGGCTCGAGAAGCAGAGGCTGGCCGGCCAGCTCGCCGAGCAGCACCAGCGCTTCCTCAAGGCCGCCGAGGAGCTCAAGACCGTCTCCCGCCGGGCGCGCGAGTACGAGGAAGCGCTCGAAAAGCTTCGCGAGCAGGTCGCCGCGCGGAGCTCCCAGCTGGAGCCCCAAGCCCCCCGCTCCCTGGGCGGCGTGCCCTCGCCCGGCGACGTCTTCACCTCGTCGGATGAGCTCGAGCTGGCGCTGGACGTGCTTCTTCCCGGTGACAAGTCGAGGCCCTCCGGTGGCGCCGACGTCCCGAACGCCGACAGCGGGGAGTACGATTTCAGCCTGGATGCCGACGTCCGCCAGGACGGAGCCGAGGACTGGGAGAACGACGCCCCGGCCGGCCCGCAGGCTCGCGGCGGTAGGCGCCCGCCGCCCCCCCGAGGTCCTGCCTCCCGGGCCGGGATGGGGCCGCCGCGCTCGCAGTCCGCCCCGGCCCGGCCGGCGAAGCCTCCGCCCTGGGCGCGCTCGCGCCAGCCTCCCCCCGAGGAGCCCGAGCCGGAAGAGCCGGAGTTGCCACCGGCACCCCGTGCGGCGCCGCCGCCGCCAACGCCGCCCGGCATCGTGATGGCGTCGCGCGTGACCTCGCATCTTTTCGGCCGAGCTCAGGAGATCGCCCAGCAGTTCCAGGTTGTGCTGCTGACGGGCGAGCTCGGCACGGGAAAGAAGACTCTGGCCCGGACCATCCACGGCTGGTCGGCGCGTGCCCGGCGGCCGTTCATCCACTTCCCGTGCGGCGCCTACCGCGACACGGAATCGGAGCGGCGGCTCTTCGGCTGGGTCGAAGCCAGGACCAGAGGCGGGGGAACACCACAGGCCGGACAGGTCGAACGCGCCCGCGGGGGTGTGCTCTTCCTGGAGGACGTCGACCTGCTCTCAGGCTCCGCGCAGGCCAGACTGGACCAGCTTCTGGGCTCCGGGAGCTTCTGCAGGGTCGGTTCCGACGAGGAGCTCGAGGCCGACGTCCTGCTGATCGCCTCGACCACTCGCAACCTGAAAGAGGAAGTCGAGCGTGGAAACTTCGATCGGGATCTCTACTACTTCAGGCTGGGAGTAGTGACGCTGAGCCTGCGCCCGCTCTCGGAGCGCCCCGAGGATCTCGCAGACGTTTCGAGAATGTGGCTCGAGCAGTTCAACAAGCGGTTCAAGCGCAACATCCGCGCAGTCTCCGGGACCGTGATGCAGCTCTTCCACGCCTACCCGTGGCGGGGGAACCTCACGGAGCTCAGGGCCACCCTGGAGGCTGCCGTGATGAACGGCTCTCACCGCGACATCGAGGTGACCGATCTGCCCGCGGCACTGCAGGAGTACTATCGCCAGTCGCAGGCGTCGCTCTCCCGCCGCCCGGGTCGAGGCTCGAGCTGACGCGTTCGCGGGCCTGCCGCGGTCAACTGCGGGTGACCTTGCGAGCAGCGAAGCGCTCGGCGAACTCCTTCTTCATGACTGCGCGGGCCTGAGCGGTCTCCCAGCTGATGACGCCCTTGACCACCAGGTCGAAGAGGAAGTCGTCGAGCAGCACCATGCCTTCCTTCTTGCAGCTCACCATCACGTTGGGGATCTGGTGGAGCTTGTTTTCGCGGATCATGTTGCTGATGGCGGGGTTTCGGAACAGGCATTCGAAGGCGGCGATCCGGCCGGGGCGGTCCTGGCGGGGCAGGAGTGCCTGGCTGACGACGGCCAGGAGCGCCTCGGAGACGCTGCGGCGGACCTGCTCTTGCTGTTCGGGCGGGAAGACGTTGATGACTCGGTCGACGGTGAGGGCGGCGTTGATGGTGTGGAGGGTGGAGAGGACGAGGTGGCCGGTTTCGGCCGCTGCGATGGCGAGCTCCATCGTTTCGAGGTCTCGCAGCTCACCGACCATGATGACGTCGGGGTCCTCGCGCAGGGCCGCGCGCAAGGCGCGGGCGAAGCTGGAAGCGTGGGTGGGGACCTCGCGCTGGATGAACTTGCTGTTGATGGAGCGATGGACGAACTCGATCGGGTCCTCGATCGTGACGATGTGGCAGCTGCGGTTCTCGTTGATGTAGGCGAGCATCGCGGCCATCGTAGTGGACTTGCCGGACCCGGTGGGTCCAGTGACTAGAATGAGACCGCGTTCCTCGCGGCAGATGGTGCGCAAGAGAGGCGGGGCTCCGAGCTCGTCGAACGTGGGGATCTTGGACGGGACGACTCGCAGGACAACGCCGGTGCCGTGAAACTCCTGGAAGACGTTGCCGCGGAAGCTGCCGACGCCGGCCAGCGAGAAGCTGAAGTCGAGGTCCTTCTGGGACTCGAAGGAGGCCCACTTCTCCGGCGTCACGAGCTGGCGGGCGAACCAGCGCGTGTTGGGCGCCGTGAGCGCCGGGTGGCGCATTCGCTCCATGGCGCCGTGCACGCGCAAGATCGGCGGATACCCGACCGACAGGTGTACGTCCGATGCCTCAAGCCGTACGGCCTCCTTGAGCAGGTCCTCCAGCGAGAGCGCGAACGGCTCTTCCGGCATGAGGGTGGCCACCGAGCCCGCCGGGACGGTCCGGTCCTCGGCGACGCGGACCAGGAGCTTGCTCGCCGCGTCTCGGACCTTCGGATCTCCGTGGCGGGTCATCTCGCGGAGCTTCCGTTCGGCGTCCAGGTCGCCTGCGACGGCCTGCTTGTACAGCGCACGGATGTTGGCTTTGTCTGCGTCCACGATCGCACCAGGGGACGAGTCCCCGATCCCGTCGGTCTGCATCAACGTGAAAGTCTTGAACTCGAAGGAGCGTGACGAGAGGCTGGGCATCCCGGCCTCGCCGCTGTCGAACATCCTGTCCAGCCGCTCCAGCATCGCCTCGCCCTCGCGGGTCGATTCCTTGAACAGGAGCTGGCCGCGGACCGGCGCGTGGTCGAAGTCCTCGGCGCGCGCCGCGACCGTCGGCTGGGGCACGAACACGGAGGCTCCGTCGGCTTTGAGCCAGGCTGCGAACTCGCCGCCGGCGGCGTGCTTGCGCAACATCTCGAGCACGGGTCGCTGCGCGTCCTTGCGCTCCATGCCGGCCAGGTCGCAGACGATGCGACCGAGCGCCCGGGCGCCGCACTGGAAGGTCTCGAAGTACGGTTCCGCGAGCAGCCCTGCGAGAGCGGCGGCGCCCCTGGGGTCCCCGAGCAGGAACAGTGTTCGCGCCGCGTGGGCGCGCACCCGGGCGTCGTCGGAGCGAACCAGCGCGGCGACATGCCCCGCCAGGCTTGCGTCTCCCAGCGCAGCCAGTCCCTCCAGCGCACCCGAAAGCGCCGCCGGCTCTTGTGAGTCCAGGGCTGCCAGGAGTGCGTCCCGCGACTCGGCGGCGCCCGCAGCCGAGGACGCCACGACTCGCAGCAGGCAGCCCGTGATCTGGGGATCGCGCTCCCGGCCCAGGGCCTCGCGCGCCCGTTCCGTGGTCATGGGGTCGTTCGAATACTCTCGCGCGCGCAGCATCCGCGAGACCTGAAGGCGCACCTCGGCCGTCTCGTGGCGGAGCATGGAGAGCAGCGCGTCTCGTCCCTCCCGCACCGAACGGTGGTGGAACATCCCGTGCAGCGCCTGGCCCCGGACGATGTCGCTCTTGTCCTTGTCGATCAGCTTGGCCAGCAACTTGAGAGCCGCCGGATCGTCGAGGTAGCCCAGGCAGTAGGCCCCTTCGGCGCGGTGCAGCTCAGAGGTCGACGCCAGCATCGCCTTCAGAGATCGGTTCACCGCGTCGCGCTCCGTACCCGCAAGCGCCAGGATCAGGTTCGAGGCCAGCTTGGCGCTCTCGCTGCCCGCCAGCAGCCCGACGAACTCACGGAATCGCTCCTTCGGGGCCCCCAGCCTGACAAGACCCTCGATCGCCACGGCCTTCACGACGTCCGGATTGGTGCTCTTGAGCGCCTCCATGCAGAGCCCGACGGCACCCTCGCTTGCCAGCGCGCCCGCGGCCTTCAGGGCCACCATTCGCAGGAAGGGATGCTGCGTCTTCTTGTAGGCCGAAGCCACGAGCGGAGTCGCCTCGGCCTTGCGCAGCCGGCCCACCGTGTCGAGCGCATGGACGCGGACCCATTCGTCGGCGTCGGAGGCGAGCCGTTCGAGCAGACCGAGCGCTTCCGACGCCGGGCTGTTCTCCAGCGCCACGGCCGCGCCGAGACGAACGGCGGCGGTCTTGCTCGAGGCCGCACGGGCCAGCAGCTGCGTCGCCTCGGCGGAAGGCCGGTCCCGCAGACCCAGCAGTACGCCTGCGACGGGTGCCATGTCGCCGACGCCCCGGGACGCGGCCAGGAGCGGCTGGTCGGCCTGGCGCGATTCCAGCCTGCCAAGCGAGATCGCGGCGAGCGAGGCGACTCCGGGCTGGAGGCTGCTCTCCGCCAATAGAGCCACCGCGCGCCCCGATGGGATGCGGCCCAGCGTCAGGACGGCCTCTTCGCGCTTGAGCTGGTTTTCCGCGGCGGGCGCCCGGTAGAGGCACTCCAGGGCCGGCGCCAGCAGGTGAAGCGACGCGCGATAGACGGTCTCCAGGGGCACCTCGGGGGCAGGTTCTCGCCCCTCGTTGACCGCAGCGATCTCGCGGGCCAGGTCTTCCACGCGGATCTGATGGAGTGTCCAGAGGCTCGGCTTGGAGCGCGCGTCCTGGCCGGCTCCCGCTCCCTGCTCTCTATGCCAGCGTGGCAAGAGCGAGCCCAGCGCCAGGGCGATCTGGTCCTTGACGTCTTCGGAGGCGCGGCCGCGTTCGAGCTCCAGCAGCTCGATGTGCTCCTCGGAGTCGAAGGTGATCGGCAGCCGCTCCAGCTGGCGCACGATGTAGCGCTGGGCCGGCGGGGGGCTCACCCGGAACGCGCGCAGGAGTTCGTCCTGGGTACGCACAGCGGGCAGCGTATCACGACCCCTTGGCCCGACGCAGCCGGAAGCGTACCAAAAAACCGAGGCGCCCACCGGAACCGGGGATGAGCCCGGTGCGGGTGGACGCCTTCGGCGGGTGGGACGGTGGCCTCAGGTCAGGCGAGACCGAACTTGTTGCCGTCCTGCTTGACGGCGCCTGAATCGACCACGGCGCTCATTCGCCGGATCAACTTGTGGTAGTTGACGCCGAGCCGAGCGGCGATCTCGTGGCGGTCGAGCGCGGAGCCGGCTTCGCGCAGGACGTTGAGGATGGCATCGGGGGAGATCGGCTGGCCGCGGGGAGGCGACTTGCGCGCGACGCCCTTGCTGGCCGTGACGCGCACCTTACCCTCGGGCATGTACGTGCGGGTCTTCTTGTAGAAGGTGATCCGCTTGTTCGCCTCGAGAGGAGCCAAGGCCTTTCTCATGATATCGGCCTTGACGCCGAAGTGCTTGGCGAGCGAGCGAAGGCCGAGACCCGTGACGCGATTCTTGTCGAGCTCGACCAGGATGTCGTGCTCGGCGGGAGCCTTGGGGGCGGGCTTCTTGGCGGGCTTGGACTTGGCGGCCTGCTTGGGCGGCCGCCCGGGCTTGGCCTTCGCGGCGCGCTTCAGGGCGGGCGCGGCGGCTGCCTTGGCCTTGGTCTTGACCTTGCGCTTGCGCCTGCCATTCGTCTTCGGCGCGGCAGCCGGCAGCTCCTTGGCGGCGGCGGCGACCCGCGCAGCGGCCTTGCCTGAGCCCAGAGTAAAGGTGTAATCCTTGCGTCCGTCCCGGACGACGATCCCCCGTTCCAGAAGCAGGGTCAAGAACTCGAAGAAGCTCCCGACCGGCCTTGCATTCAATCCAGCCATGACGCTGGCCTCCTGTGAAAAAGTGACTGACTACGATTGCATCGACCTGATGCAGAGGCCCCGCCACAATGTAATGCAATGAGGGCTGCAATACAAGCCATTTCTAGATTTTTCATAGAATACGCGAATGAGGTCGTACGATAATGCGCGTCGTGAACGAGCGTAGATTGAGAGTGGTGGTGACGGGAGGCGGTAGCGGGGGGCACGCAAACCCGGCCATGGCGCTGATCGAAGGATGGCGCGAGCTCGGGGGCGAGCGCGCTCCCGAATTCCACTACATCGGCAGCGCTGCCGGCGTCGAGGCCAAGCTCGCGGCGGCGCGGTCGGTCCGCTACCATGCGATTGCGACTGGGAAGCTCCGCCGGTACCTTTCACTCCAGAACGTCGCCGACGTCTTCCGGGTCGCGGCCGGCACCATCCAGTCGCTGGCGTTGCTCAGACGCCTGCGTCCCGACGTCGTCTTCAGCACCGGCGGCTTCGTCTCCGTCCCGGTCGTCATCGCGGCGCGCATCCTGCGCATCCCGATCCTCGCCCACGAACAGACCGTCGCCGGTGGTCTCGCCAACCGCATCGCCGGCCGCCTGGCCGACCGGGTGGCCGTCAGCTTCCAGTCTTCCGCAAGCTTCTTCCCCGGCGCCTCCGTCGTCCTGACCGGCATCCCCCTTCGGAAGACTCTGTTCTCTGGCGACGCCGCGCGATTCTACGCGTCGTCGGGCCTCGACCAGTCCTTGCCGCTCGTCTACATAACCGGCGGCGCCCAGGGCTCCCGCGTCCTGAATGCCGCTGTCGCCGCGTCGCTCGAGGGGCTGCTTTCCTCGGCGTGCGTGGCTCACCAGTGCGGCAGCCACCCGAGCTACGACGCCCTTGCAATGATGCGTCAGGGTGCCGCCACGCTGCCCCGCGAACTGGCCCGCCGGTACTACGTCTTCGACTACATGGACGGGGGCCTGGGCGACCTGATGGCAGCCGCCACGCTGCTGGTGGGCAGGGCCGGCGCAGGCACCGTCTGCGAGGCGATGGCGCTCGAGAAACCAGCAATCCTCGTCCCCCTGGCTACCTCAGCCGGGGACGAGCAGCGAAAGAACGCCCGACTGCTCTCCGACGCCGGTCAGGCCGTGGTGATCGAGGAAAGCGACCTCGACGGCCCGCGCCTTCTCGCCGCCGTCGGCCAGATCCTCTCGGAGCCCGCTCGACTGCAGTCGATGCACCGGGCCGCCCGCGGCCTCTTCATCCCCGGCGCCGTCGAGCGTCTCGTCAGTGAGCTGGAATCCCTTGCGGCTTCGCGCTTCTCTGGCCAGCCTGGCTCCAAGGGTCCGCATCACTGATACGGCGCTGCCGGCCACCCAGACCCCCGCCCGCACTCCGCCGCCGAACCCGAGAGCCTCGACCGCTTCCTCCATCGCATCGAAGACCAGATCCACCGGCGTCGGCCTCACCAGCGACAGCGCCGAGCCGTCCGTCCACTGGCCGCCGGCGATCAGGTTCGCGCTCACCACGAACACCTTCACCAGCAGCCAGGCCCGGTCGCATCTTTTGAAGAGCTCGCCCATCGCCCCAGGTCAAAGCAGCCGCCGTGCCAGGCGCCGGCAACCCAGCAACGATGCGCACTCGCCAGGGTCGCTCCCCCAGGCTGCGCCCGCTTGCTGTCACGCCTCGTCCCCGGACGTAACGAATCGTTGCAGCGGCGATGACGTCCCGGGGCCCCGGGTTCAGGTCTGGACCGCGCGAACGGCCGCGCTCAGCTGCTCGGCGTCCAGCTGGCCCTTCGACTTCAACGTCTCGATGGTCTCCTGAAGCGAGCGGATGCGCGTGCACATCAGCTTCAGCAGCGAAATCACGATGTGCGGATCGTCCTCGATACGCTCCAGCAGCTTGTCGCGCGACAGCACCATCAACCTGGCCGAACTTCGGACCGTCGCGGTGGCCAGCCGCGGCTTGCTGTCCAGCAACGCCATCTCGCCGAAGTAGTCGCCCTTGCCCAGCGTGCAGAGCACGGTCCGGACTCCGTTGACGACGGCAGAGATCTCGACCGTGCCTTCCTGGATGACGTACATGGCGTCCCCGGCGTCGTCCTCGCTGAACACGACCGTCCCGTCGGGATAGAGCCGCCCGAAGAGGTCGGCCGCGCTGGCTGCTGCCACTCTAATCTCCTTGGCGCTCCCTGGGCGCCCAGCTCAGGCCGCTCGCGGACGCGCGGGCGCCCTGCGCGGCAAGAGCCTCGTCAGCTCCGACAGCCCACGAATTCGCAGGCAGTCCGTGGCCGGGTGGGCCTGCATCGGGTCGAGCAGGACCGGCGTGATGCCGGCCCGGCGCGCTCCCAGCACGTCCACGGAGTACAGATCCCCCACGTGAATCGCCTCACGCGCCGCAAAACCCGTGCGGTCCAGCGCCATCTCGAAAATGCGCGGATCGGGCTTCTCGACACCCACGACGTGAGAATCGAGCACCGTCTCGAAGTAACTTCCCAGCGTCTTCCGCACCAGCCACGATTCCACCCGACCGTCGGCGTTGGAGACCACGGCCATCCGGTAGCCCGCCCGTCGCAGCGTCTCCAGCACCGGCTTCGTCCATGGCCTCACGTGAATCCACAATCCGACCTTCTGGTGGCGCGCCAGCAGCAGCGGCACCATCGCCTCGAACTGCCGGTCCGTCACGCCGGCCTCCCCCAGCATCACCTTGAAGTACTGCCGCCAGCGCGAGGCGTCGGTGGAGCCCTTTTCCTGCTCGACAATCCGGTCCATCTCGATCCGAGCGTGAACCTCCGAGCGCCGCAGCGCCGCAGCGGTCACGTCCGCGCCGACCTCCTGCGCAGCTCGCGCCAGGTATGGAAAGTCGACGAAGAGAAGCGTGTTGCCCGCGTCGAAGAGCACGAGCCGGATGCCGGGCGGAAGCGCGCCCATCAAGCCACCGTCGAGGATGCGAACGGCTCGGACCCGCCTGTCGAGCCCGCGCAGCCTCCGCCGGAATCACTCGGGGATGTTGACTGTGCGCTCCGGACGGCCTTCGCTCCGCAATTGAGCACCATCGCGCCGAAGATCGTCAGCAGCACGACTCCCAGCGCCGCCACCAGCGTGTGAGTCTGCAGCGCGGACTTCACACCCTGCAGCCGCGCGCCGGCCGCCGTCAGCTGCTGGCGAATCTCCGCCACCTCACCCGAGGAGGACGCCGACCTCAAGGTCTCGGCGGCCGCTCCCAGGTCGAGGTCCAGCCGGCTCAGGCAGGCGACGATCAGGAACCACCCCACGGCGGCCCCGATGATGCTGCCCCCGAAGACCATCTTGCAGAGGCCTGCCGATTTGCAGGCCGGGCGCGAATCGCAACCTCCGGCTACGGTCATGTTTCCTCCCGCGTGACTGGATGGATGAAAGGACTCCCGGGCCCCGCGCGTGCCTGGGCCAGCGCCTCCGAGCGCCCCAGTATCGTGACACCGGGCGGCCCGTCGAGTCAAGCCGCCCCCCCTGCGCTATAGTGCGCTCGGGGCCGGCCAGCGCCGGCATGCGATGCGAGCAGCGCTCAGGAAACAGGTCGCCAGGCGAGCCGCCGAGCTGATGTACCACGACGGCGTCAAGGAGTACCTGCGCGCCAAGCGAAAAGCCGCGCGCGAGCTCGGCACCACCGTCTACCCGAACAACCTCGAGATCAAGCAGGCCCTGGATCTCCTGGCGGACGAGCTCGAGGGGCCGGCCAGGACCGTTCGCCTCCTGGCCCTGCGCCGCCGCGCCCTGGAGGTCATGCTCACGCTGGAACCCTTCTCACCGCGCCTCATCGGTAGCGTCCTCTCCGGCCAGATCCGGCGAACCAGCGACATCGACATCCATGCGTTCACCGACGTCCACGAGCACCTGGCCGATCGGCTTTCGGCCGCAGGTCTGGAGCCGGCCCTGGAGATCGTGCGCGTCCGCAAGGGCGGCCAGGACCGCGACTTTCCCCACTACTACGTCGAGTTCCCCGAGGGACTGGCCGACATCTCCGTCTATCCCGCCGACGAGCTCAAACGCCCCCAGCGAAGCTCCGTCACGCATCGCACGATGGAGCGGGCCACCATCGGCCGGCTGCGGCGCCTCCTGGCCCAATCCGAAGAGACAGGCCAGCTGGTGGCCTCGGAGCCGGGCGGCCCGGCGAGGGCGGGCGACCCGGACGACACCGGCGCCTGAGCGCGGCGCTCACGTCGGCCCCTCGCCCTCGCTCTGTCCCGAAACCCACGCGTCCAGCAAGGCGAGCGGACCGTCCTCTTCGGCCCGGTGTCGTCGCCAGCGCTCCACGAACCGCGCTAGCTCCCGATCCCGCTTGCGTCGCTCGCTTGCGGCCAGCAGGGCCAGCCCCTGCGTCAAGGCCGGCTCGCCGAGCGATCGCCGGGTCTCCTTGGAGAGCGCTCGCAGGCCGAGCCCCCACACATGGTGATCCTGCACGTGCCCGAGCCGCCCCTGCACGCGCGTCGCAAGCTCGATCCCCGCATCCAGCGCGCGGCATCCCGCGGCCGGCAGGACCTCGCGCACCGTCTCGAGCGCATAGCGAAGCCGCTTCGCCGCGATGCGCATCCGGTGGGCAGCCTCGAAGTCCGCGTGTGAAAGCACTCCCGCCTCGCTCTCGAGCAGCTCTCCGTACAGCTCACCCAGCGCCTGACGGATCGGTCCGTTCAGGCCAGCGCGCGCCACGCCGGCCCCTTGCGCGGCGGCCCGTCTGGCCGGGCGGGCTTCCGCCAGAAACCTCGCGACCGACTCCCGCATCGGATGCAACGCATCTTCCCGCTCCATTCGTGCCCGGTTCCGGGCGAAACCGAGCGCCCGGGCCGCCCTCGGATCGCCGCCAGGACGCAGCGTGCCGAGATGTCGCAACAGCACGTCCCGGTCCCGCACGCCCCCCAGCCCCTCGGCCAGCGCGCCCGACAGTTCCTTCAGCCGGCGCCTTTTCGGTTTGCCCAGCGACTTGCCGAAGAGCCTGAGCATCGTGCGCAGCCGGCGCGCGCCGACACGCGCCTGGTGAACCGTCTCGATCGCCTCATCCCCGCGCGCGATCCTGCGGCAGCCTTCTTCCAGAGTCGCCAGCGCCCGCTCCACCAGCAGGCGTTCGGCCCCGGAAGCCGCCACGGCGCTCAGGCCTCCGTCCAGGGGTTCTCGACGATGACGCGCCGCTCGAAGGCCTTTTCGAAGAGGTCCTTCTTGCCCTCGCCGCCCAGGCAGTCGAGAGTGCTGACCCGCCCGCTGACCGGTTTGATCGTCACCGTCTTGCGATCGAACCGCACGCGCAGGGCGTCGACGGCCTGGGAGTGCGAGCGGTCGAAACCGTCGGCGAGCCTCACGATGCCTGCCAACCTCTCCACCCGCTGGCGATCGGGGCGGTCGAGCCGGGCGTAGGCCTCGTGCTTCTCGCTCGGAAAGGCCTTGCGGTGGTACCGGGCAATCAGCGCCACCATGTCGCGCTCGCGTCCCGGCAGCTTCAGCAGCTCGCTTCGCTGGATCAGCTCGTAGCTGTGCTTGTGGTGGGACCGCATCTCCACAGAGAGCCCGATGTCGTGCAAGAGCGCGCTGAGCGCCAGAAGGTTTCGATCCGAGGGGTCGAACCGGTAGTGGGCCGAGAGCGCGTCGAAGATCTCTAGGCTCAGGTCGCGCACCTTGAGCGCATGGCGGATCTCTGGCGTCTCCGCTTCCTCCAGCGGCCGCGAGGCCAGCGCCAGGATCGTGCGGAACATGTTCTGCTTGACGCGGATCGATTCCTCGACCACCACGCCGTACTTGAGACCCTTGTCGAGCGTGATCAGCTCCTTGAATCCGTACGTCTCCATCAGCGTCTTCACCACGCCCGCTCCCCCGACGATGATGTCGGCGCGGTTGGGATTGAGGCCCGCCGTCGACTTGCGCTGCGCGACCTTCTTCTCCATCAGGGACAGGTACATCTCCCGGACGGCCTTGAAGGGCAAATGAAAGAACGTGCCCGAGAGCACGGCGCCAAATCGCAGGACCTGCTTCATCTGGAGAAGGTTCATGACCGTGCCGCCGCTGCCATAGAGCACCCTGCCGCTGGGATCGACCAGCTTCGGTGGGAGGGTCTTCTTCAGCTCCGACTTGATGTGCTTCTCCATGGCCTCGATCTCCGAGCGCTTGGGCGGATCGGATCGCAAGAACCTCTCGCTCAGGATGACGGCGCCGACCTCGGCTGAGCGGGCTTCACGTAGCTCGCGCCCTTGCCCCAGGACCAGCTCGGTGGAGCCGCCGCCCACGTTGAACAGGATGTAGGGGCCCTCGGCGAATCCGGGCTCATGGCTGCACGCCAAGGCGACCAGCCGGGCCTCCTCGGAGCCGGACAGGATCTCGAGCTCGAAACCGGTCTCCCTGGAGACCCGATGCGCGAAGTCCGCCTGGTTGAGAGAGCGGCGCACTGCCGAGGTGGCCACGGCGCGGGAGCGCTCCACGCCGAAGCGGTTGCAGATTTCCCGGTACTCCTTGAGGGTCTGGATGGCCCGGGACTGGGCCTCCCGGGACAGCACGCTGGTTCGAGTGACGCCCTCGCCCAGCCTGGGTGTGTCCTTGATGTCGTAGACGACGTCGAAACGGCCGTCGTCATCCATGTGGACGATGAGTAGATGGAGCGAGTTGGTTCCGCAGTCGATGGCCGCTAGCCGCATGGGTGGCACTATAGCGAATCGGGCATCCGGACGGGACTTTGAGATCGGTCGCCCGAGTTACCGGGGCCCGCCGAATTCTGTTTACAGCAGGGGCTCTCCGGGGTATACTCCTCCGTGGCCGGTTCATGGAGCTCCTTTGCCTTGGCTCGGGAGGGCTGGAAAAGGGGTGGGACTCCTTGGGCCAATCAGGTTCTTCACCAGGTTAAAGGAGTTTTGGGCATGCCATTCGAGGACAAGAAGGTCATCTGTAGGGATTGCGGCAAGGAGTTCATCTTCTCGGCGGGCGAGCAGGAGTTCTTCGCCCAGAAGGGGTTCACAAACGCTCCGTCGCGCTGCAAGCCTTGCAACGCCAACCGCAAGGCATCCGCAGCCAGCGGCGAGGGCACCTCGGCGGGGGGGGCCGGCGCGGGCCCCCGGCAGATGCACGACGTCACCTGTGACAAGTGCGGCAAGCAGACGCGCGTTCCGTTCCGGCCCACGGGCAGGAAGCCCGTTTACTGCAAGGAATGCTTCCAGGAGATGCGGTAACGCGGTGAGCACGCCCGGGCTCGCAGCCCGGGCATCTCGCCGTGCCGCATCCGTGGTGTTTTTTTTCGGTCGCTATTCGGCGCCCCCGGCAAGCCTCCCTCCCGAGAGCCGGTCCTTGGGCGCCGAGTTCGACTTGTTCCTGCCCCGAACGCAACCGGCAGGTGTTGATCATTTCTTACTGGCACAGTTGCCATCCGAGCTCGCGAAACCCCGGGGGAATCGCAAGTTCGAGAGTCTCGTTTCCATTTCGGGACGGCGGCTCGGCGTCCGTTGCTCGGAGCCCGGTCTGCCTTCTCCCTCATATCGCCGCGACGGCCTCGCGCCGGTCGATCTCGACCGGATCAGCGCGCTCATGATTTGCCGCCGCGGTCTCACCATTCTTGCTTCGATGAGAGGCGCCTTCCACGCGCTGTCCGCCCAGAGCGGATCGGCTGGGAGCTTGCCGCGTGCTGCAGAGCCGCCGCGCCCCGCGGGCCCATCCGCCCGGCGCCGTGCGTGCTTGCGTGCCAGACCGGCGCCGACTACGGCGCCCTGCGAGCCATGCTCCCGCGTTTCGCGCCGGATCACCGCCTCTCTTCGCCCGCAAGGAATCCACCTTTCGGAGGTCGTCTTCCCCGATGAAGAGAATGCTCATCAACATGGTCGACGTCGAAGAGAGTCGCATCGCGATCGTCAGCGACGGCGGCCTCGAGGACTTGTACGTCGAGTCGGCCGGGCGCGAGCAGGTCAAGGGCAACATCTACAAGGGCGTCGTCGTCAGCATCGCCAAGAGCCTTCAGGCGTGCTTCGTCGACTTCGGCGGTAGCCGCGCCGGGTTCCTCCCGATCGACGAGATCGACCCCAAATTCTACCGGGCTGCCGACGGCAGCCGGGCGGCTTCGCACGGCAGCCAGAGGCCGCCGATCCAGGACGTCATCCGCGTCAAGCAGGAGCTCCTGGTGCAGGTCGTCAAGGAGGAGATCGGCACCAAGGGCGCCAGCCTCACGACCTACATCTCTCTGCCGGGCCGCTACCTGGTGTTGATGCCGGGCTCCGAGGAGGTCGGCATCTCGCGCAAGATTGACGACGATTCGCAGCGCAAGCGGCTGCGCGAGATCATCGACTCTTTCGACGTCCCGGAAGGCGTCGGCGTGATCGTGCGTACGGCCGGCATAGACAAGACCAAGACCGAGCTGGTCAAGGACTTCAACTACTTGCGTCGTCTCTGGACCGCGATCGAGGACGCCACGGCCCATTGCAGGGCGCCTGCGCTCATCTACCAGGAACGCGACATCGTCACCCGGGCGATTCGCGATCACTTCAGCAACGACATCCAGGAGATTATCGTCGACAACAAGGAGGTCTTCGAGCGGGCCCTGGAGTTCATGAAGACCTTTCTTCCGCGCCACCAGCGCATCTTGCAACTCTTCGAGGAGAAGAAGCCGCTCTTATCGCACTTCAAGATCGAAGACCAGATCGACACCATCTACCAGCACCAGGTCCGGCTTCCGTCCGGCGGCTCCATCGTCATCGACCCGACCGAGGCGCTCGTCTCGATCGACGTCAACAGCGCCAAGTCGACCCAGGAGCGCACCGCCGAGGAGACCGCCCTCCGCACCAACATGGAGGCCGCCGAGGAGGTGGCCCGGCAATTGAGGCTGCGCGACCTGGGCGGCATTATCGTGATCGACTTCATCGACATGAAGGACAGCAAGCACAAGCGGCAGGTGGAGCGCTGTCTGAAGAACTCTCTGAAGGTCGACAAGGCCCGGATGCACGTCGGCAAGATCTCCAAGCTGGGACTGGTGGAGCTCTCCCGGCAACGGCTCAAGCCGGCCATCATGGATCGCAACTACCTGCTCTGCCCGGACTGCAACGGCATCGGCATGGTGAAGTCCACGGAGGCCAAGGCGCTGATCCTCTTGCGCAAGGTCCAGAGCGCCGCGGCGGACGGGAACCTCTACATGGTGCGCGGCCACCTGCCGATCGACGTCTATACCTACCTCCTGAACAAGAAGCGGGACGAGCTGGCACGCATCGAGCGCGACTGCCACGTGCGTCTCGACTTTGCCCTCAAGACGGGATTTGACGAACAGGTGTTCAATCCGGAGTGTCTGGAGCTTTTCACTCGGATACCCGATGAGGCGGCCGCGTCGGCCCACCGCAGCGCCGCGGTCCGGGATTCGGCCATCCTGGCAGACCTCCAGAAGGAAGCTGCCGTCGGCCACGACCGCGCTCGCTCCGAGATTGATCTGCCGGACCACTCGGAGCTGCCGGACTTCGATCCGCCGGCCGCCGACGCGGAGGGCACCGTGGCTGCGCGTCCGCCGGCGCCCGTATCGCCACCGCCCGGCGGGTCCGCAGGGCGCGATCGTGATGCCCACCAACACCACCGCAGGGACGGGGGTCGCCCCAGAGACCGCCATCCGGGCTCGGCCCAGCCGGGACAAAGGCTCGGCACGGCGCGCGAACCCGGCGCCCCGCGGCGAGTGCAGGTTCGCACCGGCCTGGAGGGTTCGCCCGACGCGGCAGCTAGCCGCCCCGGCGCGCAGTCTCCCCGCGACCATGGGCGTGACGCCCATGCTCCGAGAAACCACCGCGATCGCGGCCAGCAGCGCGGGCATCCGCATGAACGCCCGGCGTCGCCGGCCGGCGGGGGCCGTGCCCCCGCAAACGGGGGCGGTCCGCAGCGAGCAGACACGGCTGCCACCGCCACTATGCCGCCGGAAGCGGCTCAGCCGTATCCCGAGCGCCGCGATCCTGTGACCGGTGAGCTCGAGCGCGGCGGCCGGCGGCGGCGACGCAGGCGAGGCCGCGGAGGCCGCGGCGGGCTGCACGGACAGCCGGCGATGGACCATGCGGGCGCACCAGGCGCTTCATCGGGCGAGCAAGAAGACTTTGCCGAGCACGATCCGGCGCAAGCCCAGCTCTTCCCCGTCGAACCGGGCGACGATGCCTCGGGCGCTTTGGAGCCCTCGACGCCGGAATCGGGGGATGGCGGACCGTCGTACCCGCCGGCCGGTGCCTCCGAACGTACTGCCCGGCCCCGGCCGGAGCCGCCCTCCCGCGAGCTCGAAGTAGCGCTTCGCGCCGATGAGCTCGACGGGCAGCCGAGGCTCCCGCTGACGGACTTCGGCGAAGAGGGGCCCGCAGCTGAAGGTGCTTCCCAGGCACCGGTAGGCGGCGCTGCCCAGCCCCGCGGCCGGTTCGCGGGCCACCGCGACCACGCGCCCGGACATCGTGCCGCCCACCCCTCGCCAGCCGTCGAAGCCTCGGAGCAGCGCCGCAACCGCCGCCGCCGCCGCCGGGGACGAGGTCACGGCCGCGGAGCGCCGGCAGCTTCCGCACCCGCGCCGGACGGCCAGCCCTAGGCCCGGAATCCTTCCCGCTGAGCCGGGGCGACTCCGCGGCGGCCCGTCAGATGACCGTGCCTTCCTTGATGATGGCGCCCTTCTTGACGATGACGATGCCGTCGCGGATGGACCAGCCGGGTCCATCGGCGTGCTGCAGGTTCTGCGCGTTGGTGATCCGGGCGCCCGCGCCGATGCGCGCGTTCTTGTCGATGATCGCCTCCCGGATCTCGGCGCCGGCTCCGATTCCCAGGTGTGGCACGTCCCGAGAGATGTTTTGAGTCAAGTCCTCGGGGGTCTCGTAGAAGTCGGCACCCATCATGACCGTGCGGGTGAGCTTGGCATTGCTCGAGACGATGCTGCGCAGTCCGATGACGGAATCGGTCACTTCGGCGTCCTCGAGGATGCAACCTTCGGAGATGAGAGCGCGCTTGATCACTGACGAGTAGAACTTGCTGCTGGGCAGGTAGCGGGCATTGGTGAAGATGGGGCTCTCGGGCTCGTAGATGTCGAATGGCGGGTACTTCTGGGTCATCTGCAGATTCGCCTCGAAGAAGCTGCGGATGGTCCCGATGTCTTCCCAGTAGCCGTCGAATGAGTAGGCGAAGATCTTGAAGTCCTGAATGGCGTCCGGGATCACGTGGCGGCCGAAGTCCTGGGCCTGGCGGCTCTGGAGCACGTGAAACATGACGTCGCGGTCGAAGACGTAGATGCCCATCGAGGCCAGGTAGCTCTCCTTGTCGGGGTTCATTCCGATCGAGGCCGCTTTCTCTCCCGTGATGGCGAGGCGGTCGAGCACGTCGTCTTCCTTGGGCTTCTCGACGAAGTTGACGATCCGGCCGCCGGGGGCGAGCTCCATGATTCCGAAGTCCTTGGCCTGCTCTCGCGTTGCCTGGACGGCGGCGATGGTGGCGTGGGCGCCTCGTTCGATGTGGTAGGAGAGCAGCGCGCGGAAATCCATCTTGTAGAGCTGGTCGCCCGAGAGGATGAGGAAGTGGCGCGGCGACCACCTCAGGAAGTGGCGGAGGTTGTGACGCACTGCGTCAGCCGTGCCCTGGAACCAGTCGGCGTTCTCCTCGGTCTGTTCGGCCGCAAGCACCTCCACGAACCCGCGCGAGAAGCTGTCGAACTTGTACGAGAGGTTGACGTGGCGGTTCAGCGAGGCCGAGTTGAACTGCGTCAGCACGAAGATGCGCCGGATCTGGCTGTTGATGCAGTTGCTGATCGGGATGTCGATCAGTCGGTACTTGCCCCCCAGCGGCACGGCGGGCTTGGAGCGCTCCTCGGTCAGCGGATACAGGCGCGTGCCCCGGCCTCCGCCGAGCACGATCCCGACGGTCTCTTCGGCTGCATCGAGAATTCGAGCGTCCATCACGCCTCCTTGAGCGGCAAGGTCAGCACGAAGGTGCTGCCCGATCCGGGATCGCTGGTCCCGGCCAGCTCACCCCGGTTGGCCTCCGCAAGACCCCTGGCCAGCGAGAGTCCCAGCCCGGGACCTTGCTGCTCCATCGACTTGCGATTGACCTGGTGAAAAGGGCGGAAGATGTCTGCCAGCTGCGAGGCGTCGATTCCGATACCTCGGTCTCGCACGCTCAGGCGGGCCGAGGCGCCCTCGATGGCCAGGTCGACCTCGATCGGGCTGGCGCCCGCAGCCGAGTACTTCACGGCATTGTCGACCAGCCGTTCGATCACGCCCTTGATGTGCTCGTCGTAGACTTCGGCCTCGACCGGAGCTTCCGGGATGCGCGCGACGATCTCGATCCCCTTGGCGGTTGCTTGCGCCGTCCAGCGCTCGACGACCAGCCGCACCAGCGGGCGCAGGTCCGTCGGGAGCTTCAGCAGGTCGGCTTCCTCCTTCACGCTTCCGGCCTGCACCTTGGCCGAGAGGATGAAGTCCTCGACCAGCTTGCCCAGCCGGTCGCCGCCCTTGCGGATCGAGGATAGAAAGTTCTTGAGCTCGTCGGGCTCGAACTTCACGTCTTCGGAGAGCAACAGGTCCGTCGTCCCCTTGATGCTGACCAGCGGTGTGACGAACTCGTGCGAGAGCACGTTGAGGATCTCGCGCTTGAGCGTGTCGACCTGCTCCCGCTGTTGCGCCGCGCGGGCGGCCACGCGCTTGAGCTTGCCGCGCACGGACGCCAGCAGCTCCTCTCCCGTCAGCGGCTTGACCAGGTAGTCGTCCGCGCCGAGCTCCTTGCCGGCAAGCATGTCTTCCTTGCCCCCTCGGGCCGTGAGGAACAGGAACGGGACCGTGGCAATTCCAGGTCGCGACTGCACCTGTTGAAAGAAGGCGTAGCCGTCCATGCCCGGCATGTTCACGTCGGAAATGATGAGGTCGGGCTCTTGAGTCCTCAGCAGCTCGAGCGCCGACACGGGCGACATGGCCGTCCAGACCTCGTAGCCGCCACGCTCCAACAGCAGCTGGAGGACCTCCAGAATGTTCTCCTCGTCGTCGACGACGAGGATCTTCGGTTTGTACTGGGTCACGTTGATGGGGCTCCGGGCGGCGCGGGTCAGTGCGATTGGTGGGCCTTGAGCGCGGCGTCCACGGCTCTTGGCTCCAGCTTTCCAGCGGCGATGAGGTCCTCGAGGCCCTGGTGCAGGGAGCGGATGCGCTCGCACATGCTCCGCAAGAGTGTCAGACCGATGTTGGGGTCCCCCTTGAGACGGTCCCTGACCGTGTTCCGCTCGAGCACCATCAGGCGCGCCGAGCCCCGCACGGTCGCAGTCGCCGACCTGGGCTGGTCGTCGAATAGCGCCATCTCCCCGAAGAACCTGCCCTTGCCGAGCACACCGTAGACCAACTTCTCCCCGTCGACCACCGACGAGATCTCCACCTGGCCGTCCTGGATGATGAACATCTCCCGCCCGGCATCGCCTTCCCGGAAAATCACGGTGCCGTCCGCGTAGGTCTTCCCGAACAGTGCCTCGGAGTCGTGTGCTTGCATGCCCTCGTCTTCCCGCTCGCCCCGGCCCGAGGGATCGTAGCAGACGACCGGGGCCAGATCAAATCAACCGCAGTCCAGGAGGAGGGTCATGATCATCGGCATGCCGCGCCAAAACATCCACAACGTCATGATCCAGTGTTGGCCGGTTATCCACCGGGTTATCCACAGTATCCCCAGTGGAAATCCTCGAAGCAGCGCAAAATGACCGCGCGCGGCCCGGGCCTTGTCCTGCGGCGGCCGATCGCCGGCTTGGCCGAGTCCACCGGTCCGTCCTTCGCTCAGAGCGATTTTCGCGCTATCTGAGCGGCCGGTCTGGGATACGCGGCAGGAGTCGGACCCGTCTTCTCGATGGCGATCATGGTGAAGTCCGAGGGCGCTTCGGGAAGGCGGTAGGTCGTGGCGTCGACCAGACGCCCCGCAAGCGCCTGGATTGCCCTTGCGGCGGCTGAGAGCTCCTCTGGCGCCGACGGTCCCTTCGGCGAGAGGAACAGGCCGCCCACCTTCAGGAGAGGGAGGCCGTACTCCAGCGAGACGGCCAGCGAAGCGCATGCGCGCGAAGTGACGGCCCCGTGGCGATCGCGGTGGGCGCGGTCTCGGCCCAGCTCCTCCGCCCGCGCGCAGAGGACTTCGACGTTCGCGAGCGCCAGACGCTCCTTTGCCTCCAGGAGGAAGCGGGCCTTCTTGCGAACGCTCTCGACCAGAAGGACACGTGCCCCTGGAAGCAGCAGAGCCAGCGGCAGCCCCGGGAGACCGCCTCCCGAGCCGAGATCCACCAGTGTCCCGAGCGGCCGGCCGGGCAGCCGGGCCGCGAACTGGACGGCGTCCGCGAGGTGGCGCGCCACCAGCTCTCTGGGGGAGCGGCAACCGGTCAGGTTGACCACCTGGTTTCGCTCGAGCAGAAACGCCGAGTACTCGGCCAGCCGTGCGACGGAGCCGGTCGGGAGCGCAACGCCTTTCCCGGAGGCGAAGGGGACCAGGAGGCCTTCGAGAAGCCGCTGGAACTCCTCGACCGTGGCCGAACCGGAGTCACCGGGCGGGGGGAGGGGAGCGGGAGAGGGCGCGCCGGGCACGACTCTAGGCCATACTCCGCAAGAGTTCCTCGACGAGGGCGAAGCCCTCCTGGAGAACCTGGACGAGGTCGTTCGTCGGAGACAGGCGCTTTTCCTTGAGCTCTTCGAAGGCGCGCTCCAGACCGTGGGCGAGGTACGAAAGCCTGTTGAACCCCATGGTCGCGGCGGAGCCCTTCATCATGTGACAGAAGCGGAAAGCTTCGGCGAGCTGAGGTTGGTCGACGGCGGCGCCCGAAGCGAGGGCGTTGACGGTGACGCGGATCTTGTCGAGGATGCTGCCGGTCTCGCTCTTGAAGTCCTCGAGGAACTCGGGGAAGTAGCTCTGCTCGGAGTCCTCTGCGTCGACGGCGTTGCCGAAAGCCTCGACGAAGGCCCGAGTGGCCAGGGGACCGCCCTTCAGCAGGCTGGAGAAGTCGGCGATACGGGCCTTCAGCTCAATGGGTTTGAGGGTCATGTCTGGGGTGCCTCGTCGTCCTTTGCCGCGCCCTGGAGGTGTCGCTTGGCCCAACCGATGAGGAGCGAGACGTCGGACATTCGGACGCCCGCGATGCGGGACGCCTGGCCGACCGAGGTGGGGCGCAACTGTTCCAGCCGCGATCTCGCTTCCCGGCTGATGGCTGGGATGTCCGAATAGTCGAGGTCGCGCGGGATGGGGAGATCCTCGAGGCGGCGGAAGTCCGCCAGGTGGCGTTCCTGCTTTCGGATGTACCCCTCGTACTTCACCTCTAGAGTGACCTCTTCCACGATTTCCATCGGCAGTTGGGGATTGGCGGGATAGCCTAGCACCCCGAGATGGGAGTAGTCGAGTTCCGGCCGCCGGAGGAGCTCGGCTGCGCTGCGACGTGCGCCCAGCGGGGCGCTTCCGAGCTCTGCCAGGGCGATTTCGACCTCGGGAGAGGGGGTGATGGACAGGGTGCGGAGCCGCGCGAGCTCGAGCTCGATCAGCTCGAGTTTGCGGCGGTGGTGGTTGCGGCGTTCCTCGGAGACGTGGGGCATGCCGGCGACCAGGCCGGTCAACCGCCGGTCGGCGTTGTCATGGCGCAACAGGAGGCGGTACTCGGAACGGGAGGTGAAGATGCGGTAGGGTTCGTCGGCGCCCTTGGAGGTGAGGTCGTCGATCATCACCCCGATGAAGGCCTCGTCGCGCCCCAGGACCAGCGGCGGCAGGTCCAGGAGCTGCCGCACGGCGTTCAAGCCCGCGAGCATGCCCTGGCCCGCTGCCTCCTCGTAGCCGGAGGTGCCGTTTACCTGGCCGGCGAAATAGAGTGAGCGGACCCGGCGGCTCTCGAGGGTCTTGTCGAGCTGTCGGGGATCGACGGCGTCGTACTCGACGGCGTACCCGGGGCGCAGCATCTCGGCGCGCTCCAGCCCTGGGAGGCTCCGGAGCATCTCGAGCTGGAGCTCCTCGGGCATACAGGTGGAGAACCCCTGGACGTACATCTCGACCGTGTCGAGCGCCTCCGGCTCGATGTAGACGGGGTGGCTCTCCTTGTCCGGGAACTTGACGATCTTGTCCTCGACGCTCGGGCAGTACCGGGGGCCGATTCCCCGTATAGCCCCCGAGTAGAGCGGAGAGCGTCCGATGTTGTCCCGGATCAGCTGCTGGGTCCGCTGGGTCGTTCGAGTCAAGTAGCAGGGATACTGCGGGCGCGAGGCTGGAGGGGACAGATACGAGAAGCGCGCCTGCGGCTCCATCCCCGGCTGCGGCTCCATGCGCGCGTAGTCGATACTGTCGCGGTGCACACGGGGCGGCGTGCCCGTCTTCAGACGCCGCATCGCCATGCCGAGCGATACCAGCGAATCCGAGAGATCCACCGACGGAAGCTCGCCCTGCCGGCCCGCCGGGAAGCTTCTTTCGCCCACGTGGACGCGGCCGTTCAGAAAGGTCCCGGAGGTCACGATCAGCGCCCGGCACTCGAGCTCGCCTGTTCGCTCGGCTCGGACGCCCCGGACGCGACCCTTTTCCACCAGGATCTCGACGGCCACGTCCTCCAGGATTTGCAGGCCGGGCGTGCGCTCGATCGTCTCCCGCATCTGGCGCTTGTACTGCGTCTTGTCGCTCTGCGCGCGCAACGAGCGCGCCGAAGGCCCCTTTCCAGTATTGAGGTATCGCACCTGCAGGTACGTCCGGTCGGTGTTCTGCGCCATCTCCCCGCCCAGCGCATCGACTTCCCGCACCAGGTGGCCCTTACCCGGACCGCCAATCGACGGGTTGCACGGCATGTGCGCGATGCTGCCGGCCGAAAGCGTCATCATGCAGGTCGAAAGCCCCGATCGCGCCGCGACCAGCGCGGCCTCGCAACCGGCGTGGCCGGCGCCGATCACGATCACGTCGTAACGATTCTGCACCCGGCCGGCTCCCATGGCTCTCCGCGCGCTCGGGCTCAGCTGGCCGGCGGGACGAATAGCCCGCCCGTCGCCGGTCCCGTCGTCAACAGGACTCGGTCCGTGCTCAACAATGCACCGTCGGAGCTGCGCAAGAGGTGGAACGCCCTGCGCGCATCCCCTGGGCCGGGGTCCACCACCACGCCCAGCTCCAGCGCCACCGGACGCGCCAGCCGCAGCTTCACCGTGAAGGGGGAATCGAGGTCGACCACCGCCGTCAGGACATTCTCGCCGCGCCGGCTTTGCAGGCTCGCCAGGTCGGATTGCCCCAGCTGGGCCGCCTGCGTGGTCACCACGAAGTTCTCCTTGCTCATCTCGAAGACCGGCTGGTTACGCCGATCGACGACACTGCGCGCGAGCTCGCGGCTGAAGTCCACCTCCAGGTAGAGCCTCTGCTGCGTCAGGCGCGCCCTCACGGGCGCGAAGGGCGGCACGTAGGCGTCGAACACGTCGTCGCCGGGATCGTCGGGCGTGTGCGGCTGGCCGTCGGGGCCGTACGAGAAGATCCACCCCTTCTGCACGTCGACCCGGTAGTCTCCTCCCCAGGGGTCCAGCACCAGGTTCGGCACTATGTTGAACTTCAAGAGCTTCTCGAACGTCGGGTGCAGCGAAGCATCGTCCTCGTACTCGGTGCGATAGGGAGTCAGATCGGTCGCTCCCTGGCGAGGGGTCCACGGCGGGCCGTCTTCCTCGTAGCGAAACACGTCGCTCGACAGCGGACCGGACTTGTAGCTGTTCTTCAAGAGCCCTACAGCCTTCTTGAGTTGCTGGATGTCCGTCTTGGCCCGCCCGATCCGCTGCTCGGGAAGCACCGCGCCGTAGTAGACGTTCGCCGTGGTCGCCAGCACAAGCATGATCGACATTGTCACGAGGATCTCGACCAGGGAAAACCCGCATCCCCGGGCCGGACGACCGCCCCTCAGAACGTGGTCGGGAACAGCCATTGCGCGATTCGCGACGTCACCCAGTTGTTGAAGCCCATGTAGGAGTAGAACATCGTCTCGGCGCCGAAGAACATCACCAGCAGCGTACCCAGACAGATATACGGCCCGAAGGCGAACTTCGTGTACCCATGCTCCTTCTGCCCGCGGCCCGCCCAGAGCACCAGCCCCCCGGCCACCGCCCCGACCAGCGCCGAGTAGAAGAGCGAGATCAATACGTATCTCCAGCCCAGGAAGGCACCGATGAACCCCGCCAGCTTGATGTCGCCTCCGCCCAGAGCGTCGGTGCCCGCGATCCAGGTGCCGATGCGGCCCAGCGCCAGGAGCGCCCCACCGCCGACGACGAACCCGGCCAGCGAGTCGACCAGCGTGATGTAGCCGTAGCTTCGGTCGTAGTCCGGCGGCAGCCACCGGGCCAGCAGTCCGTCGTCGATCCAGCCCGCGGCCAAGAGCGCCTGGGTCACTCCGCAATAGGCCACCCCCAGGACGACGCCGATCGTGTTGATCTCGTCCGGGATGATCTGGAACTGCCAGTCCACCGTCGCGCAGACGACGAAGGCTGCCCCTAGAAGCAGGTACCCGACCAGCAGCCACGTCGGGCCGAAACGCCAGGCCAGAAGCCCGAAAAGCAGCGCCGTGACCAGCTCGACCAGAGGCCGTACCCAGCTCTGCTTTCCGCCGCATGCGCGGCATCGCAGCCGGTTCCTCAGCAACGAGGCGAGCGGCAAGTAGTCGGCCAGTCCGAACCTCAATCCGCAGTGCAGGCACGCGGCTCCGGGCCGCAGTGCCCGGTAGTTCGAGAACTTCACCGCGTACACGAAGTACGGGAGCAGCGGCACCTTGTCGTACCACCGCAGCCCCAGCTCGGAGGGGCCGAAGAAGAGCGACAGCAATGGAAAGCGGCTGAACCAGGGCAGCCGCTGGTAATCCTCCTCCATGAAGCGGTTCCGCTCCAGGTAGCGCTGCCGGCGCCGGAGCCAGGGGTCGACCGCTGCTCCTTTGCTGGAGCCGCGCAAACGTCTGCCCGCACGGAACCGGCCCGGTTGCATCGGCGGCGCCCCCAGCGCCGGCAAGCGCACCGACGTCTCGATGTCCTCGTAGGGCAACCGATCGATCCACGTCGCCAGCACGCTGCCGACGAACAGCCCCAGCAATGCCGTAGAGACTATGAAGAACGTCATGCAATTCCCGTCGGCGGACTTCGCGCCGGGCCGGGCGATTATAGCATCCACGCTCGCAACTCCGGAGGCGCGACACGAGAAGAGGATGCAGCCCAGGTGTTTCACTGAGACGACGGACTCGCGGCTGCGCCGCCCTGGACCCCGGGGCCAAGTTGGCGCTAGGCTGGCCGTGGAACGGTTGCGAACGGAGGCGGGCATGGAGAAGTCGCATCGGTTGGACGGGGCGCGCGCGGCCATCGTCGTGGCGTCCGACAGCGGCGCGCGGGGCGAGCGGGCCGATACGAGCGGCGGCTGGCTGGCAGAGCGATTGCGTCTTCTGGGGGCCGACGTGCTCGACCTCCGGGTCGTTCCCGACGATGTCGACAGCCTTCGACAGGCGCTGGTGGCCTGCTGCGACGAGCTGGGAGCCGATCTGGTCTTCACGTGCGGAGGCACGGGCTTCACCCAGCGCGACGTCACGCCTGAGGCAACACTCGGCGTCGTGGAGCGGCTTGTCCCGGGGATTCCCGAGGCGATGCGCGCAGCCTCGCTCGCCATCACCCCCATGGCGATGTTGTCTCGAGGAGTCGCAGGAATCCGGGGGAAGTCCCTCATCCTGAACCTGCCCGGAAGCCCGAAGGCCGTGCAGGAGAACGTCGAGGTGGTGCTGCCGATCCTGCCGCACGCCGTCGAGACCCTGCGCAGCTACACGGGCGTCAATTGCGCGCGCTGAGCGTGTCCCTCGGGCCTTGGCGTTCCCGGGGGTGATGGCTCACGGGCCGGGAGGCAGGGTCACCTTCTTCGGCTCGGAGGTGACCAGGACGTAACCCTCCCCGACCCGGGGCGCAGTAGCCGGATCTCCCGGAGGCCAAAGCACACGAGTGCCGCCGGACGGGTCGGCATCCGGCCGCGATCCCAGCACGCGCGAGGAGCCGGTCAGCCGCGCCAGGTCCTCCCAGGTCATCCACGAAGGAACGCCCCAGGCCAGCGCTACCGGGTTGGCTCCGGAGACCAGGCTCAGCGTGCGGTGCGCGTCGGGCCAGGCTGAGCCCTCGAGCCAGGTGCGTCGCGCCCGGGGCACATGGGCCGCGTAGGCGCAGTTGCCTGAAAATCCGAATGGTGCCGACACTCCGGGCAAGTACACTCGCCAAGTCGAGTCCGTCTCGCTGCGTGCCGCGATCCAGGTAGCCTCGATCTGTCCGAGCAGTCCGTCCGCGTCGAATCCGTTACCGGCGTCCACCGGAACACCGACCCAGTTGAGTCCTCGTCGGAGCGTTAGCTCGACGCGGCCGCGCGCCCCTGGGGCAAGGAGAAGATCCAGCGACTTGGCCTCCAGACGCACCGTTCGTGCGTCAGGGGTGGCGCCGTCCACCTTGTCCAGCAGAAGCTTGGTCGCCGACCAGCTGAGCTCCGGTGGCACGGCGAAGAAGAGGCTAGCCACGACACCCGTCGCCATCGGGCCCTTCCCGCCGGCGACGACCACGGTGAGCCAGCCCGGCTCTCCGTTCATGTAGGCTCGCTTCCCGGCGCGAGCCCCCTCGGGCCCCTCCGAGAGGGTGGCAAAGCCTAGCCGGCGCGGGTCGTACACGAGCTTGAAGACCAGCGTGGAGACACCAGCGCCGGGCTCGGTTTCGAGCACCACGTCGCAGCGGCAGACCCTTCCGGGTACCAGCCCGTCCGCCAGAAGGCGCAGCCGGCCGTCGAACCGCGGGGGGGGATGCAGCTGTCCGGGCGCAGCTGCAGCGGGTGGCCCAGCGGCAGCACTGCTCGCAGCGAGCAACCATCCCAGAACGGCCAGTGGTAGAAGTGCGGCCGGCGAATGGCCCACAAAGCCGCGGACCGGGCTCGAACTCGAGCCCGGTCCGCGTTTCATCACTGGGAATCCGGATTACCGGTGGCTTTCCTGGAGCCCGCGGTTCCTGCGAAGGAGCGCGAACCCGAACGGCAAGAGCAGCAGGAAGTCCACGCTGGTGACAGGGGCGTCGCCGCGCAGAGCGCACAGCCCGCCGCCGTCACTGCCAGTGGCGCCGCCTGTGCCCGTGCTGCTGGAGCTCGTGCTCACGCCGCCCATGCTGCCGCTGCTGGCATCCTCGCCTTGATCGACGACGTAGCTGATCAGGAAGTCCGCCGAGCTGACTCCCGTCGGGAGGGTCAGCGAGATGTCGTACTTCGTGATGTCCGTGTTGCTCTTGGCGTTGATGGTGTCGAACTGGGACGAGAAGTCAGCCGAGCCGGCTGCCTGCGCCCACTGGATGTAGCCCTTGAAGGCGGCCCGTCCCGCTGACGTCGACAGACGCTGGCGGATCGTCTGGTTGCGCACGCGGTCGAAGAAGTCACCCAGCCGGATGCTGAAGGTGCCGTTCGTCGCCGTGAGCGCGCCCAGGCTGAAGAAGAGGCCGTCTTCCGTGAAGACCGGGGTCAGACCACCGATCGAGGCTCGCAAGGGGCCCTTGCCGCTGCGGGCATCGACCACCGGTAGGATGACGACGGCGCGGGAGCTGACACCGTCGGCGTTGCGGGCGACCACCAGGAAGGAGTAGTCGCCGCTGACGGCGTTGGCGTTGAGGCCCGAGGCCGGTGCCAGCCCGAAGCTGATTGTTGCGCCCGTCTTGGGTCCGCCGGCGAACGCGTCGAGTGCCGTGTTGTTGGTCGCGCGGTTGAGGCGCGGCCTGTCGGCGGCCGGTACGCCCTCGGCCTCAAGCCGGGAGTTCTCACCGTCGCGGGTCAGCTGGAACCACGAGAACTGCGTGGCGCCAGTGGCCGCGGCCGTGAGGTTGACGCTCAGAGTGGCCGCAGTGGCTGTGGTGATGACCACGGCGCCGCTGCCTGGGGCGATGGCCGTCGTGGAGCCGTTCGTCGTGATGGTGACGGCCGGCGCACTCAAGGCCGTGGTCCCGGTCCGCCGGACGCTCAGGCTGCCCTTGAGGGCGGAGGTGAGGCCCGTACCCGTATCGGTCACCCGGACGATGATCGGGAAGGTGCCGAAGCCGGGCGGAGTAAACGTGGGGTTGCCGGTCGTCGTGCTGCTGAAAGACGCATCGGTGGAGCCGCTGGCGGCCGTATCGAAATCCGCCACCGAGAACCACTCGAAGGTCAAGTTCGTGTTGGCGACGCCCGCGCCGTTCTTGCTGCCGCGAGCGTCGAGTTGCACCGTGGGGAGTGAGCCCGAGGCCGCCTCCAGGCTCAGAGAGGGATTGCCGCGAAGGTTGACGGTCGAGGTGCTGCTTCCCGAGGACATGGTGAACGAGGCCTGCGGGAACTTCTGAGTTGCCGTGCGCTGGACGACCGTGACCGTCACGCGAGCGACGGCGCGGAGAGCGGCGCTGTTGTTCTTGGTGACCGTCAGCTTGAAGACGTAGCTGCCCGAGACGTTGGTCCCCGAGATGGTCGCCGTGGCGTCCTTCTGGGTCCCGTTCTGAATCTGGACCGTGCGGCCTGTGTTGGTGGACTCCTGCGCCCACTGGAACGTCAGGTTGGCGCCTGTCTTGTCGTCGGGGTCGGAGCTGTCTCGGCCGATCAGGGGCACCAAGAGCGGTCCGCCGGTGGTCACGATGGTCGTGTCGAGGCCGGCGTTTGCGACCGGGACCGAAGTCTTTGTGAGCCAGATGTTGACGTTGTCGGTGTCGCTGGTGTTGCCGTCAGACACGGACAGCTGCACGTCGAACCGGGCCGGGCTGATAGAGCCGGGAACGACCAGGGTCGGCGTGGCCGTGTTGGCGTTCGACAGGGTGGCGCCCGCATTGGTGCCGCCCGCGGTGAGCGACCAGGTGAAGGCGAGGCTGTCGAGGTTGGCATCGCTCGAGAACGTGCCATTCAGCTCGATGTTGCGGCTGCCGGTGTCTGGCCTGCGAACCGTGACGTCCGTGCCGGCGACGGCCTCCGGGCTGGCGTTTCGGACGCTGAACGTGACCGCGGCACTCGAAGTAGAGCCGGTCGAGTTGGCGGACAAGGTGAACGTGTAGCTCCCGGCGGTTCGAGCATTGAACTTGGCGGTCTTGCTCGAGCTGCTGGAGGTGAAGAAGCCCGGTGAGGCCTCGTTCGGGCCCGAGGTCTTGGCCCACGTGAAGGTGGTGCCTTCGCTGCCGCTGCCGTCCAGGGTGACCACGCCCGGGTCGAGCGTAGCGTTGGCCGACGGGGCGGAGATGCGGGCCCGGGCGATGACCGGCAGGTTGGGGATGTTGACGACGACCTGTGTCTGGCTGTTGCTGGAGACAGTGGCCTCGTTATTGTTGATGGAGTCGCGGACGTGGGGAACGATGCGGTATGTGCCGTTGGCACCCGCGGATGCGGTGATCGACTTGGTGAACGTCAGAGTTGTTCCTGAGCCGGAGAGCGTGATGCCGTTGGCGGCGAGCCCGCCCGAGCCGGAGACGGCCTGGAAGTCGACCGTGGCGCCGGACTTGACCGAGCCGCCGGTGCAGAGGTTGGAGATGGTGACAGTACCGGTCAGGGTGCCAGCGCCCACGAAATTGGTGGAGCTGAGGGTGATCGTCGCGGTGGGTGTTGTGCTGCATGGCGGCGCCGCGATATTCACGGTCAGGACGTTGGGCGAGACCGTGACGGCGGTGCTGGAGCTCAGCGTGAGGCTCGTCTGCTGGGCGTTGGCCGCGGTGAAGCGCAGGTCGTAGCTGCCGCTGTTCTGGAACTTGAGGGCGGCGGTGCTGAAGCGCCAGATGCGGGCGCTTCCGGCCTGGGTGAGGTTTCCTCCAGCCAGCGTGTTGGTGGTACCGGTTTTAGGGGAGAAGACGATGGTCGGGGCGGGGGTCGTCGCGACATCGGTGCTGAAGGTGACCGTGATGGTCGCCACCGCGTCCGTCGTCGTGATGGTTGCGCCCGGCGAGAGGCTGATGGCGGTGACAGTCGGAGCGGTCGGCGCCTCCTGGACGGTCACGGTGCCAGCGGTGCCGCTGATTGTCAGATCTACCGCGCCCGAGGTCGCCCCAGTCACGTTCAGGAAACCGAGGTTACCCGTTCCGGCCGTAATTCCGCGGATAGTCAGGACCACGAGTTCAGCATTTGCTGCCAGGTCCTGTTCCGTGCCATCCGGATCGGAAATCTGGAAAACTCGACCGGTCGCCGTCTGGTTTTGCTGAAGCCTGTAGCCTGCCGTCAGGCCGGCACCCTTGGCAGCGGAGTCGATGGAAATGTTGGTGCCGGTGGTTACCTTGAAGCCCACCGAATGGAAGTTGGCCGGGCTGGAGGCGAGCCGAATGGCTACGGTCGCTGTCCCGCCGACGTTTACGGTCACACTGGACTGAAAAGTCAGCGTTCCATCCGCCAGGACGCTTCCTGGTGCAATCACGGTCGCAATCGCGAGCAAAAGGCCCGCAACCGTCTCGATTCGAACAATACCGGTTCTGAGTACCATCGCTGTTTCCTTCCTTTCGGCAGCGCTAGTGAATTCTAGACAAATACTTAGTCAGTTCTTCCCCGCAGGCGTCGGACAGGTCAGGAAGTTGCCCCTGGAGTCGTTGACCTCCAGAATTCTGTTGATCAGGAACTGCAGGTCACTGCTGGCAGAGAAGCTCCCATTGTTGTTGACGTCGAAACAGGTCTGGTCGCCAGTGTTCGGACAGGTCAGGAAGTTGCCTCGAGAGTCGTTGACCTCCAGGATTCGATTGATCAAGAACTGCAGGTCGCTGCTTGCGGAGAAGCTTCCATTATTGTTGACGTCGAAGCAGGCCTGGCCGGTGCGGCCGCCAGCGGAGGCGCCGACCGTGATCGAGCCGCTCTCGATGGTCTCGCCATCGATGTTCACCGCGGAGGTGTCGCTCATGTCGAGTGCGGAACCGGCCAGGTTGATGACCGTTCCGTTGGTGAGCCCGGCGGTGGTCTGGAAAGTGAACTGGACCGATTCGCCGGCGCCGATGGCCGAATCCGAGACGCCGAAGACCGTGATGTTGACCTGGCCCTTGGTGCTCTCATTGGAGGCGGCCGAGTAGCCGGCGGCCACCGCAGCGCTGCCGGCCGCGGCCTTCACGAAGCTGCCCTGGGCCGGGCTGTAGTTCACCTTGAAGGAGAACGCGCCGATCGAGCGGCCGGCGGTCGTCAACAGGATCGGGACCGTGACCTGGCCGGAGCCCGTCACCTTGGCGATGGCCAAGACCGGGGCGTTGGCCGTCGTGGAGCCGACGCGGAACGTGTTGTTCGTGGCGGCGGTGTTCTCGTTGTTGGCGGCATCCTTGGCTCCGCTCACTCCGATGCTGTAGAGACCGGTGTTGGTCCCGACGACGGTATAGACGCCCGTGTACTGGCGCGCGCCCACCCGCGTGACGGTGCTCGCCTGGGTCTTGGCGCCCGTCGGGTCGGTGACTTCGAGCTTGACGGTGGAAGTCGAGGCGATGTCCTCGTTGAAGTTGGCGGTGATGGTCAGGTTCCCCGCGGCGACGTTGTTCGCATCGCTCGCCGACAGCGCGAGGGTGACGCTGGGGGGAGTGTTGTCCGACGTGACGGCCGTGTCGATGGTGATGTCCTTGCGGACCAACGAGCTGGAGATGTCTCCCGAGGTCACCACGTAGCTGGCCGGGCTGGCGGAAATCTGGGCCGTGCCGTTGAAAGCCGAGATCGCGAGGGTATCTCCCTCGGCGGCGGCGCGGTTGCCCGAGAAGTCACTGAGAGCCACGAAGAAGAACCCGGTGGCTGCGCCGGTCGTCGACGGCGTCGTGGTCGTCTCGGTGCGGTTGGTCGCTGTGTTGCGGATCTGGATACGGATGCCATTTTGGCCCGTTCCTCCGGCGTTCTTGACGACGCCCGCGATGCCCAGGAACCCCGTCTGGGCATGAAGGGCGGGTGCCGAGCTCAATGCTGCTACGAGCAGCAGGAGCGTCCGGGCGACTCCCATGAAGGGCCTCTGGTTCTGGCGATTCCGATTCAAGGTGGGACCTCCCTCCAGGCCGTGATTGGTTCTCGTTCTCTGGATTTCGGACTTCTCGACTGGGCTGACGTTTCTATTCATACAAAGGCCCTTTTTGAAAGTCAATCTCGCGTACGTGCACGATCCGGAACGGCGAGAGCCGGCTACCGCACCCCTTTCTGTACAGCTTCCATGCTCATCTGCAAACAGCCTTGCGCCATGTTTCCCCTTGTCCAGCAGGCCTTTTGGCCCGGGCGTGCGCTCTCCGGTCGCGTTGTTCCTCGTGCTCTGGGTCCAGGCTAGCAAATCCGGGGCCCGTTCGGCAAACGCTGTCAGAACCTCGCCGCTTCTCCAGGACCTGGGCTCTCACGCCAGGGTCACCATACACCCGGTTGCCGGCGGCGCAAACAACTTTTTTCCGGAAGAAAAAAAGTCCCCGGTCGCTCCCACCAAAGGGCGCGGCCGGGGACCGTCGATCTCGAGCGCCAGGGCGCCCGGGGACTACTTCCTCGAGATGTAGTGGATCAGGTCCGCTACTCGGTTGGAGTATCCCCATTCGTTGTCGTACCAGGAGAGGACTTTCAGCAGGTTCCCCCCGACCACCATCGTCGCCTGGGCGTCGAAGTTGGACGAGTGGGGATCATGGTTGAAGTCCACGCTCACCAGCGGCTCCGAAACGTACGCCAGGATGCCCCGGAGCGGGCCCTCGGCGGCTTCCTTCATGGCGGCGTTCACGGCCTCTGCCGTCACCGGGGCCTTCGTCACGACGGAAAGGTCCACGACCGAGACATTCGGCGTGGGGACCCGGATCGCCATGCCGTCCATCTTGCCCTTCAACTCCGGCAGCACCAGCGAAACCGCCTTCGCCGCGCCCGTCGTCGTCGGGATCATGGATACGGCCGCTGCGCGGGCCCTCCGGAAGTCGCTGTGCGGCAGGTCGAGGATGCGCTGGTCGTTGGTGTACGAGTGGATCGTCGTCATGATCCCGCGCTCGATCCCGAACTTCTCCAGGAGCACCTTCGCAACGGGAGCCAGGCAGTTTGTCGTGCAGCTGGCGTTGGACAGGATGTGGTGCGACGCCGGCTCGTAGGCCTTCTCGTTGACACCCATGACGACCGTGAGGTCCGGGTTCTTCGCCGGCGCCGAGATCAGCACCTTCTTGGCCCCTGCCGCGAGATGCTTGCTCGCAGGCTCGCGATCGGTAAAGCGTCCCGTGGACTCGATGACGCAATCGACTCCTAGTGCCTTCCACGGCAGGTTTGCCGGGTCCTTCTCGGCCGTGACCTGGATCTTCTTCCCGTTCACGACCAGCGCGTTGCCGTCGGTCTTGACTTCGCCCGCGAAACGTCCGTGGACGGAGTCGTACTTCAGAAGGTGCGCCAGCATCTGCGGCGTGTCGATGTCGTTGATCCCGACGAACTCGATCTCCGGGTATCTCAACGCGGCCTGGAACGCCTGCCGACCGATCCGCCCGAATCCGTTGATTGCGACCTTGTAGCTCATCTCGTACCTACCTTCGATTCACGTTTGCGGACACGCCTTCTTTGACCGTCCGCTTCCGGGCGGTCCACTTTCCGGCACATCCGCCAGACCTTTTGACTCCTCTGGTGCCTTGAAACTACCGGCCTGCCCCCTGGTGGGGGCTCGGGGGCAATGCCCCCGAGAGAATTCAGTACCTCAATCCTTCTTGTCCGCAGCCGCCTGCAGCTTGGCCCTGGTCTCCTCGTCGATCACGTCGCCGATGCTGCTCTCGCTCTGGCTCTCCACCTTGCGCGAGTACTCCTGGTAGCTGGCGCGCTCGGCGTCGGTCTTCACCTGCTTGATCGAGAGCCGGATGCGCCGCTCCTTCTTGTCGATCTCCAGGACCTTCACGGGGATCTTGTCCCCCAGCGTCACCAGCTCCTCCGGGCGGCCGTTGCGGTCGTCGGTGATCTGGCTCGAGTGCACCAGGCCCTCGATGGCACCCGGGAGCTTCACGAAGGCGCCGAAGTCGGTGGTCGACATGACCTCGCCCTCCGTAACGGAACCCACGGGATACGTCTTCTCGAAGGTGGTGAAGGGGTCCTCGTTCACCTGCTTGAGGCCCAGGCTGATCTTGCGGTCGTCGCGGTTGATCTCGAGGATCTTGACCTCGACGTCCTGGCCTTCCTGCACGTAGTCCGATGGGTGGTTCACACGCTCGGTCCACGAAAAATCGCTGATGTGGACCAGGCCCTCGACGCCCTTCTCCAGCTGGATGAAGGCGCCGAACGCCGTCAGCTTGGTCACCTTGCCCGTGACCGACTGGCCAGCCTTGTAGCGCTGAGGCACGGTCGCCCAAGGCTCCTCGGTCAGCTGCTTGAGGCCCAGGCTGATCTTCCGATCACCCTTGTTGATGTCGAGCACCTTGACCCGCACATCCTGGCCGATCTCCAGGAAATCGCCCGGCTTCTCGACCCGCTCCGTCCAGGAGAAATCGCTGATGTGGATCAGCCCTTCGATGCCGTCCTTGAGCTCGACGAAGGCGCCGAAGTCGGTCAACTTCTTGACCTTGCCCTCCAGGATGGAACCGACCGGGTGCGAATCCTCGATCGCCTCCCAGGGGTCCGGGTTGACCTGCTTGAGGCCCAGGCTGATCTTCTTGTTCTCGGGGTCCATGTCGAGGATCTTGACGTCGATCGAATCGCCCGACTTCACGACCTCGCTCGGGTGCTTCACCCGGCCGACCCACGACAGATCGCTGATGTGGATGAGCCCTTCGACGCCCTCCACCAGCTCGACGAAGGCGCCGAAGTCGGTCAGGTTCTTGACGACGCCCTTGGCCGTCTGGCCGACGTGGAACTGCTCGCGCACCAGAGTCCAGGGATCCGGATGGACCTGCTTCATGCCGAGCGCGACCTTGCGCTCGTCCTTGTCGATGTTGAGGATCTTGACCTGCACGACCTGGTCGATCTCGAGCATCTCCTTGGGGTGGCGAACCCGCTCGGTCCAGCTCATGTCGCTGATGTGCACGAGACCCTCGATGCCTTCCTTGATCTCCACGAAGGCGCCGAAGTGCGTGATGTTCTTCACGCAGCCGCTGACCGTGTCGCCGACGTGGAACTCCTCGTCGATCGTCTCCCACGGGTCCAGCCGGAGCTGCTTGAGGCCGAGCGAGATCTTCTCGGTGGCGCGGTCCACGTTGAGGATCTTGACCTCGATCGCCTGCCCGACCTGCAACACCTTCGAGATGTCCCGGACGTGCGCCCACGACATGTCGGCCTTGTGCAGCAGGCCGTCGATCTTGCCGCCCTCGAGGCTGACGAAGGCACCGTAATCCGTGATGTTCTTGACGACGCCTTCGCAGACCTGGCCGGGCTCGAGGCGGTTCAGCACGTCTTGCACCTGCGCCTTGCGCTCCTTCTCGAGGATCGCCTTGCGCGACAGCACCATGTTGCGGCGGCGCCGGTTGAACTCGATGATCTTGAAGTCGAATTCCTGGTTGATGTACTTCTCCAGGTCGTACTCCTGCTGCAGGCTCATCAGTGAGCCAGGCACGAAGGCCTTCAGGCCGTTGAAGTCGGCCGAAAGCCCGCCCTTGACCTTGGCGACGATGCGGCACTTGATGGTGCCGTCGTTCTGGAACGCCTCGTCGGCGCGGTCCCAGGCCTTGATCAGCTTGGCCTTGTTCTTCGAGAGCAGGATGGTGCCCTCGTTCTCGTCGGTCTTGACGACAAGCACTTCGCACTCGTCGCCGACCTTCGGGGGCTCCTCGTCCTGGTACTCGCCCAGCGGAATGACGCCCTCGGTCTTGTGGCTGATGTCGACGTAGACCTCGTTGCCGGTGATCTTGATGATCCGGCCCTTGAGGAGCGAGCCGCTGTTGAGCGCCTGCACGTCCTCGAGGTTGTCGATGTAGTCGGACATCGAGGCGCTGGTCTCGCCGTCCTCCGGCTCATGATCGCCGAAAAAAACGTCGTGGTAGTCCTCCTGGGAAAGGAAGCCCGTCTTCTTGCGGGCTTCGGGGGTGCCTTCGAACTTCTCTGCCATCTGGAATTGTCTCCTGTAATTGCCGGAAAACTCTGTGGGGCCGGCCTGCCCTGCTCAGCAGTTGAGGCCGACCGAAACTTCGGGGTTGCGGGCTTCTTCCGAGGTGAAGGCTTCCTGGACCTGTTCCAGTAGCTTCGCCACGATCTGCTCGACGGACTGACCCGTCGAGTTGACGACCACCGCGTCCTTGGGGAGCTTCAGCGGAGCCAGCTCGCGGGAAGCGTCGGCGCTGTCCCGTCTGGCCAGCTCGGCCTGGATGTCCTCCAGGAAGGCGTCGCACCCCGCGCGCTGGTAGTCCAGCAGGCGGCGGCGCGAGCGCTCCTCCAGGGTGGCTTCCAGGTAGAGCTTGAAATCGGCGTCAGGAAAGACAACGGTGCCGATGTCGCGGCCGTCGATGACACAGCTGGTGCTGGCAGCGATGGCTCTGAGCTTCGCATTCACCTGGGCGCGGATGGCGGGAATCCTGGCCACTTTCGAGGCCAGCTCCGAGACCTCCTTGGTGCGGATCTCGGCTGTGACGTCCTCGCCGTCGAGGAAGGTGCGTTCGTCGTTGGGGCCGACTTCGATCGACACGCCGGACAGCGCGCTCTCGACGGCCGGATGGTCTTCGAGCCGAATGCTGCGCCGGGCCAGCCCGAGTGCAAACGCGCGGTAGAGAGCTCCGGAGTTGACGTACTGGAAGCCCAGCCGCTGGGCCAGGTGGCGGGCGACGGTGCTCTTGCCCGAGGCAGCGGGACCGTCGACGGTGATGATCTTCATGTCAGACCCTTTCAAAGGGATGAATCACTCCTTCCTGGCCCGATTTTCCCTGCCCTGGCCAGAGGTCGGTGCGGGCGCCCGGAAACAGCCACCAGGCCGGAAGACATCGACGGCGCTCCCGACTTCGGAGCGCCGCGGCCGGCCCTGGGGCAGAACAAGAGCCCTTACAGGGGAGGACGAGTATAGCGCCATGACGGCCGGCGAGTCAACCCCGCGTCCCCCGCTCCCCAGGTGGCCCATGGCCCGCCGAGCGTGGTAAGATGCCGTTCGAGGTCCGGACCGCTCCGAGCGAGCCGCCGGAGGAGTTTCTCTTGAGCAACATTCTCATCATCGACGATAGCAAGTTTCTCTGCGCCGTCCTGCGGGACACGCTCGAGAAGACGGGTCATCGCGCCGTCACGGTCAACAGCATCATCGAGGCCGCCAAGTACCTGAAGACCGAGACCCCGGACCTGATCCTGCTCGACATCAACCTGCCCGGCGCCGTGCAGGGTAATGACGCCTGCCGGATGCTGAAGTCCTCGCCGAGCTGCAAGAACGTCGCAATCGTGCTGATGTCCGGCGCCCCACCCGCCGAGATGGCCAAGAAACAGCAAGAGTGCGGCGCCGACGGATTCCTGGTCAAGCCGTTCACCCCCCCCCAGATCGTGGAGTGGCTGACCACGAACCAGGCCCTCTTCGTACGCCCCTAGCGCCTCCGCCAGCCAGGGCAGGCTTGAGGCTTGAGGAGTGAGGCTTGAGGCTTGAGGAGTGAGGCTTGAGGCTTGAGGAGTGAGGCTTGAGGGAGCAGGCGTCAGGGGGGCAGGGCATTGGCCGGCGCCGCCCATCGCGGTCGCCCAGCGTGAGCGGAGGGCCCTGACTGGGGCGTTGCCTGCGCTCATTCCCTACTTTCTCCTGACTACTGGCTACTCTCTTCTCGATTCTCGACTCTCACGTCTCGAGCCTCAAGCCTCAGGCCTCGAGCCTCGAGCCTCAAGCCTTCCTGAAGTGACACCCCCGGCTCTGGGGATTCCTGAGAGCGGCGTCGATGACGATCTGGGCTGTGAGAACGGCGTTGCGGAGCTCGATGAGCTGCCGCGTGAGCTTGGTGGAGCGGTAGAAGGACATCACGCGACGGTACAGGTATCCGATGTCGTCGGCGGCGCGTCGTAGACGCTTCTCCGTGCGGACGATGCCGGCGTAGTTCCACATCGTCGTCTGGACCGTCAGGAGATCCTGGGTGATGAGCACGGGGTCCTCTTCTTCGACCAGCCCCTCGTCGCGCCACGGGGGAATGGTCCGGGCGGAGGCCGGGAGCTCTCGGGGGCCGTGCTCGAGAATCCTGCGGACGGCCCTGGAGCCCCAGACGACACCCTCCAGCAGCGAGGTGCTGGCGAGCCGGTTGGCGCCGTGCAGGCCGGTGCAAGCGACTTCGCCCACCGCGAAGAGGTTCGGCAGCTCCGTCTGCCCGAAGGGATCGACCTTCACGCCGCCGCAGAAGTAGTGGGCGGCGGGCACGACCGGGATCGGCTCGCGCGTGATGTCGATTCCGTACTTGAGACACGTGGCGTGGATGGTCGGGAATCGCCCGGCGATATCCAGGCCCCTGGGCGCGCTGCCGGCGATGTCGAGGAAGACGCAGGGCTCGCCTGTGCGGGCCATCTCCTCGTGGATGGCGCGGGCGACGACGTCGCGAGGCGCCAGGTCCTTCAGCCTGGGCGCGTAACGCTTCATGAACGCTTCGCCCTTCGCGTTGACGAGGCGGCCGCCCTCGCCGCGCACGGCCTCGCTGATCAGGAAGCGGCCGGCGTCCCGGTGAAATAGGGCGGTCGGGTGGAACTGCACGTACTCCGCGTTGATGACGCTGGCGCCGGCGCGCCGGGCCATGGCGACGCCGTCGCCGGTGGCGGTGGAGGGGTTGGTGGTGTGCAGGTAGATGCGGCCGATGCCGCCCGAGGCCAGCACGGTGTTGGCCGCCAGGTGCGTGACGACGCGCGAGCTGGCCGAGTCGAAAACGTAGGCGCCGAGGCACACATTCGGAGCGTAAACAGCCAACGGGTCCATTGAGTGGTGGGCGCTGGTGATGAGGTCGATCGCCACTTGCCCGGAGAGCAAGCGCACGTTCGGCAATCGCCGGACCGCTGCGAGCAGCTTGAGCTCGATCTCCTTGCCGGTCGCGTCCTGGTGGTGGTAGATGCGCCGGCGGCTGTGGGCGGCCTCCGCGGTGAGGTTGATCTCCCCGTCCTCGGTCTGGTCGAACTCCACGCCGGCCAGACCGATGAGCAGCTCGGCGACCTTGGCGGGCCCCTCCGAGGTGAGGACGCCCGCCGCATCCGGAGAGCTGGAGCCCGCGCCGGCCGCCAGGATGTCCCTGGCGAAGAGCCCGGGCGGGTCGTCGAGACCTCGCACGGCGATGCCCCCCTGGGCGTAGTACGTGTTCGACTCCGCCGGGTCGTCCATCTTCGAAAGCAGCGTCACGTCCAGCCCGGCTCGCCCGGCCTCCAGCGCCGCGACCAGCCCGGCGATGCCGGTACCGATGATCAGCAGCTCGCTCGACGCCGCCCCCCGGATCGCGCTCCGGCCCCGGCGGGAACCCCCTTTGACGCGTTGCGTCATCGCCGCTCGAACCGGGCCGCGCACTCCACGTGCGTCGTCTGCGGGAACATGTCGACCGGAGCCACCGCCGTCAGCCGGAACCCGATCCGATCCAGCGCCCGGGCGTCCCTGGCCAGCGTGACGGGGTTGCAGCTCACGTAGACGAGCCGTCCCGGAGCGAATCGTGCGATTCGCGTCAGTGCCTCCTCCGTGCACCCCGATCGGGGCGGATCGACCACGAAGAGCGTCACCTTCGTCCGAAACCGGTCCAGCGCCTCCAGCTGCTCGGCGGCCTGCCCCCGCAAGAACTTGCAGTTGGAGAGCCCGAGCCTCCCCGCGTTTGCCCGCGCGTCTGCCACGGCGCCCGGCGTGTCCTCGATGGCGTGCACTTCCCGGACCAGCTTCGCCAGCTGCAGCGTGAAGAGCCCTACCCCGCTGAAGAGGTCCACGGCCGTGTCGGCTTGCGTCGGCTCCGCCAGCCGCAACACCGTCCGTACCAGCGTCTCGGTCTGCACCGGATTCGCCTGGAAGAAGCTCCCGAGGCTATAGGTGTAGTCCACCCCGCAGATTCGCTCCGTCAGTGACGTCTCACCGACCGCCACCTGCATTCGCCGGTCCACGAAGGCGGCCCCCTTCACGGTCGGGCACCGCTCCATCAGCCGCTCCGAGAGCTGCCGGAACAGAACCGGGTCCTTCAAGCGCGTGTGGTAGAGCACCGCCGCCCTGCCTTCCAGCCGCGACGACCGCACGATGATCGAGTGCAGCTTGCGCCTGAGCACCCCCCAGTCGGGCAATACCTCCCGGAAGGCGGCCAGGGTCGCGTTGATCTCCGGAGAGCTGATGGGGCACTGTTCCACCTCCACGATGCTGCGGGCGCCGGCCATCGTGAACCCCAGCCGCGGCACGCCTCCGGCCGGCAGCACGCTGAAGTCCGACTTGTTGCGGTAGCCCCAGGGCTCCTCCATCCCGGCCACATCGGCCAGAATCTCGCCCACGCCGAGCCCCTCGGCGGCGAACGCCTGGAGCACGGCCCGCCGCTTGAAGGCCAGCTGCTGGGCGTAGGAGAGCTGCTGCACCTGGCAGCCGCCGCAGGTGTCGAAGTGCGCGCATCGCGCGTCGATTGTCTCGAACGGCTCTTCGAGGAGAGGATAGACCTCCTCCTCGGCCGTCTTCTGCTTGGCGGCGCTGAGAGAGGTTTGAACCATGATGGCCAGGTCCGCCCCGGGCCGGGACGTCAGCGAGCCGCCACCAGCTCCTGATGCTGGCAGGCAAGCGCCTTCACGTAATCGGTCGCGCTGATGAGACCCCGCCGCAGCAGCAGCGCCCCGAGTCGCTCGTGATTGCCCGAGAGCTTCTGCTCCATCAGGGCCTCGTTCAAGGTCTCCTCGGAGATCAGGCGCATATCGACCAGGATCTTGCCGAGCTGTTGCCTGTGGAACCCGAGCGGGATCTGCATGGTGACCTCCGATAGACGCGTGAAACCCCTCTTCTGAAGCGGGAAATTATAACACGTCTCTCATCTTCGGGTCAAGCGCATCCCGGAGCCCGTCCCCCAGAAAGTTGAAGCAGAGCACCGTGACCGCAATCGCAGAGGCCGGCCAGATGGCCACCCATGGCGCCTGCCTCACATGGTCCATTCCATAGAAGACCATCACGCCCCAGGACGGGGCCGACGAGGGCGCCCCCAGCCCCAGGAAACTCAGGCTCGCCTCCGAAAGAATCGTGATGCCGATCCTCAGCGTGAAGAGCACGATCAGCGTCGAAAGGCAGTTCGGCAGGATGTGGTGGAAGATGATCCGCCCCGCCCCGGCGCCCGCGGCCACGGCCGCCAGCACGAACTCCTGCTCCCGCAGCGTCAGCACCAGGCTCCGCACCATGCGTCCCGTGCCCGCCCAGCCGCTCACCGTCAGCGCCAGAAAGATGGACGTGACGCCGCTGCCGAGGCTGGCCGCGATCAGGATCGTCAACAGCAGCGACGGGAAAGCGAGCACCACGTCCGTCAGCCGCATCAACACCGTATCGATCCAGCCGCCGAAGTACCCCGAAGCCACGCCCACGAGCACGCCGATCACCATCGACAACAGCGACGCCACCAGCCCGATGAAGATCGTCACGCGCGTCCCCATGATCACCTTGCTGAAGACGTCGGAGCCGTGCCAGTCGGTGCCGAACAGGTGCCCCAGGCTCGGTGGCTCCAGTGTGGTGCCCAGGGTGCTCGCCAGGCTCTCGACGCCCACCGGGTAGGGCGCAATCCACGGCGCGGCGACGGCCACCACGCAGAGCGCCGCCGCGCCCACGGCCCCGGCCAGCGTCAACGGGTTGCCCGAGAGCAGCCGCCAGCCGGCCTGGAGCGGCGTCAGCCTTCTACTCATAACGCACCCTGGGGTCCAGCACCGCGTAGAGGACGTCCACGATCAGGTTCGCCAGGAGAAACAGGAAGCTGCTCAATAGCACGGTCGCCATCACGACGTTGGGATCGCGGTCCTGGATTCCCTTCAACGCGTAGAGGCCGATGCCCCGGAAGTTGAAGATCGTCTCGGTGATGACCGAGCCCGACAGCAGGCTGCCGAGGTCGAGCCCGATGAGCGTCACGATCGGCAGGAGCGCGTTGCGCAGCGCGTGCCCCAGCACCACCGTCCACTCCGAAAGCCCCTTGGCTCGGGCCGTCCGGATGAAGTCGGTCCGCAGGATGTCCATCAGTGTGGAGCGGGTCACCCGCTGGATGAACGCCGCCGGCCTCAGCCCCAGCGTGATCGAAGGCAGGATGAGGTTCACGGCGAGTGACGGCGTGTCGCTCGAGGAGGGCAGCCACCTGAGCTTCAGCGCAAAGAAGAGCATCAGCATCAGTCCGAACCAGAAGACGGGCGTGGAGAGGCCGAACACCGCCACGAAGCGGCAGGCATGGTCCGTCCAGCTCCCCGGCTTCACCGCCGAGAGCACCCCGGTCAGAAGCCCCAGCGCCGTCGCCAGCGCCACCGAGGTCAGCGCCAGGATGCAGGTGTTCGGAAAGCGGTCGGCGATCTCGGCCGCGATTGGCACCTGGTTGACGCTCGTCCCCAGGTCGCCGCGCGCCAGCCGGGCCACGTAGAGACCGAACTGCTCCCACCACGGACGGTCGAAGTTGTACTCGCGCATCAGCCGCGCGCGTTCTTCGGGCGTGCCGCCTCGCTCTCCGAGCAGCCGCTCCACCGGCGAGCCCGGCACCAGCTGCATCAGGAAGAATGTCAGGAACAGGATGCCCAGGAGCAGCGGAACCGCAAGCAGCAGCCGGCGGACGACGTAGACGAGCATGGGGAAGCTAGGCTCTAGCTTCCAGCTTCTTCACCACTTCGCCGACGTAGGAATCGGCGCGGCCGCCCGGGCAATAGGTGAGCGTATCGTAGAGGGCCCGGATCTCGATCTCCTCGACGGGATCGAGCCTCTCGAGCAGCCCCTTGAGGCGCTCGGCGATGCGACGGGCGTCGGCGGCGTCCTGGTTGGGCAGGATGACGGCGAAGCGGCCGGGCGCGACCTCGACGACGAGATCGCGCCGGCGAATCTGGCGTGAAAGGATGAGACGAGTCTCCCGGCCCATCTGCTCCATCGTCGAGCGGCTCAGCCGGGCCTGGTGTCCGAGCGTGAAGAACACAGTCGACACAGAAGCCCCGAAGAGCTCCGCCTTGCGCACTTCCTCGGTCAGCACAGCCGGCAGCTCGCTGACGGCGCGGAACTTGCGTTCGGCCTCCGCCTGTCGCGAGGACATCAGGCCCGCGACGTGGGCAGCGCCAGCCGTGAAGCCCTCCAGGTCCCGGTCCCCGATGGCCGGTCGCGCGCGCATCGAGATGGCGGCGCCGCCCCAGAGGTACCGCCCGTCGGTGCCGATGAGGACCACCCTGTCGCCTCGCTCCAGTTTGTGGGCGGCTGCCAGGTGGTAGAAGGAGAGCGGCAGCGTTGCCGAGAGAAGGTTTGCGGAGTGGAGCAGCTCACCGAAGAGCACCCCACGCCCGAGCTTGAGCTTGCGGCCCGCACGTTCGATCGCCGCCGAGTGGATCTGCTGCGGCAGCACGAACTTGAGCTCGGCCGGCTCCAGGCCTTCTCTCTTCAGGAGCTCGCCGAGGGTACGCTCGAAGCCGGCCTGGAGTTTCTCCCTTGGCTGGTGATAGAGCGGCAGGGAGTAGGAGGCCTCCAACCCGCGCGCATCCGTCGCGGGGGCGACTTCCGAGGCAGGGCCTGCGCTCGAAAGGAAAGGCGCCGAAATCGTGGCGAACCCCTTGGAGCGGGAAAGCACCATGGCTGCGGCCCCGTCGCCGAAGAGGTAGCACGTGCGGCGATCTCGCAGGTCCGAGAAGGATGAGAAGCACTCGGCACCGATCACCAGGGCGTTCTCGAAGCCGGAGAGGCCCAGGTACTGCTGGGCCAGCTGCAGCCCCATCACGAAGCCGATGGCCGGCGTGCCGATGTCGAGCGCCACGGCCCGTGAAAGCTGGAGTCGATCCTTGACCACGCCCGCCGTCGATTGCGGCAGCACGGAATCCGGGAAGCTGGTCGCCAGCACCAGTAGGTCGATATCGCCGTTGGACAGGCCAGCCATTTCGAGCGCCTCGCGGGCGGCGGTGGTCGCCAGCGTGCTCGACTTCTCGAGGCTGTCCGAGAGGGTCCGGCGCTCGATGCCGGTGCGCTCGACGATCCAGGCCGGCTCGATGCCGTTCAACTTCGAGAGGGTCTCGTTAGGAACCACGCGGTTGGGGAGAGCCGCGCCGATGCCCCGGATGTGGACTCGCTTCATAGACCTGCTTGCCGAAAAGAAAGGCGGGAGGACGGCCCTTGTCCAGGAATACCGCCTCCCGCTCTAGGTGGTCGGGGCGAGAGGATTTGAACCTCCGACTCCACGGTCCCGAACCGTGTGCGCTACCAGGCTGCGCTACGCCCCGTCTTGTTCCTCGGCCCGCTGCCTCCTGGACACGGCCGTGTCGTGCGACAGGAGAAAGAGGACCACAATTCCGCTGAAGATACCCAACAGGACGTTCACCATACCACTCTCGGACCCGTAGTCCGAGAGAATTCGTGTCGCCTGCCAGAGACTGAAGCCCAGGATGAGGATTCCGGCGAGATAGCCCATCGCACGTTTGACGGTGTTGCGGCTGTCCCGCTCCCGCAGCAGCCTGCGCTTGGGGCCGATGCGGACCGGCTGTTCTCCGCCCGCCCGGCGGCCCCGAAGTTCGACGCCCGATCCCCGTGTGAGGAGCCTCCGCGTGATGCGCCGCCAGAGGCGACGCAGCAGTCCCGGACGCCGACCCGAGTCCCGTTGGGAGTAGAGCCGGGCGATGGACGCCACCTGGCCCCCGCCTCGGAGTTCCTCGCGCGCGACCGGCTGTTCCAGGCGCAGCAGATTGCCTTCGCGGGAGTGCGAGGGCCCCTTGGTCGCCGGCCGGCCTGCCGGGCGAGTGCGTCGCTCGAGCATCGTGCCTTCAGTTTGAAGTGATGAACCGTACAAAATGGACGGCGGCCAATCCCGCCAGAAGTGCGATGAGATAGCCCGACACGGAATCCCTCATCGGCTCGAAGAACTTGGCATCCGAGAGCTGGTGGCAGCAGGACCGTAGTCCCTGGAAGAACGCGTAAAGAAAGGCTGCCGGAAGAAGAATGAACCCCGCTAGCAGGAGTCCGGAGAGCGCTCGTTCCAGCCGATACCTCCGCGTTCTGGAAGCCCGGCTCCCAGATTCGGGCGGCATTATAGCCGCCGTCGCAAGTGAAGTCAAAGAGTTTGCGGCCCCAATGGAGCTTTCGCTGGCCTCCGAGCCGGCGACGACCGCCTGCGGCTCAGAGCCTCTCGAGCTCGACGCGGCCACCGGGTAGGCTGCGCGCGCGCCAGAAGATTCTGCCCTGGAAGGCTGCCCGCAAAGCGCGGATGTCCGGCTGTTCGAGCGCGTAGACGACGGGCGCGTCCAGGCGGACCGGCTGCTGCGGAAAGGCGCAGTTCCAGAGCTCGGTGCCGACGACGATGACCGCTGGGGAGTCAGGCGAGCGAGCCTCGACAGCATTCACCAGGGCGGGGCCGACGCCCCAATAGTCGTCGGAGAATCCCCGGACCAGGCGCGGTCCGTAGAACGCACCGCCGGCCAGGGTGAATCCAGCCAGGGCCAGGGCGACCACGCCCCGGCCGCAGGCAACGTCACCCAGCGCCGCCCCGACCCGCCGCGCCAGGAAGAGACAAGCGCCGGCCGTCAACGCGAGCCACAGGCCGGCTGTCTCGTAGATGTAGCGTGGCCCGAAGCAGAGGTCCTGGTAGTAGTGGAATCCGTACAGCAGTGAGAGCCCCCCTGCGCACGAGAAGGCCAAGAGCTCCCAGGCCGCCAGCGCCGGCCCCAGGGTCATGCGCACCATCAGCGGAGCCAGCGCGGCCACCGGCCAGGTGAACAGGTACTTCTGCAGCGAGTTGTAGCTGCCCAGGAAGTTGGCAACGGCCTTTTCGGGCCAGTGCTCGTTGCCGACGATTCCCGAGCCGAATCCGAGCCGGAAGGAGCCGTCCAGGTGGCGGCTCACGGGGAAGACGGCCGGACTGCCCGTGACCAGGGCGTTCTGGACGGCCAGCGGAGCCAGGCCGATCGCGCACCCGACCACGAGCGCTCCGGCCCAGGCTGTGCGATCCCGAGGGGAGCTTGCCAGCAGCCAGAGAGCGTCCCCCGCCAGCGGCAGGCTCATCCCCAAAGCGGTGAGGGGCCGCACCGTCGCGAAGAACCCGAGCGCTACCCCCGCTGCCAGGGCCCACGCCAGCCTTCCCGTCGCCGCGCGCCGGGAACGGCCATAGGTCCAGAGCGTGAGCTGGAAGGCGGCCAGGGCTCCGGTA